>NZ_FNTA01000004.1:0-690833 GCF_900105055.1 Amycolatopsis lurida
GGAAGACCGGATGCGTCAGGTAGTCGCTGGTGCGGCGCAGATCCGGCGGGAAGCCGTCCGCGGTGTCCGCGTCGAGCGAGTCCACATCGGACACCGAGACCCCGAACGCCTTCCACACCAGGGAAAGGTGTTCACGGGTCGTCGTCTCGTCGCAGGCGACGGCGACGTGGTCCGCGTCCACGAGCCGCAGGTTGACCCCGAGTTCCCTCGCGGTGGCGACGACTCCCGTCGCGCGGCCGGGGACGGCGACCATGACGGTGTCGAAGAATTCGCAGTGCACGACGTCGACACCGCTCTCGGCGAGCCCCGCCGCGAGCACCGTGGCCATCCGGTGGGCGCGGTTGGCGATGGCGCGCAGGCCTTCGGGACCGTGGTAGACCGCGTACATCGACGCGATCACCGCCAGCAGCACCTGGGCGGTGCAGATGTTGCTCGTCGCCTTCTCGCGGCGGATGTGCTGCTCGCGGGTCTGGAGCGCGAGCCGGTACGCGGGCGCGCCGTCGGCGTCCTTCGACACCCCGACCAGCCTTCCGGGCAGCTGCCGTTCGAGCCCCTGCCGGACGGCGAGGTACGCCGCGTGCGGTCCGCCGAAGCCCATCGGAACGCCGAAGCGCTGTGTGGATCCGATCGCGACGTCGGCGCCGAGCTCACCGGGCGACCGCAGGAGGGTCAGCGCCAGCGGATCCGCGGCCATCACCACCGCCGCGTCCAGCGCCTTGGCCTCGGCGATGGTGTGGTCCCATTCTCGGACGACGCCCGATGCGCCGGGATACGACAACAGCACTCCGAAGAAGTCGCCGCCGAGCCCGAGCCCGGTGATGCCCTGGGACAGATCCGCGGTCACCAGCTCGATGCCGAGCGGTTCGGCGCGGGTGCGCAGGACCTCGATCGTCTGCGGAAGGGTGTCCTCGTCGACCACGAACCGGTTCGACTTCGCCTTGCCCGCCCGGCGGACCAGCATCATCGCCTCCGCCGCGGCGGTCGCCTCGTCCAGCATGGAGGCTCCTGCGATCGGCAGGCCGGTCAGGTCGGAGACCATGGTCTGGAAGTTCAGCAGCGCTTCGAGCCGGCCCTGCGAGATCTCCGGCTGATACGGCGTGTACGCGGTGTACCAGGCCGGGCTCTCCAGCACGTTCCGGCGGATCACCGGCGGGGTCACGGTGTCGTGGTAGCCGAGGCCGATCATCTGGACCATCGGGCGGTTGCGCGCGGCCAGCGCGCGGAGTTCGGCGAGCGCTCCGGTCTCGGTGGCGGGCGGCGGCAGATCGGGCGGTGCCGCGGACTCCCGCAGCGACGCGGGGACGGCCCGCTCGGCGAGTTCATCGAGGGAGGCGACACCGACGACGTCGAGGATGCGCGCGAGTTCTTCGGTGCCGGGACCGATGTGCCGGTCCGCGAAGGGGGCTCCGGATTCGAGAGCGGCCAGTGAAACGGGCTCCATCGGGGACCTCCCAAGACGCGGGGGTGGGGCCGGGACGATTGTCCTGGCCCTCCCCACTCTGTCCGTACCCCCGTGGGGGCGCCTGAGAGTTTCACCCGAGTGTTGAGCCGGGCTTGCACCGTCGGCGGGGCCGCCAGGCTGTGACCTGGCGAACCGCTTTCCAGAGGCGTCTCTTCCGCGCGGTCCAGGGTGCCTGAGAGGTTCCGGGGAGGACTTGCTCCTTCGGCGCCGAGCTCAACGGTTATCGGCTCGGTCTCTCCCGCGCGGATTCGTCGACCGCGGAAGTGAGCCTACCCTGCCGCCCGCGTGGCTTCATGATCAGCCGGTGCGACGTGCGTTACGGCGCTGCGTGAGCTCGTCCGGCGTGACCGTTTCGATCACGCCGCCGTCGGCCCGCTCGGCCGGGAACTCGTGGATGGTGCCGCTGATCTCCTGCATCGCGCCGCTGACCGCGATCCCGAAGACACCCTGCCCGCCCTGGAGTAAATCGACGATCTCTTCGGGCGAAGTGCACTCATAGACGGTGGTGCCGTCGGAGAACAGGGTGACCTTGGCGAGGTCGCGGACGCCGCGCAGGCGCAGGTGGTCGACGGCGACGCGGATGTTCTGCAGGGAGACGCCGGTGTCCAGCAGCCGCTTGACGACCTTCAGGACCAGGATGTCCTTGAACGAGTAGAGCCGCTGCGAACCGGAGCCGTGCGCCGTGCGGATACTCGGCGCGACCAGCTTCGTGCGGGCCCAGTAGTCGAGCTGCCGGTAGGTGATCCCGGCGATCTGGCAGGCGGCGGGGCCGCGGTAACCGACGAGTTCGTCCGGGAGGGAAGAGTCGGGGAACAGCTCGCCCTGCTCGCCGTCAGCGACCGGAACGAGCGGCTCTTGAGGGCTACCAGCCTCGACCACGCCATGCCTCCCCTCGCCCGGCCTGGCGGCCGGCGAACAAAGCCGCGCGGACCCACGTGAGCCCGCACCGGAGTTCCTCGTCAAGACGAATGCCCCAGACATCCGAATCACACCTTGGCGATTCACCTTCATTGACGGTAAGCGCGTCCGGCAAAGCGGTCAACGCGACGCGCGGTCGGCCTCAAGCTCTTCTTGAGGCTTGTCGAGCACAGTCCCCCATTCGGCGGCAAGGTTGCCACTTTTACTCAGCCGTGTTATTTTTTACTCATGCAAGTAAATGCCTCCACTCAGAGTGCCATGCAAGAGGTCCAGGCGGAGCTGGGGCTCTCGGTCACCGAGGCGGCCCGGCGGGCCCAGATCATCGGCGCCACGATCGCGACGATCTCCGACCTCGGCTACCACAAGACGTCGTTCGCGAAGATCAAGGAGCGGGCCGGGCTGTCCAGCACCCGGATCATCTCGTACCACTTCACCAACAAGGCGGGCCTGATGCAGGCCGTGGTCACCACCGCGACCGGGATGAAGGACAAGTTCCTCGAAGAGCGGATCCAGGGCACGACCGACCGGGCCGGGCTGCTGCGCGGTTACATCGAGTCGGAGATCGCGTTCCTCGGCTCGTACCCGGAACTGGTGCGGGTCATGGTCGAGATGGCTTCGAGCGGCTCGGACGCCGAAGGCTGGTTCATGTCGGCGCCGATCGTCGAGGAGTTCCGGACCGGCCGGCTCGAACGTCAGCTCCGGCAGGGACAGCAGGAAGGCGCCTTCGGTGGCTTCGCGCCGGACGTGATGGCGCTGTCGATCGCGCAGGCCATCGACGGCGTCGCGGCGAAGTTCGCGGCGGATCCGAAGCTGGACCTGGAGCGGTACGGGCGGGAGCTGGCGGACCTGTTCGTCAAGGCGACCGCGGCCTGAGACACGTTCAGAGGACTGAATACGCATGAAAGAAGGGGCGGCACCCTCCGGCGCCGCCCCTTCGGTCAAGTCTCAGGATCAGGTGTCCGCGCCGCGGAAGTCCTCCGGCGAGACCGAGTCGAGGAACTCGCGGAACTTCTCGACCTCGTCCTCCTGCTCGTCGGGGATGATGAGGCCCGCCTCCTCCAGCACCGCGTCCACGGCGTGGATGGGCACCCCCACCCGCAGCGCCAGCGCCACCGAATCGCTCGGCCGCGCCGAAACCCGGATGTTCCCGTCGAAGACCAGTTCCGCGAAGAACGTGCCTTCCTTCAGATCGGTGATGACGACCTGTTCCAGCTCACGACCCAACGCTCCGATGACCTCCTTGAGCAGGTCATGGGTGAGCGGGCGGGCCGGGCGGACTCCCTGCTGCTCCAAGGCGATGGCGGTGGCCTCGACCGAGCCGATCCAGATCGGCAGGTAACGCTCGCCTTCGGTTTCCCGCAGCAACAAGATCGGCTGATTCGCGGGTAGCTCCACCCGCACGCCGACGACGCGCATCTCGCTCATCGGGCTTCGCCTCCCTCTCGTGCGCACGGGCTGCAACGCTTGTCTCGACGACCAAGCGACGGTAGTCCCGACGCTACCCGTCTTCCGAGCGCTGTGCTCGCTGTCTCCGACATTCTCGGTTCGCCCGTGGCAAACCCGACTCTCACGGTACGGCATAGGGTGCCCAAGATTCAGGCATTGACAAGTGGCCGCACAACGGCTCCCGGCCGCCCGAACCCGTTCAACCGCCTGTGACAGCCCGTATTCCCGCCTTCACCAAGAGCGTGTGCAACGCCACGGTCAAGGCGGCCAGCTCCCGGACGACCTCGTCGCCCCTCGCCTGGGCGTCCTCGTCACGATGCCGATACACCGGGGTCACGATCTGCTCCAGCAGGCCGACCTCGCGATCCGCCGCGGCCCGGAAGGCACGCAGATGTCTCGGCTCGATACCGAATTCGGTCATCGCCTTCACGGTCTTCGCGACGAGGACCGCGTCCGGGTCGAAGAACCCCGCCGCGCCTGGGCGAACAAGACCGTATTGCCGCAGCTCAGCCAGGGTGGCGGCATCGATTCCGGCCTGGCGGAGGAGATCTTCCTCGGTCAGCCTGATCTCGCGGTCGGTCTCGAAGTCCCCCGGGGACGGCAGTCCGCCGTTCTCCCCGGGGGCGTCGAGTGACACGAGTTTCCGCGGCAGGCGGGGCATCGCCGCGCTGTGCTCAGCGGGCGCGGCGCCCTGATCCGCCGCGTCCAGCTGTTCCTTGATGACCTTCAGCGGAAGGTAGTGATCCCGCTGGGCGGACAGGACGAATCGCAACCGCTCCACGTCCGCCGGAGCGAACTGCCGGTACCCCGACGGGGTCCGGCCCGGCTGGACCAGACCCTCCGCCTCGAGGAACCGGATCTTGGAGATGGTGACATCGGGAAAGTCGCCGCGCAGCTGTGCCAGCACGGCCCCGATGCTCAACCCATCGCGCTGCGACGCATCCCGATCAGGCCGCCCGGCCGCCGTCACCGTGCCCCCTGGCCCCCGGATCCCGGGCCGGTCAGGAAGACCAGGCGGAACTTGCCGATCTGAACCTCGTCGCCACCGGCGAGGACGGCCTGGTCGACCGGCTCGCGGTTGACGTAGGTGCCGTTGAGGCTGCCGACGTCGATGACGACGAACTCGCCACCCTCACGGCGGAACTCGGCGTGCCGCCGGGAGACCGTGACGTCGTCGAGGAAGATGTCACTGTCCGGGTGCCGTCCCGCGCTGGTGGTGTCGCGGTCCAGCAGGAAGCGCGAACCCGCGTTCGGGCCCCGCTTGACGACCAGCAGCGCCGAACCCGCGGGCAGCGCGTCCACACCCTGGACGGGGGCCTCGGCAGCCGGAGGAGCCTCAGTGCCTTCGACGTCGGCCAGGAAGTCGGCCCGGAAGACAGAAGTCCGCTCCGGAGACTGCTCCGGGGGAACGCCGGGCCCGTCGTTCGTGCTCACCTGAGCTCTCCTAACGCATGTGTGTTGCCACTACTCAAGAACGTGTGGAGTCAAACGTACCGTGCCTGATCGAATCTCCGGCCCGCGGCTCCCCCTACTCTTCCCGAAGGGCCGCGGCCTGCGGCTATTCCTTGATCAGGGCCTGGTACGCCTCGGCCTCCAGCAGGGGTTCCACCGAGCTCGCGTCGTCGAGACGGAGTTCGATCAGCCAGCCCTCGCCGTAGGGGTCGCTGTTGATCAGCTCGGGTGACTCGGTCACCGCGTCGTTGACCGCGACCACCTCGCCGTCGAGCGGGGCGAACAGCTCCGAAACGCTCTTGGTCGACTCGACCTCGCCGAACGCGTCGCCCGAGCCGACCTGCTTGCCGACCTCGGGAAGTTCGACGAACACCACGTCACCGAGCTGATCCTGGGCGTACTCCGTGATGCCCACGCGCACGAGCCCGCCATCGCGCACGGAGACCCACTCGTGCTCCTCGGTGTACCGCAGTTCTTCTGGAGTGGACAACGCCGCTCCCCTTTCTCAGCCCTCACTCGAAACCGACGCGCGCAGTTTCCCATCCCGCCGGGTCACGCGCCCGCCGCCTCCCGCAACTCGCCGGGTCCGGCCGTTCGCAGCGCCCGCGCCGTCTGGACGACGTACAACACGCCTGAATAGACGTACAGGACCGCACCCCACGCCGTGAAGGCGTATCCGATCGGCCTGGCGATCGCGGCGATGTCGGATCCGCCCTGGGTGAGCAGCAAGAACGGGAAGGCGTACATCAGGACGAAGGTGGCGCCCTTGCCGATGTAGGTGACCTCCGGCGGGGCGAATCCGCGATGCCGCAGCAGCAGCACGCAGACCCCGAGAACGGCCTCGCGGACGACCAGCGGGACCACCAGCCACCACGGGATGATGTCGCGGATCAAGAAGGCGATGAGGGTCGCGAGGATGTAGAGCCGGTCGGCGGCGGGGTCGAGCAGCCGGCCTAGCCGGGACATCTGGTTGAGCCAGCGGGCGAGTTTGCCGTCGAGCCAGTCGGTGAGCGCGCTGAACACGAGCAGCGCGAGCGCCCAGCCGTCCTCCTTCGGACCGAGGAGCAGCCACAGGAAGACCGGCACCCCGGCGAGCCGGAGGATCGAAAGCATGTTGGGAACGTTCAGGGCCTGCCGCAGCAAGGAGGCTTCTTCGCTGGTCACGCTCGGTTCGGGGGGCGTACTCACCCGCTCAGCCTATCCAGCGGCGGCAGGTCCTCCCCCGTCAGCTGGCCCGGGTGTGGGTCCAGCCTCGGCGTTGCAGGTCCGCGCTGGTCAGCGCCACGGGCCTGCCCCGGTGGTCGGTGCCCACCCAGCGGTTGTGGCCGGCGGAGGTCTCGAGGACGTACGGGCGGCCGCCACACCAGACGACGGTGCACGGTGCCGTCGGCGGCAGCTCCGTGCTCGCCGGTGCGGTGGCCTGGGGTGACGCGGGGTCGGTCTGTTCGTCGGTCTTCATCACTCTCACGGTTTCGTGACGGGGACTGGGACACGCCGGAGCGCTACCTTTGTTTTCGGCAGAACGGGGCCTCGTGTTAACGGATCCGGCGCGGATTCGTCCGATCGGTTCGCAACGACAGCAGGGTGTTGTCGCGCTGTGAACGGCATGTTAATTGTCCACAATGGACAGTGATTCGGCGGTCCTCGCGGACCGCCCGCCCGTCGGCGCGATAGCCTCCCGCGAATCGAACGTGGCTCAATGCCACGGGTTCGGGCCCGGCCGGGTCAGAATGGGCCGGCCACGACCGGCCGACGAAAGGATCGCCTTGCCCGTCTCCACGACCACGGGAACGTGGCGGCGCCTGTTCGCGGCCTGCGCCGCCACCGGAACGCTCGCCGCCTGTTCGGGCGAAGACCCGCCACCGCCTGTCACCTCGATGTCGGTCTCTCCGTCGTCCACGCTCTCCTCGGCCGTGTCCAGCGCGCCGGTGCCGCCGATCCCCTCGCAAACCGCGCCGAGTCCGTCCACCGCCCCGAATCCCGCCCCCGAACCGAAACCCGCTGAACCGGTACAGGGATCGTGCGGAACGGTGACCGCGGCGAGCGGACTGACCCTGCAGGTGCTCAACGGCCCCGGGGTGTCCTGCGCGGACGCGACCGGGATCGTCGCCTCGTTCCACAAGACGATCGCCGGACGCCAGTCCGCGGGCTCGGACGAACCGGTCAGCGAGACCGTGGAGGGCTGGCTGTGCGTCTCCGGCGCTCCCGCCGCGCAAGGCGGCACCAGTTGCAGCAAGGGCGAACAGAACGTGTTCGCCGCCGTCGTCCCCGTCGAATGAACCATCCCCGAGAAGAAGGGCCCATGAAGAGCCTCGCCGTACTTCCCGCCGCGCTCGCCGTCGTCCTGCTGAGCGGTTGCGGCGCCGATCCCGCTCCCGCGACCGCGCCGCCGCCGTCTCCCGCCCCCACGGCCGACCAGGTCCTGGCCGGTACGCCCTGCGGCGAGGTCACCGGCTTCCAGGGTGCGAAGAACAAGGTCGTCGTGCGCGGGAAGGCCGAGTGCGCGGAAGCGACACAGGTGCTCACGGACTATTTCGCCAAGCTGACGCCCGCCGAGGCGGCGTCACCGCAGGGACCCGGTCCCGTGGTGGTCGGGGCCTGGACATGCGGGAGCGGGCCGAACGATCCGGTGACGAGCTGCTCGACCGAGGACGAGCGCCAGATCGAAGCGACCCGCTACTGAGCGACATGGGGGGGTCCGCGCTTTTTCCGGCACTGGGCCCCTTCAGTCGTTCACTGGAGCCTCAGCAGGACTTCGCGTTCGAGTTCGCCGACGAGAAGGTACTCGGGCCGATACCCGGGCGGGACCACGAAACAGACGAGACCCGTGGTGCCGTCGAAAGCGCCGGGTGCGCCCGCGCAATCCTTGACCCGCTCCGGCTCACCGTGTTCGTCGGCCGACAGCTCCAGTGCCGTGTCGCCGAGGCGGGACGCCTCGATCCGCAAAGTGAGGACGTGGAATCCGCTCAGCCAGGCCTCGGCTCCCTCCGGCGGCCCAGGCCTGCTGTC
This sequence comes from Amycolatopsis lurida, assembly GCF_900105055.1. Lineage (NCBI taxonomy): Bacteria > Bacillati > Actinomycetota > Actinomycetes > Pseudonocardiales > Pseudonocardiaceae > Amycolatopsis > Amycolatopsis lurida. The sequence continues at coordinate 8,288 of NZ_FNTA01000004.1, forward strand.
GAGCACACGCACCGCCGCCTCCCCGGACACGGCGGTCTGTCCACGGGCGAACACCGGCGGCGGCCCCCATAAGTCGCGACGGAGTTCCCAGAAATTCGGGACCGGGTCGGCCGCCTCACGGTAAGCCGTCCCGCCGAACCCGACCGGCGTCAGCACGACGAACGCGGCGAAGGCCAGCCCGGCCAGGAACGGCGGCGACTTCCGCGCGGCCCCCGGTCTCGCCACTTTGACCAGTACGACGGCCGCGAGCACCAGGAGCGCCAAGCCGAGGGACATCGCCGCGATCTTTTCCCACGGATGGTGGGCTTCCACGACCTTGTCCGCCCCTCGCACGGACAACACCCTGTCCGTCACCGACGAAAGCCGGGCGACCACCGGATCAGCGAGGCCGAACGCGTCTCGCGTCGGCACTTCGATCGCGCGGCCGTCTTCGGTGATCGCCAGGACGTCGTAGGTGGTATGCGGGCCGTCCTGTCCTTCAGTGGTCTTGGAGTTCCACTCCGAGACCACCGCGCGCACGTCGTAAGTGCCGGCCAGCCCTTCGACGGCCCATCGTCCGGCGAAGGCCGCGACAGCCCCCCAGACGACCCCGATCACGAACGCGAGGATCATCGCGTTCGTTCGCCGCTCGTCTTTCCGATCCAGTTCCGGGAAGACCACCAACACCCCCTGTCCGGCTCGGCCAGCTTATTGGCCGACGCCGCCGCACGGCACGGGATTTGTACCCACCCCCTTGCGATCCCCAGTAAGAGTCGTCTAGACTCAAACTATGCTCACCAGGGAAGACGCCGTGACGCTGATCGAGAACACGGTCGACGCGGCCGCTCTGTTCGCCCGCCATCGCTACCGCGAACTGGCGGCCGTGCTCCACCCCGACCGCAACCCCGGCGACGAGCGCGCCCACCGCGCCGCCGCGATCCTCAACCGCCTCCACGACGACTGGAAACGCGCCCGGCGCCAGACGGTCACCACGGCGACGTCCGCCTACACCCTCACCTCGCCGCACGCGGTGGGCAGCGTCGCGACGACCTACCTGACCACCGGGCCGTATCTGGTGAAACTCGTCCGCGAACCGGCGCTCAACCCGCTGATCCACGCGGAATGGGCGGCGCTGCGCACGCTCGACGGCTTCACCGAACGGCACCGGTGGCTGCGCCCCTACTACCCGCGACTGCTGGACACCTCGGGTCCGGTGGCCAGGGGTGACCGCGCGTTCAGCGTCCTCGATCCGCTCGTCGACGGGTTCGTCACCCTCGCCGATATCGGGAAGGCCTTTCCCGGCGGGCTCGACGGCCGCGACTACGCGTGGATGCACCGTCGCCTCCTGCGTGCCGTGGCGGGCGCGCATCGCGCGGGCGTCGTTCACGGGCACCTCACCGCGGACAACGTGCTCGTCCATCCGGAGCGGCACGGCATCGTCGTCGTCGGCTGGTCCTTCGCGGTCGAGGACGGTGTGCTCCCGCTGGCGGCGGACAAGTCCGTCCAGTACCCACCGGAAGTCCACAAAGGACTACCGGTGACCGCGGCGACCGACGTCCACATGCTTCACCGCATGATGCTGGAACTCCTGGCACCGGACGAAACCCGCCAACGTGAGTTCGCGACTTGGTGCACACAGGAGGCCCCGGCACAACGCCCCGACGCCGCCGATCTGCTCGACGAATACGACGCGCTGCTCGACGACCTCTACGGCCCCCGCACCTTCCGACCCTTCACCATCCCCGAGACAGGAGCCTGACCATGGGACACGGACACTGGGACGACAACGCCTACGCCGCCGCGAAGACCTTCCGGAAGGCCAAGGGCGAGGACGACTTCGGCTACACCGCCGATCTCCGCTCCAAGCCCGCCAAAGACTGGAAGGTCGCACCGGCGCTCGACCCGCTGAACGCGGTCCGGGAATGCCGGGATTCGGCCGACCACGCCGATTCGACGCCGATCGCGGTGCTGTTCGACGTCACCGGCTCGATGCGCCGGGTGCCGCGGGTCATGCAGGGCAAGCTCGGCAAACTGCACGGCCTGCTGAAGCGCCGGGGGTACCTGGCCGACCCGCAGGTGATGTTCGGCGCGATCGGCGACGCCGACAGCGACCGGGTTCCCTTGCAGGTCGGGCAGTTCGAATCGGACAACCGGATGGACGAGCAGCTGCGCACGATCTTCCTCGAAGGCGGTGGCGGCGGGCAGAAGAGCGAGTCCTACGAACTGGCCGCCTACTTCATGGCCCGGCACGTCGTGACCGACGCGTGGCAGAACCGGGGCCGCAAGGGCTACCTGTTCATCATCGGCGACGAGCTGAACAAACCCGCGCTGGAGGCACGCCACATCCGCCGCGTGATCGGGGACGACGTGCGCGAGGACATCGACCCGGCCTCGGTGTACCGGGAGCTGGCCCGCAAGTGGCACGTCTACTTCGTGCTGCCGAACCAGTCGTCGTACTACAACGACCCGGAGATCGGCGAACACTGGAGCGGTCTGCTGGGTCAGAACTTCCTGAAGCTCGACGATCCCGGCGCGGTGTGCGAACTGATCGCGGCCACCATCGGGCTGGAAGAGCGGGTCGTCGACGTCGACCGGGCGCTCGCCGATCTCGCGGACGTCGGCTCGGTCGCCGAAAGCAAGGCGGTCGGCAAGGCGCTGGCGAAGCTGGGTACCAAATCGGTCGTCACCTCGGCGGTGCCGGAGCCGGGCGGGCCGAGCGACGTGGTGTTGCGATGAATCTCCTGGACGGACACGTGGTGGTGGTCGGGCTCGGCTTCGGCGACGAAGGCAAGGGCGCGGTGGTCGACGCGCTCTGCGCCGCCCGGCCCACCACCGCCGTGGTCCGTTTCAACGGCGGCGCGCAGGCCGCGCACAACGTCGTCGTGGACGGGCGGCACCACACGTTCAGCCAGTTCGGGGCCGGCACGTTCGCCGGCGTGCCCACCCATCTGTCGCGATTCGTGCTGGTCGAGCCGTTCGCGCTGGCCGCCGAAGCTCGGCGGCTCGAAGCGGTCGGCGTCCGGAATCCGCTCGCGTTGCTGAGCGTGGACGGCCGGGCCCTGCTCACGACCCCGTTCCACATCCACGCCAACCGGGCACGGGAGGAAGCCCGGGGCGCGAACCGGCACGGCTCGTGCGGGAAGGGCATCGGCGAGACCGTCTGGTACTCGCTGTTGCCCGGGGCCGCGCCGGGTGACGTGGTGGAGAGCCAGGAGGTGATCGGGACGCCGGGGGAAGCGCCCACGGTCGCCGACTGTGCCCGGCCGTCGGTGTTGCGGCGCAAGCTGGACGCGCTCGCACGGTTCTACGCCCCCCTCGCCACGCCACCGCACAGTGTGGACGAACTGGTGGCGCTGTACCGCGATTTCGCGGACGCGGTGCGGATCACCGACGGGGACGAAACGGGGCGGCTGGCGGATTCCGGACGGCTGGTCTTCGAGGGAGCGCAGGGGGCTCTCCTCGACCAGCACCACGGATTCCATCCGCATACGACCTGGTCCACCACCACGCCGCACAACGCCCGCGCACTGCTGGGCGCGCGCCCGCACGCCGTCCTGGGTGTCACGCGGACGTATCTCACCCGGCATGGCGCGGGACCGCTGCCGACCGAGTCCGCCGCCGTGCTCGCCCGCTTTCCGGAGGCGCACAACGAAACCGGCGAATTCCAAGGCGCGTGGCGGGCGGGCCATCTCGACGCGGCCCTGCTGGAGTACGCGGTCGCGGCCTGCGACGGCGTGGACGCGCTCGCGGTGACCCATCTCGACGCGACCGGGCTGAAGGTCGTACCCGCGGACGGCTCCCCCGCCGTCGACCTGCCGGATCCGCTGGCGTGGTTCGGCGAGCGGCTGCCGGTGGCCGTCGCCGGGTACGGCCCGGACAGGGCCGGTTACCGGGTCACCGAGGCAAGGTCGACAATCAACGCGTGATCGAGTCGACGCCGGTGTCCGTTGACGTGCTCGTGGTGCGGTTCGCGCCCGGCACCAGGAAAGTGCTGCTGGGAATCGCGCCGCGAGCCGCCGAGCCCTTCGCGGGGGAACTCGCCTTGCCCGGGGTACTGCTCGGACTCGGGGAACGGCTGAGGGAGGCGGCGCACCGGGCGGTGGTCGGCAAACTCGGCCTGCCGTCAGACGCGCTTTCGGCGACGGGACAGCTCGCCACCTTCGACGAGCCGAACCGTGACCCCCGCGGTCCCACGCTCTCCATCGCCTTGTGGGCCACGGTGGATCCCGCCCTCGACGAGCCGGGGAACGTGGTGTGGGCTCCGCTGGACGAGGTCCCGCCGCTGGCGTTCGACCACGACCGGATCGTGGCGGACTGCCGTCCGATGCTGGCCGAACGGCTGTGGCGGGACGTCGCCTTCACCGCCGGGCTGCTGGGGCGGATCTTCACGACGGCACAGGCGCTGGACGTCACCGAAGCGCTGACCGGGGACCGCCCCTATCCGGCCAACCTCGGCCGGACCATGGAGCGGGTCCCCGGCTTGCGGCGCACCACCGAACACGCGGCCGCCCTCCCCAAGGGAGGACGGCCGCCGTCGTTGTGGCGCTGGGAGTGACGAGGTCAGATCCCGCAGGAGGACGCCGACCAGAACCGGGTGGACCGGTGCGCCACATGCGTGTGGTCGTTGTGTCCGGGGTAGCCCGGGCCGAGGATCTCACTGAACCCGTGGTTGCGGGCCTGCTTGGCCAGCCCGCAGAAGCCCTGCGAGCCCGCCCCGAGGTCGACCGCGTCGCCGTAGAGGTGACGGCTGTTGGTCGCCCCGCCGACGGCGTTGTTGCACGCGACGCTGCGGAAACCACCGTTGACGTCGATCGGCCGGTCGCCCATGGCGTGCCGCATCGCCTGCAGCTTCCACATCGAGACCAGTGCGTTGGCCTTCGCCGTCGCCGCTGAGACGTTGCCGCCCGACCAGTCGGAGTTGCACCGGTTCAGTTCGGCGTAGGTGAAGTTGATCGGCGTGCAGTCGTCGTCCTGCAACGCGTAGAGCTTCGTGAACGTCGCCGATCCGGCGATGCCGTCCGCGGCCAGGCCGTACGCCTGCTGGAAACGGGTGACCGCGGCCTTGGTGCCCGCGCCGAACTGGCCGTCGATGGCGAGCACACCCCCGTAACCGGGGTAGCCGGCGACCCGGATCTGCAGTTGCCGGACGTCCTCACCGGACGCGCCCTCGGACAACGTGCGTCCCCAGGAGTAACAGGCGTCGGCGACGGAGACTTCGCCCGCCGTCACCGGGCCTGGATCGGCGGCGGCCGGGGTGGCCACCGCGGTACCGAGCCCGGCCACCAGGGCGAGCATCGGCAGGAGGAAACGAATGCGCATGACAGGAACACCTTTCAAGGCAGGGAAGGTGAGACCCGTGACCCCCACGGGTTGTCAACGATTCACTGCACGGGATGCTAACGCGGTTCCTGCTACCGCGCTGTGGGTCGTTCGACCCACACAGTGAGCCTGCTTGGTCTCGTGAGTGGTAAGGACGGTTCTAACCGTCCTTACCACTCACGAGGCCACGCGCGGTCAACCCTTCAGCTGCGGGAAGTCCTCCTCGCGGAACTCCCCCGCCGGCCGCCCGTCGGCCTCGTTCTCGCGGCCGCGCAGTTCGACGCGCCGGATCTTGCCGGAGATCGTCTTCGGCAGGTCGGTGAACTCCAGCCGGCGGATTCGCTTGTACGGAGCCAGATGTTCACGGCAGAAAGCCAGGATGGACACCGCGGTGTCGGCCGTCGGTTCGTGGCCGTTCGTCAGGACGACATACGCCTTCGGCACCGCGAGCCGGATCGGGTCCGGCGCGGGGACGACGGCCGCTTCGGCGACCGCTTCGTGTTCCAGCAGGACACTTTCCAGCTCGAACGGCGAGATCCGGTAGTCCGAGGCCTTGAAGACGTCGTCCGTGCGGCCCACGTAGGTGATGTAGCCGCGTTCGTCGATCGATCCGACGTCCCCGGTGTGGTAGAAGCCGTTCGCGAAGGCCGCGGCGGAACGTTCCTCGTCGTCGGCGTACCCGGCCATCAGACCGACCGGTCGCTTTTCGAGGTCGAGGCAGATCTCGCCCTCCTGCGCCCGTTCGCCGGTGACCGGGTCCACGAGCGCCACGGTGAAGCCCGGCATCGGGCGGCCCATCGAGCCCGGCACGACGTCCTGCCCGGGCGTGTTGGCGATCTGGACACTGCTCTCCGTCTGCCCGAAACCGTCGCGAATCGTGACGCCCCAAGCCTTTTCGACCTGGTCGATCACTTCGGGGTTGAGCGGTTCGCCCGCGCCGACCACCTTGCGCGGCGGCGTCTTCAGCACGGTCAGATCCGCTTGGATGAGCATCCGCCACACCGTCGGCGGGGCGCAGAAGCTGGTGATACCGCACCGGTCCATCTGCGCCATCAAGGAAACCGCGTCGAACCGCGCATAGTTGTAGAGGAACACGGTCGCCTCGGCGTTCCACGGCGCGAAAACGTTGCTCCACGCGTGTTTCGCCCAGCCGGGCGACGAGATGTTGAGGTGGACGTCACCGGGCTCGAGGCCGATCCAGTACATGGTGGACAGATGGCCGACCGGGTACGAGACCTGGGTGTGCTGCACCAGTTTCGGCTTCGCGGTGGTTCCCGAGGTGAAGTACAGCAGGAGCGGGTCGCCCGCCGCCGTCGGGCCGTCGGGTGTGAAGGTGTCCGCTTCCTCGTAGGCGTCCACGAAGGACCGCCAGCCCTCGACGGGCTCACCGACGGCGATGCGCGTGTAGTCACCTTCGACGTTCTCGAACTTGTGCGCGTCGACGGAACGGATCACCACGTGCTTCGCCGCGCCCCGCTCGACCCGGTCGGTGAGGTCCGCCGGGCCGAGCAGGGTCGAGGCCGGGATGATGACGGCGCCCAGTTTGATCGCGGCGAGGATCGTCTGCCACAGCTCGCCCTGGTTGCCGAGCATCAGGATCAGCCGGTCGCCCCTCGCCACGCCGAGTGAGCGCAGCCAGTTCGCGACCTGGTCGGACCGGCGCGCCATCTCCGGATAGGTCCAGCGGTTCTCGATGCCGTCCTCTTCGACGATCCACAGCGCGTACCGGTCCTGATTGGCCGGATCGGCTGCGACGACGTCGAACCAGTCGAGCGCCCAGTTGAACTCGGCGGGCCGGGGCCAGGTGAAGTCGCGATAGGCGGTTTCGTAGTCCTCGCGATGAGCTAACAGGTAGTCCCGTGCCTCGCGGAACGTGCGGTATGCCTCCGAAGCGCTCACGATCGTCCTCCTGGTCCGCTGGTGGGCCGCCGGTTCTTTCTACTCTCCCTTGAACTCGGGCGCGCGGCGCTCGAGGAAGGCCTGCACGGCCTCGCCGAGGTCCTTGCTGGGCAGGAACGCCGCGTTCCAGGCCGAGACGTAGCGCAGGCCGTCCGCGACCTGGCGTTCGGTGTTGGCCGACAGGACGTTCTTGGTGCCCTGCACGACCAGCGGCGGGTTCGTGGCGATCTCGGCCGCCAGCTTGCGGGCTTCGGCCAGCAGGGTGTCCTGATCCGCGTGGACGTCGTTGACCAGGCCGATCTTCTCCGCGCGGGCGGCGTCGATGTCCTTGCCGGTCAGGGCCAGTTCGCGCAGGTGCCCCTCGCCGATGATCGGCGCGAGCCGCTGCAGGCTGCCGAGGTCGGCCACGATCGCGACCTTGACCTCACGCACGCTGAACTTCGCGTCGGCGCTCGCCAGGCGGATGTCCGCGGCCGCGATCACATCCACACCGCCGCCGATGCACCAGCCGGAAATGGCCGCGATGACCGGTTTGCGGCATTCCGCGATCGAGGACACACTCGCCTGGAGCGTCTTGACCTCGTCGAGGAACTTCGTCCGCGGGCCGGCCAGCGCGTCGCCGCCGAGCATTTCGCCCCAGCCGGGCATCATGGCGGGCAGGTCGAGCCCGTAAGAGAAGTGCTTGCCGCTCCCGGTCAGCACGACCGCCCTGACCTGCGGGTCCGCATCCAGCGCACGGAAGACGATCGGCAGCTCTCGCCAGAAATCGGGGCCCATCGCGTTGCCCTTGGACGGACCGAGCAGCGTCACTTCGGCGACGTGCCCGTCGATGTCCACCTTGAGCGAAACGAGATCGGGAAGACTGTCAGCTGTAGCGGTCATGAGGTCATCTTGACTCATGTGATTGACAGGCTGCCAACGGCCACTGTGCCGAGGTGGTCACGAGATGCTTTCCTGATACCGACGAGTACTACCGGTGAGTACCCGACGATCGACGAAGGACGGTGGGACCATGAGCCCGGCCAGCAGCGCCACCGCGGTCGCCGACCTGCCCGCTCCGAGCACCGCGCGCGGGCGCGAACGATCTTCCCGGCCGATCGAACTGTCGGGATCCTTCACCCATGAGGGTCACCGGCTCGCCTACACCGAGTTCGGCTCCGGTGACCGGGTGGTCGTCCTCACCCACGGCATCATGCTGACGAGGCGGATGCACGCCCCGCTCGCCCGCAGGCTGGCGCGCGCCGGTTTCCGGGTGGTGACCCTCGACCTGCTCGGGCACGGCGATTCGGACCGGCCGACCGAATCCTGGCTGTATTCGATGCCCGCGTTCGCCGAGCAGACCGTCGCGCTGCTCGACCACCTGGAGATCGACGCGGCCGTCGTCGGCGGGACGTCCCTGGGCGCCAACGTCGCGCTCGAAGTGGGCGTCGCCGCCCCCGAACGCGCGCTGGGCCTGGTCGTCGAGATGCCCGTGCTGGACAACGCGATCGTCGCGGGGCTGATCACGTTCGCGCCGCTGCTCATGGCCGCCCGGTTCCTGCCGGTGACCGTGCAGGGCGTGGCGCTGGCGGCAAAGCTCGTGCCGCACGGCAACCAGTGGGTCGACGTCGTCACCGACACGCTGTCCCAGGAGCCCGCGCCGATGGCCGCACTCCTGCACGGCGTGCTCTTCGGGCGGATCGCGCCGCCCAAGTCCATCCGGCGCAAGATCGAGACACCGGCGTTGGTCATCGGGCACGAGCGCGATCCGATCCACCCCTTCGGCGACGCCGACACGCTGGCCGCGGACATGCCGGCGGCGGAGTTCGTCCAGGCCCGCAGCCCGGTCGAGTTGCGCTTCGACCCGACCCGCCTGACCGAAGCCATCGCGGACTTCTCCGCGCGCTGTCATGACCGCTGACCCGGCGCCGGTCCGCGACGCGGAGGAACTGCGGACCGGGCGGCTGCTGCTGCGCCGCCCGGGCCCCGCAGACCTCGACGCGATCTTCGCGCTCCACACCGACCCCAAGGCCTGCGCGCACAACCCCTCGGACCTGGTGGAGACGCGTAAAGAGGCGGAGTTGCTACTGCTCCGCTGGTCGCACCAATGGAACCGGTACGGCTTCGGGTACTGGACGGTCCGGCGCCACGACTCGGCGGACCCGCTGGGATTCTGCGGGGTGAAGATCGTCGGCTTCCGGCGACGCCCGGTGCTGAACCTCTTCTATCGCTTCTTTCCCTCGTCCTGGGGCGCCGGATATGCCAGTGAGGCCGCCACCGCGGCGGTGGACTGGGCCCGCGTCCACCGGCCGGACGATCTCGTGATCGCCCGCGTCCGGCCGGAGAACGTCGCGTCGCAACGGGTCGCGCTGCGGGCAGGGCTGATCCGGGCGGAGCAGTTCGACTCCTCCGGAGACGACGGGACCGACTGGTTCTACGTCTCGGATCCCGGCTACGAGGGCTGAGCCAGCCCCGCCACCGGTCCGAACACGATCACCGCGGGCGGCCGGACCCCGGCCGTGGCGGCGTCTTCGACCACCTTGTCCAAAGTGGAGCGGAGCACCCGCTGCGTGCGCATGGTGCCATCCTCGACGATCGCCACCGGCGTGTCCCCCGGCCGCCCCGCCTGGAGCGCCTTGGCGAACAGCGGGAGCCGCTCGACGCCCATCATCAACACGATCGTGCCGCGCATCTTCGCCAGCAGATCCCAGTCCACCAGTGACTTCTCGTCGTCCGGTGCGACGTGCCCGGACACCACCACGACCTCGTGCGCGACGCCGCGATGGGTCACCGGGACGTCCGCCGCGGCGGGCACGGAGAACGCGCTCGTGATCCCGGGGACCATCGTCACCGGGATACCCGCTTCGGCGCAGGCCAGGACTTCTTCGAAGCCCCGGCCGAACAGGTACGGGTCACCGCCCTTGAGCCGCACGACGAACTTGCCGGCCTTGGCCCGCTCGATCAGGGTCGAGTTGATCACGTCCTGGCTGGCCGCGCGGCCGTACGGGATCTTCGCGGCGTCGACGATCTCGACGTGGGGCGCGAGTTCGTCGAGCAGTTCGCGCGGGGCCAGCCGGTCGGCGACGACGACGTCGGCCCTGGCGAGGAGACGGCGCCCGCGGACGGTGATCAGCTCCGGGTCGCCGGGGCCACCGCCCACGAGGGCGACACCCGGGAGGTCGCCGTGGGCCTCCGGGACGCGGCCGTCGGCGACGGTTCCGGCACGAAGCCCGTCGAGAATGCTGTCCCGGACGGTGGCCGACCGCAGCGGTTCACCGCCGGAGAGCACGCCGACCAGCAGTCCGCCGTGCCTGCCCGAGGCGGGGGTGACCGCGCTGCCGAGGTCGCCGTCGTCGGCGCGGACACAGAACACCCGCGCGCGTTCGGCTTCGGCGCAGACCGCGGCGTTGACCTCGGGATCGTTCGTGCACGCCAGCGCGTACCAGGCGTCGGTGAGGTCGCCTTCGGTGTAGCGGCGCTCGTGCCAGACGATCTCGCCTGCGTCGGCCATGGCGCTCACCGACGGCGTGGTGTGCGGCGAGACCAGTTCGACCCGCGCGCCGGCGCTGATCAACCGCGGCAGGCGGCGCTGGGCGACCGTCCCGCCACCGATCATCACGACACGACGGCCGGCCAGGTCGAGGCCGGAGAGGTAATGCGGGTCATCCATGCGGGGCAGTGTAAGGATTCAGCGCCCCGGACCGCGATCCGAGTGAGAACCGCCTCAGCTCTCCAGCAGCGCCAGCAGCTCGGTGTTGCCGAACATCCTGGCCGCGTCGAGCGCCGACGGCTCCCCCGCCGTCGCGTCCGCGCCGCCCTTCAGTAGCGCTTTCACGACCTCGGGCTCGTTCTTGAACACCGCGCCGGCCAGCGGGCTCTGTCCCCGATCGTTCTCGCGGTTCGGGTCGGCGCCGCGTTCGATCAGCGCGGCGACGGTCTCGGCGTGACCGTGGTAGGCGGCGAGCATGACCAGCGTGTCGCCCCGGTCGTTGGTCAGGTTCGCCGAAATGCCGGCGTCGACGTACGCGGCGATCTCGGCCGTCGCCCCCGAGCGGGCGAACCCGAACACCTTGGCCCACAACTCCAGCAGTTCGGGATCGAATTCCTCGGCCTGTCCGGGGTTCTCCGTCATGGGAGCGATTCTTCCACAGGCCGCGGGTCCGGGCGGCGTCTCGCACCGCCCGGACCCGCGGCGTCAGCGCCCCGCGTTGGGGTAGGGCAGCAACGCCATCTCGCGGGCGTTCTTGATCGCCGTGGCGACCTGCTTCTGCTGCTGGGGCGTCAGCCCGGTGACCCGGCGGGCGCGGATCTTGCCGCGGTCGGAGATGAACTTCCGCAGCAGGTCGGCGTCCTTCCAGTCGACCTCGGTGATCTTGTTGGCGTGCAAGATGTTCGTCTTGCGCTTGAAGGGACGGTCGCGGTTCGCCTTGCCCATCGCGCTCACCAGCTCGACTTCGTGACGCCGGGCAGTTCGCCGTTGTGCGCCATCTGCCGCATCCGGACCCGCGAAAGCCCGAACTTCCGCAGATAGCCACGCGGGCGGCCGTCGGCGGTGTCGCGGTTGCGGATCCGGGTCGCGCTGGCGTCGCGCGGCATCGCCTGCAGGGCCGACACGGCCGCGGCCTTCTCCTCGGGCGACGCGGAGGGCGACGCGATGGTGGCCTTCAGCTCACGCCGTCGTTCGACGTAGCGGGCGGCGATGACCTTGCGCTGCTCGTTCTTGGCGATCTTCGACTTCTTGGCCATCAGCGCTCCTCCTTGAACTCGACGTGCTTGCGCGCGATCGGGTCGTACTTGCGCAGCACCATCCGGTCCGGGTCGTTCCGCCGGTTCTTCTTGGTGACGTACGTATAGCCGGTGCCGGCGGTCGAGCGGAGCTTGATGATCGGCCGGATGTCGGTGCTCTTGGCCATCAGAGCTTCACCCCTTTCGCGCGAAGCTCGGCCACGACGGCCTCGATCCCCCGTTTGTCGATGGTCTTCATGCCCTTCACCGAGACCCGCAGCCGTACCCAGCGTCCTTCGCTCGGCACGAAGTACCGCTTGGCCTGCAGGTTCGGCTCCCAGCGCCGGGACGTGCGCCGATGCGAATGCGACACCTGCTTCCCGTAGCCCGGTTTGCGGCCCGTGACCTGGCACACGGCGGACATATACCCTCCCGAGTTGATATCGGTTGTCATTTTCATTTACTCTACACAGCCGAACCAGAACGCCCTCGACGCCCCGGAGCTTCAGTGACCGACAACCCCCGCGTGCCCCTCGTCCTGATCAGTGGCCTCGCACCGGGACCGAACGCCGACCTCGCCGAGCGGCTGCGCCTCGCCGAGGCGGGTACCGCCGTCGTGCACCACGACCTGAGGCAGATCCACTCCGGAGTGGTCAGGCGGCGGATCCGGCTCGGCGACCGCGACCAGCTGACCGTCCTGGAATTGGCGCACGGCTGCGTCTCGTGCACACTGCGAGAGGACCTGCTGCCGCTGCTGCGCAAGCTCTCGCAGATGCCGCAGGTGCGGCGCATCGTGGTGCGGCTCGACGAGGCGATGGAGCCTGAGCCGGTGAGCTGGGCGTTGCACAACGTCCTCGTCGGCGAGCGGCCGGTGATCGAGGACGTCGACCTGCGGGCCGTGCTGACGGTCGTCGACTGCGCGGGCTGGCTGGGCGACAGCACCGGTGACGACACCCTGGCCGAGCGGAACCTGCGGGCCAGCCCCGAGGACGAACGCACCGTCGCCCAGGTCGCGCTGTCCCAGGTCGAGTTCGCCGACCTGCTCGTCCTCGCCGGCGCGGCGACCGACGCCTGGTCCGCGGCGAAGGCTTCGGCCGTGCTCGACCGGGTCGCACCGTCGATCCCGCGCGTCGAGCTGTCCACTGTGGACGGAGAGACCGTGCTCGACGCCGTCCCGTCCGACGCCCGGCGTGGCGAGGTCACCGACATGCACGGGCCGCTGCTGCGCGGCCAGCCGCCGTTGCACACCGACTGCGGCATCGGGCTGCTCACCTTCACCTCGCAACGCCCGTTCCACCCGGAGCGCCTCCACGACGCGATCGACGTCCTGCTCGACGGCGTCGTCCGCACGAGGGGACGGCTCTGGGTGGCGAGCCAGCCCGACATGGCGCTGTGGATCGAGTCCGCGGGCGGCGGTCTCGGCGTCGGGCATGCCGGGCCGTGGCTCGCCGCCCCGGACGGTCCGGACTGGGCCGACGTCTCCCCCGAACGCCGCACCCTCGCCTCCCTGCGCTGGGACCCGCTGTTCGGCGACCGCGCGCAGGAACTGGTCGTCGTCACGGATCAGGCCACGCCGGACGAGATCGAAGCCGCACTGAACGGGGCGCTGCTGACCGAGGAGGAACTCGCCGCCGGCGAGCAGGAATGGCTCCGATACCCGGATCCGTTCGGCGAGTGGCACGAAGAACCGTGTGAGGACACGGAAACCGACCCTGAGAAGCACGACGTGAACGCGTCGAACCGAAAGGACGAAACGCAGTGAAACCGGGAATCCACCCCGACTACCACCCGGTGGTGTTCAAGGACCTCTCCACTGGGGACGCCTTCCTGACACGCTCCACCGCCACCTCGGAGCAGACCATCGAATGGAGCGACGGCAACACCTATCCGCTGGTGAACGTCGAGATCAGCTCGTGGTCGCACCCGTTCTGGACCGGCAACCAGCGGATCATGGACAGCGCGGGCCAGGTCGAGAAGTTCCACCGCCGCTACGGACGCCGCGGAGGGTCGAAGTAATGGCCGTCCCGAAGCGGAAGATGTCGCGCAGCAACACCCGGTCCCGGCGTTCGCAGTGGAAGGCGGCCGTACCGGATCTGGTGCCGATCAAGGTGAACGGCGAGACGAAACTCGTGCCACGCAAGCTGATGAAGCATTTTCACCAGGGTGGGGAATGACGACGCCCGTCACGGTGCTGTCCGGTTTCCTCGGGGCGGGTAAGACGACCGTGCTCAACCACGTCCTCGCCAACCGCGACGGGCTGCGCGTGGCGGTGATCGTGAACGACATGAGCGAGGTCAACATCGACGCCGCGCTGGTGCGGGACGGGAACAGCCTGTCCCGCACCGAGGAACGGCTCGTCGAGATGACCAACGGCTGTATCTGCTGCACCTTGCGCGACGATTTGCTGGAAGAGGTCTCGCGGCTGTGCGAGGACGGCCGGTTCGACTACCTGCTCATCGAATCGAGCGGGATCTCCGAACCGATGCCCGTGGCGGCGACGTTCTCGTTCCTGGACGCCGCACGGCTCGACACCATGGTGACCGTGGTCGACGCGGTGAACTTCGAGCGGGAACTGGCGGCCGGGGACGCGCTGACCGAACGCGGGCTCGACCAGTACGACGGGGACGAGCGGACGGTCAGCGACCTGCTGATGGACCAGATCGAGTTCGCGGACGTCCTCTTGCTCAACAAGGCGGACCTGGTCCCGGCCGTCTCCCTCGAACGGCTGACGGCGGTGCTGCGGCGGCTCAATCCGGCCGCCGACGTCGTCGTCTCGACGCACGGCCGGGTCCCGCTCGACCGGGTGCTCGGCACCGGGCGCTACGACGTCGAGCGGGCGCAGGAGGCACCCGGCTGGGTGGCGGAGCTCAACGGCGATCATGTTCCGGAGACGGAGGAGTACGGGATCTCCAGCGTGGTATTCCGTGCCTCGCTCGCTTTCGACGCCGAGCGGCTGTGGAACTTCATCGGGCGGCTCGATACCGGGGAGTTCGGGACGGTCCTGCGGTCGAAGGGGTTCTTCTCGCTGGCGTCGCGGCCCGGGGTGACCGGGCTGTGGTCTCAGGCGGGTTCGGTCGCCCGGTTCGAGCCGCAGGGTGTCGAGGAGGCGCCGCGGCAGGAGCTCGTGTTCATCGGCGTGGGGCTGGAGAAGGATGCTCTGCTGGACTCGCTGCGGTCCTGCCTCGCCGCCGGTCCGGCCGGAGCGGATCCGTTCCCGCAGTGGGAAGCGGTGCACGTCCACTGAGCAGTACTCCTCGTGGGTGGTAAGGACGGTTAGAGCCGAGGGTGTCTTAGGTACCTACTGGGCGTTGCCGTTGGTCGAGAGTCCGTGAAGGCCTCCTTCCCTCGGCTGAGCCGAGGAAACTCGACCTTCACACCTTCCCAACTACGTGAAGGCCCCCTTCACTGCGCTAGACGCAATGAAGGGGGCCTTCACGTACTTCAGGGACGTGCAAGGGCGGCGGTGGCCTGGTGGGTCAAGTCTCGTGAGTGGTAAGGACGGTTAGAACCGTCCTTACCACTCACGAGGACGAGGGTCAGTGGTCGTCGTAGTGGTCCCCGTGCGCGGCGTGGCGGTGGCCGTCGTGCAGGTAGTCGACGTGGTCTCCGTGCGGCACCGCGACATGACCGCAGCCCTCGCCGTGCGCGTGGTCGTGACCCTGGTGCGGGACGTGGCCGCTCGTTTCACACTCGTCGAAATGCCCGTCGTGAGCACGGTGCAGGTGCCCGTCGTGCACGTAGTCGACGTGGTCTCCGTGGGGTACGGCGACATGGCCGCATCCTTCGCCGTGAGCGTGCGTATGGCCGGCGTGTTCGGTGTGCGCGGCGGTCATGACCGGGTCCTTCCTGAGCGGAAATGCCTGATCAGGCGGACCGTAGCACCGGGATACCGGTCCAGCAGCGCTCTCACCCGACCGGGTGGCCGGTCAGGCGATGCGGCGGTCGTGCCCGGCCCAGAACGGCTCCCGGAGCGCCCGCTTGTCCACCTTGCCGATCGCCGTCAGCGGCAGCGCCTCGGCGAAGTCCACATCGGACGGTACGAAATGCTCACGCCCGAAGAACTCCCTGGCATGTGCCCGGACTTCTTCGGCCGACAGTGCCCCCGAGGCGACCACCACGGCGTGGACCCGCTCGCCCTCGCCATCCTCCCCCGGCACACCGAACACGGCCGCGGAACGGATCAGCGGATGCCGCGCGAGCGCGTTCTCGACCACGGTCGAGCACACCTTGGTGCCGTGCTCGCCGGTGATGATGACGTCGTTCGCCCGGTCCAGCAGGTAGAGGTACCCCTCGTGGTCGAACCGCCCGAGATCACCGGTCCGCAGCCAGCCGTCCCCGATCGGCGCCGACCCGTGGTACCCGACCATCATGGACAGTCCGCGCACCAGGACCTCCCCGTCGTCGATCCTGGCCTCCATACCCGGCACGATCCGGCCCACGGACTCGAGCCGCTCCGGCCTGCCGTCGAGTTCCGCCGCGGAGATGCTCGCGATCATCGGCGCCTCGGTGAGCCCGTAGCCCTGCCCGACCACGGGCCCGAACACCTCGAGCGCCTGAGCCAGCCGCCTCGGCGGTAGCGGAGCGGCACCCAGCGAAAGCTGCCGCACGCAGCTGACGTCGGTCGACGTCATGGCCGGATGGTCGAGCACTTCGGCCAGGCGCGCGGGCGTGAGGGACAACGCGGTGATCCGGTGTTCCGCGATCGCGTCCAGCACGGTGCCCGCGTCGAAACCCCGCAGCAGCACGACACTCTCCCGCCGCAGGATCGCTCCCAGCACGGTGGCGTTGCCGGTCATATGCGTCATCGGCGCGATCAGCAGCGTGCGGCCCGGGCCCGCCGGATCCGGCGCGAAGATATGCGCCATCCCGTCGTAGATCCCGCTGTGCCGGATGAGTTTCGGCGTCCCGGTGGTACCGCCGGTGGGGAAGATGACGGTGACCGACTCCGGCAGCCCGGCCGGGTCGGTCCCGTCGCGGACCGTCAGTTCGTCGAGCGTGATCACGCGCGCCGCGACGGCGGGCCAGTCCGACGGCCGCTCGGTCACCAGGGTCGTGACCCCGGCCGCCTCGACCGCGGCGACGCGATCCGGCGAACTCGCCGACGCGGCGATGAGCAGCACCGTCGAACCCCGCAGCTGTGCGGCGATCTGCAGGAGGACGGTCTCCGGCCGGTTGCCGGCGTCGATGGCGACCACCCCGCCCTCCGGCAGTCCCGCGTACAACCGGCGCACCAGGTCGAACGCCTGCGCGTAGGTGGTCTTCACGCCGTCCTGGACGAACAGCACCTGGTCGCCTCCGGAGCGCAGCGCGTCCAGCACCCGGGTCAAGAACAGACTCTCCACCGGCCGGACCCTAGCCCAGGGTCACGATCCCGAGCAGCACCCGCCGCCGGACGAAGGGGCACCCTCGTAGGCGTCGTGCCAGTCCCACCACTCGTACGGCGGTGTCTGCGGATAGCCCTCCGGCGAGTCCTCCCACTCCTCCTGCCGCCCCAGCGCGGTGATGTCGAGGTAGCTCCACGTGCTCCCCATCGCCTCGTCGCCGCGATCGTTGACGAAATAGGTCCGGAACACCTGGTCACCCTCGCGGATGAAGGCGTTCGTGCCGTGCCACTCGTCCACGCCGAAGTCGACGTCGAAGTCGCCGGCGATCGTGTACCACGGCATCGTCCAGCCCATCCGCGCCTTCATCCGCGCGATGTCCGATTGCCCGCCCCGGGACACGAAGGCCAGGGTGGTGTCACGGGCGTTCAGATGCGCGACGTGCGCGACCTGGTCGGCCACCAGTGAGCAGCCTTTGCAGGCGTGGTCGGGGAAACCTTCCACGCCGGGGTCGAAGAAGGCCCGGTAGACGATCAGCTGACGGCGTCCCTCGAACAGGTCGAGCAGGTTCACCCGGCCGGACGGCCCCTCGAACTCGTACGGCTTCTCGACGGCGAGCCACGGCATCCGGCGCCGCTCGGCGGCGAGCGCGTCGCGGGCTCGGGTCAGCTCCTTTTCCTTCACCAGCAACCGAAGGCGCGCTTCTTCCCATTCGGCCGCGGTCACCGTGTTCATCGCGCCAGCTCCGCGGGCAGGACGCTTCGCCGGTTCGGCTGTCCTTCGCCGGTGGTGATCAAATCGCGCAGACTGGTGCCGACGTAAAAGCTCCACGCCTTGTGACAGACGTCGAAGCATTCGTACTCCGGGACCAGCCCGTGATGGGTGAAGCGCGCTTCGGTCTTGCCGTCCTTCTCGGTGATCTCGAACGTGATCGTGGTGCCGACCCATTCGGTCTCGTCGCGGGTGAAGTCGAAGTGGTTTTCCAGCACCAGCCAGGAGACCTTGCGGCCGGGCACGGATTCGGTGATCCGGATCCGGCAGCGGTGCACCTCTTCGTAGTGGTACTCGAACTCGTCCCCGGTGAACTCGATCTCTTCCGACCACCACCGGCGGACGTCGGTGAAGGCGTCGAAGACCTGCTGCGGCGTCTGATCCACGGTGAAACTCGTCGTGAAGCTCATGATGAACCCTCCAGATGGTCTTTCAGAGCCGCGAGCGGCCCGTCCCAATCCCGGGCGAGCGCGGCGAGGAATTGCTGGGCGACCTGCATCGGGGCCGAGTGCAGCCGGTAGCGGACGCGGCGCCGCTCCCCCTGCTCCGGGATCACCAGCCCCGCGTCGGTGAGCAGCGCGAGGTGCTTGGCGATGGCCTGCCGCGTGATCGGCAGCCGGTCGGCCAGGTCGGTCGCCGTGGCCGGGCCGCCCGAGGCGAGGACGGCGAGAATGCTCCGCCTGCTCGGGTCGGCCAAGGCGACGAAGACCTGTTCGGCGATCGTTTCGTTGTCAGGCGGCATCGAGGTATTCGATCAGTTCGCCCAGCTCGGCCGCCCACCCCTTCGTGTTTCCTTCGAACGCGACCTGGTGTGCCTCGTCCGGCAGCTGGGAGAAGCCGGACTCGACGACGGTGAGCCGCGTACCTCCGTCGTTCGGCACCAGGGTGAATTCGACGTAGGTGCGACGGGGGTCCTCGTCGGGCAGACCGTAGATGTTCCAGGTGAAGCCGAAGATCTCCGGCTCTTCGACGCGCTCGACGCGCATGTTCGCCTTGTGCCCCTCGTCCCATTTCATCTCGGCCGTACCTCCAGGCCGCAGGTCGATATTCGCCTGGTTACCGAACCAGGTGCCCAGGCCTTCGGCCGTGGTCAGCGCGGCCCAGACCTTCGCGGGCGGGTGGGCGATTTCGACGGTGCGTTCGATCCGGTCGGGGAATCCCACGACAGCCTCCTCAAGTAGCAATCAATCGGTTGCTATAACTTTGTATAGCAACCGGCTGATTGCGTCAAGGGCGAGTCAGGAAGCCGTGTACAGCGCGCCGAGGAACTCCAGCAGCAGCCGCTCCCGCAACGGCCCGGGTGCCGTGGCCAGCAACGCGTTGATCTCCGCCATCCGGATGGGCAGCCCGGCCGCGCCGCCGAGTCCCGCGGCCGCCAGCAGCCCGGCGAACTGCTCCGGCGTCAACGTCGCCGGGTCCAGGGCGGCGACGAATTCGGCCACCTGTGGGTCGATGACGACCGGCCCCGCTTCACGGGCGGCCGCGACCGACGCGGCGAGATCGGCGAGGAACTCCTCCTCGCTCCCCCGGTTCGCGGCCGTCACGGTCAGATGCAGGTTCGCGGGCGACGACTCGTGGGCGAACTGCGGCTGGACGTACCAGCCGCGCTCGCGCATCTCGTCCGCGACGGTGAACAGGTCGAGCCCGGCGCCGTCCGCCACGGTGAACGCGAGCAGGGTCGACACCGGATCACCGAGGACACGCACTCCGTCCAGCGCCTCGATCCCGGCGCGGATCTCGACGGCCGCGTCCCGCGCCGCCGAAGCCAGCTTCGCGTAACCCTCGTCGCCGACGTGGCGCACGACCGCCCACGCCGCGGCGAGCGGGCCACCGGACCGCGTGCTCTGCAGCGTGGTGTTCAGCATCGTGTAGCCGGGCCAATCGGCGCTGGCGAAGTACTGCGGCCGGCGAAGGCCGGCGTTGGCGTGCAAGAGAACCGACACGCCTTTCGGGCAGTAGGCGTACTTGTGCAGATCGACCGAGACGCTGGTGACGCCGGGGACGTCGAAGCCGAACGGGCCGAGCCCCAAGTACGGCAGCACCCAGCCGCCGATGCAGGCGTCGACGTGGAACCGGACGCCGTCCAGCAGCGCGGCGATCTCGGGGATCGGGTCGAGGACGCCGTGGGCGTAGGACGGCGCGCTCGCGACGACGAGGACCGTGCTGTCGTCGACCGCGGCGGCCATCGCTTCGGGGACGGCGCGAAAGGTCACCGGATCGACCGGCACCGAAACCACGCGGACACCGAAGAAATGCGCCGCCTTGTGGAACGCCGCGTGCGCGGTCGTGGGCAGCACCATGTTCGGCGTGGCCACGTCGAGACGCGCGTCGCGGGCCGCCAGGACGGCGAGCATGCACGACTCCGTGCCGCCCGAGGTCACCGAACCGACCGTCTCCGCCGTACCGCCCAGCAGACGCGCGGCGGTACCGACGAGGTCGTTCTCCATCCGAAGCAGACTCGGGAACGCCGTCGGGTCGAGCCCGTTGGCCGACGACGCCAGCTTGTGCGCCGCCGCGCCGAGTTCGTCCACTTCGGACAGACCACTGTCGTAGACGTATGCGAGCGTCCGGCCTCCGTGCGTCGGCAAGTCCCCGGCGCGCAGCTCCCGCAATTCCCTCAGGACGTCCTCGGCGGTCACGCGCGGCGCTCCAGCACCGACCTGCGCAGCAACGGGATGCCCAGCACGATCAGCACGGCCGGGAGGATCGACGCGCCGAGCAGGATCGCCGTGAGCGCGCTGTCCGGCTGCGCGACCTTGGCGTCGAGGCTGGACTGATAGCCGCCGAACTGCAGCACCAGCCCCCAGAGACCCGGTCCGAGCGCGAGCCCCAGCGTCTCCGACGCCGTCCAGACGCCGGCCGCGACCCCGGCCCTGGTCTCGCCGGTCCGCTCCTCCTCGTCGCTGATCAGATCCGGCAGGATCGCCAGCGGAAACACCGAGATCCCCGCGTAGCCGACCCCGCAGAAGGCCACGAACACCATCGTGACGGCGAACGGGAACACCTCGGCGCCGAGAAGCCCCAGCAGGCCGACGCCGAACGCGGCGGTGGCGATCCGGAACCCGGCCAGCTTCCCGACGCTCGCCCCGAGGCGCGGCCACAGCGGCATGGTCAGCAGCGCCGGACCGACGAATCCGACGAACAGGACCGTCGAGTAGCCGGAGCTGCCGAGGATCCGCTCGGCGAAGAACGGGATCGCGGCCAGCACCGTGCCGATGCCGAGCGCCTGGATGAAGTAGACGCCGAGCAGCCAGCGGAACGGACGCCACTGCGCGAGTGTCCGGAGCAGTTCGCGCGGGCTGACCGTGTTCGGCCGCAGCGCGCCGACGGGAGCGCCCTTGAGCCCGAAGTACACGCCGAGCGTCGCGAGCAGGATGACCACCGCGATGAACAGACCCATGACCCGGTAGCCGGCGACACCGCCGATGAGGTCGGTGATCGCGGGCGCGCCACCGCCGGAGACCAGGATGGCGACCGCGAGGAAACCGATCCGGACGCTGGTCAGCTTCGTGCGCTCTTCGGCCGAGTCCGTCAGCTCGGCGGGCAGTGCGTTGAACGGCACCTGGAAGAACGCGTACGCGGTGGCGCACAACAGGAACACGACGACGACGTAGATCGCGTCGGGTACCGGGCCGCCGAAGCCGGGATGCGCGAACAGGGCCGCGAAGAGGATCGAAACGCCGATTCCGCCGTAGAGCAGGAATCGGCGGCGGCTGCCGGTGCGGACCATGTCCGCGTCCGACAGCCTTCCCGCGATCGGGTTGAACAGCACGTCCCACGCTTTGGGCACGAACACGATCAGGCCGGCCACGCCCGCCGCGACGCCCATCGTGTCGGTGAGGTACTTCAGGAGGAGCAGGCCGGGAACCGTGCCGAAGGCGCCGGTGACGAACGAGCCGAGCGAGTAGCGGTACCTCGTCCGTGCTGGCAGCGATGCCATGATCCTCCTCGAGGCGGTTCTCCCGATGAAGGCCTCAGTATTGGATCTTGGCCACCACCGGGTAGTGGTCGGAGGGAATCGTGCCACCGTCGTAATGCACGAGCTGTACCGGGCCGACAGCGGCGCGTGGACGCCCGCCCGCGTGCACGGCTCCGACGTAGTCCAGCGAGTCACGGTAGGTCGCCGGAACGGACTTCGCGGCGTTCGGGTTCGTGGCCGCGTCGAAGGTGTACGCGCCTTCGCCCGTCGTGCGCAGGATGCCACTGAGGAAGGCTTCGCCCTGCTGGACCTGGGTCCGGCCGAGGGAGTCCTTGCGCGTTTGCCCGGCCCAGTACTCGATGTTCAGGTCGCCCGCGATGACGACCGGCTCGCTCGCGGGGGCGTATTTCGTGACCAGGTCCCGGATCTCGCCGAGCTGCGCCATCCGGGTCTCGTGCGCCTTCGGCAGCGTCTCCGGCCCCTCGTCCGCCTGCATGTGCGTCCCCGCGATCCACACCGGCTTCCCGTTGACGACCAGCCGGGCGAGCGCGGCACCCTTGTTGGACAGGTAGTCCGCTGTGCCGGAGTAGGAATTGCGGAAGACCAGCTGGTGCTGCTCGGTCACCGGTGCCTTGCTGAGCACGGTGACCCCGCCATTGACCACGACGGGGGAATTCGAGCAGTTCCCGTTCACCGTGGTCCAGCCGGGCGAAGTGCCACAGTGCTGTCCGACGAGTGGGGTCTGATACGGCCAGACGTCCTTCAGCCGGGTCCGCAGTTCCTCCGCCTGGGCGCTGAAAGCCTCGTCCAGGACGACGACGTCGGCGTCGTTCGCGCGGATGACGTCCTCCGCCGCGCGAGCCCTGGCCTGTTTGTCCGAAGTGTTCGGGCTGGCGATCCAGGGCAGCTGCCAGATGTTGAAGGCCATGACCTTCACCGAGACCGCCGCCTGGGCGGGCGCGGCGGTTCCGGCGAACATCGCGGCGGCGATGGCGAGTACGGCGAGTTTCCGCACGAAAGCCCCTTCCGGTGTCAGGAGACGACGAACGTCCGCGAAGTCCCGCTGAACGCGGAGATCGCCCCGTTCCAGCCGTTCTTCCAGTTGCCGAAGTGGATCACGCGATATTTGCCGATCGGGGCGTTCGCGGGGATCTTCCAGTGGACGACGGCTTTCGATTCGGCGACGAACGTCCGTGCCCAGTGGTACTTCGTGTCCCAGTCGCCGTCGTCGGCGTGCCGGACCCACTTGCCGTCGACCAGCCGCTGGATCTCCAGGAAGGTACCGCCGCGCCGCAGGTCGTTCTTCGGATGTCCCGTCACGAACTCGACCGCGACCTGCTCACCGCGCGCGTAGGTGCTCTTCGCGTCGACAAGGACGTCACCGAAGTTCTTGAACGCGGGCGGGCTGTCGAAGACGACCCCGGGCTGGAAGTTGATCAGCTTGCCGCGCAGGTCCCGCGGCGTCGGCCCGTGCGGCACCGCCGTCCCCGCCTTCATCGCGGCCGCGAGTTTGGCGAACTCCTGCTGGTAGGCCGGAAGCGTGTACCGCCCGTACAGCGTCGACGCGCCTTCGTACTGCTGCGAGTCGTACTCCTCGGGCGTGGTGACGTACTGGCTGTACGCGTTGGCGTACCCCTGGACGAGCACGTTCTCCAGCGGGACACCGAGTTCGGCGGCGACGGTCCGGCGCAGGCGCAGCCCGGCGACGATGGTCAGCTCGGCGGGCACGGCCACGAGATGCAGCTGCCCGATCCGGACCAGCTGCAACGGCAGGACCTCCGGCGTCCACGGATACGGCTTCATCGCGCCGAACGGCACCGCGATCACCTTCGGCGCGTGCGCGTCCGCGAGTGCCTGCGGGATCGGCGCGTCGATGCCACCGAGCCAGTCGATGAACGGGTTCTTCACGCCTTCGGGGAGTGGCAGGCCGGGGCCGTCCTCGCGGCTGCCCGCCAGCATCGACACCCCGATAGCGGCCGTGCAGGTGCGCTGCGGCCGTCCGTTCGGGGTGTACTTCGCGTCGACGGCGACGTCGGACATGTCCACGTAGCACATCCGGTGGTCCACGCCGCCCGTCACAGCCTCCGCGGCGGCGTCGAAGGCGCTCTTCGCCGCGCGGAACTGGAGATCGCCGATGGTGCGGGTGTTCTCGAACTCGGTTTCGGGGGTGCCGGGTTCGAGGTTCAGGTTCGGGCTCATGTCGCCGGTGTTGGTCTGCGGGAAGGCGGCGACGAACCGCGGGTTCCCGTCGAGGTACCGCACGCCGGCGTGGTCGTGCTCCCACTCGTAGGCGGCGTAGCCCTTGTTGTCGCCGCTGATCAGGTGGTTGCCGTTGCTCATCGACGTCCCGTGCGTGGCGAACCAGCTGATCGCGCCGACGTCGACGCCGTTCTGGCTGAAGCGCAGGACCGTAACGGCCGGGTCGATGGCCTGCGGGAAGTGGTCCCTGTCCGCCTGCGGGTTCAGGTCGAAGGCCTTGCGTGAGCGGTTGACGCTGGCCTTGGTCAGTTCGGCGCGGCCGAGCCGGATGGAGCCGGGCGCGAGGTTCGCGTGTGCCCGGGCGATCGCCTCGAAGATCCCGTCGACGTGCGCGTCGTACACCTGCTGCTGGAAGCCCAGGATCGCCAGATCGTAGGCGGCGTAATGGGAATCCCCGCCGCACGCGGAGTGGGTGTGCGTGGCGTTGAGGAGGACGTTCTGCTCGGTGTAGAGGTCGCCGTACGCGGCCTGGAGCTTGCGCAGCACGCCCTGGTGGACGGACTGGAACAGCGCGCCGAGGTCGGCGGTGACGAAGGCGATCCGCTTGGCGCCGTCGTCGACCACGAAGGCGCGCGCCCGGGTGCGCAGGTGGATGCCGGCGGTCTGCTGCTGCGGCATCGAGTAGCCCATCATGCCGTTCTCGGCGGCCGGGCCGGTGACGTCGGAGAGCCCGGCGCCGACGCGGAACCCCCGTGCCGGACCCGCTTGCGCCTGCTGGGCGCCGAGCACGCCCGCCGCGACGGGCAACGCCGCCGCACCCGCGAGAACCCGCCTCCGGCTCACCGTCATGAGTCGCACCTCCCGGCCACGAACATGAACCGACTTCATGTTCGTGGCGGGGACGCTACGTGATGGGCCTCACTGCCGCAACCCACGAAAGGTGCGGGGGCTGAAGGGGCCTTTCCCCGCGTCTGATGCGGCGAAGGGCGCTTTCACCGCATGTGATGCAGGGAAAGCGTCCTTCAGCAGAAGGGGCGAGGACACTGACCTTCGCCGGCGGCGAGAGGGACCCGGCCACGACCGCGGCTTTCGCGGCATCACTTCCGACCGGATTCCTCGTGAGTGGCAAGGACGGTTCTAACCGTCCTTGCCACTCACGAGACCGGGGCGACTACGCGAGGGTTTCCGCGACCCTCGTGAGCGTCGCGGCATCGCCCCGCAAAAGCAGCGTGGTCACCACGGTCTCGTCCCACGCCGCGAGTTCGTCGCGGATCTTTTCCGCAGGTCCGATCAGCGAGGTGTCCTCGACCAGTGACGTCGGGATCGCGGCGGTCGCCTCGTCCTTGCGTCCGGCCAGATACAGCTCCTGCACCTTGTCGGCGACGTCCTCGTACCCCATCCGGGCGAAGACGTCGTGGTGGAAGTTGACCGATTTCGCGCCCATGCCGCCGATGTACAGCGCGAGCGACGGTTTGATCCAGCTCGCCGCCTCCTCGACGTCGTCGTGGACGAGCACGGGCACGGACGCGGCGACCTCGAAATCGTCGAAACCGTGCCGGGCCCCGGGACGAGAGAAGCCCTCCTGCAGCGCAGTCCGATAGAAGGCATCGCTCTTGGGCGAGAAGAACAACGGGAGCCAGCCGTCGCAGATCTCCGCCGACAGCGCGACGTTCTTCGGCCCCTCCGCGGCGAGGAAGATCGGGACCTCCTTGCGGAACGGGTGCACTGTGGACTTGAGCGGTTTGCCGAGCCCCGTTCCACCCTGCAGCGGCAGCTGGAAATGCTGCCCGTCGTGGGTCACCGGCGCCTCGCGCGCGATGACCTTCCGCACGATGTCGACGTACTCGCGCGTGCGGGCGAGCGGCTTCGGATACGGCTGCCCGTACCAGCCTTCGACCACCTGCGGCCCGGACGCGCCGAGCCCGAGCACGAACCGCCCACCGGACAGGTGATCCAGGGTCAGCGCGTGCATGGCCGTCGCGGTCGGGGTGCGCGCCGACATCTGGACGATGTTGGTGCCGAGTTTGATCCGGCTGGTCGACGCGCCCCACCAGGCGAGCGGCGTGAACGCGTCCGAGCCGTAGCCCTCGGCGGTCCACACGGAATCGAACCCGAGTTCTTCGGCCCGCAGCACCGCGTCCAGCGCGCCCTCCGGCGGACCGGACGACCAGTAACCGAGGTGGTAACCCAGCTTCATCGAGGCTCCTAGTCAGACGTTCGGTGAGTAGTGCTCGGGTTTGCCCCGCTCCGAAAGCGGCGGAAGGTTCCTCGCGGGAGTCTCGACCAACGGCGCGTCGGGGGCCAGTTCCCCACGCTCGCGGCGCCAGCCCGCCCTGGCCCGCGGGTGGTAGCGGCGGTCTCGCGGGACCAGCTTGAACGCCGCGTTGATCAGCTTGCCCACCCGGCGATGGCGTCGCTCGTCGCGGTCGGTCCAGGTGTAGCCGAGCCGCTCGCGGATCGGCGGGTCGTACAGGCCGACCGTCAGCCAGACGAAGTTCCGCGCCACGTGCCCGCGGACGAGGTTCCACGCGAAATCCGGCAGCCAGGGCAGGAAATGCGGTTTGGCGATGTCGTGGATTTCGAGGACGTCGCGCGTGGCCTTGTTGTCCTCCAGCACGTCCTCGCACATGCGCTTCCAGTAGAGCTGGAAGTCCTCCCACGATTCCGGCACCGGGCGCATGCTCATGCCGTACATCTCGTACCACTGGACGTGCTCGTCGAACAGCTTCCGCTTCTCGGCCTCGCCGATCCCGCCGCAGAAGTTGTCGGCAATGAGGATCGCGCTGACGAAGAACGTCGAATGCGCCCAGTAGAACGTGTCCGGGTTGAGCGCGTGATAGCGCCGCCCGTGCTTGTCGATGCCTTTGATCCGATCGTGGTAGCCGCGCACCTCCAGCGCGGTCTGCCGGGCGCGCGGACCGTCGTAGATCACTCCCCCGATCGGGTACAGCGAGCGGAACAACCGCTGCCAGCGCTCCTCGAAGAACCGCGAGTGTTCCTCGACGCCCGCGCCCAGCTCGGGGTGCATGTTCTGCATGGATCCGGCCCAGAGCGCGATGAGCAATCCGCGCCAGTCGCCGAAGTACTTCCAGGTCAGCGAATCCGGTCCCAGCGGCCGCGGCTGTGTCATCCCCGGTCTCCTCAATGAGCTGGTTAAATTGACCACAACTGTTGTCAGGTTAAGGTTGACAACGGCCGTAGTCAACAAGAGGAGCCGATCATGGCCGGCCGCAGCTGGGCAGGCACGACCCTGGACGACCGCAAGGCCGCGCGGCGGGGACAACTCGTCGACGCGGGCCTCGACCTGCTCGGGATCCAGGGCAGCGCCGGGGTGAGCGTCCGCGCGGTGTGCCGTCACGCCAAGCTCACGGAGCGGTATTTCTACGAGAGCTTCGCCGACCGCGAGGAACTCGTCGTCGCGGTCTACGAGCACATCGGCGAGCAGGCGCGGCAGGCTCTGGTCGACGCGGTCAGCGACACGGCCGAACCCGCCGAACGGGCGAAGGCCGCGGTCCGCGCCTTCGTCGAATTGATGCTCGACGATCCGCGCAAGGGCCGCGTGCTCCTGCTCGCGCCGATCACCGATCCCGCGCTGACCACGCGCGGGATCGCGCTCCTCCCTTCGTTCGCCGAGCTGGTCAGCGGGCAGTTGTCCCATGGTGACGCGGCCGAACGGCAGATGACCTCGATCGGACTGGTCGGCGCGCTGAGCAACGTGTTCATCGCCTACCTCGACGGCTCGCTCAAGGTGAGCCGCGAGCGCCTGATCGACCATTGCGTCCGCCTCGTACTCGGCGCCGACCGCGAACCTGTCGGCGGAGGTGACTTGCCTCCACGAAAGCGGTCCAACGCGTGAACCCGCCCCGGCCGGAGGCCCCGCCATCGCCGTGGCAGGGCGCCCTGCCGACGTCGATCGCGGTCGCGGGTTCACCTTCAGGCGCTCAGCCCTGACCGCGTTCGGCGACCAGCTGCAGGGCGATGTCGATGATCATGTCCTCCTGCCCGCCCACGTATTTCGCGGCGCCGACGCGATACAGGATTTCGTGCGCCGGGACGTCGTACCGCTCGGCGGCGCGCTCGGCGTGCAGGAGGAAACTCGAGTACACCCCGGCGAAGCCCTGCACGATCGACGACCGATCCATCACCGGCAGCCGGGTGATGTAGGGCTTCACGACGTTCTCGGCCGCGTCCATCAGCACGTCCTTGTCGACGCCGGTGCGGATCCCGAGCCGTTCGAACGTCGCCGCGAGGACCTCGGTCGGCGAGTTGCCCGCGCCCGCGCCGAGCGCCACGAGCGAACCGTCGATCTGCCGCGCGCCCGCCCGATAGGCGAGCACCGAGTTCGCGACGCCGAAGCTCAGGTTCTGGTGTCCGTGGTAGCCGACCTGCGCCTCGTCGCCGAATTCCGCCACCAGCGCGGCGACGCGTTCACCGGCGTCCTCCAGGATCAACGCCCCGGCGGAATCGACGACGTACACGCATTGGCAGCCGGCGTCGACCATGATCCGGCCCTGTTCCGCCAGCGCCTCGGGCGTGGACATATGGGACAGCATCAGGAAACCGACGGTCTCCAGCCCGAGTTCCCTCGCCGCGCCGAAATGCTGGACGGAGACGTCGGCCTCGGTGCAGTGGGTCGCGATCCGGACCGCGCCCGCGCCGAGGTCGGCCGCCACGCGCAGATCGCCGACCGTGCCGAGGCCGGGCAGCAGCAGTACCGCGATCTTCGCGTGCCGCGCCTCGTCGACCGCCGCCTCGATCAGCTTTCGTTCGTCCACAAGGGAAAAACCGTAGTTGAACGTCGAGCCGCCGAGCCCGTCGCCGTGGCTGACCTCGATCAACGAGACCCCGGCGTCGTCCAGCGCCCGGACGGTGTCGCGCACGTTCTTCTCGGTGAACTGATGCGCCATCGCGTGGCTGCCGTCGCGCAGGCTCGTGTCGACGAGCCGGACCTCCCGGCTCACGTCGTCCCAGCTCATGCCGCCACCTCCTGCGTGGCCAGCAGATCGCCGACGCGGGCGGCCGCGGCCGTCATGATGTCGAGGTTCCCGGCGTATTTCGGCAGGAAGTCCCCATTCCCGGCGACCTCCAGGAACACCGCGACCCGTGCTTGCCCGCTCCAGCCTGGCCGCGGTGGGTCGTATTGAGGGTCCGCCTTGAGCGTGTAACCCGGCACGTAACCCTGGACCGTTTCGACCATCCGGTGGATGGATTCGCTCACCGCGTCGAAGTCCGCGTCCGGGTCGATCGCGCAGAACACCGTGTCGCGCATGATCATCGGCGGTTCGACGGGATTGATGATGATGATCGCCTTGCCGCGGCTCGCTCCCCCGACGAGTTCGATCCCGCGCGCCGTCGTCGCGGTGAACTCGTCGATGTTCGCCCGGGTTCCCGGGCCGGCCGAGCGCGACGAGACGGACGCGACGATCTCCGCGTAGGGCACCGGCGTCACCCGGGACACCGCGTGCACGATCGGGATCGTGGCCTGGCCGCCGCAGGTGATGAGGTTGACGTTCGGCACGTCCAGCCGTTCGGGCAGACCCACGGCGGGGCAGGTGAACGGGCCGACCGCGGCCGGGGTCAGGTCGATCGCGCGGATCCCGGCGCTCGCGTACCGCGGCGCGTTCGCCAGATGCGCCTTCGCCGAGGTCGCTTCGAAGACCAGATCCGGCAGCTCGTCGCGCGACAGCAGCCAGTCGACGCCGCCGGCGGAGGTCTCCAGTCCCAATGCCGCGGCCTTGGCCAGCCCGTCCGAATCCGGGTCCACGCCGACCATGTACCGCACCTCGACGTGCTCGCTGCGCCTCAGCTTCGCGAGCAGGTCGGTGCCGATGTTCCCGGGACCGACGATCGCGGCCACCGCTTTCCGTTGCGCCATGCCAGGTGACGCTCCCCGCTCGGATAGGGCACACTCAACCCATGCGTGCCGCTGGGCGGAACGACGACCCGGAACGAACCGGAGCGGACGGCCTCGTCGCCGCCCGGATCTCCGCGCTGCTCTCGGCCTTCCGCCCCGGCGACGACGCGCTCGGTGTCTCCGAGCTGGCGCGGCGGACCGGCCTGGCGAAATCGACCGTCCACCGGCTCACCGGGCATCTGGTCGCGACCGGCCTGCTCGAACGCGAGGACGCGGCGGTGCGGCTCGGGCTGAAACTGTTCGAGATAGGCCAGCTGGCGGTCCGGCGCCGGGGACTCGTCGAGGCGGCGCGGCCGTATCTGGCCGATCTCCGCGAGGCGACCAGGAACACCGTGCACCTGGCGGTTCTGGAAGGCACCGAGGTCGTCTACCTCGACATCCTCCGGGGACCCGACGCGCCGTCGCTGCCGTCCCGGATCGGCGGCCGGTTCCCCGCACACGCCACCGGCGTCGGCAAGGCGATCCTCGCGTTCTCGCCGGAATCCGTGGTGACCCAAGTGATCGACGCCGGTCTGCCCCGCGTGAGCGTGCGGACGATCACCGCCGCGGGACTGCTGCGACGTCAACTCGCCAAGATCCACGGCGAGGGAATCGCGTTCGAACGGGAGGAATCCGGCGTCGGCGTCGTCTGCGCGGCGAGCCCGCTGCTCGACGCGCAAGGTGTCGCGGTGGCGGCGTTGTCGATCTCCGGCTGGGCGAATCGCATGCACACCAACCGGGTCGCGCCCGCGGTCCGGACAGCCGCTCTGGCGTTGTCGCGCACGCTCTGAGTTCTAGGCGACGAGCCCCCGCCGGATCAGTTCCGGGCGCACGCCCTCGCCGAACCAGTACGCCTCCTCCAGATGCGGGTATCCGGAGAGGACGAACTCCTCGATGCCGTGCGCGTGGTACTCCTCGATGAGATCGGCGACTTCGCCGTGACTGCCGACGAGGGCGGTGCCCGCGCCACCGCGCACGAGACCGATCCCGGCCCAGAGATTCGGGTACACCTCCAAGCCGCGGACGCCGCCGTCGGTCTTCCCGCCGTGCAGCGCGGCCATCCGCTGCTGGCCGACGGATTCGCTGGCGGACAACTGTTTCTGGGTGTGGGCGATCCGCTCCGGGTCGATCGCGTCGAGCAATTTGCCCGCCTCCGCCCAGGCTTCCGCCGACGTGTCCCGGGACAGGGTGTGCAGCCGGATGCCGAAGCGGAGCTTCCGTCCCTGCTCCTCCGCGAGTTCACGGACCTTGGTGATCTTCTCGGCGACCTGCGCGGGCGGCTCGCCCCACGTGAGGTAGACGTCGGCGTGCCTTGCCGCGATCGGGAGCGCGGCCGCGGACGAACCACCGAAATAGATCGGCGGAACCGGATCCGGCGCCGCGCGCGTGGTCGCGCCCTCGACCTTGAGGTGCTCACCGTCGAAGTCGAACGGCTTGCCGCTCCACACTCCGCGCACGATCTCGAGGAACTCGCCGGTGCGGGCGTAACGCTGATCGTGGTCGTGCCAATCGCCGAACCTGCGCTGCTCCACCGCGTCGCCGCCGGTGACGACGTTGAGCAGCACACGCCCCTGCGAGATCCGCTGGAACGTGCCTGCCATCTGCGCGGCCAGCGTCGGCGAGATCGTCCCTGGCCGGAACGCGACCAGGAATTTGAGGGTTCTCGTCTCGCGGATCAGGGCGGCCGTCGTCAGCCAGGCGTCCTCGCACCAGGTGCCGGTCGGGGTCAGCACGCCTTCGAAACCGTTGGCCTCGGCGGCGCGGGCGACCTGCGCGAGATAGTCGAGGCTCGGCTCGCGGGCGGCGGACGCCCCGGCGGCGCGGCTGGCGTGGAAGTGCTCCACGATCGTCCGGCCGTCACCGGTGGTGGGCAGGAACCAATGCAGCTTGAGCGTCACGGCACCGAGCTTCGGCTCCCGGGGCGAGCCGGGTCAATCCGCAGGCCTCGCGTCCCGCGATCTGGACGCCCTTCCACACATTTAGTCCTCTCGATGCGGAGAGGTCAGCCGCCGAACATCAGCCGCCATTCGTCCAGCGACTTCGGCCGGAACACGAAGTTCGTGTCCTTCACCCGCGACAGGTTCGCCGACGGCTCCGCCGAGTACTGGTGGCCCGGGTAGACGACCGGATCGCCGTCCAGCCCGGCCAGCCACTGCAGGCTCCGGTAGATCGCCTCCGCGTCACCGCCGGGAAAATCGGTCCGGCCACAGCCTTCCAGGAACAACGTGTCGCCGGAGACGAGCTTCCCGTCGACCAGGAAGCACTGGCTGCCCGGAGTGTGCCCGGGCGTGTGCAGCAGCCGGATCGGCACGGCGCCGACCTCGAGGACGTCGTCGTGTTCGTGCGACCGCAGATCGGTTCCGGAGACGCCGGTGATCCGGCGGACCCACTCGGCCTCCGCGCCGTTGACGTGGATCGGTACCTGGACGCGTTCGAGCAGTTCCGCGATCCCCGGCAGCGAGAAGCCCATCATCTCGCCGCCGACGTGGTCGGGGTGGTGGTGCGTGGCGAGGACGCCGGTCAGCCGCATGCCGTCGGCTTCGAGCAGGTCCAGCAGATCGCCGACGGCGTACGCCGGGTCGACGATGACGGCCTCGTTCGTCTCCCGGTCGCCGATCAGATAGGCGAAGTTGACCATCTGCGTCGCGACGGGATCCCCCACCGCGAAGTCACGGCCCGCGAGCAATTGCCGGAAGTACAGCCTGTCAGCCATGCGGACACCTTACGGCGCTACTCCCCCGTGGTTCCGTCGGCCAGCTCCCGCAGGATGTCCAGATGCCCGACGTGCCGGGCGGTCTCCTGGACGACGTGCGCGAGCACCCAGCGGACGGTGAACTTCCCCGACCTGCGCGCGCGATCGCCCGGCGAGACCCCGGCCAGCGCCGACTCCGACAGGGCCCACTCGGCGCGGTACGCCTCGACGACCGAACGCGGGTCGTCGTCCTCGGTCAGGTCCCAGCTCGGATCCGGTGAGCCTTCCCACAGCGAAGGCAGGTCCGCGCCGCCCGCCTCGATCGAGAGCCACCAGCGCTCCACCGCGGTCAGATGTTTGAGCAGCCCCAGCG
This sequence comes from Amycolatopsis lurida, assembly GCF_900105055.1. Taxonomy (NCBI): domain Bacteria; kingdom Bacillati; phylum Actinomycetota; class Actinomycetes; order Pseudonocardiales; family Pseudonocardiaceae; genus Amycolatopsis; species Amycolatopsis lurida. The sequence continues at coordinate 41,357 of NZ_FNTA01000004.1, forward strand.
CGCTCATCCTCGGGGAAGGCGGCAGCGGTGTCGCGGCCGCCTGCTCCCTGGTCAGCCCTGCGACCTTGTTCACCGCCGTCGCGCGGAGGAAACGCAGGAAGTCCCACTGGATCCCGGCTTCGTCCTCGGCGATCCCGTCCGGCCAGGCGCGTGCCACCGGCTCGGCCGCACTCGAACCCGTGTTCGACATGTCGGTCACCCTACACATACGGCGAACTCGCGTGATCGAAGGCGTAACTCGCGTGATTGGAGGCGTAACTCGTGAGTTACGCCTGCAATCACGCGAGTTACGTGCCCGATCACGCGAGATCTCCGGTGGTCACCGCAGGGCTAGGCTCACCGTTCATGTGGTGGGGTTTGATGTGCGCGTTCTTCGCGGCCTGTGCGTACGGCGTCGCTTCGGTGATGCAGGCGATCGCCGCGAAAGCGACCTCGGGCGCGGAAGATCGCGTCGATCCCCGTCTGCTCGTGCGGGTGCTGCGGCAGTGGAAGTTCGTCGCGGGTCTCGCGCTCGACGTCGTCGGGTTCGTCGCCCAGGTCGCCGCGCTGCGCGTACTACCACTGTTCGTGGTCCAGGCGGCGCTGGCGGGCAGCCTCGCCGTGACGGCGGTGGCCGCGCGGACGCTCGGAGTCCGGCTCGGCCGTCGCGAGTGGACGGCGGTCGCGGTCGTCTGCGCCGGGCTCGCGTTGCTCGGGATGTCGGCGGAGAGCGAAGGCTCGGCGTCGACCGGGCTGGGTTTCCGGCTCGTGCTGATCGGCGCGGTCGTGGTGCTCGGCACGGCCGGGATGTTCGCCGGGCGCGCGTCGCGCCGGATCCGGACACCGGCGCTCGGTTTGATCGCCGGCCTGTGCTTCGGCGTCGTCGCCCTCTCCGGGCGCGCGCTCACCAGCCTCGCCCCGCTGGATCTGCTGACCGACCCGGCCACGTACACGCTGTGTGTGGCGGGTGCGCTGGCGATGTTGTTCTACGCCACCGCGTTGCAGCGCGGCAGCGTCACGACCTCCACCGCGATGATGGTGATCGGCGAGACCGTGTTCCCCTCCCTGATCGGGGTGCTCGTGCTGGGCGACACCACGCGCCCGGGGTTCGCGGTCGTGGCGGCGGTCGGATTCGTGCTCGCGGTTTCGGCGGCGCTGGCGCTGGCCCGGTTCGGTGAGCCCGCGCCGATCGAGCCGGTCAGCGCGCAGCTCGGCTGACCCCGCGCCGCGACACCAGCAGCCAGGCCAGGTACAGCCCGCCGATCGCCCCGGTCACGAGGCCGACGGGCAGACCGGTCAAGAATTGCTGGGTGATCAGGTCACTGGTGACCAGCAGGAGCATGCCCATCAGCGCGGCCGCGGCGAGCCCTGGGCCTGAAGACCGCGTGAGCCGCTTGGCCAGCTGAGGCGCGGCGAGCGCCAGGAACGCGATCGGGCCGGCGGCCGCCGTCGCGATCGAACACAGCCCGACGCTGACCCCGAGGAGCACGACGCGGCTCCGCTGCACCGGCACGCCGAGCCCCTTGGCCGAGTCGTCCCCCATCTCCAGCAGGGAAAGCCTTCTGCCGTAGACGAGGGCGGGCGGCAGCAGGACGGCGATGGCGATGGCGACCGGGACGACGTGCTCCCAGCCGCGGCCGTTGAGCCCGCCGACCAGCCACGCCTGCGCCGCCAGGCCGTCCTGCCAGGAGGCCCTGGTGATCAGATACGAATTGAACGCGAGCAGCATCGCGTTCACCCCGATGCCGACGAGGACCAGCCGGAACGTGTGCACGCCGCCTTTCAGCGCGAGCAACGCGATCAAGCCCGCGGTCACGACACCGCCGACCAGCGCGCCCAAGGAAACCTGGAGCATGCCGCCGTGCACCACGATGATCGTCAGCAGGGCCCCGGCGGCCGCGCCTTCGGTGAAACCGATGAAGTCGGGGCTACCCAAGGGATTCCCGGACAGGCTCTGCAGGATCGCGCCACTGACCGCGAGCGCGCCGCCGACCAGCAGCGCGGTCAGCAGCCGGGGCAGCCGCAGGGTGGTCACGATGAACTCGGTGCTCCGGTCGCCGAAGCCGAACAGCGTCTGGATGACCTCACCGACGGACAACGGGTAGTCGCCGGTGGTCATGCTCACCGCGCCGAGGAAGAACACGGCTATGGCCAGCAACGCGACGACGATCGCGGCCCGCGGGGTGATACGAAGGGAAAGTCCGCCGCCCGGGGTGCGCAGGACGCGGGTGCTCATCCGTGGGTGCTCCTTGATCGCGGTCACAGCCGGGCCAGCTTCCTGCGTCGGCAGAGCGCGATGAACACCGGCGCGCCGAGGAACGCGACGACGATGCCCGCCTGCAGTTCCTCCGGCGGGTTCAGCACGCGGCCGACGACGTCGGCGCCGATCAGCGCGATCGGCGCGAGCAGCATCGAATACGGCAGGACCCAGCGCTGATCGGGGCCGACCAGCATCCGCGCGGCGTGCGGCACGGCGAGCCCGAGGAAGATGACCGGCCCGATGGCCGCGGTTCCCGCACCGCAGAGCAGGGTCACCACGATCGCGCCCAGCACCCGGGTGCGCCCGACGTGGGCGCCGAGCGCCTTGCCGGTCTGGTCGCCGAGCGCGAGGACGTTGAGCGGCCGGGCCAGCAGCAACGCGATGATCGCGCCGACCGCCACGAACGGCGAGATCTGCCAGAACACGTCCCATTTCCGGCCGCTGAGCGAACCGACGTTCCAGAAGCGGAACTGGTTGAACGTCTCGGGCATCAGCAGCAGGATCCCGACGATGTAGGCCTGGAGCACGGCCATGACGGCCGAACCGGCGAGCACGAGCCGGTCCGGCGTGGCACTGCGTCCCGCGGAGCCGAGGACGTAGACCACGACCGAAGCGATCGCCGCCCCGGCGAAGGCGAACCAGATGTAGCCGAGCACGCCGGTGACCCCGACGAACGCGATGCCGGAGACGACCGCGGCCGAGGCGCCGGTGTTGACCCCGAGCAGGCCGGGGTCGGCGAGCGGGTTCCGGGTGAGCGCCTGCATCACCGCGCCTGCCAGGCCGAGTGCCACGCCGACGACCACGCCCAGCAGGGTCCGCGGGATGCGGAGGTCGTGGATGATCACCGCCTCGGTCGAGCCGTCGTTATGCCACAGCACCGACCAGGTGGAGGTGAACGGGATGCTCTTCGACCCCACCCAGATGCTGAGCAGGAACACCAGCGCCAGCAGGGCGAGCCCGACCAACAGTCCGCCGGCGCGGAACGTCCGTGCCGCCGCGCTGGGCGAGGACGCCACAGCGGGCGGGCGTTCGGTGACGACCACGGAACCTCCTTCGAGTGAGGCGAGGCTAACCGAACGCCGGAGTTCACCTCAACGAGCTACCTACTTAGACTAGCCTTACCTTCCCCACCACGAACGGAGGCGCCGGTGACCGCAACGGCCACCACCAGCCGGAGTGTCCTGCGGCAGGCGATTTCCGGGCAACGACGGCGGGTCACGCTCGCCTCCGTGCTCGCCGCCGGGCACCAGGGCGGTGAAGCGCTCGTCCCGGTGATCATCGGCGTGGTGATCGATCAGGCGGTCGACGGCGGTTCGGTGGGCACGCTCGTGTTCTGGCTCGCCGTGCTCGGCGTGATCTTCGCGGGACTGTCCTACAGCTACCGGTTCGCCGCGCGCGCCGCGGAAGGCGCCTCGCTGCGGGCGGCGCACGACCTTCGCCTCGCGATCAGCCGACGGGTCCTGCATCCCGGTGGCGGCGCCGACAAGGGCAAGCTCGCGGGCGAACTGGTCAACATCGGCACCAGCGACGCGCAACGCGTCGGGGTGGTGAACGCGGCACTGCCGTTCGGGATCGCCGCGCTCGCCGGCGTACTGGTCAGCGCCATCGCGCTCCTGCGGATCTCACTTCCGCTGGGACTCCTCGTGCTCCTGGGCACACCGCCGCTGCTGTACCTCGCGCATCTCATCGGCAAACCGCTGGAGCGCCGCAGCGAAGCCGAACAGGAACGGTCCGCACACGCCTCGGGCGTCGCCACGGACCTGGTTTCCGGCCTGCGGGTACTCAAGGGCATCGGCGCCGAACCCGCCGCGGTCGCCCGCTACCGCGAAACGAGCCAGAACTCGCTCAAGGCGACCTTGCGCGCCGCACGGGCCAAGGCCTGGCACGACGGCGCGGTGCTCGCGCTGACCGGCGTCTTCATCGCGATCGTCGCCCTCGTCGGCGGGCATCTCGCGTCGTCGGGTTCGATCAGCGTCGGCGACCTCGTCGCCGCGGTGGGGCTCGCCCAGTTCCTGCTCACACCGTTCCTGATCTTCTCGTGGGTCAACGGCGAACTGGCACAGGGCCGCGCGTCGGCGGCCCGGGTCGCCGACCTGCTGACCACGCCGGTGGCGGTCGAACCGGGCGACGGCGAACTCCCGTCGCCCGCGACCGGGAACGTCCGGTTCACCGAGGTCACCTACGGCGCTCTCCGCGGCGTCGACCTCGACATCCCGGCCGGACAGCTGATCGGCGTCGTCGCCGCGGACCCGGCCGCCGCGACCGATCTGCTCGACTGTCTCGGCCGCGCGGGAGATCCGGCCGAGGGCACGGTCCACGTCGACGGCGTCGATCTGTCCACTGTGGACCCCGACCGGGTACGGGAGGTCGTCCTGGTCGCCGCGCACGACGCGGATCTGTTCGAAGGAACACTGGCGGAGAACGTCCACGCGGACGGCCGGTCCGCCGGCGAGGCGCTGGCCGCGTCGGCCGCGGACGAGGTCGCGGCGGCCCTGCCCGACGGCACCGCGACCGCGGTCACCGAACGCGGACGCTCCCTCTCCGGCGGCCAGCGGCAGCGGGTCGCGCTCGCCCGCGCGCTCGCCGCGGACGCGCCGGTGCTCGTCGTCCACGACCCCACGACGGCGGTCGACACGGTGACCGAGGCGAAGATCGCCACCGGGCTCGCCCGGCTACGACGAGGACGGACCACGATCTTGGTGACCACGAGCCCCGCCCTGCTCGCCGCGGCCGATCGCGTCGTCGTCCTCGACGGCGGGCGGATCACCGGCGAGGGCGGCCACGCCGAACTCGCCCGTGACCGCGCCGACTACCGCGCGGCGGTGCTGTCATGACCCGCGAACTCCTCCCCACCGCCGACGGCAAGCGGATCCGCGCGGTCCTCGGCGAACTGCTCCGCACCTCGAAGGCCCGGGCCGCCGGGGCGCTGGCGATGCTCGTCGGCGCGACCGCGATCGGGCTGCTCACCGCCCGGCTGCTCGGCCACATCGTCGACCTGGTCATCGAGAAACGGCCCGCGACCGAACTGACCACCCCCGTGGTGGCTCTGGTCCTGGTCGCCGTCGCACAGGCCATCGCGACGGCGCTGGGCGTCTCGCTCACCGCCAAGCTCGGCGAAACACTGCTCGCTGAACTCCGCGAACGGTTCGTCGACCGGGCGCTGGGACTCCCGCTGGAACAGGTCGAACGCGCGGGCTCCGGCGACCTGACCGCCCGCGTCACCAACGACGTCACGGTCGTCGCGAGGGCGGTCCGCGAAGCCCTGCCGGAACTGGGCCGCTCGGTGCTGACGATCGTGCTGACCCTCGGCGCGCTCGCCGTCCTCGACTGGCGGTTCCTCCTGGCGGCACTGCTCGCGACACCGATCCAGCTGCACACCGTGCGCTGGTATGTCCGCAACGCCGTGCCGTTGTACGCGAAGCAGCGGATCGCGACGGGTTCGCAGCAACAGCAACTGCTCGACACGATCGGCGGCGCGAAGACCGTCCGCGCGTTCCGGCTCGCCGACGCCCACGTGGAGCGCGTCCGGCAGCGGTCCGAGGGCGCGATGGACCTGATGCTGCGCGGCGTCCGGCTGATGACGAGGTTTTTCGCCCGGCTCAACCTGGCCGAGTTCGTCGGTCTCTCGGCGGTGCTCGCGGCCGGGTTCCTGTTGGTGGGAGCCGACGCCGTGACCGTCGGCGCGGCGACCGCGGCGGCGTTGTACTTCCACAGCCTCTTCGGTCCGATCAACAGCGCGCTGGCGCTCGTCGACGACGCGCAAGCCGCCGCGGCGAGCCTCGCCCGGCTGATCGGCGTCGCCGACCTGCCCGCGCCGCGCGAACCCGAGCGGCCGGCGAAACCCGTCGACGCCTCGGTGAAGGCGGCAGGGATCTCTCATTCCTATGTGGACGGTCATCCGGTGTTGCGAGACGTCGACCTCAGCCTCTCCCCCGGTGAGCGGGTGGCGCTGGTCGGCGCGAGCGGGGCGGGCAAGACGACGCTGGCCAAGCTGATCGCCGGGATCCACACCCCGGCCTCGGGGACCATTTCCGTGGGCGGGGTCCCGCTCGACGAACTCGGGCCGTCCGCCACGCGGCAGGCGGTCGCGCTGATCAGCCAGGAGGTGCACGTCTTCGCCGGTTCGCTGGCGGACGACCTCCGCCTCGCCCGTCCCGGTGCGACCGACGCGGAACTGTTGGCGGCACTGGAAAAGGTCGGCGCGCGCGGCTGGGCGGAGGCACTGAGCGACGGTCTCGCGACCGTGGTCGGCGAGGGCGGGCATCGGCTGACCGTCACCCAGTCCCAGCAGTTGGCGCTGGCGAGGCTGGTGCTCGCCGATCCGCCGATCGCGATCCTCGACGAGGCGACCGCCGAAGCCGGGAGCGCGGGCGCGAAGACCCTCGAAGCCGCAGCGGCCGCCGCACTGGAGGGCCGGACCGGTCTGGTCGTCGCGCACCGGCTGACGCAGGCGGCGGCGTCGGATCGCGTCGTCGTGCTCGACGCGGGCGTGATCGTCGAAAGCGGGACCCACGACGAACTCGTGGCTGCCGGCGGTCAGTACGCAACGCTTTGGGCGGCCTGGTCCGACAACCGTTCACAGACGTGACCCGGGACGCAGCGTCACTGGTTGCAATCGGGCGGTCGGCGTCTTAGGTTAGCCAAACCTGATCCTCGATTAATCCGGCATTACGCCGGACAGCCGATCACAAAGGACGGATGATGGCTCGAATCCCCACCCTCTCCGCTGCGCGCGGGCGCCTGAAGACCGCCGGCCTGCTGGCGTCCACCCTGGTGCTGGCCGCCTCGCTCACCGCGTGCGGAGGAGGCGGCGAGTCGGCCGCTCCGGCCGCGCAGAACTCCGCCGGCTCCGCGGTCGACGCGAACGCGTTCCCGACCACCATCGAGCACAAGTACGGCAGCACCACCATCACGCAGGAGCCCAAGCGCGTCGTCACGGTCGGCCTGACCGAGCAGGACGCGCTGCTCGCGCTCGGCGTGGTCCCGGTCGGCGTCACCGACTGGCTCGGCAAGTTCCCCGGCACCATCGGCCCGTGGGCGACCGACAAGCTCGGCGGCGCCGCGCTGCCCGAGGTCCTCAAGGACGTGGACGGGCCGCAGTACGAGAAGATCGCCGCGCTCAAGCCGGATCTGATCATCGCGCTGTACTCCGGGCTCACCAAGGAGCAGTACGACAAGCTGAGCCAGATCGGCGTCCCGGTCGTCGCGCAGCCGAAGGAGTACAACGACTACGGCATCCCGTGGAACGAGGCGACCAAGAAGGTCGGCCAGGCCGTCGGCCGCTCCACGAAGGCGAACGAGCTGGTCAAGGGCGTCGAGGACAAGTTCGCCCAGGCCCGCAAGGACCACCCCGAGTTCGCGGGCAAGTCGGCGCTGATGGCTTCGACCTACGAGGGCTACTTCGTCTACGGCAGCCAGGACGGGCGTTCACACATCCTCGAATCGCTCGGTTTCAAGCTGCCCGCGGACCTCGACGCCGCCATCGGTGACAAGTTCGGCAAGAGCCTCAGCGCCGAGCGGACCGACCTGCTCGACCGCGACGCCCTCGTGTGGCTCATCGACACCCCGGCCAAGGCGCAGGAGATCCTCGGCAAGGACGCGCTCTACAGCGGCCTGAAGGTGTCGAAGGAGAAGCGCGAGGTCTTCATCGAGAACGAAGGCACCTACGGCAGCGCGGTCTCCTTCGTGACCGTGCTGAGCCTGCCGTACGTGATCGACCGGATCGTCCCGCAGCTCGCCGCCGCGGTCGACGGTGACCCGAAGACCGAGGTCAAGCCGGCCAACTGAGCCCGCTTGCAGTGCGCGTGAAGGCCCCCTTCCCTCGGCTGAGCCGAGGGAAGGGGGCCTTCACGCATGGGCGGGCCAGTAGCCGTTCGGCCGGGAGTTCGCGAGCGGCGATTCGGGTCGTCGAGGGCAAGGCAGCGTGACGACGACTGTCCACAAGAGACCGAGGATCGGTCTCTTGTGGCCGGTTTGCACGCTTTGCGCGTTCTTACCCGGGGGTCGTGAGTGATAAAGAGGGTTAGAACGACCATTACCACTCACGACCCCCGCCCAAAGCGCCCAAATCGGACATGCGGAGCGGCCGCGCTGTCCTTCATGGACAAATGTGTCGTGATCGGCTTCGCGCCGCGAACTCCTACCTTGGCAGCCGACGGCTTACCCTCAAGAAACCCGACCCGCTGTACCGCCGTGCGCCTCAGTGCGGGAATCCCCAGGAGTTGTGCAGCGGAACGGTGATCTGCTTCAGCCACGTCTTGGTGGTGAAGTCCCGGGCCTTGATGACCACCGACCACGGTGACACCTCGACCTGCAGCCCCTGGTTGAACGCGCCGCCGAGGGACACTTCCCCGCCCTTGCCGTCATCCGTCCAGCCGGTCTGCACGGCGGCGGTGTTGACGACGGTGAACCCTTCGAGGTTGCCGGTACCCGGCACCACGCGGCGGACCACCCAGTCCGACAGGTTCAGATCCCAGTGCGTGTGCCCGGAGAAGAGGAACACGTCCCGGTGGCGGCCTAGGATCGACAACAGCCTGTCGGGCTGGAGGTAGTCGGACCGGTAGAGCTTGTTGTGCGTGCCGGAAACGGTGTTGGGCAACGGATGATGGGTCAGCACCATCACCGGGCTGCGCCGGTTCGACCAGTACCGGAGGCGTTGTTCGAGCCAGGTGAACTGACGGTCGCTCATCCAGACCTCGTCCCACAGCTTCGGGTCGTGGTACTTCGCGTACCGCTCGGTTCCCAGGCAGAGCACGGGAACACCGCCGAACGACGACTCGGAGTAGACGGTGTTGCGGCCCGCGAACCGGTAGAAGCTGCGGAAGAGGGAATCCTCGGTCGTCCCGTTGGGCCACGTCTCCTGCGCGAGGGTGTCGGGATCCCGCCACTTCGGGACGTAGAACTCGTGGTTGCCGATCGCCCACGCGACCTCGCGCGGATGCGGGTGCTTGTCGAAGGTCGCGCGAAGCTGGGCGTACTCGAAGTCGTAGCCGCGCGGGGTGAGGTCGCCCGCGATACCGAGCCCGGCGCTGCCCGGGTTGATCGCGTGCAGGTCGTCGAGCGCCTTGCCGAAGTCGGTGAGGTCGCCCTGGATGTCGCTGAGGACGTTGAACCGGACGACCGGCCCGTGCGGGCCCCACTTCCCTTGTGTCTGCGGTTGCGCCTCCGCCTGACCCGGCAGCATCGCTGCCCCTGCCGCCGCACCACCGGCGGTCACCATGAACGCTCTTCGATCCATAACCCGAACGCTACTCACGTTTTATGGCCGAATTCGGTCGCGCTTCTGAACAACGCAAGTCCGTGAAGGCCTCTCGAGGAGACCTTCACGGACTGGAACGCGTCAGGACTCCATGGCCTTGACGAGCGAAGCGGGCCGCAGGTCCGTCCAGTTGGTCTCGACGTACTCGAGGCACTCCGGACGCGAAGCGGGGCCGAACTTCGTGGTCCAGCCCGCCGGGACCTCGACGAACTCGGGCCACAGGCTGTGCTGACCCTCGTCGTTGACCAGCACCAGGTACGTGCCGTCGGGGTTCTCGAACGGGTTCGTCATTCCTTGTTCTCCTTCTTCGTGGCCGGTGAATCAGCCCGGCGGATGAGCGCGTCCAGTGCGAGGAACCAGCCTTCCGCGAGTTCCCGCACCGAGTCTTCGGTGAGCACGGCCTCCGGCCAGGACCAGTGTGCGCCCAGTTCGGGGCCGCCGGGGCGATCCTCGGCCAGGACGTTGACCGTCAGCGCGTGCGAGACCGGCATCCCGTCGTCGGGGCCGAGTTCGGCCGCTTCGGCCTCCTCGGCATACGACCAGTCGGTCGCCTCGGGGACACCGACCCTGCCCAGGTAGTTGAACTCGATCTGCGGCTTCGCCAACTTCGCGAGCTCAGGGCAGGTACGAGGGTCGAGATACCGGAGCAGACCGTGCCCGATGCCGCCGTCCGGCAGCCCGTCGAGATGGGCTCGGACCCGTTCGAGCGCCTCGACGGCGGCGGCTCCGCCGTCGAACGCGTCGTCCAGGTCGAGGTCGCCCAGGTCCAGGCACACCGGGACGACACTGGTGAACCAGCCGACCGTCCGCGACAAGTCCGCCCCACCAGCGAGTTCCTCCTCGCGGCCGTGTCCCTCGACGTCGACCAGCACCGCCTGTCCCCCGCCCCGGCGCCACCGGGCGACGGCCAGCGCGAGGCCGGTGAGCAGGACGTCGTTGATCGTCGCCCGGAACGCCGACGGAACCCGGGACAGCAGCGGGGCCGTCCGCTCGGCGGGCAACGTCAGCGACACCTTCTTCACGGTCGCCGCCACGTCCCGCGCGGGGTCGAGCGGCCGGTCCAGCGGGATCGGATCCCCGCCACCCAGTACTGATTTCCAGTGGTCCAGTTCGCCGGAACGATCCTGTGTGGACAGAGCGCGCGACCATCGCCGGAACGAAGTGTCCACAGGGGACAGTTCCGGCGCCCCGCCGAGCGCGACCGCGTCCCAAGCTGAAGCGAGGTCCGGCAACAGGATCCGCCACGAGACGCCGTCGACGGCGAGGTGATGGACCATCAGCAGTAACCGTCCGGGCGCCGAACGTCCCGCGTCGAACCATGTCGCGCTCAGCATCACGCCGGCGTCCGGGTCGAGCCGGGCACGGGTCGGTTCCGCGTGCCGCTCGATCAACGCGAACAGATCGCCACCCTCGGCATCGACGCGGTCGATGTGCACGTCGGCGGATTCGGCCACCCGAAGCGCCCAGCCGTCCACCGACCGGTCGAGCCGCGCGCGCAGCATGTCGTGCCGCGCGACGACCGCGCCGAGCACGGTCTTCAGCTGGTCACCGGTCATCCCGGACGGCGTCCGCAACAATGCCGCCTGGTGATAGCCGTCGATCGGCCCGCCGAGTTCGCGGAGCGCGTGCATGATCGGCGTGAGCGCGACCGTGTCGTCGTCCTCGATACTCTCGGCGACCTCGGCCAGCGCCTCGACCGTCCGGCGCGCGAACACGTCGTGCGGGGTGATCTTCAGTCCGGCCGCACGAGCCCGGCTGACCAGCCTCATCGCGACGATGCTGTCCCCGCCCAGGGCGAAGAAGTCGTCGTCGGCGCCGAGTTCCGGCACATCGAGCACTTCCGCGAAGAGCGCGCACAGCGCCTTCTCCCGCGCCGTCTCGGGTGCCCGCCCGCCAGCCAGCTCCGTGTAGTCCGGCGCGGGCAGCGCCTTGCGGTCCAGCTTGCCGTTGGACAGCACGGGAAGTGTGTCGAGCGAGACGAACGCCGCGGGCACCATGTAGTCCGGCAGCGCTTCGGCCGCGAACCGCCGCAGCTCCTCCCGGCCCGCAGTGGACACGACGTACGCCACCAGTTGCTTGACCCGTGGACGGTCTTCACGTACGAGAACGACCGCCTGCGTGACGTTCTCGTGCCGTTCGAGGACGGCCTCGACCTCGCCGGGTTCGACCCGGAACCCGCGGATCTTCGCCTGGTCGTCCGCGCGCCCGCCGAAGTCCAGCCGCCCGTCCGCGGTCCAGCGGGCGAGGTCGCCGGTCCGGTACATCCGGGCTCCCGCCGGGCCGAACGGATCCGCCACGAACCGCTCCGATGTCAGCGCCGCCCGCCCGAGGTATCCCCGGGCGAGCCCGGAACCGGCGAGGTACAGCTCACCGGTGATTCCGGGCGGCACCGGCCGCAGCATCGCGTCCAGCACGTAGGCGCGAGTGTTCGCGACCGGCCTGCCGACCAGCGGTTTCTCGCTGTCGCCGATCCTCGCGACGAGAGCGTCCACTGTGGACTCAGTGGGCCCGTACAGGTTGAAGGCCTCGGTCCCGTCCAAAGTGGCCAAACGGTGCCACAGGCTCTCGGGCACCGCCTCACCGCCGACACCGATCACGGCGAGCGGGCACCGGTCGCCGTCGAGCAGCCCCGCGTCCGCCATCTGCGCGAAGAACGACGGGGTGACCTCGATGAAGTCGAAGCCGTCCCGCTCGATCATCGCGGCCAGCAGTTCGGGGTCGCGCCGGGTCTCCTCGTCCACGATGTGCACGGCGTGCCCGTCGAGCAGCCACAGCTGCGGCTGCCAGGAGGCGTCGAAGGAGAACGACCACGCGTGCCCCACCCGCAGGTGCGGCTTCCCGGTGGCCTCGACCGCGGGCCGGTGCAGGGTGGCGCGGTGACTGTGGAACAGGTTCACCACGCCGCGATGCGGGACGACGACTCCCTTGGGTGTCCCGGTCGAGCCGGACGTGTAGATCACGTACGCCGGATGCTCCGGGTCGAGCGGCCGGACCCGGTCACGGTCGGTCAGGTCGTGCGCCTGCCGGTCCTCGGTGACGAGCGCGCACAGCGCCAGCGTCTCGATCTCGGTCCGGGGCAAAGACTCCAGCAGCTCGGGCTCGGTCAGGATCACCTTGGGCCGCGCGTCGGCGAGCATCGCGGCCAGGCGTTCGGCCGGGTAGTCCGGGTCGAGCGGCAGGTACGCCGCCCCCGCCTTGTGGACCGCGAGGATCGCCGGCAGCACGTCCGCCGAACGCGGCAACGCCAAGGCGACGAAGTCCTCGGGCCCCACACCGTGGGCGACCAAGGCCCTGGCGAGCCGGTTGGCGCGCTCGTTGAGTTCGGCGAAGGTCAGGGCGACCTCGCCCGACACCACCGCCGTCGCGTCGGGCGAACGCCGCACCTGCGCCTCGAACAGACTGGCCACAGTGGACGGTTCGACGGCGAGCGCCGTTCCGTTCCATTCCCGCACGATCAGGTCGAAATCGGCCTTCGCCAGAATGTCCACCCTGCCGACGGGAGCGTCCACATCGGACACCATCGCGGCGAGTACCCGTTCCATCGCGGGGAGAAGCCGTTCCGGCAGGCCGGCGTCGAACAGGTCGGCGCGGTACTCGGCGGTGAGCTTCAGCCGGGCGCCGGGTTCCACCGCCCAGGTGAGCGGATAGTGCGTGGAGTCCTCGTGGCGCACGATCTCCCCGCGCAACCCGGCACCGGTCTCGTCCTCGTCCGCGCCGGGATAGCTCTCGAACACCATCAGCGTGTCGAACAGCTCCCCCAGCCCGGCGACGCGCTGGATGTCGGCGAGCCCGAAGTGCTGGTGTGCCAGCAAACCGGACTGCTCGTCCTGGACCCGGTCGAGCAGATCGCCCAGCTTTTCGGCCGGGTCGAGCGCGATCCGCACCGGGATCGTGGTGATGAACAGGCCGATCATCCGCTCGACCCCGGCCAGTTCTGGCGGGCGCCCGGCGACCGTCGCGCCGAACACGACGTCCGACCGGCCGGTCAGCCTGCCGAGCACGATGCTCCACGCGGTCTGGACGAGCGTGTTCAGCGTCAGGCCGCGCGAGCGCGCCACCGCGGCCAAGGCCTCGGTTTCCCGCTCGGGCAGCTCCAGCGACAACCGCTCCGGCAGGGCCGGGACCCGCTGCGGGTCGTGGGGGACGAGATGCGTCGGCTCGGTCAGGCCGTCGAGCGCCTGCCGCCACGCGGCTTCGGCCGCCTCCCGATCCTGCTCCCCGAGCCAGCCGAGATGGTCGCGGAACTGACGGGCGGGCGCCGGCTCGGCCCCGGCGTACAGCTGGGACAGCTCGGCGAACAGCTGCGGCACCGACCAGCCGTCGAGCAGCACGTGCTGGTGGGTGAACACCAGCCGGTGCCGGCCGTCCGGCAAGGCCAGGAGCAGGAACCTCAGAAGCGGCGCGGCGGCCGGGTCGAAGCGGCGCCGGTCGTGGGCCAGCTCGGCCTCGGCGTCGTCGGCTGAGGCCATGAAACGCCACGGAACGGTGACCGAACGCGCCACCAGCGCCACAGGGCGGCCGGACGCGAGGTACCGGTACCCGGTGCGCAGGATGGCGTGCCGGTCCACGAGCGACTGCGCAGCGTCACGCAGTCGCGCCGGATCGAGCGGCCCTTCGAGATCGAACGACACCTGGACGGTGTAGACGTCGGGTCCGCCGCCGTCCATCGTCGCGTGGAAGAGCAGCCCGGCCTGCAACGGCGTCAGCGGCCACACCTCGGCCGTGTCCGGCGCGACGTCGAGGATCTCCTCGCGTTCACCCGCATCGAGCTCCACCAACGGCTTCCTGGTCGTCGGCGCGTCGAGCCGCACCGAGCTGACCTCGGCCAGTGCCGCGACGGTCCGGTGCCGGAAGACGTCACGCGGGCTCAGCAGCAGCCCGGCGCTCCGCACGCGGCCGACCAACTGCATCGCGACGATGCTGTCCCCGCCGAGGCGGAAGAAGTCGTCGTGGATACCCACCTTGTCCAGCCCGAGCACACCGGCGACGAGCGACGCGAGCAGTTCCTCGCGTGGGGTGCGCGGGGCATCGCCGGTCACCGCGTCGGCGAAGTCCGGCGCGGGCAGCGCCTTGCGGTCGAGTTTCCCGTTGGGCGTCAACGGGAACGCGTCCAGCACCACGAACGCGGACGGCACCATGTACTCCGGCAGAGTGGCCTCGGCCAGCCGCCGGACCTCTTCGACGTCCACCTCCCCCGCCAGGTAGGCGACGAGCCTGCCCTCCCGCAGGACCACCCGCGCGGAGAGCACGGACTCGATCTCGCCAAGCTCGATCCGGAAGCCGCGCAGCTTGACCTGGTCGTCTGCCCGGCCGAGGTAGTCGAGCGCGCCGTCGGCCCGCCACCGCGCGAGGTCGCCCGTGCGGTACATCCTCTCCCCGGCCGCGAACGGGTTCGCCACGAATCGCTCGGCGGTCAGCCCGGCCCGGCCGAGATAGCCGCGCGCGAGCTGCGCGCCCGCCAGGTACAGCTCCCCCGCCACGCCCGGCGGCACCGGCCGCAGCCGGGCGTCGAGCACGTGAACCTGAGTGTTCCAGACCGGACGTCCAATGGGGACGGTGTCATCGACGACCTCCCACGAGGTCACGTCCACCGAAGCCTCTGTCGGCCCGTAGAGGTTGTGCAGCGGGACGTCCACGCGAGCCGCCAGTTCCGGCGGCAGCGCCTCGCCACTGCACAGGACGCGGCGAACGCCATGCCACGACGGCTCTTCGGCGAGGAACGCCTCCAGCATCGACGGAACGAAGTGCAGCGTCGTGATCCGCTCGTCACGGATCAGCGCTTCGAGATACGCAGGATCGCGGTGGCCGTCCGGTTTGGCGACCACCAGGGTCGCACCGGTGATCAGCGGCCAGAAGAACTCCCACACCGACACGTCGAAACTCGACGGCGTCTTCTGCAACACGCGATCGTCGGCGGTGAGGCCGTACTCGTCCTGCATCCACAACAGGCGGTTCACGATGCCCTGGTGAGGCACCACGACGCCCTTGGGGCGACCGGTCGAACCCGACGTGTAGATCACGTACGCCGGAGATGACGGATCCCCGACTCGGCCCAGACTCTCACCGGAATATCCGTCCAGCGCAGGCAACTCGTCCAGGACGACCGCAGGCGCGGCGTCTTCGAGCATGAACGCCAGCCGGTCGGTCGGATAGTCCGTGTCGAGCGGAAGGTACGCCGCACCCGCCTTGTGCACGGCGTACAGGGCGATCACGAGGTCGAGCGACCTCGGTAGCGACACCGCCACCACCGACTCCGCACCCACACCCTGCTCGACCAGCCATCGTGCGAGCTGATTCGCCCGCGCGTCGAACTCCGCATACGACAGCTCGACGCCCTCGAACACCACAGCGGGAGCATCCGGCGTCCGCGCCACCTGCGCCTCGAACAACTCCGGCAGCGTGGTCGCCGGGACGTCATGCGCGGTGTCGTTCCAGCGCCCGAGCCGAGCGCGCTCGTCCTCGCCGAGGACGTCGATCTCGCCGACCGGGATCGCGGGATCGGCGGCGACCTGGTCCAGGACGGCGACCAGACGCCGAGCGAACGACTCGGCCGTGGCGTGGTCGAACAGATCGGCGCTGTACTCGATGGCTCCCGAGATCCCGCCAATGTCACTGCCGTTCTCCAGGAACCCGAACTCGAGGTCGAACTTGGCGACGCCCTGCGCGAACTCCTCCTGCTCCGCGCGGAGGCCGGGCAGCTTCAGCGAGCCCTCGGCTTCGGGCAGGTAGACCACCATCACCTGGAACAACGGGTGCCTGGCCAGCGAACGTTCCGGGTTGACCGCGTCGACCAGGCGCTCGAACGGCAGGTCCTGGTGTTCGAAGGCGGCGAGGTCGGTCGCGCGCACCCGGGAGAGCAGGTCGCCGAACGCCGGGTTCCCGGACAGGTCGGTGCGCAGCACGAGCGAGTTGACGAAGAAGCCGATCAGCGGCTCCAGCCGTTCGTCGACGCGGCCGGAACTCGGCGCGCCGAGCGGGATGTCTTCCCCGGCGCCGAGCCGGTGCAACAGTGCCGCGACGGTGGCCTGCGCCAGCATGAACATGCTGACGTCGTACTGCCGGGCGACGGCACGCAGCCGCTCGGTGAGCCCGCCGTCGATCGGGAAGGTGACGAGACCACCGCGGTGGCTCGACTCCGCCGGACGGGGACGGTCGGCGGGCAGGGCCAGCTCGTCCGGCAGGCCCGCCAGTGCTTCCCGCCAGTAGCCGAGATGCTGGGAAGCCGACGAGTCGAGCAGTTCGCGTTGCCACAGGGCGTAATCCGCGTACTGGACGGGCAGGTCGGTCCACTGTGGAGCGACGCCCGTCACACGAGCCTCGTACGCCGTGGCGAGGTCCGCCATCAGCGGTCCCTGTGACCACTCGTCCGTCGCCACGTGATGGATCACCAGCAGCAGGACGTGTTCCCGTGGCGAAACAGCGAAGACCGTAGCCCGGATCGGGAGTTCCTCGTCGAGGGCGAATCCGCGGCCGGCCTCGGCGGACAACTGCGCCGGAAGGTCTCCGGCTTCCTCGAAACGGACCTCCGGACGCACGTCGGCCAGGATCCGCTGCGCCGCGACGCCGTTCTCCTCGGCGAAAACGGTCCGGAGTGGTTCATGCCGCTCGACGAGGTCGCCGATCGCCGCGAGCAGCGCGTCCCTGTCCAGCTCGCCGTGCAGGCGCCAGGCGAGCGGGATGTTGTAGGTGGCCGTGGCCCCTTCGAGCCGGTACAGGAACCACAACCGTTGCTGCGCGGGCGAAAGCGGCAGCACGTCCGGCCGGTTCCCCGCGCTCAGGACCGGTTGTGCGGACGGGTCCGAGAGTCGTTCGGCCAGCGCGGCGACGGTGGGGGCATCGAAGACGTCACGGACCGACACCGTGGCGTCCAGGCTCGCCGAGATCCGGCTGACCAGGCGCATCACCAGCAGCGAGTGCCCGCCGAGGGCGAAGAACCCGTCATCGATCCCGACCTGTTCCACACCGAGGACGTCGGCGAACAGCGCGCACAGGGCCTCTTCCCGCGCGTTCCGCGGCTCGCGGCCGTCCGCGGTCGCGAACTCCGGCGCGGGCAGTGCCTTGCGGTCGAGTTTGCCGTTCGGGGTCAGCGGGATCTCGTCGAGCACGACGAACGCCGACGGCACCATGTGCTCCGGCAGTTTCGCCGCCAACGACTCCCGCAGGCCGTCGGCGGACCCGACGACATAGGCGACCAACCGGTCTTCGCGAGCGACGACCACAGCGCGCGTGACGGACTCGAACGCGGTCAGGGCGGCTTCGACCTCACCGAGTTCGACCCGGAAGCCGCGGATCTTGACCTGGTCGTCGACACGGCCCAAGAACTCCAGCACACCGTCATCCGACCAGCGCGCGAGGTCGCCCGTGCGGTACATACGCTCACCCGGGCCGTCGAACGGATCGGCGACGAACCGCTCGGCGGTCAGGCCCGGCCTGGCCAGATACCCGCGCGCGAGCTGCACGCCGGCGAGGTAGAGCTCACCCGGGACACCCGGCGGGACCGGGTTCAGGCGAGCGTCCAGCACGTACGTCCGCGTGTTCCACACCGGACGTCCGATCGGGACCGACGGCGTCGTCTCGGCACCGGCCTGCCAGGCCGTCACGTCGACGGACGCCTCGGTCGGGCCGTAGAGGTTGTACAGCGGGACGTCCACGCGGGCCGCCAGCTCCGACGGCAACGCTTCGCCACTGCAGATGACGCGCCGCAGACCCGCGCAGGTCGCGGTCTCCAGGAACAGCGCGAGCATCGACGGGACGAAGTGGACGGTGGTGATCCCGGCGGTGCGGATCAGCTCGGCGAGGTACGCCGGGTCCTTATGCCCCTCGGGTTTGGCGACCACCAGCGTCGCACCGGTGATCAGCGGCCAGAAGAACTCCCACACCGACACATCGAAACTCGACGGCGTCTTCTGCAACACCCGATCATCGGCCGTCAGACCGTACTCGTCCTGCATCCACAACAGGCGGTTCACGATGCCCTGGTGGGGCACCACGACGCCCTTGGGGCGACCGGTCGAACCCGACGTGTAGATCACGTACGCCGGAGACGACGGATCCCCGACTCGGCCCAGACTCTCACCGGAATACCCGTCCAAAACAGGCAACTCGTCGAGAACGACCGCAGGCGCGGCGTCTTCGAGCATGAACGCGATGCGATCGGCCGGATAGTCGCGGTCGACCGGGAGGTAAGCGCCACCGGCCTTGTGCACCGCGTAGAGAGCGACGACCAGGTCGAGCGACCGCGGCAGCGACACCGCCACCACCGACTCCGCACTTACACCCTGCTCGACCAGCCACCGCGCCAGCCGATTCGCCCGCGCGTCGAACTCCGCATACGACAGCTCGGCGCCTTCGAACACCACAGCGGTAGCGTCCGGCGTCCGCGCCACCTGGGCCTCGAACAACTCCGGCAACGTCGCGGCCGGGACTTCGCGAGCCGTGCGGTTCCACTCGGTCACCCGCGCGAGTTCGTCGCCGACGAGGATGTCGAGCGCCGCGACGGGCCGCTCCGGCTCGGCCGTGACCTGCTGCAGCAGCGACGTCAGCCGGGCCAGCAGACGATCGGCCGTCGTCGCGTCGGCGAGATCCTCGGCGTACTCCAGCATCAGCGTGGCGGTGGTGCCGTCGTCGACCATCGTGAAGTGCAGGTCGAACTTCGCCATGCCGGTGTCCATCTCGAACCACTCGGCGGGCAGCCCGAGCACGTCGTGCGCGTCGCTCTGCCGGTGGTAGCCCACCATCACCTGGAAGAGCGGGTTGCGCCCCGGTACCCGCGGCGGGTTCAGCTCCTCGACCACGCGCTCGAACGGCAGATCGCCGTGCGAGAACGCGGCGAGGTCGGCCTCACGCACCCGGTCGAGCAGGGCGGCGAACGTCGGCTCACCGGACAAATCGGTCCGCAGCACCAGCGTGTTCACGAAGAACCCGACGAGGTCGTCGAGTGCCGCGTCGGTCCGTCCGGCGATCGGCGCGCCCAGCGGGATGTCGTCCCCGGCGCCGGTCCGGTGCAGCAAGGCGGCCACCGCCGCCTGAAGCACCATGAACGGGCTGGCACCCGCCTTCGCCGCCAGGTCGCGCACAGCGGCCGACAGGTCCTGGGACAGCGGGGACTTGACCTTCCCACCCTTGCCCGTCGGCTGGAGCGGACGCGGGCGGTCCAGGGGCAAAGGCAGCTCGTCCGGCGCCCCGCGCAAGGACTCGGCCCAGTAGGCGACCTGAGCTGCTCCGCGCTGCTCGAGGAAGTCCTTCTGCCACAAAGCGAAGTCGGCGTACTGCACGGGGAGGTCCGTCCACACGGGAGCTTCACCCGCCTGCCGGGCTCGATAGGCCGAGGTCAGGTCGTCCAGGAACGGCCGGTCCGACCATTCGTCGGTCGCGCTGTGGTGCAGGACCAGCGAGATCACCTGGTCACCGTCGCCGAGGCGCAGCACCCTCAGCCGGACCGGGATCTCCGTCGCCAGGTCGAACGGCGTCCGCGAGAGTTCGGCGATCCGCGCGGTCAGGCGGTCCTCGTCGCACTCTTCGACGGCGAACGGGATCTCCGGCGCGTCAAGAACGCGCTGATAGGGCTCCCCGTCATGCTCGGCGAGGATGGTCCGCAGGACCTCGTGCCTGCCGAGCACATCGCCGAGCGCCGCCCGCAGCGCTTCGACGTCCAGGTCGCCGCGCAGCCGGAAGCTCAGCGGGAAGTTGTACGCGACCGCGTTCGCTTCCATCCGGTCCACGAGCCACAGGCTGCGCTGGGCCGCCGAAAGCGGGATCCGTTCGGAGCGTTCGGCACGGACCACCGCGGGCCGCGCCGGTTCGCCGCCGCCGGCGCGAGCGGCCAGCTCGGCCACCGTCGGCGCCTCGAACAGGTCACGGATGGCCAGTTCGGCGCCGAGTTCGGTCCTGGCCCGGCTGATGAGCCGGGTGGCGAGCAGGGAATGGCCGCCGAGATCGAAGAAGTTGTCCTCGACGCCGACCCCCTCCACACCAAGGACCTCTCCGAAGAGCGCGCACAGCGTCTCCTCCTCGGCGGTCTCGGCCGGGCGGCTTTCGGCGAGCCGCACCGTCTGTTCGGCGTCCGGGAGCGCCCGGGTGTTGAGCTTGCCGTTGTCGGTCAGGGGCAGGGCGCCCAGCGTGACGAAGGCGGCAGGGACCATGTAATCCGGCAGTTCCGTCTTGAGCCTGTCCCGCAGACGCTGCACCAGTTCACCGCCGCCGCGGGCCGCCGTCGGGCTCGTGGCGTACTTGGTCAGGTTCGTGCCGAGCGAGACCGGCTGATGCACCCCGGTGACCAGCGCTTCTGTCTGTCCCTTGTGGACGAACACGGTCTCGAACGCGCCCTCGGCCGACCAGGTGCAGTACACCCGGAACCCGAGCCGGTCGCCGAGTTCGTGCACGTCCTCGGGCTCCACACCACGGGAAGCGCGGAACAACGCGAGGACGTCGATCAGCGGCACACCGGCGTCCAGCGCACGCGTCGCCTCGACCTCCGGAGCCTGCCGCGCGTCCGGGATCCGGCTCACCCGCAGCGTTTCCACGCCGGTGAGGCGCTCCTCCAGCGTGGCGAGCGAACCGACCTCGTCCCAAGACAGTCGTGGCGCCTGCGCGACCGACACCGTGTCGGCAGGTTCCTTCACGAGGACCGCGTCGTAGCGGTACCGGCTCAGCTCGTTGTGCAGCCGGGCCCGTTTGATCCGGACCTGCGCGGCGACGTCCGGCAGCCGCCGCGCAAGCGCGGTGAAGTAGTCCGGGTCGATCAGCAGTTCCTTCTCCAGCGCGGCGCCGCGTTCGATCGCGCGCCGCACTTGGGCGACGTCGGACGTCGCGTCGGCGCGGGTGAGCTGGATCGCGGTGTGGAAGGCGCGGGCGAGCCGGAGGTTGCGGACGTCGCCGACGAACAGCGCGCCGCCGGGAGCGAGCAGCCCGATCGCCTTCGTGATCACGTCGGTCAGGTAGTCGACGCTCGGGAAGTACTGGATGACGGAGTTGATCACGATGGTGTCGAACCGGCCGGCGGGCAGGCCGTCGAACACGTGCGCCGGCTGGGCCCGCAGATTCACCTTGGCCGCCAGCGCGGGATCCTGTTCCAGCTCGCGGTTCAGCTTCGCGATCACCGGCGCGGCGAGGTCGGTGCCCCAGTACTCCTGGACCAGTGGCGCGATCTGCCCCATGAGCAGACCGGTGCCGACGCCGATCTCCAGCACCCGTTCCGGCTTCAGCTCGGCGATGCGGTCGACGGTCGCCCGCCGCCATTCCCGCATGTGCTCCAGCGGGATCGGTTCGCCGTCGTAGCTGGAGTCCCAGCCCGCGAAGTCCTCGGTGAACAACGCCGTCGGGATCTCGGTGTACTCGTCGGAGTAGATCTGCTGCCATTCCCCGACCTGGTCGGCTTCGGCCTCCGCGCGCGCGTCCCCGCTCAGCTCGGCCGGGACGACGTACCCGATGAGCCGTTGCAGACCGGGCGCCGACGGGTCCGGCCGCGCGATGACGGCGGCCTGCGCGACCTCCGGGTACCGGCTCAGCGCGGTCTCGATCTCGCCGAGTTCGACGCGGTAGCCCCGGATCTTGACCTGGTCGTCGGTACGGCCGAGGAAGTCGATGTTCCCGTCGGCGCGGCGGCGCACCAGGTCGCCGGTGCGGTACATCCGCCCGCCACCGGGCACGAACGGGTCGGCGACGAACCGTTCGGCGGTCAGCCCAGGGCGACCGAGGTAGCCGCGGGCCAAGCCCTCGCCCGCGATGTAGAGCTCACCCGCGACGCCGTCGCGGACCGGCCGGAGCCAGGCGTCGACGATGTAGGCGCGCGTGTTCCAGATCGGCTTGCCGACGGTCGGGGTGTCGCTGTCGGTCGTTCCGCCGCCGAGCGTGTTGATCGTGTACTCGGTGGGGCCGTACAGGTTGTAGCCGTAGGTCCCGTCGGTGTCCCGCAGCCGGTTCCACACCGACTCGGACACCGCTTCGCCGCCGAGCAGGACGAGCGCCGGCCGGTGTCCCTCCAGCAGTCCTTCCTCGATGAGCAGGTGCGCGTACGTCGGCGTCACGTTGACGACGTCGACCTCGTGCTGGTCGCAGTACGCCACGAGCGCCCGCGCGTCCCGCCGCAGTTCCTCGTCGCAGACGTGGACTTCGTGCCCTTCCACGAGCCACAGCAGTTCTTCCCACGACATGTCGAAGGCGAACGACACGGTGTGCGCGATCCGCAGCCGCCGTCCGCCCGCCGACGCGATCGCCGGGGCGAAAATGGCGCCCTGGTGGTTGAGCTGCATGTTCGTCAGGCCGCGGTACGGCGTGACGACACCCTTGGGTTTTCCGGTCGAGCCCGACGTGTAGATGACGTAAGCCGGGTGCTCCATGCGGTCCGCGCGGCCGCGCTCGAACAGCGGCCGTTCGGCGTCGGAGATCGGGCCGTCGCCGAACGCCCTGTCTTCGTGGTCGTCGACGAGCACACGAGGGACGTCATCAGGCAGTGTCGCCGAGACGTCCTTTGTGGACACCAGGCACAGCGGCCGGGCGTCCTCCAGCATCACCGTGAGCCGGTCGACCGGGTAGTCGAGTTCCAGCGGCAGGTACGCCGCGCCGGTCCGGAGCACGGCGAACAGCGCGACGACCATGTCGATCGACCGCGGCAGCCCGAGCGCGATCACCTGTTCCGGCGCCGCCCCCTTCGCCAGCAGCAGCCGGGCCATCCGGTTGATACGCGCGTCGAGCTCGGCGTAGGTCAGTTCTTCCGAACCGAACACCAGGGCCGTCGCGTCCGGAGTCCGCTCGGCCTGGACGGCCAGCAGGTCCGCGATCGTGTCCTCGACGACGGGATGCTCGGCCTCGGCCCAGCCCGCCTCCAGCGCGGCACGATCCTCGGCGGACACCGTCGCCAGCGCGGCGACCGGCTTCACCGGGTCGTCGACGATCTGGGCGACCAGTGACGTGAACCGGTCCAGCACCGACGCGGCCTCGGCGGCGTCGAACACGTCGTCCCGATAGGACACCGTGATCCGGATCTCCTCGCCCGGCGTGACCACCAGCGTCAGCGGATAGTGCGTGGCGTCGATGTTCAGCAGGCCGGTGATGCCGTGCCGGTGACGCAGGCCGTCGCGTCGTTCGTCGCCGTCGGCGTTGCGCAGCACGAAAAGCGTGTCGAAAAGGACTCGGTGCCCGGCCTCCCGCTGCAAGACGCCGAGGCTCATGAACTCGTACGGCGTCAGGTCCATGCGCTCCGACTGCAAGCGCCGCACCAGGTCCAGGACGGATTCGTTCGCGTCGAGCCGCACCCTGGTTGGCACGGTGTTGAGGAACAGGCCGATGGTGTTCTCGATCTCGGGCACGGCCGCGGGCCTGCCCGCTACCGCGGCGCCGAAGACGACGTCGGTCCGCCCGGTCATGGTCGACAGGACCAGCCCCCAGGCGGCGTTGAGCACGGAGTTGACGGTCAGGCCGTGCCTTCTGGCCTGCTCACGCAACGCGCGGCCCAGTTCGGGCGGGAGCACCGCGTCCAGGTTGACCGGGGTCGCCGGAACCAGGTCCCGGCCTTCCGGTCCGATGACCGTCGGCTCCGCGAGACCGGACAGCGCCTCACGCCACGCGTTCGTGGCCGCCTCGATGTCCTGCCGGTCCAGCCAACGCAGGAAGTCCACATAGGACCCGGCGGCGGGCAGAGCGCGGTCGTCGCCGCCGAGGTCGTACAGCGCGAACAACTGCTCGATGAACAGCCAGGCGGACCAGCCGTCCCAGAGCAGCAGGTGCCGGTTCAGCACCACACGGTCGCGTCCGTCGCCGAGCCGCACCAGCTTCAGCCGGAACAACGGCGGGGCACCGAGGTCGAACCGGGTCGCGCGGTCCTCGGCCATCAAAGCGTCGAGGCGTTCCTGCTGTTCGTCTTCGGGCAGCGCCGAAAGGTCCACTTCGGACACCGGGGGTTCGATCTCGGCCGCCACGAACTGCACCGGCCCGCGCAGCCCCTCGCTGGTGAACCCGGCGCCGAGACTCGGGATCCGCCGGAGCAACGCGGAGACCGCCGCCCGCAGCCGGTCGGCGTCCAGGCGGTGATCGAAGTCGATCGCCTCCTGGATCGTGTAGATGTCGACCCGGTCGGAGTTGTAGCTGGAGTGGAAGAACAGGCCTTCCTGCAGCGGCGACAGCGGCCAGACGTCGGCGACCGGCACCGGGCTGACCCGCTCGACGCGGGCGATCTCCTCTTGCGTCAGCGACACGAGTTCGAGGTCGGACGGCGTGAGGCCCACCGGTGCGCGCGTGTCCACGGCCGCGAGCTCGCGCAGGGCCGCGAGCCAGCGGTCGGCGAGCGCCGCGCCCGCACCCGCGAACGTCGCCGTCAGCCTCGGTCCGTCCGTGGTCTCCTCACAGACGACCCCGATGCGGAGGTCGTGGTCCCCGGACGGTGGCACGGCCGTGTGCCCGGCGACCTGCCACTCCCCCGGCCCGGCCGGGATCCGGCCGTCGTACCGCAGGGCGATCCGCGGCTTCGCGAGCCCGGCGAGCAACGGGCCGGCCTGGACGTTGAGGTACCGCAGCGGGCCATAGCCCTCGGGCGTCTTGCGGACGGTCTCCTTGACGGCTTTGAGCATCGCGAGCGGTTCACCGGTGGCGGTGATGCGCACCGGGCGGACCGACGTCAGTGCGCCGACCGTGTCCGAGGTGTCCACCCTGCCATGCAGGTCGACGAGGAGGTCGCCGTCCACGGCGGCTTTCAGCGCCGTCAGGAGGACGTCGGTCACGTCGCCGTGCACAGCCGACGGGAGCGCGCCGATGAGCGTCCGCGTGTCCTCAATGGACAGAGTGATGGGACGCTCGGCGATGTCGCCGCGAATCTCGGCGGAGCCGGGCGCCAAGATCTCGGCCCAGTGCTCGATCTCGCCGAGCAGCGCGGGATCCCGCGCTTCGTCGGTGATCCGTCGGGCGATCGTCCGCACCGACGTCCGCACCGGGGTGAACACCGGCGGGCGGCCGTCGGTCACGGCATGCCAGGCGATCGCGAGATCGGCCGCCAGCGTCGCCCAGCTCCGTGCGTCCAGCAGGACCGGATGGGCGATCAAGAGGAGCCTGCCCGGTTCGTCGAACCAGACGGCCTGCAGCAGGTTGTCCGTCAATCGGTCGGCGGCGTCCCGGTATTCGTCCTCCAGGGAGCCGGTCGCGTGACGAAGCAGGTCCGCCGCCTGAACCGTCCCTTGTGGACGGACTTCGAGCGACCACAGAACCGAAGCGACCCGCGACAGTTCGAGCCGCAGGCCGTCGTGGTGGTCGAGCACGAGTTGCAGGGCGGCGGCGAGCGTCTCGACGTCGGCGCTGTCGGGTGCGGTCAGCAGCACGGACTCCGGCTGGATCGCGTCGCCGAGCTCGCGAAGCCTGAGCACTTCGGGAAGGAGAGGCACGGTACCGACACCGTCGGCGACGACCACCGGCTCGGCAGGCACGGCGGAAGCGGCGAGCGCGGCCGGGGTCCGGAGCTCGAAGACGTCCTTGGGGCTCAGCTCGAACCCGGCCCGGCGGGCACGGCTCGACACGGCGATCGACGAGATGCTGTCGCCGCCGAGCAGGAAGAAGTCCCCGTCGGCGCCGACGGAGTCCAGGCCGAGGACGTCCGCGAAGATCCGTGCGAGGGTGCGTTCCTGATCACTCTCCGGGGCGGTGGCGGCTTTTCCGACCTCGGGCGCGGGCAGGGCGCGGACGTCGAGCTTTCCGCTGGGGGTCAAGGGGAATTCGTCGAGGATGACGAACGCCTGCGGGACCATCGGCGCCGGCAGCGCCTCGCTGACGGCGGCACGCAGCCGCTCCGGGTCCGCGTCGCCGACGACGTAACCGACGAGCGCGCCGTCCTTCGCGACGACCGTGGCGGCCGTGACCTCCGGCCGCGCGACGAGGACTGCCTCGATCTCGCCGAGTTCGATCCGGTTGCCGCGGATCTTCACCTGCCGGTCGGTGCGGCCGAGGTACTCGATCTCGCCGTCGGCGCGGCGCCGCACGAGGTCACCGGTCCGGTACAGGCGCTGTCCCGGCTCGCCGAACGGGTCGGCGACGAAGCGTTCGGCGGTCAGGCCGGGCCGTCCGTGGTAACCGCGAGCCAGCTGGACACCGGCGAGATACAGCTCGCCCGCCACCCCGTCGGGCACCGGGCGAAGGCAGCCGTCGAGGACGTGCACCCGCGTGTTCCACACCGGACGCCCGATGGGCACGGTGGCGCCCTCGGCCCCTGTGCTCGCGAAGAAGGTGACGTCCACGGCCGCCTCGGTGGGGCCGTAGAGGTTGTGCAGCGGGACACCGGTCAGCGAACGCCAGCGGGCGGCGATCTCGCCGGTCAGCGCCTCGCCGCTGGAGAACACCCTGCGCAACGACCCGAGCTCACCGGTGACCTCGTCGCTGCCGAGGAACGCGGCGAGCATGGACGGGACGAAGTGCAGGGTGGTGATCTGCCGTTCCCGGATCACCCGCGCGAGATACGCGGGGTCGCGGTGGCCGTCCGGCTCCGCCAGGACCACCGCGGCGCCCTCGCACAGCGCCCAGAAGAACTCCCACACCGACACGTCGAAACTCGACGGGGTCTTCTGCAGCACGCGATCCGAGGCCGTGAGCCGGTACTCGTGCTGCATCCACGCGAGTCGGTTGACGATCGCGCGATGCGTGACGGCCACGCCCTTCGGCCGCCCGGTCGATCCGGAGGTGTAGATCAGGTAGGCGGTGGTGTCCGGCCCGGCGGCCGCTCCTGGGACGTCGTCGACGGGTTCGCCGGTGACGGGGACCTGCGTGAGCCCGTCGAGGACCGGGATCCGCGCGGCCGTCCCGGATTCGGAGAGTACGAGACGCGCACCGGAATCGGCGAGCATGTATTCGAGCCGGTCCGCCGGGTAGTCGAGGTCGATCGGCAGGTAGGCGGCCCCGGCCTTGAGGACACCCAGCAAGGCGACCATCAGCTCGGCCGACCTCGGCACGGCGACGGCGACGACCTCTTCGGGACCGGCGCCCAGGGCACGCAGCCTGCGGGCCAGGTTCTCGGCGCGGGCGTCGAGGTCCGCATAGGACAGTTCGGTGTCCCTGAAGATCACCGCCGTCGCGGACGGCGTCCTCGCGACCTGCTCCGCGAAGGCCTCGGCCAGCGTTCGCTCGGGGACCGGATGCGAGGTGGCGTTGAGTTCGGCGAGACGGCCACGTTCGGCGGGCGACAGCAGGTCGAGGGCGGCGACCGGCAATTCGGGGTTCGCGGTCAACGTCTCCAGCAGGCGGGCGAACCGCTCGGCGAGCTGCCCGGCCGCGACCGCGTCGATCCGCGCGGCATCGAACTTGAGGCTGAACTCCAGGTCTTCACCCGGTGTCACGATCACCGCGACCGGGAAGTGCACCGCGTCGGTGACCTCGACACCGGTGAGGCGGACGGTTCCGGACGCGCGTTCGCCGTCACGCGGGAAATTCTCGACGACCACGAGGGTGTCGAACAGTTCTTCCTGCCCCGCACCGGCGATACGCTGCAGTTCGCCGAGGCCGAGATGCTGGTGGTCCAGCAACGCCGCCTGCTCGTCCCCCAGCCGCCGCAGCACGGCGGCGACGGTCTCGGCTCCCGACCAGCGCAGGCGCACCGGAACCGTGTTGATGTAGAGGCCGACCGCCGACTCGATACCGGCGGCACCGCTGTCACGGCCGGAGACCGTGCTGCCGAACAGCACGTCGTCCCGGCCGGTGAGCCCGCCGAGCAGGAGACCCCACGCGCCGTGCAGCACGGTGCCGAGGGTGAGCCCGTGCGCGCGAGCCAGGGCCGACAACGACTTCGTCGCCTGCTCACCGAGGTTCAGGTGCAGCCGCGACGGCTGTCTCGCCGCACCGGCCCGTCCATCGACCAGGCGGGTGGGTTCGTCCACTCCGGACAGTGCCGCGCGCCAGGCTTCACGCGAAGCCTCGTGATCACGTGACGCGAGCCGCCGCAGGTGGTCGGCGCGGGTGTCCTCCTCCGGGAGCGGGTTTTCCGGATTTCCGTATCCCGCCAGCAGTTCGCGAAGCAGCACCACGACCGACCAGCCGTCGGCGATGATGTGGTGGAACGTCAGCGCCAGCTTGGCGTGACGCTCGTCGAGCCGGGTGAAGGTGGCCCGCAGCAGCGGCGGCCGGGCGAAGTCGAACCGGCGCGCGCGATCGGCCTCGAAGGCTTCCGCTGCGTCTTCGGCGGCCACCTCGCGCCACGGCAGTTCGGCGTGCCGGGTCACCGTCTGGACGACCCGGCCGCCGTCGAGCTGCCGGAAACCCGATCGCAGCGACGAATATCGGTCGAGCAGCGCCTGTGCCGACCGGCGCAGGCGGTCAGCGTCGACGTCGCCTTCGAGGTCTAGCACCTCCTGGACCGTATAGATGTCCGCAGCCTGGCCGCCTTCGAACTCCGCGTGGAAGAAAAACCCTTCCTGCAACGGCGTCACGGGCAGGACGTCGGCGTACTCGGCGAGCGATGCGCGCTCCGCGCCGGTCAGCTCCAGCAACGGCCGCTCGTCCACAGTGGACTCGGAGGTCACCACGCCGGCACAGGAGGCCAGCGCTTCCGGCGTCCGGTGCTGGAACACCTGACGCGGGGTGATGGCGAGACCGTGTTCCGCAGCGCCCAGCACCAGCCGGATGGACAGGATGCTGTCGCCGCCGAGCGAGAAGAAGTCGTCGTCGGCACCGAACGAAGCCAGGCCGAGGGCTCGCGCGGCGACGTCGCACAAGACCCGCTCGCGTTCGGTGCGCGGCGCGCGTCCGGTGGCGGCCGCGCCGAAGTCCGGGAGGGGCAGCGCGGTGCGGTCGAGTTTGCCGTTCGGCATGATCGGCAGCCGGTCGAGGTCCACGAACGCGGACGGCACCATGTAGTGCGGCAGCGCCGATTCGGCGTGGGCGCGCAGGTCCTTGAGCAGCGTCGGCGATCCGTCCGCGGCCGGGACGACGTACGCCACCAGCCGCCGGTCGCCCGGCTTGACCTCGCGGGGCACGACGGCGATCCGCTCGACCCCGGTGAACGCGGCGAGCGCGGACTCGATCTCCCCGGGCTCGATCCGGAACCCGCGGATCTTGACCTGGTGGTCGGTGCGGCCGAGGAAGTCCAGGTTTCCGTCGGCGCGCCAGCGGACCCGGTCGCCGGTGCGGTACATCCGCGCGCCGCCACCGGCGAACGGGTCGGCGACGAAGCGTTCCGCCGACAGCCCCGGACGTCCCGCGTAGCCCCGCGCGAGACCGCGTCCGCCGACGTACAACTCGCCCTCGACACCGACCGGGACCGGCCGCAGCGCGGTGTCGAGGACATAGCAGCGGGTGTTCGGATCCGGGACGCCGATCGGGATCGGCCCGGTCCAACCGGGCTCGGCGGCCCACAGCGTCGAGTTCACCGTCGCCTCGGTCAGCCCGTACGCGGCGACGACCCGCAGGTCTTCGGCCCAGCGCGCGATCAGTTCCGGCGGGACCGTCTCGGTCCCGACGATCAGCACCGCGCCCTTCGGCAGTTCACAGTCCGAGGGCAGCGCCGCGACCAGCGACGGCGGCAGGATCATGTGCGTCGCAGCGTTGTCCGCGATGTAGCCGGTCAGTTCGACACCCGCGACGCGGCGATGCGACGGGACCACGATCAGCGTGCCGCCGACGCACAGCGACATGACCAGATCCCAGACCGTCACGTCGAAACCGGTGGACGCGAACTGCACAACCCGGCTGTCCTCGCCGATGCCGATCCGTTCGGTCGCCGTGCTGATCAGGCTGCCGATCCCGTCGTGGGACAGGACCACGCCCTTCGGCTTGCCCGTCGAACCCGAGGTGTAGATGACGTACGCGGCCTGGCTCAGCGCGATCCCGCTCACGTCCACAGTGGACGGATCGAGTGCAGCGAGTTCCGCGGTGGTCTCCGGATCGCCGAGAAGGATCCGCTCGGCGTCCACACCGGACGGCAGCTGCGCGGTTTCCTCCACAGTGGACACCACGAATCGCGCACCCGCGTGAGAGAGCATGTAGGCGAGGCGTTCTTCGGGGTGGTCGAGGTCGAGCGGGAGGTATGCGGCCCCGGCCTTCATCACGCCGAGCAACACGACGACGAGATCGGCCGAACGCGGCATCGCCACGCCGACGACGTCCTCGTCACCGACACCGCGCTGCCGCAGCAGCCGGGCGAGCCGGTTGGCTGCGGCGTCGACCTCGGCGTAGGTCATCCGGACGTCCTCGCAGACGACGGCCTCCGCGTCCGGCTTCCGCGCCACGACCCGGGCGAACGCCTCGGGCCAGGACACCTCCGGTGACGCCGCGACCGCCGTGCCGAGCGCCAGGACCCGGTCCCGTTCCTCGGCGGAGAGCAGATCGATCGCGGCCAGCGGTAAGTCCGGTCCCGCCACGAGGGCGTCCAGCACCGCGGCGAACCGGCGGCGATGGTCGGCGAGTTCGTCGTCGGAGGACACGGCCTGGTCGGCGTCGAAGTCGAACCGGAGCCCGCGGCCCTCGCCGGCGTCGTACACGGCGATGGCGACGTCGCTGATCGGCCCGAGTTCGAGGTTGTGCACCGTCGCACTCGCGTCGCCGAACGCGAGTTCGCCGTCCACGGCCATGTAGTTGACGCTCAGCCCGACGAGTTCGTGCACCCCGCCGCTCGCGCCGAGCTCGCGCGCGAGGTCCTCCCCGCGGTACCGGCTGTGCTCCAGCAGCGCGGAGACCTTCTCCGCGACCTGGGCGACGAGCTGCGCCGGCGTCGTCTCCGGGCGCACCGTGAGCCGCAACGGCAGGACGTTGGAGACCATGCCCGGCTGCT
Source organism: Amycolatopsis lurida (assembly GCF_900105055.1). Taxonomy (NCBI): domain Bacteria; kingdom Bacillati; phylum Actinomycetota; class Actinomycetes; order Pseudonocardiales; family Pseudonocardiaceae; genus Amycolatopsis; species Amycolatopsis lurida. Next base: position 72,584 of record NZ_FNTA01000004.1, read on the forward strand.
CACGCAGGGCGCGGGTGGTCCTCGCGGTGACCGGCAGGCCGAGGACGAGGTCTTCGGCGCCGGTCACCCGGTGGGCGTACGCCGCCACCGCGGCGATCGCGACACGGGACAGCTTCGTGCCCGCATCGAGCGCGAACTTCCGCAGGCGACCGGTCTTCGCCGCGGGCAGCTCCCACGAATGCCGCCGGAGCCGGACCCGGCCGGAGGACGCGCGGTCGAGCAGCCGCACCGGGTTGGGCCTGCCCGCGAGGTCGCCGAGCCAGTGGTCGCGATCGGCTTTCGCGTCGTAGTCCGCCTCGGCCAGCCCGGAGAGCGGCCACGAGACCTCCTCGGCGGTGCCCGAATAGTGGGCCGCCGCGCGTCGGGTGAGGACGGCCTGGCCGTGCGCGTCCATCACCAGATGGTGGTAGCGCTGGAACCAGCGGACCCGGTCCGCGGCCAGGACGAGCAGCGTGTGCGCGGTGAGCGGCCCTCGGGCAGGGTCGGTCACCACGGCGAGCTCGGCTCGCGCCCACTCGTCCGCGGCCAGCTCCGGATCCGGCTCACCGGTGAAGTCGAGGACCGTGACCTCACCGGGGCTGGCCGGACGCTGGACCGGAGTGTCGCCGTCCAGCTCGACCGTGACGTGAAGGCATTCCGCCTCCGCGACCGCCCGCCGGACGGCTTCACCCAGCCGGGCGATGTCGACGTCGCCGCGAAGCTCGGCGACCCAGCCGATCGTGTAGACCGGGTCGGCCGGGTCGAGCTGCTGCGCGAGCCAGATCCCCTGCTGTGCCGGGGTCAGGGGAAAGCCGCGGTTCATCGGGTCGCCTCCACCGTTCAGTGCTTTCGGGATCGTCCGTGCCTCAGGCGGGCCCGGTCCCGCTCACCGCGTACTCGGGCCGGGACACGCCCGCGGCCCGGCGATCCACAATGGACTGCAGGATCTCGCCGACCCGGACGGCGGTGTTGGACAGCAGCGACGACGTGATGCCGTGCGTGTGCTCGGTACCGCCCTGCAGGTAGATCCCGCCGTCCAGCGGCGGCTCGGTGACGATCCGGTAGTCGCGTTCGACGCGGAGCCTGCCCTCGTCGTCACGCGCGCAGGCCGACGCCAGCTCACCGAGCAACGGCGTCGGATCCGCCGGGCTGTACCCGGTGGCGTACACGACGAAGTCGGCGTCGAGCCGGGTCCGCTCCCCGGTCTCCAGCGCTTCGACGGTGACCCGCACTTCGGTGCCGGTGTCGGTGACCTCGGTGGGGCGGGAGACGTTGATGAGCTTCAGCCGCTCGATCCCCTGCACCTTCTCGCGGTAGACACGCCGGTACAGCTCGTCGATGAGTTCGATGTCCACGGCCGAATAGTTGGTCGCGCCGTGGTAGCGCATCAGCCGATCCTTGACCGCTTCCGGCGCATCGTAGAACCGTCCGACCGCCTCGGGGTCGAAGATCCGGTTCGCGAACGCGCTGTCGTCGGCCGGGCTGTAGCCGTACCGCGCGAACACCGCGCACACCTCGGCCCGGGGGAAGCGGTCGTGCAGTAGCGCGCTCACTTCGGCCGCACTCTGGCCGGCGCCGACGACGACGAACCGGCGTGGCTCCTCGGCGGCCATCCCCTCCAGCCGGTGCAGGAGTTCGCTGTTGTGCCAGATCCGTGTGCCCGGCGTCACACCCTCGGGGAGGTTCGGCCGCAGACCGGTGCCCATCACCAGATTGCGGGCGCGCAGGTTCACCAGTTCGCCGTCGGTGCGGGCGTGCACGTCGAAGAACACGATCTCGTCGCCATCGAACACCGGCGTGACGGAGAGCACTTCGGTGCCGTAGGAAACCAGGTCGTCGACCTTTTCCGCCGCCCATTCGAAGTAGTCGTGGAACTCGATCCGCAACGGGAACAGGTTCTTGTGGTTGATGAAATCGACCAATCGGTCCTTGCTGTGCAAATACGACAGGAAGCTGAAGGAACTCGTCGGGTTCCGCATCGTCGCCAGGTCCTTGAGGAAGGAGACCTGCATGGTCGCGTTGTCGATCAACATCCCGCGGTGCCAGCCGAAACGCGCTTGACGCTCGAGAAAGTGGGCCGTGACGGTCTCGGCCCCCGGCGCGGCGTTGTGCTCGGTGACGGCGATGGCGAGCGCGAGGTTCGAGGGACCGAACCCGACCCCGACCACGTCGTAGACCGGAACCCGTTCACCGACCACTGCTCGTGCCATCTTGAACCCCTAGCGCGGCTCAGCCGCATCTCGGTACTTCGTTACAAAGACCAGGGAACCCTAACCTAAGTTAGGTGAGGCTCAACTAGTACTTTTAGTGGTGATGTTCATCCCTCGACCAGGAGGAGGCCGGTCCCATGCGGGTCGCCATGTTCGGATACCAGACCTGGGGACACCGCACCCTGCGGGCGTTGATCGACGCGGGGCACGACGTCGCCCTCGTCGTCACCCACCCGAAGAGTGACCACGCCTACGAGAAGATCTGGTCCGATTCCGTCGCGGACCTCGCCGAGGCCAACGGGATCCGCGCGCTGCTTCGGCAGCGTCCCGACGACGCGGAACTCCTGGCGGAGCTGAAGGAAGCCGATCTCGACCTGATCGTCGCCAACAACTGGCGCACCTGGCTGCCGCCCGAGATCTTCGAGATGCCGCGGTACGGCACGCTGAACGTCCACGACTCGCTGCTGCCCGCCTACGCCGGCTTCTCGCCCCTGATCTGGGCGCTCATCAACGGCGAGAAGGAAGTGGGCCTCACCGCCCACATGATGGACGCCGACCTCGACGCGGGCGACATCGTGCTCCAGCGCTCCGTGCCGGTCGGCCCGAAGGACACGACGACCGATCTGTTCCACCGGACGGTCGATCTCATCGCGCCGATCACGACCGAGGCCATCGAGCTGATCGCGAGCGGGGACTACACGCCGGTCAAGCAGGATCGGTCGAAGGCGAGTTTCTTCCACAAGCGCGCTCTCGAAGACAGCCTCATCGACTGGTCCTGGCCCGCCGAGGAGATCGAGCGGCTGGTGCGCGCCCAGTCCGACCCGTACCCCAACGCCTTCACCTACCACCGCGGGAAGCAGCTGCGCGTGATTCGTTCGTCGGTTTCGGTGGGCCGCTACGGCGGCACCCCCGGCCGGATCTTCATCCGTGAGGGTGAAGGCGTCGTGATCGTCGCCGGACCGGAGTCGCGCCGGGGCCGGTCGCACGGGCTCGTCATCGAGCGGGTGCGGACCGAGGACGGCACCGAATTGGCCGCGAACGAGTACTTCCGGACCATGGGCGGTTATCTGACCTCGCGTCCCTAGGGTGTGCTCACGGTTCGACAGCCACCCTGGAGGGACAGTCATGCCGGAGAAGATGACCGACGAGCAGCGCCGCGCCTTCCTCGCCGAAGGCACCCGCACCGCCGTCTTCGCGACGGTCCGCCCGGACGGCAGGCCGCACGCGGTCCCGATCTGGTTCGCCCTCGACGGGGACGACATCCTGGTCAACCTCGGCGAGGACTCCGTCAACGGCAAGGCGCTCAAGGAGAATCCGCGCGTCTCGGTGGTCGCCGACGACCCGGTTCCGCCTTATTCGTTCGTGAGCGTGGAAGGGGTGGCGGAGATGGTTTCGGACCCGGACGGCATCCGCGCGGGTTCGGAGTCGATCGCGCGGCGGTACCTCGGCGAAGCGGGGCAGGAGGCCATCGACGGCTGGCTCCCCTACGCGACTTCGCCGGGGAAGGTGATCGTGCGGGTGCGGCCTGAGCGTTTCGTGGCGATCGCGAAGGTCGGCGGCTGAGGTCGCTTCGGTCTCGGCACCGCCCTTGCCTGGCCGAGTCCGTGAAGGCCCCTTCCCTACCCTGAAAGTAGGCAAAGTCGGCCTTCACGGACGGTGATCACCATGTGCGCCCCACAGGTACCAGCAGTCACAGCGACAGCGCGTGAAGGACCCCTTCCCTCGGCTCAGCCGAAGAAACTCGCCCTTCACACTTCGCCCAGTACATGAAGGCCCCCTTCCTTTCGCCTATGTACAGGAAGGGGGCCTTCATATACTCCGGCGGACTCGTGATCGGACGGCCCACTCGCGGACTGATGTACCGCCGAGCGGGAGCCCCCTGGCCGCCGCCACCATCCGGCGCCAGGATGACCTCGTGGCCGAGATCGTTTTCGACGAGAACACCCGTTCCTGGCTCATGAACACGTCAGCCACGAGCTACGCGCTCAGGCTGGCCGAGGACGACACACCCTCCCATGTCTACTGGGGACCGGCGCTCACCGCCGACCAGCTCGCCGACTTGCTCCCCCGGACCAAAGAGCGCTGGGACGCCTTCAACGATCCCAACGAGGGACTCGACGAACTCGCCGCCGACGGCGGCACCCGTTACTGGACACCCGCCCTCCAGGTCCGGTTCGCCGACGGGACCCGGGCGCTCGAATGGCGGTACGTCGGCCACGAGATCGACGGCGGGCAGTTGCGCGTCCGCTTCCGCGATCGCCACTACCCCCTCCGGATCACGCTCGGCTACCGTGTCCCGGAGGGCACCGACGTCATCGAGCGCTGGACCGAACTCGGCCACGACGGCACGGACGGCCCGATCGAGATCATCCGGGCCGATTCGGCGACCTGGGTCGTGCCGGACCGGCCGGACTACCGGATCAGTCACGTCACCGGCCGCTGGGCGGCCGAAAGCCAACTGCTCCGCGAGCCCGTTCCCCACGGCGAAACGACGTTCGGCAGCAGGCGCGGCATCACGAGTCATCACGCCAATCCCTGGGTGATGCTCGACGACGGCGAGACGACCGAGCGCCACGGCGAGGTCTACAGCGCCGTGCTCGCATGGAGCGGTTCGTGGCGGATCACCACCACCCGCTCGTCCACCGGCCGCCTCACGGTGACCGGCGGGTTCGGCCAGGACGGCGTCGTCCCCCGGCTCGCCCCCGGCGGCACGCTCACCACACCGGTTTTCGCCGGGTTGTACACCGACGGCGGATTCGGCGCCGCGAGCCGCGCCTGGCACGCGTACGCGATCGGTCATGTCCTCCCGCATCCAGGCGAGCTCCGGCCGGTGCTCTACAACTCCTGGGAGGCAACGGGTTTCGACGTCACGGAGGCCGGGCAACGCGCGCTGGCACACAAGGCGGCGGCGCTCGGCGCGGAACTGTTCGTGGTGGACGACGGCTGGTTCGGCGCCCGGAACGGTGACCATGCCGGCCTCGGCGACTGGCACGTCAACCGGGACAAGTTCCCCGGCGGTCTCGAACCTCTCGTCCGGGAAGTGCACGAGCTCGGCATGAAGTTCGGGCTCTGGGTCGAACCCGAAATGGTCAATCCGGACAGCGATCTCCACCGCACCCACCCCGACTGGGTCCTCCACCATCCACATCGGACACGGTCGGAACTCCGGCGGCAGCTGGTGCTCAACTTCGCCCGCCCGGACGTCGCCGAGTGGGCGTTCGGCACGCTGGACACCCTCGTCGGCACGCACGGGATCGACTTCCTGAAATGGGACATGAACCGCCCGTTCAGCGAGGCGGGCTGGCCCGCCGACAGCGATCCGGACAGGCTGTGGGTGGACCACACTCGCTCCGTCTACGCGATCATGGACCGCCTGCGCGCCCGCCATCCCGAGCTGCGGATCGAGGCGTGCAGTGGCGGTGGCGGCCGGATCGATTTCGGGATCATCGCCAGGACGGACCAGGTCTGGACTTCCGACAACACCGACGCGCTCGACCGGCTCGTCATCCAGCACGGCTACGGCCAGATGTACCCGGCGCGCGCGATGTCGGCGTGGGTCACCGACGATCCCAACTTCGTCACCCGGCGATCCACGCCGCTGCGCTTCCGGTTCCACGTCGCGATGACGGGTGTACTCGGCATCGGCGGCGACATCGTGAAGTGGTCCGAGGAGGATCTGGACCACGCGCGCGAACAGATCGCGCTGTACAAGGAGATCCGGCCGATCGTCCAGCACGGCAGGCTCCACCGTCTCGTACCGCCTGCCACCGACGGCGTCTCCGCGCTGCAGTACGTGGCGGCCGACGGCGGACGCGCGGTGGTCTTCGTGTTCCGGCAAGCGGCACATTTCCACACTCACGAACGACCGGTCCGGCTCGACGGTCTCGACCCCTCCGCCCGCTACCGCGAAGAGGACACCGGAAAGGTGTGGCACGGTGCCTCGCTCCTGGCACACGGCCTGTTCCCCGGTTTGCCGGAGGGAGATTTCGCCAGCGCGGTAGTCCGTTTGACCAAGGTCTGAGCGCGGCGATAGATCAGATGTATCGGCCATTTTTCGCGCTCTCGGCCCGCAAACGCCGCTTGACATCCCCCTAGACATCCGATCGAATGCCGTCGTATATGAGACCGCGAGAAGGGTGACTGGGGCATGAGAAGGTCCTTCGCGTTGGGAGCCGCGCTACTCCTCGCCGCGAGCCTCACCGGATGCACGGTCGGCGGCGGGACGAGCGCATCCGGCAACGAGATCACCTTCCTCACGTTCGAGACGCCGAACCTCCCACCGTCCTATTGGGACTCCGCGATCCAACGCGTCACCGACCGCAATCCCGGCCTGAGCGTGAAGAAACTGGTCGCCCCGTCGACCGACCGCACCGGCTACGCCAAGCAATTGTTGCAGTCCGGCCAGTTCCCGGACGTCGCGATCGCCGTCGACTCGGCCGGTTTCGCCGAATCGGGCAACCTCTACGCGTGGACGCCCGAGGAGCTCAACGACTTCCAGTTCCCCGCGGCCAACCCGATCAAGGGCGGGCACCACCAGCTGCCCGCCAACACCCAGACCATCCCGCCGATCTACTACAACAAGAAGCTCTTCGCCGACGCCGGGATCACGTCGGCACCGAAGACGTGGAACGAACTCCTGGCCGCGTCGGAGAAACTGAAGGCGAAGGGCATCACTCCGTTCACCATCGGCGGTGGCAAGGAGGGGTTCCCGTCCGCGATGCTGCTGGACGGCCTGGTCAGCGTCGACGTCTACGGCACGACACCGGACTGGCTTTCCCAGCGGCGAGCCGACAAGGTCAAGTTCACCGATCCGGCGTTCCAGCGGGCGTTCGGCAAGTTCGCCGACCTGGTGGCCAAGGGCTACCTCGACAAGACCCAGGTCTCGCGGGACTACTCGGCGACCGAGGCGGCCTTCCTCGACGGCGAGGGCGCGATGTACCCGATGGGCAACTGGTTCGCCGCCAGTGCCGACGCCAAGAAGCCGCCGTTCGAGATCGGCGTCTTCAACTTCCCTTCCGAGGACGGAAAACTCGTCGTTCCCGCTTACACCGGTGGCGGCATCGTCGTCAACGCGAAGTCGCGGCACCTCGACGCGGCAAGGAAGTTCGCGCTCGCGTTCCAGCTCGACAAGGAGCAGATCGACGCCTCGGTCAAGGCCGACGGCCTGTTCCCCGCGGTCAAGGGCTACACGCCGCCCTCCGAGGTCGGCCCGGTCTTCAAGGCGGGCTACGACTTGTATCAGGAAGCCGTCGCGAAGAACGCGGTGGTGAACGCCTTCAGCTGGGAAACCGCGGACGACGGTCTCCTGCCGGGGATGAAGGACAAGGTCTACCAGGCCGCGCAGGACGTCATCACCGGCCGCAAAACGGTGGCCGACGCGTGCGCGTTCCTGGACACCGAATGGGCGAAGGCGCGCTGACACCACGATGGGGAGAAAACCGATCCTGCCGCGGGTGTGGCATTTCGCCTCGTTCGGCGCGCCCGGTGTCGTCATCTACCTCTGCTTCGTCATGGCGCCGATCCTCATCAGTTTCGGCTACAGCCTGACGAACCACAATCCGTTCGACCCGCCCGCGGAATTCGTGGGGCTCGAGAACTACCGGCTGCTGTTCCAGGACGAACAATTCCTGACCGCGCTCCGGGTCACGACGATCCTGACCGTGATCGTCGTGGTCGTCCCGAACGTGCTCGGGCTCGGCGTCGCGGTGCTGCTCGACCGGAAAGGCCGGCTGTACAACGTTTTGCGCAGCGTGTTCTTCACGCCCGTGATCCTCAGCTCGGTCGTGGTCAGCATCATCTGGACGAAGCTGCTCGACGATCGGGGCCCGGTCAACGACGCGCTCCGCGCCCTCGGCGTCGAGCATCCGCCGGGCTGGCTTTCGGATCCGGACCTCGCGCTGTACTCGGTCGCGTCGATCGTGTGCTGGCAGATGCTGGGGTTCTGCGTGGTCGTGTACCTCGCGGGCCTGCAGGGTGTCCCGGCCGAACTGCTGGAGGCCGCGGAGATCGACGGCGCCGGACCGGTCCGGCGGTTCCGCGCGGTGACCTGGCCACTGCTCGCGCCGTCACTGACGATCAACACCGTCGTCCTGCTGATCTCGGCGTTCAAGACCTACGACTACGTCAAGGTGGTCACCAACGGCGGGCCCGGTTCCGGGACCACGGCCACCATCGCGTTCGCTGTCCTCGCCACCGGCCTCGACGCGAACCATGTCGGCTACGCGTCCGCGATGGCCGTGGTGATGCTGGTGATCGTGGCGACGCTGACCACGATCGTGCTGCGGTTCCTGCGGCGACGGGAGGTGGACCTGTGACCACGAAACTCCGGCCCGCCGCGGCGATCCTGGCGAGCGCGCTCTTCGCCGTGCCGCTGTACTACGTGCTCGTCAACGTCTTCAAACCCGGCGATCGGATCGCCCAGGAGCCGGCGTCGGTCCCGCTGCCACCGACGCTGTCCAACATCCACGCCGTCCTCACGCGGCCCGACGGCCTGTTCTGGGTGAGCCTGGCGAACAGCGTGCTCGTCACCCTGCTGTCGATCATCGTGCTGACGGTGCTGTCGGCCATGCTCGGGCATTACCTCGCGCGTTCCGGCAAGCGTTGGACCAAGGTGCTCACGCTGATTCTGCTGGCGGGTCTGATGATCCCGCCCCAGGTGATCCTGATCCCGGTCACCGAGGTGCTGCGGCTGACCGGGCTGATGGCGACGATCCAGGGCTTGGTGCTGTTCAACGTCGGCTACTACGTGCCGTTCGGTGTCTTCGTGTTCACCGGGTTCATCCGCGGGGTGCCGGTGGAACTCGAGGAGGCCGCCCTGCTCGACGGCGCGAGCAGGACACAGGTGTTCTGGCGGATCGTGTTCCCGCTGCTGCGCCCGGCCACGGCGAGTGTGCTGATCTTCCTCGGGGTGTGGATCTGGAACGATTTCATCGATCCGCTGATCATCCTCGGCCCCAGCCAGGGCACGACGATCACCACCGGGATCTACCGCTCGATCGGGCAGTACCAGGCGGATCTCGGCAGCGTGTTCGCGCTGATGTTCCTGGCGACCCTTCCGGTGCTGATCTTCTACCTGGCGTTGCAGAAGCAGTTCGTGAAAGGGCTCACCGGCGGCGCCACCAAGGGCTGACCCGCGTTTGGTCCTCTGAAATGCTCAGAGCTCCGTGACCTTGCCGTCGGCGACTTCCAGCCGCCGCGTCGTCGCCACCGCGTCCAGCATCCGGCGGTCGTGCGTCACCAGCAGCAACGTCCCCGGATACTCCGCCAGCGCCGACTCCAGTTGCTCTATCGCGGGCAGGTCGAGGTGGTTCGTCGGTTCGTCGAGCACGAGCAGGTTCACCCCGCGCGCCTGCAGCAGCGCCAGCGCGGACCGGGTCCGCTCCCCCGGCGACAACGTGGCCGCGGACCGGAGCACGTGCGCGGCCTTGAGCCCATACTTCGCCAGCAGCGTCCGCACATCGGCGTCGGCCAGTTCCGGGACCTCCCGGGCGAACGCCTCGACCAGCGGAAGGTCACCAAGGAACAGCTTCCGCGCCTGGTCGACCTCACCGACCACCACACCGGAACCGAGTGACGCGGCGCCTTCGTCGACCTGGACGCGTCCGAGCAGCGCGGCGAGCAGCGTCGACTTCCCGGCGCCGTTGGCCCCGGTGATCGCGACCTTGTCCGCCCAGTCGATCTGCAGGTCCACCGGGCCGAGGGTGAACTCGCCCCGCCGCACCACCGCGCCACGCAGGGTCGCCACGACCGCGCCCGCCCTGGGCGCGGCGGCGATCTCCATCCGCAGTTCCCATTCCTTGCGCGGTTCCTCGACGACTTCGAGCCGCTCGATCATGCGATCGGTCTGCCGGGCCTTCGACGCCTGCTTCTCCGTCGCCTCGCTCCGGAACTTGCGGCCCACCTTGTCGTTGTCGGTGGCCTTGCGCCGGGCGTTCTTGACGCCCTTCTCCATCCACGACCGCTGCATGGCGCCACGGGCTTCGAGCGAGGCCTTGGTGTTCGCGAACTCCTCGTACTCCTCGCGGGCGTGCCGCCGCGCGACGGCGCGTTCCTCCAGGTACGAGTCGTAACCGCCGCCGTAGGTCCGCACCTGCTGCTGCGCGTAGTCGAGTTCGACGACGCGATCCACGGTGCGGGCGAGGAATTCGCGGTCGTGGCTGACCAGCACGGTCCCGGCACGCAACCCGGTCACGAACCGCTCGAGCCGTTCCAGCCCGTCGAGGTCGAGGTCGTTGGTCGGCTCGTCGAGCAGGAAGATGTCGTACCGGCTCAGCAGCAGGGAAGCCATTCCCGCGCGGGCCGCCTGCCCGCCCGACAACGACAGCATCGGTTGGTCGAGGTTCACGGTGAGCCCGAGATCCGCGACGACCTCGCCCGCCCTGTCGTCCAGGTCGGCCCCGCCGAGCGCGAGCCAGCGGTCGAGCGCGAGACCGTACGCGTCGTCCGCGCCGGGTTCGCCCGCGGTGAGCGCTTCGGTGGCGGCGTCGAGCGCGGCCTGTGCGGCGGTGACGCCGGTGCGCCTGGAGAGGAACGCGCGGACGGACTCACCCTCACGGCGTTCCGGCTCCTGCGGGAGGTGACCGACGGTGGCCGTCGGCGGGTTCAGCCGTACGCTGCCCTCTTCCGGCGGGACCAGGCCACCGAGGGTCTTCAGCAGGGTCGACTTGCCCGCACCGTTGACCCCGACGAGACCGATCACTTCGCCGGGCGCGACGACCAGGTCGAGACCGGAGAACAGGACACGGTCGCCGTGGCCGGCGGCGAGATTCTTGGCAACGAGTGTGGCGCTCATGAGATCGGTAAGTCTACGGGGGCCGATTGAACAGCTCGTGGTCCCTCGGAAGAGTGGCAAGTATCCAAGCGATCACGGAACGTGGGTAACCTGGTTGTTCTTCTGGACCCGAACGAATCCCCGAGCATTGAGGTCGGTGACAGCAAATGGCGGACTCCGCCACCCCGGTCCCCGTCGTCCACCAGCAGAAAGGCGGTACCCGTAGGCCGACGTTGAGCAGGCGGCGGGAAGTCGGTCATGCCAGCGCGCGGTCGCTGCTGATGACGATCCTCGGCGAGTACGTCCTGCCCCGTGATCAATCGATCTGGACGTCGACGCTGGTCGAAGCGCTGCGCGTGCTGGACATCGAGGAGAAGTCCGCACGGCAGGCGCTGGCCCGCTCCTCCGCCGAGGGCTGGGTCGTGTCCGAACGCGTCGGGCGAAGAGTGCGCTGGTCGCTCACGCCACCCGGCAGACGGCTGCTGACCGAAGGCGCGGAACGGATCTACGCGTTCGGCAACGAGGAGAAGGCCTGGGACGATCGCTGGCTGATGCTGATCGTGTCGGTCCCCGAGGCGAAGCGGGATCTCCGGCACAGGCTGCGCACCCGCCTGACGTGGGCCGGGTTCGGCTCGCCGGTGGCCGGCGTCTGGGTCAGCCCGGATCTCAGCCGCCAGCGGGAAGCCCAGCAGATCGTGCAGGAACTCGGCCTCGACGCGCAGGCGATGTCGTTCACCGCCGCTTACGGTGACGTCGGCGATCAGGAGACGATGGTCGCGCGGTCCTGGGACCTCAGTGACCTCAAGGACCGCTACGAGGACTTCATCGACCGGTTCACCGGTCTGCACCCTTCCGGGGAGCGCGGCGTCCTGCGCGCGCAGACCGAACTCGTCCACGAATGGCGCAGCTTCCCCTTCCTGGATCCGCGCCTTCCGCTAAAACTCCTCCCCGACGGTTGGAGCGGCGTGCGCGCGGCGGACCTGTTCCACCGCAAGCACGTCGAATGGCGACCAGAAGCACAGGCGCAATGGGACGAACTCGTGGCGGCGTCGGACTAGGGTCACGGAAAACAACCCATCGGAGGGAACCGCCTTGGCCGCCTCGATCCGCCTCGACCGTGAAGACGACCTCGCCGTCCTGACCATCGCTTCACCGCCACTGAACCTCTACACGGCGGAACTGCAGGCCGAACTGGGCGAGGCGATCGGCGAACTGGAGACCACGCCGCCGCGCGCGGCGCTGATCCGCGCCGAGGGGAAGATCGTCAGCGGCGGCGTGGACGTCTCCCTGTTCGACGCCCAGGCGAGCGCGGCCGAGGCCAAGGTGCTCTTCGACGAGATGCTGGCGATCCCCGACCGGATCGCCGCGCTCCCGTTCCCCACCGTGTTCGCCGCCCACGGTCTGTGCCTGACGTGGGCGTTCGAGGTCGCGGTCGCCTGCGACATCATCCTCGCGAGCGAGAAGGCCAAATTCGGCCTGGTCGAACGCGTCGTCGGCCTGACCCCGACCATGGGCGGCACCCAGCGGCTCGCCGCCCGCGCCGGCGTCGGCCGCGCCAAGGAGTTCGTGATGACGGGCGCGACCTATGACGCCGCGACCCTCGAACGCTGGAACGTGGTGAACCGGGTGTTTCCGATCGACGGCTTCGACGAGGCCGTACGCGCCTTCACGACCGACCTCGCGCAGGGGCCGACGAAGGCGCACGCCGCCACCAAGAAGGTTCTCGAACACTACGAGCACGGCGGCGTCGCCGAGGCGAACGAGCACATCACGACGATCGCCGCCGGGCTCTTCGACACCGAGGATCTGCGCGGCGCGGTGAAGTCGTTCCTCGCCGACGGCCCCGGCAAGGCGACCTTCACCGGCCGCTGAGCCGCTAGGGCCGCTGACCGACCCCGTCCACCACGCCGGACGCGGTCACCGCGGTCGAATTCGTGCCCAGATACAGGAACGTGTCGGCGGCGAAGACGATCACCACCGGTTTCGCCACCTTGGCGTCGTCCCTCGGCCCCAGCGGCCAGGTGATGCCCACCCCCGGCCTGCCCGCCGCGTCCTGGGTGTGGTCGATGGCGCGCAGCCCTGGGACCTTCGCCGCCGCGCCGAACAGGGCCGCCCGGGTCGCGGGCGAAAGATAACTCTCGTTCGCCAGCGCGAGGACGTCCTTGCCCATCGCGTTGAAGTCGCCGTCGTGACCGCTGTGGTTGGCGTTGAGGTAGGCGAACATCGCGTCCGCGTCGGTGGGGAGATCCGCCCGATAACCGGGCGACGGCGTGCACGGCTCCATGACCCCGTCGAGCGGCTCGTCATCCCGGTACACTTGCGCCCGCCCGTTCCGGCAGCCCGGAAGCGGGAAGGAACTTCCGTTCGCGAGCTTGATCAGCCCGTCGTGGGTGCCATCGGCCGAAAGCCACGATTCGCGCTCGCCGTTGGGCTCTTTGGTCTTGGTGTAGAGGAATTGATCGGGCCTCGGCGGTGCGGCGGGAGACTTCAGCGCGGCCGCGGCGGCGTTCCGGAGCACTGTCACGGGATCCGCGGCAGCCGTGGGAGGTTGGAGACCGGCCTGTTCGACCGGGGCGAGCGCCACGACGGCGGTGACCGCCGCGGCGAGACCGACCGCACCGGCACCGACCCAGACTCCGCGTCGCCTTTTCCGCAGCGGCACCACGTTTTCCGTCTCGGCGGCCGCGATCTCGGCCATCAATCGCGCGCGGGCCGCGCCGAGCGCGCCGGATTCCGCGAGCGGTACCGATCCCGTCCGATCGGCGATCAGCTGCAGCTCATCCATGGGTGGAGATCTCCTTCGCGGTCGTGGTGTCCGGGCGCCCGAGCGCCTCGCGGACCTTTCGGCGGGCACGGTTGAGCCGAGAGCGGACGGTGCCGAGCGGGATTCCCAGCGCGGTGGCTATCTCCTCGTAGGAGAGGCCTTCTCCGGCGAACAGCGTGAGCGTGTCCCGGTCGCCGTCGGCCAGTTCCGCCAGCGCGGAGTCCAGCAGCTTCCCCATCGCCTCGGCGGTCACCTGATCGGCGACACGTTCGGCGTGTCCTTCTTCGTCGGGTGGCGGGCCGAGGGCCTTGCGGAGTTTCAACTCCCTGACTTCGTCACGGCGCCGCTGCGCCACCAGGTTGGTCGCGATGCCGTAGAGCCACGGCCGGGCGTCGCGGCGTTCGGTGTCGTATCCGTCGCGTTTGCGGAAGGCGATCAGGAACGCCTCACCCAGCATGTCCTCCGCGGCCGAGGGCCCGATCCGCCTGGTCAGGTAGCGGTGGATGTGCGCGGCATGCCGGTCGAAGATGACCGAGAACCAGTCCGGCCTGGTCACCGACCTCGCGATCAACTCCGCGTCTTCGAGATCGCCCGGATCCGCCCTTGATGAGCTCATGAACCGCCCTTCGCCGTTCGTCAGTGTCACCTGCTATCCGCGGCCAGGGCCGAACGGGTTCACGACCGACGAATCGGTCTAGACCTTTTATGCGCTCCGCGCTACATTCAAGTGTGGTCTAGACCACACGCGCCATCTTTCGAGCAGGTCAGTCTCGCCGCCTCTTTTGGAGAGAACCGCCATGAGACGCACCAGAAGAAGACTACTCAGCGCACTCACCGTGACACTCCTCGCCGCCGGGCTCCTCGTGGCCGCGGGTACTCCCGCGCTGGCGGCAGGCCGCCTCCGCGCAGCTTTCACCTTGACCGGGACCACCGGCGAGTACACCGTCACCAACCCCAGCAGCGAAACCGTCGCCGACTGGTCCATCACCTTCACCGTCCCCGCCGGCGTGACCGCCACCAGCGGCTCCAACGGCACGGTTTCCCAGACGGGCAACCAAGTCACCTTCACCCCGGCGTACTACATCAAGTCCCTCGCGCCGGGCCGTTCGACCTACCCCTACAGCCCGTCGTTCCGGCTCAGCTCCGCGGTCAACCCGACCACCTGCCGGATCGACGACGCCAACTGCGACGGCTCCGGCGACACCCCGCCGTCGACCCCGGCCAACCTGCGACTCGTGGCGAAGACGACCACGACCGCCGCGCTGGCCTGGAACGCCGCCGCCCCGGGTTCCCTGCCCGTCGTCGGCTACGACGTCTACCAGGGCACCACGCTGGCGGCATCGGTCACCGGCACCGAAGCGAGGATCACCGGCCTGACGCCGAACACGGCGTACAGCTTCACCGTCGTCGCCAAGGACCGGAAGGACGCCAAGTCGCCGCCCACCCCGGCACTGGCGGTGACCACCAACAATCCGAGCGACGACACCCAGGCACCGACCGTGCCGTCGAACCTCCGCTCGACAGCGGTCACCTCGGGCTCGATCTCCCTGGCGTGGAACGCGTCCACGGACAACACCGGCGTCGTCTCGTACGACGTCTACCGCGGCACGACGCTGGCCACCACGGTGACCGGAACGACCGCGACGGTGACCGGGCTTTCACCGTCCACTTCGTACTCTTTCACGGTCAAAGCCCGTGACGGGTACGACAACGTCTCCGCGGCGAGCGCCGCCGTCAGCGCTCGCACCGGCGACATCGTGAACGGGTACGCCCGGGTCGGCTATTTCGTCCAGTGGGGCATCTACGGCCGCCAGTTCTTCGTCAAGAACATGGTGACCAACGGATCCGCCGCCAAGCTGACCCATCTGCTGTACGCCTTCGGGAACATCGACCCGGTCAACCACACCTGCCTTTCGGGCGTCACGAAGGGCACGACGCCGAATCCCCAGGACCCGAACCAGGGTGACGGCGCCGGCGACGCGGAAGCCGACTACTCGCGGCCGATGTCCGCCGCCCAGTCCGTCGACGGCGTCGGCGACACCGGCTGGGAGACGCTGCGGGGCAACTTCAACCAGCTGAAGAAGCTCAAGGCCAAGTACCCCAACTTGAAGATCCTCATCTCCCTGGGCGGCTGGACCTACTCGAAGTACTTCTCCGATGTCGCGGCCACGCCCGCTTCACGGCAGAAGTTCGTCGCGTCGTGTATCGACACGTACCTCAAGGGGAACGTGAAGCCGTACGGCGGCGCCGGCGGCCCGGGAACGGCCGCGGGCATCTTCGACGGCATCGACATCGACTGGGAGTGGCCGGGCAGCCCCGACGGGCACCCAGGTAACCACTGGAGCGCCAACGACAAGACGAACCTGACCGCCCTGCTGGCCGAGTTCCGCACGCAGATGGACGCCTATGGCGCGACCACCGGCAAACGGTACGAACTGCAGGCGTTCACCCCCGCCGACCCGGCGAAGGTGAAGGGCGGCTGGGAGATCCCGAAGATCTTCGACTACCTCGACGTCGCGAACGTGCAGGGCTACGACTTCCACGGCTCCGGCAGCGACAACTCGTGGGAGCCGAACCGCACCGGCCACCAAGGAAACCTGTACGCCGACGCGGACGATCCGTACAACTTCAAGTTCAGTGTCGAATCGGCGATCAACGCCTACACCGAGGCCGGGGCCAATCCACGGAAACTCACCCTCGGGCTCGCCTTCTACGGGAGAGGCTGGCAAGGAGTCGCCGACGGCGGAAAGAAGGGCGAATGGCAGAGCGCGACCGGAGCCGCGCCGGGCCAGTTCGCCGAGGAAGCAGGTACTCGTGGCTACGCGAATCTCCTGGCCAGTGTCCCCAACTGTGCCGTCCAGCACGACACCGCGGCCGTGGCCACGTCGTGCTACACGGGCAACGGCGGGCAATGGTGGACCTTCGACGACGCCTGGTCCATCCAGCAAAAGGTCGCCTGGCTCAAGACCAGAGGACTGCTCGGGGTCATGGCCTGGGAGATGTCCGGTGACACCGGATCCCTCATGACCACAGTGGACAACTCGCTGAAGTGACGGTTCCCTCGCGCGTGGTGCGCCACGCGCGAGGGGCTTCACCTCCACCCCGGCTTGCTGCACAGTGTGCTTCGTGACTTCTGCGAACGATGACCGGACTCTGCTCATCGCCGGCTCCTACACGGCGGCGAGCGGCGGCAGCGGTGAGGGCATCGGCACGTTCTGGCGCGACGCGCGGACCGGGGAGCTGACCCCGGCGGGTTCGCTCGCGCTGGACTCGCCGAGCTGGCTGACCCCGCATCCCGCGCTCCCCGTGCTCTACGCCGTGAACGAAACGGCCGAAGGCGCGATCACCGCGGTGGCCGTCGGCGAAGACGGCACACTGTCGGCGCTGAACTCCCTGCCGACCGGCGGCGCGGATCCGTGCCATCTGGCGATCACTCCCGATGGCCGGTACCTGTTCTGCGCCAACTACAGCGGCGGCAGCCTGGCCGCTTTCGCGCTGGACCAGGACGGAGTGCCCACCGTGCGGACGGCGCTCGTCCAGCACCGAGGCAGCGGCCCGAAAACCGAACGGCAGGAATCGGCGCACGTCCACATGGCCGTCGTCGACGACACCGGGACGCTCGTCAGCGCGGTCGACCTCGGCACGGACGAGATCCGCAGCTACCGCCTCGGCGAAGAGGGCGAGCTGATCCCCCTGTCGGTCTCGGCGCTGCCCTCCGGGACCGGTCCACGGCAGCTGATCCGGCGCCCGGGCACGAGCCACGCGTACATCGTCGGCGAACTGGCCGCCTCACTGGTGACAGTGCGGGAAGAGCCGCCTGGCACGTTCACCGTCGAGAGTTCCGTTCCCGCGACGCTCGAACCCGGCGGCGAGAACCTCCCGGCACAACTCACGGTGCACGAGGACCGGCTGTTCCTGTCGAACCGGGGCCCCGAGCGGCTCACGGAGTTCACCTTCAATGCCGCGCTTCCCCAGGCCGTCGCCGACCACCGAACCGGCGCGTGGCCCCGGCACTTCTCCTTTGTCGGCGAGCATTGTTATGTCGCGGCACAGAACGCGGACGCCATCCAGGCCTACGAACGCGCGAACTGGCGCCTGATCGGCAGTTATCCGATCGGCAGCCCGGCCTTCGTCTGCCCATGGCCGCACTGATGCGTTCAGCCCGCTGAACACGGGGCTTTCTTTCTTTTCGAGATGAACAAAGGTCTTGACGCAACTGGTTCAGACCATGACACTGAATCGCGCGCCGCCGGTGACCTGGCTCACGCCCACTCGAGGAGACCCATGTCCCTACCGAGGAAACTGCTCGCGCTGACCACGCTCGTTCCGTTGGCATTAGGCCTTTTCAACGTCCCGGCGCAGGCCGCGCCCGCCGCCTTCAGCCATCCCGGCGTGCTGGTCAGCCGCCCGCAACTGGATTTCGTCCGCGCCAAGGTGCAGGCCGGCGCGCAGCCGTGGAAACAGGCTTACGACGCGATGCTGTCGAGTTCGTACGCTTCCTTGTCCCGGTCACCGAAACCCCGCGCCGTCGTCGAATGCGGTTCCTATTCGAATCCGAACATCGGCTGTACCGATGAACGGCAAGACGCGATCGCCGCGTATTCCCTCTCGCTGGCCTGGTACATCACGCGCGACGCGAAATACGCGACCAAGGCGATCGAGATCATGGACGCCTGGTCCGCGGTACTGAAGGATCACACGAACAGCAACGCTCCCCTGCAGTCGGCGTGGTCGGCCTCCTCGTGGCCGCGCGCCGCGGAGATCATCAAGCACACTTACCCGAGCTGGCCGAACGCCGGCCGCTTCGGCACCATGCTCCGGAACGTGTACCTGCCCGAGGTCGTCAACGGCAGTCACAGCAACGGCAACTGGGAACTCAGCATGACCGAGGCCGCGATCGGCATCGCCGTGTTCCTCGACGACAAGGCGGCCTACGACAAGGCCGTCGCGAAGTTCCGCACCCGCGTGCCCGCCTACCTCTACCTGACCAGCGACGGCGCACTCCCGAAAACCGCTCCCGGCAGCGGCCTGGACACCCGCGACAAGGTCGTCAAGTACTGGCAAGGCCAGACGACGTTCGTCAACGGCCTCTCACAGGAGACCTGCCGGGACTTCACCCACACCGGCTACGGACTCGCCGCCATCGCGAACTTCGCCGAGACCACCCGCATCCAGGGCCAGGACCTCTACCCCGAGATCGCCGACCGTCTCCGCGAAGGCCTTGGCTTCCACGCGAAGTACCAGATGGGCGCGGCCGTCCCGTCGTGGCTGTGTGGCGGCAGCCTGAAACTCGGCCTCGGCCCGATCACCGAGGTCGGCTACAACCACCTCCACACGCGCCTCGGGCACACCATGAGCAACACCGAGGCGCTCACCCTCCGCCAGCGCCCGGCGGGCACCAACAACCTGTTCGTCGCCTGGCAGACCCTCACCCACGCCGGCAACCCCCAGTGACCCCGTGGGGGCCGTCCGAATGCGGCAGGACGGCCCTCACGGACTGTTTTCCCAGCTCAGACACACAGTGACCCCTGGTTGCAAGCCCCCGTCCGGGACCCGCTAAAGTACTCACATCGCACTCCACGGAGCGCGGGTCCGGGCTGTGGCGCAGTTTGGTAGCGCACTTGACTGGGGGTCAAGGGGTCGCAGGTTCGAATCCTGTCAGCCCGACCGGAAGACGAAAGGCCCGTGAGCAGCATAACTGCCGCTCACGGGCCTTCTTCGTGCATCGGCATTGCCAAACGGGTAGATCCCCTCGGGGACCGTCCGGCGACGTGCCTGGCCAACTGCCTGACTACGGTTCCCGGACCCGGCCGCCGACGATGTCGTCCATCGCCGTCGCGGCCTCCACCATCACCGGCCGAATCTGGTGCCGGTAGACCCGTTCGGTGACCGCGATCCCGCTGTGCCCGCACAGGCGCGCGATGTCCTCGATCGGCACCTTCGCGTCCGAGAGCAGCGGCACGAAGCTGTGTCGCATCTCCCGCGGCGTCCAGTCCCCCGGCTCCAACCCTGCCGCCTTGACTACCCGCCGAAACATGCGCAGCACGTTATGGCGATCCAGCTGCGTACCCGTCTCGGACGCGAACACGAGACCGAGGTCGGCCCATCCATTCCCCTTCCCCGCTCGCTGCCTCACCTCAGCTCGCGTCCTCACACTGCGCTGACGTATGCGATGCAGTCGCAGCGCGACGACGCACCGAAGTGGCATCGCCAGGGTTCGCCGCGACTTTCTCGTCTTCGTGTCGCCGCCCGCTCGCACCGAACGCCACACGCTGATCGAACGAAGCTCAGGAGGTGTCGCGGCGGCATTGCCATTGAGGTCGACGTGGTCCCACGTCAGCGCCCGCAGCTCTTCTGTTCTCGCACCAATCAGCAGTGACAGCACGATATAGGCGTGGAGGGAGGAATTCTCGGCCGCCTTCAGTACCGCTTCTGCTTGCTCCAGCGTCAGCGACTTCGACGGCCGGCCTTCCTGCCCAGCCGGAATCTCGCACAGCATCACCACATTGCGTTTCACCTTGTCTCGCGCTTGAGCGCGCTTCACCGATCGATTTAGCACCGAATGCAGTAGACGCGCGTACTCACCTTCGTTGCGAGATCGGCCAGCCACTCGTCAACGTCTTCGGCCGACAGCTCCCGAAGCTTGCGCTTGCCGAGGTTCGGAATGATATGGATAGCGGCGAGATTCCTGTAGTTCTTCACCGTCTCGGGATCTCGGCCCGCCAAGCCGAAGGCCAGCCAGTTGGTAACGGCCTCTCCGACCGTGTACTTCGCAGCCCCTGTCGGCAGGCCGTCGTCCAGGTCGCGAATCTGTTCCTTGAGCTTGTCCTTGGCGTCAGTGTTGGACTTTGCGCTGGCAGTCTTCACGAGGCGTTTCCCGGCTGGACTGTAACCGGTCGTTACTTCGGCGATCCAGCGCTGTCCTTTTTCCAACCATCGAAGCCCGCCATCGCCCCGGCTACGCCGCTTGGTCATCCATTACCTCCGCTTCTTTTTCGAGGAGCGCCACATAATCACGAATGGCGGAAACAGGAATCAGCCTCGCCCGACCTTGCTTGACCGATCGCAGGCGGTTGGAACGAATCTGCTCGTAAATGACGGATCGTCCCATAGCGAGCAGGTGCATTGCCTCGGGGATCCTGTAGAGCTGCTTCGCGGGGTCCAGCTCGCCCAAATTCACGTTCATCAGTAGAATCCCTTCTTTGAAGAGATCTCGGGGATGCCAGTACCACACTGCGGACGAGCCGGAAGTTGCGCTGCGTAGCATCGAGGGACGGTGGGCTGGATCGTCAGGCCGAGGGTGAGCGCGGGGCGGGCGACGTATTCGGAGCGGTCGACGGGTGGAAGGGACGTGCCGGTGCCGTGTCACCGGCGGACCAGGGTTTTCGCTCAGGCGGCGAACGGTTCACCGTCCTCGTCTAGAAGCGCGGTCTGTTCTGGCACGCGGCGGGCGAGCTTTGCTGCCAGCGCCGCGCGCCACGAGAGCAGGTAGTGCAGGTGGTTGGCGCAGCTTTTGACGTGCGGCCGGGGGCAGTCACGTGTGGGATGCCCAAGGCGCCGGGCATCGTCTGACCACGCGAGAGAGTCGGCCGAGTCGATATAGGCGTGGTGCTTGATCAGGCCGAGCGTTTTGAACCCGAACCCGTGGATCCGCGGTACGCCGTAACGGCGAACCGCACGCGGGATCTGGCCGGCCAGCGCGGTGCTTTGCCGGTGGTTGTCGCGGCAGTGGACGTGTCCCGTTGTGAGCGTGTCGCGTTGCGACCAGCCTGTGAAGCCCATCGGAGCCGGAGGATCTCTTCGTGCTGCGCGGCGAGTTGTGACAACGCGCGCTCCTTGAACTCGGTGAGCTCGGTGATCCGTGCATCGCGTTCCTGGACGCGTTCACGGAGCTTGGCGTTCTCGTCTTTCAGCCGGGTGATCTGGAGTTCGCGCGGGTCTGAGACGGTGCCCGCCTCGCGGAGATCGGCCAGCCGACGCTGAAACTCCTCGGCCAGGTGCTGATGGGGCCCTGGCCGCTGGTTGCCCTGCGGGTCGGTGCGTGCGTAGAAGCCCGTTCTGGCGACGCCGGCTTCTCGTGCAAGAGTCTTGAGGTCGCAACCGCCGCGGGGTGGAAGCTGCCCCAGCAGTAGGCGGTCCATCGCAGCACGGATGCTGGCCTCGTTGCGACGGCGCTGTTCGGTCGTCAGCGGCATGATGTGCACTCCTGCATTGCGGTCTGCGGAAACGCGGCGGAGGTCTGGGCCAGTTGGCGGGCCAATGATCGGTCCCTCTGCGTCGGCCGTCCACGACGTCGTGATCATGGAATATCGTGCCGGTCATGACCACGGATGACTGGCTGGCCGACACCCGCACCTCTTATGACACGGTCGCGGTCAGCTATGCCGACCAAGTGCGAGGTGCCCTCGCCGGACACCAGTACCTTCGCGCAGCTCTGGCGTTGCTCGCCGACAGCGTGCGGACCGCTGGCGGCGGACCGGTCGCGGACGTCGGCTGCGGCCCCGGTGAAGTCACCGCCCACCTGCATGAGCTCGGTGTCGACGCCTTCGGTGTCGACCTCTCCCCGGCGATGATCGACGTGGCCCGGCGCGACCACCCCGGCCTGCGGTTCGAGGTGGGCTCGATGACGGAACTGGACCTCCCCGTCGCTTCGGTGGCCGGCCTGCTCGCCTGGCAGTCGTTGATCCACATCCCCGACGACGAGGTACCGACAGTCTTCGCGCACTTTCGCCGAGTATTGCGTCCCGGCGGACCGCTGCAGCTCCTGTTTCACGTCGGCGACGAGTCGCAGTTGAAGACGGAGGGTTACGGCGGTCACCCAATGAAGGTCCATGTCCACCGCCGTCAGCCGGACCAGGTGGCATCCTGGCTGCGCGATGCCGGATTCGTGGTCGAGGCCCAGATGCTGCTCGACCCGGATGCGAAAGCTCAGCAAGCGATTCTTTTCGCACGCAGTAAGTCCTAACTTCTGCATATGTCGGGCTCGCCACTCGGAACCGGAGGACATGCGGGTGTGCTCCCAGCGGTGCTGATGGTCTCCTCGAGGCTGTCGAGCACTCGTTGGACACGGTCGTGCTCGCGCCGGAGCCGGGTCTTCTCCCCCGTGGGGACTCTGGGGTTGCCGAGGAACACTTGGAAGGTGGCCGCCTGCTCGGCCCAGATCGGCCGGTGGCAGGCGTGGTGGGTGGCCTGCGGGCATCGGGCGGAGTCGCAGAGCCCGATCAGCGGCCGTGTCGCCTGTGTGGTCCCGGCCGATCGCAGGCAGAGCGCTCGGGTCGGGTCGCGGAACCAGCAGTAGTTGGCCGGGCCGACGTGCAGGCTCGCGGCCTGCGCGCGCAGCAGGTTCTCGATGCGGCGGTCGGTGTCCAGCACCGACGGCTCGGCTGGTGTGCTGTCCCGCAGCGCGTCGTCACAAGATTGACAATGATCTATGGGCCTTGCCTGGCGGCGGACACGATGCAGGGGAACGCATTACCGATACCGCAGTACGCGAGGTCAAGGAGGAGACGGGCGTTGACGTCGAGATCCTCCGACTGGTTGGCACATACACCGGCCCCAGGCACGTTATGGCTTATGACGACGGCGAAGTTCGACAACAGTTTTCGTTATGTTTTGAAGGGCGCTGGCTTGGAGGAACACCGCGCGAAGATGGTACGGAAACGAAGGCGGCACGCTGGATAGCGCTGGACGAATTGGCACATCTCAACATTCATCCGTCCATGGCCCGCGCCTTGCCGCGAGATCAAGTCCACGATGACGGCGGTAACCGTGGCACCGTAGCGGCGGGATCACTGGGAGCACCAGTGATCCCGCCGCCGTTCTTCGGGCCGAGGTCGGCGCGAAGGTTCTTCGACAGGTGCGTCACGAACGCCTTCGAAGCGACGTAGACGCCGAAGGACGGGAAGATCGCCTGCGCGCCGGTGGACGACGTGTTCACCAGGTCCGCGACGCCCTTTCGGCCGCCGAAGCGACCAGATGCGGCATGAACGCACCGATCGCGTTCATCAGGCCCGTCATGTTGACGTCGATCATGCGCTGCCAGTCGTCGGTCGCGAGTTCGTCGATCGGCGCGGCCGGCATGACGCCGGCGTTGTTGAACAGCAGGTCCGCCCGGCCCAGTTCCGCCTCGACCTCGGCCGCCGCGGCGCGCATCACCCCGGCGTGGGGTGCCGCACCGACGTGTTCGTCATTTCGTCTCTCCTCCGTGGACTGCCGTTCCGAAGTCCAGGTAACCGGCTCACACGGAGAGATGGCACGGCCTTGTTCGACCTGGGTCCGGCAGTACCAGTCAGGCCTCGAACGCGCCGAGGACGAGACCGGCGTGCTTGCGCCAGACGTCGTCGCCCTGGGCGGCGGTCAACTCCACGATCCGGCCGAGCGCGAGGATCTGCAGGCCGATGTCCGAGGAGGTGATGTCGTCCCGCAGACGCCCTTGCCGCCGCGCACGTTCGACCAAGCCGTCGAGACTCTCGGCGAGATGCGCGCGACAGGCTTCGAGAGCGCCTTCGGTGACTGTGAGCCCGTCAAGGAACGCCCGGTGGCGGGCCATCATGGCCAGCGTCCGCTCGACAATGAGGCTGATCCCCTCCCAAGCGTCCTCAGCGGCCTTCCCACTCTCGGAGACGGCCTCCCACTCGGCGACGTCGTCTTCCAAGACAGCCTTGACCAGGTCTTCCTTCGTCGGGAAATGCCGGTAGACGGTGGCGACGCCGACACCGGCTCGCCGGGCGACCTCGCGGACGTCGGTCGCGAGCCCGCGTTCGGCGAAGGACTCCCGAGCGGCCTCCAAAACTTGGCCGCGGTTCCGCGCCGCGTCCCAGCGTTGACGTCGCGAAGTGGTCATGCCGGGATCCTACCTTTTCCGGAACACACGTTTCGGATACGGTGATGTTCCGGAACACGTGTTCCGGAACTGGAGGAAATCATGTCCACGATCGTGATCACCGGGGGAACCGACGGCCTTGGCCGCGCGCTGGCCGCCGACAGACTGCGCGAAGGCCACACCGTCGTCGTGGTCGGCCGGAGCGAGGCGAAGTTCCGCTCGTTGACGGGCGACGCGCATTTCATCAAGGCCGACCTGCGCGAAGTCTCGGAGAACTACCGCGCCACCAAGGAGATCGCAGAGCGCTTTCCCGTGGTCGACACGCTGGTCCTGGGGGCGGCGTACGTGCACCGAGACAGGCAGTTGACCAGCGAAGGCTTCGAGCACACCTTCGCGCTGTACTACCTGAGCCGCCACATCTTCGCTTCGGAACTCCAAGGCGTACTCGGCGCCGCGGAGCGGCCGCTGATCCTCGACACCACCGTCCCCGGCGCCCCGCGGGACGCCATCCGTTGGGACGACTTCCAGCTGTCACAAGGCTTCACCTGGAAGGCGGCGAACCAGCAGAGCCGCCGGATGGGGCTGCTTTCCGCAGCCCGGCTCGCTTCGGACCACGTCCGGTACGTCCTCTACAACCCGGGCTTCGTCCGCACCAGCCACCAAGGCGCCCTCGGCAAGACCTCACGAAAGATGGTCGGCGTGCTCGCGAAGCTCCTGGGCACACCGCCGGAAAAGGCGATCCGGCCGATGCTCGACCTCATCGCGAACCGGCCGGAGGCGCCCCTGAGCGCTTACCAGCGCGGCAAGCGGCTCACGGTCGACGCCGACAGCGAAGAGGCAGAACGGCTGCACACCGCGACAAAACGGCTGCTGAAGTCCGTCTGACCTACAGGGATGTGCGCGGGAGAAGAGTTCGCGGCCACTGTCGAATCGGCGGGACGCCTTCGTATAGGGAGTGACAAGCCGCTTCGACCTCAGGAGGACGCCATTACCCAGTACCTGTGGCGACGAAGGCAACCTCCCGCAGAAGCGCGCTGTGCACGCGGATGGATGAGCACCTCGGCGGTGACGCGGGCGAATCAGGGTTGCCTGCCGGAGTTGGAGATGAGGTGCGGGCTCACGGCCACCCGGCGAGCAGCGGCCTCGAGTGCCTCGCGCTCCTTCCGGCGACGCTGCCCTCCTGCCGAAGTTGGCTATGTAGGTCAAACCGCTGAAGATCGGCGCACCAACGCCACTACCCAGCCGAGCCAGGCCGGGACGTCGCCTGGACCAGGGCGCTCCAGTTCATGGATCTGATTCTCCAGCGGCGGCGCTTCGGACCCATGCCGCGGGTCCGGTCATGGTCAGCGATAGCCGAGTGGGCTCGGCTAGGAGGTCGAGCTGTGCCGGCGTGGGTCGTAACCGTCCACGAGATCGGCGGTCAGGCCGGTGTCCAGGGCGTCGAGGCACGCGGCGACGCGTCGCGCCAGGTGTGGGCTGAGCAGTGCTGCGGTTTCGTCGGGTGCTCCCCTGTCCCGCCAGGCAACCTATCCGCAACTCCGGATTACAGGTCGAATTCCCCCGGCGCGAGGCTGCGTGCCAGGCAGAACTCGTTTCCTTCCGGGTCGGCCAGTACCACCCACGACCGGCCGTCTCCCTGCCCCACATCCGTCTTGGACGCGCCGAGCGCGAGCAACCGCTCCAGTTCGGTTTGCTGGTCACTGTCGATCGGAGAGATCTCGAAGTGCAGCCGGTTCTTGGCGGGGGTCTTGGCCTTGGGAACACGGACGAAGACCATATTCGGCACAGCTGGCCCGCCACGCAACGCGGCCAGCCGCTGTTCGTCCGATTCCTCCGGATCGGGCCCGATCCCGACCGCGGAGCCGTTCTTGTCCTCATAGACGACGTAACCCAGAACGCCGCACCAGAAATCCGCCAGCCGCCGCGGATCCACGCTGTCGATGGTCGCCCATTCGAACCGACTCGTCATGCACAACGCCTTTCCCTTTCGGATATCCGGTTCACTCTATTCCAGGTCGCCGGCGACGTGGAGGCGCTGCGGAACGCGGTGGCACCGTCCGAGCCTTCGCAGGCTCTTGTCGGGCCATCGCAAGCCCCGCCCGTCGCGTGGGCGGAGCCCGTCCGCGAATTTCCCTTTTGACGGAATAGCCGGACGCGGCGTGGGCATGGCCATACAGGGAACCGCGAACGCTTCCCGCGAGTCCCAGTTGAAAACCGGACGTACGACCACTACAAGGGGATGAATGAAGACCCTGCTCAAGAAGGCGACGACCGCTGCCGCGGCGAGCGTGCTGATGCTCGGCCTCACCACGGTGGGCACCGCCTCCGCCGAGGCGGCGGCGATCACCTGCGACACGAAGTCCAGCGGTAGGGACGGCCCCTTCTACCACGGGGAATCGGCCTCTTACGCCTACGACAACCGGTTCAGCAAGAGCCACCCCATCCCCGCGCTGGCGACCAACATCCCCCAGGGCACGGCGACCTGGTCGAACTGGGACGGATCGAACGACCTGATCCTCGTCACCTCGTACGAGTCGGGGCACCGGAGCGCGATCATCATCGGGATCGACGCCAAGACCGGCAAACAGGTCGGCCAGGCGCTGCTCGCTTACTCGCACGTCGGCGGGATCGCCGTATTCGAGAAACAGGGCTGGGCCTTCGTGTCGGGCAAGGGTGACACGGTCCGGAAGTACTCGCTGGCGAAGCTGAAGAACGCGATAAAGAACTCGCTGCCCGTCGAGCAGGAGGGGACGGCACAGACCGTCTACGCCTCCTCTTTCCTGACCAGCCACGGCCCGAGCGACACGCTGTGGGCGGGCAAGTTCGAAGACGCCAAGCGCGGATTGATGCACTCGTACACCGTCGGCGCCGACGGCAAGCTGGGCTACCGGCCGGGATCGTGGGAGGTGCCGACGAAGACGCAGGGCCTCATCGTCACCAAGGACCTGTTCGTCTACAGCACTTCGCACGGCAGGAACAACCGCAGCAACATCTACGTGGTCCGGCGCGGCGCCGGCGAGAAAGACCTGGACACGGCCAAGAAGCACTGCTTCCGCGCGCCGAGCATGTCCGAAGGGCTGACGGTGTACGGCAGCAACGTGTACCTGGCGTACGAGTCCGGCGCGCACTACTACAGCAAGGCCGCGGACAAGCCGAGGAACATCATCTCGAACCTGCACAAGGCGTCGCTGTCGTCCTTGGAGGCCCTCGCGCCCCGGTGAAGCGCCGGCTGCGGGCGAGGAAGAGTCTCGCCCGCAGCCGGAGTGCCGGTACGTCAGCGGTGTCCGTGGATGGTGCGGTGGATCCAGCCCTGGTAAGCGGGCACGCTGGTGTACAGGCCGGGTCCGTTGGCGCAGGGGACGTCGTCGTCGCCGGGCCCCGAGGTGACGCCGATCAGCTCCCACCGGCCCCACTTCCCGCGCTGGACCTGCGGTCCGCCCGAATCGCCCATGCACGCCATCGCACCGGGCTTGCGGCTGATCGTGCAGAGCCGGGTCGAGTCCGCGTAACCGGGCGAACATTCGGACACCGCCCCACGGCGGGTGTCGAGCTGCTGGAGTCGTTCGGGGAAGACCGCTTCGGTGATGTCGGCGGTGTCGACCGTGGTGCCAAAGCCCATCAAGCGGGTCGGCGTGCCGGGACGGCCGGGACGGTCGGCGATGCGGATCGGCTGTTCGGAGACAGGGCGGTCCAGGCGCACCAGCGCGATGTCGTTCTTGTTCGGCGAACCCGGCTGATAACCGGGGTGGCGCACCCAGCGGTCGATCGTGCGCACGGTGCCACCGGAGGTCCGCCGCTCGCTGCCGATGCGCACCGTCCCCTCCGGCCGAGCCGGGTTGTTCGCCGGGTCGACGCAGTGCGCCGCGGTCACCACCCACTGCGGGTGGACCAGCACCGCCCCGCAGACACCTTTGGCGTTGTTCAGCTCGGGCACGATCTCCGGGATCGAGGCCATGAACTCGTACCGCTCGGTGGAGTTCTTCCCGTTCACCACGGCACCGGCGCTGCCGGGCACCGCGAGCGCGCAGGCGGCACCTGCCAGCACGACCGCGGCGGCACGAACCAGGTTGCGGCGCTTGGAACCCACTCTCGACATACATTTCCTTCGTTCGGGTACTTCGGATCGATGGGATCCAGCATCGCGGTTCGCGGCGTCCCGGACCATCGGGGCAGCTTGCGGATTCGCCGTCGCGGCTGCTCTACGCCCTGAGGTAGGGCTGGCCCTACCTCCGCGTCCGGCCGAGGACCAGGTGGTTTCGGCCGGCCCGGGACCGGCTATCCGATACCGCGATCCGCGAGTGAGGAGGTTCGTCATGCCAGGACGGGAAGACCTGCCCAGCACGCTCTTGCGTTCGCCGCGCGAGGCACAGGACACGTGGGTGGCCGCGCATGATTCGGCGCTCGAAACCTACGGTCCCGGCCGCCGCGCCGCCCAGACCGCGTTCGCCGCCGTGAAGCACTCTTTCGTGAAGGTCGGCGATCATTGGGAGCCGAAGGAGCGCCGCGGGCCGTCCGACGAGCAGGCCGCGGGCGGCGCCGGGCAGCGCACCAAGAGCACCCACGGCGGCGTCGACGCGCGAGCCGGAAAGGAACATCTGTCCCAGCGGGCCCGCGAACTCGGGATTCGCGGGCGTTCACGCATGTCGAAGCGCCAATTGGTCACGGCGCTCGAGAAGGCCAGCCGCCGGGAGACCGCTCGCGCCCGGCAGAGCCGGTAGCGAGCAGGCCGTCGGTCACTCCCGCCCGAGGACGATCGTCGGTTCGAGTTCGAGCACCGTGTCCTCCAGGGCATCGGCCTCGCCGCGTGGTTCGGGCACCGTCACCCGTTCGGTCGACGACTGAGGATTTTCGATCGCGTGTGTCATGGTTCTCAACTCCGTTCGCGTCGGGGCCGGCTGGTGGAAGCCGGCAGGAGGCGATTACCCGGTGCTCCGGAGATCAATCATGCGGGGGCGTTCAGGAGGGGTCTCCGTGACAACTCCGCCACGGAGACCCCTTGGTCACCAGGTCACGCTGAACTCAGCCGTGGCCCCGCTTCCCGTTTTCGCCAGCTTCCCGATCCGGCTCCGCCGTTCAGGCGAAGGATCCTCATGCGGAAGCAAGCTCGCGTCGGTGATGTAGTTCCACGAAGCCCACCATGAACCATCAGGCGCCTGGAACGCGTTGAACGCACCGGGTCCGCGCTTGTTGCCCGGCAGGTTCTTCTTGCGGTACTTGTCCGGCAGACCCGGCCGGAACCGCGGCTCGCCGTCCGGGTCCGGCTGGTAGGAGAAATACGCGCGCTGCTCGGCCATCGGGGTGCACCGGTTGTCGGTCAACAAGCTTCCGCAGTACGCGACGCCGGTCGAGTAGCGGTTCGCGTACCAGTTGTTCCCCGAATAGAAGAGGTACCAGTCACCGTCGATGCGGACGGCGTTGGGATTCTCGATCGTGAGGACGTCGTCGGCCGGGCTGTTGTGGTGCGTCCACTCGAGATTCGCGTTGTCGATGAGCTTCTTCGCGTCGGCTTCGGCTATCCGCCGCACATGGCGGGGCCGATCGAACTCCAGCTTCGCCGCCCCCAGTGCGGTGACGCGGTCCTGCGTCCACGCGCCGTTGCGCAGGGTCAGCCACACCTCGCCCTGCCCCCTGCTCACGTCGGCGTCGATCGCCCACCCGCGCTCCGGGCAGAACAGCGGATCGGCGTTGGCGACGAAGCCTCCCGTGGCCCGCAGCGAGGTGGCGTAGCCGATGCAGTGCTTCGCCTGGCCGGCGGGCTCGGGGCCCGGAAGCGCCGCGCTGTAGAAGACGTAGTAGACGACCCGGCCGTCCTCCTGATGCGCGATCAGCGCAGGTGTCCACAGTGGAGAGTCGGGTCTCGCCCAATAGCCCGCGGGGAAGGTGACGCCGTCCCACGCGTCGCCGTCGACGGCGCCTCGGCGCTGGAACGATCCGCCACTGAACTCGACCTTGGTGTACGGAAGCTTCTTGCCCGGGATGCTCGCACCGACGGCGACGTAGGTGTTCGTCTCCGGCACCCGCATCAGATCCGCCGCGGGGAACCGGAAGTCCAGCGACTCGTCGCGCGGCCCGGTTTCGGCCGTCGCGGCAGGCACGCCGGCCATCAGGCTGACGCCGCAGACCAGGGCGATCAGGACACGCCGCGTCATCGGGTCACCGTCACGCGAGCGCGTACCGGACGGTGGTCGCTTCCGTAGCCACCGAGGGCGGCCACCTCGGACCCGGTCGAGTCGTTCTCGGCCCACACATGGTCGATGGACCTGGTGCCGTGGCTCGGAGCACTGTAGGAGTCGGCCACCCGCCGCAGCCCCGCCATCAGGTCCGAACCCGGCTCGGCGTTGAAGTCGCCCATGACGACGGGCTCGGCCACCCGCGAGGAGAACCAGTCCGCGGTGGCGCGGACCTGCAGATTGTGCAGTTCACGGTTGAGGGCGAACCGCTGCGCGGACGGCGTCAGGTGCACGACGCCCACGACCCACTCGAAGCCCGTGCCTCCCACCCGTACCCAGTTGACGTACTTCGGCGGCACCCAGCAGCCACAGTCGCCGGGTTCCGCGGGGCCGGTACCTGGCGTGGACGGGTCCACTTTGGACGCGGGTGAGATCTCCTGCGCGCCGTGACCGGTGACGGTCAGGTTGCCGCGCACGAGGATGGCGTTGTGCCTGACAGCGCGACGATCCGACTCGTAGATCGCGACGTATCCCGTGGCGGCCGCGGCCTCCTTCACCACCTCCTCGCGGTCGGCGACCTCCTGCAGCCCGATGACGGCGGGGCGTTCGGTCTCGATGAGACGGACGAGGTCGGCCTTGAGACCGCCCGCGTCGCCCACGTTGTAGGTGACGACCTTGATCGTGCGTTCGGTCGCCGCCTCGGCGGCGGGCACCGTGAGGAGTGTGGCGAACGGCACCAGCAGTGCCAGCGCGAGGGTCCTGCGCCTCGAATGCTTCATGGGATTCCCTCCAGTGTCGATGACGGAGGGAATCGGACCATCGGCGGCCCGCCACGGGCAACGCTCCGCGCGATCCCGTCATCTCCCGGAAAGAATTACTCCGGCGAAGGGTTCTCCCAGACGAAGGTGACCTTGTTGCCCGCCGGATCCACGATCTCCGTCAGCTTGACGAAGCCGAAGTCCT
This sequence comes from Amycolatopsis lurida, assembly GCF_900105055.1. Lineage (NCBI taxonomy): Bacteria > Bacillati > Actinomycetota > Actinomycetes > Pseudonocardiales > Pseudonocardiaceae > Amycolatopsis > Amycolatopsis lurida. Next base: position 104,262 of record NZ_FNTA01000004.1, read on the forward strand.
GGATCGGTCCGCATTCCACCCCTTGCTCCGCGAGGTCGCCGACGGTCTCCTCGATGTCCTCGACGACGAGGACCACGGTGCTCTTACCCGCGGTTTCCGGATCGTGGGCCACCTGGATACCCGCGTTCCCGGTGATGCGCCATTCCGCGACGCCTTCCATGGGTTCGGTGTCGGGCCGCCGCCCGAGCCACTGCTCGTACCAGGCGACGGCGGCGGCGTGGTCGGAGACCGGCAGAACCGCGTAGACATCCTTGAAGCTCGGCAAGGGGTTGTCCTTCCACTCGGATCGCCGACCACTGTAGGCCGGTTTGTCCGAGTTCGCCCCGGCTTTACAAGGTCACCTCTACCCTGCACCGCGTGACCGGCGGACGAACAATGAGGCTGACAGCGCGGCTTTTCGCCGTGTTGGCCGTGCTCACCGCTGTCGCCCTCTTGCAGGGCGCGCTGTGCAGTGACGGCGCCGCAGCGGCCGGCTCGCCCTGCGCTCCCCTGTTCGCCGCCGAAGCCACCCACAGCACGAACCCGGCCGACGAATGCCCGACGGCCCTGCTGAGCCCGGCGGACCAGCCTCTTCCGGCCAACCACCTCGACGATCTCGCCGGCATCGGCGCGGCGCTGCTGGCCACGCTCGTCCTGCTCGTCCGGCACCGTCGCCCCGGCGGGACGAGAGTACCGCCGTCCTTCCCGGCAAGGCGTTCGACGACCACCCCACCGCTCGTCCAGCTCTGCGTTTCCCGTACCTGATCCGGCCCGCCCATGCCGCTTTCAGTTGCCGGAACCGAGCCAAGGACACAACAGAATGACCAAGAACACCAAGGTTTCCCTGACGGTCGTGGCCGTCGTCGTCGCGGTCGTGGCCGCGTTGCTCGTCGTCACCGATCTGGGTGAGGACGCCCCAGCGGCGCAGGTGGACGCACCCCCGGTAGTACCCGCGTCGATCCTCGTCCGGCCGGACAGCCATCGGCTCTCCGATCCGGCGGGCAGCAAGGTGACCGTCGTGGAGTTCCTCGACCTCGAATGCGAGGCGTGCGGCGCCGCGTATCCCGGCGTCGAACGCCTCCGCGCCGAGTACGGGGACCGCGTCACGTTCGTGCTGCGCTACTTCCCCATCCCGAGTCACCAGAACGCCGAACTCGCCGCGCGGGCCGTCGAAGCGGCGGGTAAGCAGGGCAAGCTCGAACCGATGTACCGCCTGATGTTCGAGAAGCAGCCGGAGTGGGGCGATCAGCAGGTCTCCCACCGCGAGACCTTCCTCGGGTTCGCCCGTGAACTGGGCCTCGACCTGCCTGCCTTCGAAACGGCGCTCGATGACCCGGTCACGCTCGGCCGGGTGCTGGCCGACCGCACCGACGGCGCGAACGTCGGCGTCGAGGGCACGCCGACGTTCTTCGTCAACGGCGTCAAGTTCACGGGGTCACCGTCCTATCAGGGTCTCAAGGCCGTCATCGACCGGGAGCTCGCGAGATGACCCCGTTCGCCGTCCGGGCGACGCCGTGGGTGCTGCTGGTCGGTGGCGCGCTCGGGCTGCTGGCTTCGTTCGTGCTCACGGTCGAGAAGATCGCGCTGCTCAAGGATTTCTCGTACATCCCGACCTGCAGCGTCAACCCGGTGCTCAGCTGTGGGTCGATCATGAAGACGCCGCAGGCCGAACTGTTCGGGTTCCCCAATCCGTTGCTGGGGATCGCCGGGTTCGGCGTGGTCGTGACGACCGGGGTCGTGTTGCTCGGCGGCGCACGGCTCCCCCGCTGGTATTGGCTGGGCCTCCAGATCGGCTCGGCGTTCGGTGTCGTCTTCGTGCACTGGCTGATGGTGCAGAGCCTGTACGTCATCGGCGCGCTGTGCCCGTACTGCATGATCGTCTGGGCGGTCACCATCGCCGTCTTCTGGTACACGACACTGCACAACCTCCACAAAGGACCGGAGGTGAAGGCGGTGATCCGGTACCACAGCGTGGTCCTCGTGGTCTGGTACGCCGCCGTCACCGTCGCGGTCCTGCAGGCATTCTGGAGTTACTGGACGACGCTCATCTGAAGGCGGCTCCGGTCGAGACCACGCAATCCCCAGGCACAGGCTGCGCCGATCACCGTCAGGGCGAGCCACGGGAATTCCGGGAAGCCCGCTCGGCGCGCGACGTCGAAGACGGTGCCGGTGAAGAGGTTGCCGAGGAGGATGCCCACGCCGACGACCGTGTTGTAGAAGCCGTAGTGCGTGGCCACCAGGCGATCGCCCGAAAGCCGCACTACGGTGTCCATTTCGAACGGGAAGACGACGACCGTGCCGACGGCCAGCAACGCTGCGGAGAGCAGCAGTCCGACGCCGGCCGCGGCCGGTCCCGCCCGGGCCACCGTCAGCGGTGCGACGAAGGCCACGGCCATGAACACCATCCCCACGGCCAAGCAGGTGCCGGGCGGCCACCGGTCCTTGAACCAGGCCGTGATCTTGAGCTGTCCGGCGATCGCGAGGCCGCCCGAGATCACGAACAGCCCCGCGATGAGCACGGTCGCCGACGTCTCCGAACCGGTGATCCGGCGAGCCTCCATCGGAAGGGCGAGGTAGGTCTGGAACGACAGCACGTACGAGCCGATCATGACCAGCGCGAAGAGCAGGAAGGACCGGTTAGCCGCGACGATCCGCCAATCCGACCAGATCGACGAGGCGCCCCCTTCGCTTTCGTGCGCGGGCAGCACGCGTATCTGCACCACGGTCAGGACTCCGAAGACCGCGGCGGCGGCCAGGCAGGTCAGCCGGAAGTCGACGGCCGTCAGTGCCAGCCCGACCACCGGTCCGGCGAGGATCCCGCCCTGGTAGAACACGTTGAACACGGAGAAGGCCTCCAGCCGCCGCTCCCCCGCGTCCGCCGCGAGATAGGCGCGGACCGCCGGGTTGAACAGCGCCCCGGCGAAGCCGGTCGCCGCGGACGCGACGATGAGCGACGGCAACGACGAAGTCACGCTCAACAGCGCGAATCCCGCCGTCCGCAGCACACATCCGGCGACGATGAGCGGTTTGTAGCCGAACCGGTCGGCCAGCGTGCCGCCGACGAGGAACATGCCCTGCTGCGAGAAGTTGCGGATCCCCAGCACCAGGCCGACCGCCCAGCCCGCCAGCCCCAGCGGACCCGAAAGGTAGCCGGCGAGATACGGCATCAGCATGTAGAAGCCGACGTTGATGGTGAACTGGTTGACCATTAACACCTTGCTGGGCCGGTCGAAGGAGCGGAACCGCTCGGCGAACCCGGTCACAGCGCGGGGTCCACGACCGTGCGGCACCGGGTCCAGCGTTCCACCACGCGCTCCCCGGGATGCGCGATAACGTCCGGCTCCCGTGCCGGGACGACGTCGAGCAGGCCGTGTCCCGCGCAGTACTCGTCGTTGTAGACGGTGTCGAAATAGCGCTGGGGGCCGTCCGGGAAGATCGCCGCGATCCGGACGTCCGGATCGTGTGTGCGGGCTAGCCAGGCGGCCACGAGGGCGACCGCGCCGACACTCCAGCCCCCTGTCGCGTACTGGGCGGCGGCGAGACGGCGGCAGGTCCACACCGCTTCGGCGGGCGCGACCCAGTGGACCTCCTCGAACGCGTCGTAGTCGACGTTACGCGGATGGATACTCGACCCGAGCCCGCGCATCAGCCGAGAGGTGGCGGGTTGCCCGAAGATCGTCGACCCGACGGTGTCCACGCCCACCAGGCGCAGCTGCGGGAAGTACCGCCGCAACGCGCGGAAGGTCCCGGCCGAATGCCCGCCGGTGCCGACCGAGCACACCAGTACGTCGATCCGGCCCAGTTGCGCGGCCAGTTCGTCGGCCAAGGTCGCGTACGCGGCCACGTTGTCCGGGTTGTGGTACTGGTCGGGGCACCAGGAGCCGGGCTGCTCCGCCAGCACGCGCTGGACCCTGTCCCGGCGCGCCTGCTGCCAGCCGCCCACCGGATGCGGCTCGGTGACGAGGTCGACGCGGGTGCCGTGCGCGGTGAGCATCCGCCGGACGATGGGCTCCATGCCGGGATCGGTGACCAGGGTGACCGGATGTCCGTGGACGATCCCGGCCAGCGCGAGGCCGAGCCCGAGCGTCCCGCTGGTCGACTCGACGATCAGCGCACCGTCGGCAAGGTCGCCGCGGGCCTTGGCCGCTCCCACCATGTGCAGCGCGGGGCGGTCCTTCATACCGCCGGGATTGAAGCCCTCCAGTTTGGCCCAGAAACCCTTACCGGACCCGGTGAGTCGTTCGTCGATCCAGAGCACGGGCGTGTTGCCGACGGCCGGCGCCGTGTACCGGGGCAGGACTGCGTTCATCGAGGATTCGTCTTTCTGTGCTGTGCGGACGAGGACGGGACGGCGCGAGGCCGGTCACGTCCGCGAAACGCACAGCTCGACGAGTATCCGGGGCCCGCTCCGGATGACTGGGAGCAGCCGGGTGTCCTCGTGCACCACAGGCGAAAAGCCGGGTTCCGAGTGAGGCGGGACAGCTGGGACGGGCGGAGATTCCTCGCTTCGGACCGCGACGGCGGCGAGCGGACGGGCGTGTACGTGGCCCTCCCGCGGCGGGCACGACGAGTCGTGAGAGGCCGAGGCCACGGTGAGGGCACCGCCGCGGCCGTCGTCCAGACAGCCGGCAGCCCCGGAACCCGCCACGACCAGCAACACCAAGGCCACCACGAGTCGACGAAGAGTAGCCGGGAAGACACTCACAGTTCCCACCGTAGCAAAGATCGGCTTCGTCTCCCATGTGGCCTAGTACTAGTGGTCTTAGTAGCACTTCACCGGGCACTCACAATCGGCCCCGTACTACTAAGCGCGATAGTTGACCTTGTAAGACAGGAGATTCGGCACCCGTGACCCCACACCGGCGCTCACCGCGGCACCCCCTCGTCGCCACCGCCGCCCTCATGATCTTCGGCTTCGGCACGCTCCCCGCGAGCGCACAACCCGCGCCGGACAGCCAGGATCCGATGCGGCGTTACCAGGAACTCGGCGCCCAAGCGGCCAAGGCCGACGAGGATCTGCAGGAATCCCAGGACCGGCTGAAGACCCGCGAGAGCGAACGCGACCAGGCCACCGCCGACGTCGGCCGCGCCGACGGCGAGCTCACGCGGGCGCGGTCCGCGATCGATCGCTTCCGGCCACAGGTCGAGGCGATCGCGCGGTCGGCGATGAGCGGCGAGCGACTCGGCAACGCCGTCCTGCTGCTCGACAGCGGCAGCAGGCAGGAGTTCCTCGACCGCTCCTCCGCGCTGTCGGTCCTGGCGGACGAGAAGGCCAAGGCGCTGACCGGCCTGCGCGACGCGCTCGCGAAAGCACAGACCGCGCGCACGACCGCGGAGGACGCGCGGGAAACGGCCCAGCTCGCCGCGAACGACGCGACCTTGGCGCTGGACCAGGTCCGCACCCGGAAGGCGGACCTCGACGACCAGATCGCCAAGGTGCGGCAGGCACTCGGGCGACTGCCCGCCGCCGACAAGGCGAAACTCGGCAAGGTCCAGGACAAGGGTTCCTACCTCGGCCCTCCCGGTGCCGCGAACGACGCGCTGCAGGCGGCACTGTCCAAACGCGGCTCACAGTACGAATGGGGCGCCACCGGGCCGAGCGAATTCGACTGCTCGGGCCTCACGTCATGGGCGTACAGGCAGGCGGGGATCTCGCTTCCCCGCACCAGCCGCCAGCAGTACACCGTGGGGAAGGCCGTCCCGCTGGACGGGCTTGTCCCCGGCGACCTCGTCTTCTATGACGACGGCACCGGCAACCCGGGAGCCATCCACCACGTCGGCATGTACGTCGGCGGCGGCAAGATGGTCGACGCGCCCACCGAAGGCCAGCTGGTCGACGTCCGCTCGGTGAAGGGCGACGGGCATCTGATGGGCGCGCGGCGCATCGTCGGCTGAGCGGGAGCGGCACAGTATCCTTCCCCGCGGAGGTGCCATGCAACGGCTGGGCGAGCTCGAAGCGTCGGTGATGGACGTGCTCTGGGACGCGGCGGAACCCTTGCGGGTGCGCCAGGTGCTCGAGGCGATCAACCGGGATCGCGACCTCGCCTACACCACCGTGATGACGGTGCTGGACAACCTGCACCGCAAGGAATGGGTCGAGCGCGAAATGGAGAATCGCGCGTACCGCTATCGCGCTGTGGCGACTCGTGAGGAAGCCACCGCGCAAAGCCTGCGCGAACTTCTCGACGCCTCGGAGGACCGGGAATCGGTGCTGTTGCATTTCGCGCGGTCGGTCACCGAAGAGGAGTCGGACATCCTGCGGCGGGCCCTGCGACGGAAGCCCGGCAAGCGATGATCCTGGCGGCGGTGCTCCTGTTCGGCGTGCTGGTGGTCGGCTGGTGCTCACCCCGGCTGCTCGGCAGGCTGACCGTCGGCGGGATCAGTCCCGGTACGGCGCTCGCGTGGTGGCTGCTGACCGCGCTCGGCGTCCTCGGCGGCACCCTCGGCGCCGTCCTGCTCCTCGTCCTGCCGGACCACGGGCCCGCCAGGGCCATCACCCGGCTGCTTCACGAGTGCTGGGCGGCCGTCGGCCACAGCGGTCTGCCCGGCCTCGACCCGCTCGCCGGCACCTTCGCCGGCACCGCCGTCGCGATCGCGGCGGCCCGGCTCGCCGTGTCGACCGCCCGGCGCCGGAAACGCAGCACGCTGTTGCACCGGCGCCATCTCGACGTGCTCCGATTGTCGGGCGCCCGGCCGGGGCCAACGCTGTGGCTGCCCGACGAGCGTCCGATCGCCTACAGTCTCGGCGGCCGCGACGGCCTGATCGTCGCGAGCCACGGCCTGGCGGGCAGGCTCTCTCCCCTCGAACTCGACGCGGTGCTGGCCCACGAACGCGCTCATCTGCGCGGAAGGCACCACCTTCTGGCCGGATGTGCCGAAACCCTCGGCCGCGTGCTGCGGTTCGTCCCGCTCATGCGCGAACTCCCCGGCGCGGTCCGGCTGCTCGTCGAACTGGCCGCCGACCGGGCGGCCGCGACCGGACACGGGCCGGAGACCGTGCGCTCGGCGCTGCTGTCGATCCACGCGGCAGGCGGCGATGACACCGCGCTCCGGTTGCGCTGGCTTTCCCGGCATACGAGCGGCCCGGCGCGATTCCCGGAACGGGTGCGCGCCGTCGCGGGCGGAGCACTGGCGCTGTTCGCCGCACCCGTGCTCACCGTCGGCCTGATGTTCACGGCGGGCCTCGTTTCCTGCTGGTGAAAGAAACGCGTTCGTCACCGATGCGAGCGAACGGGTTCAGCGCGGACACCATCAGGTGATCTGCTGTTTCCGACAAGGCAAGCCCCATTCCCGAACGGGCGTATGAACGTCGCTAAGCGTCGTTCGCCGGTCGGCGGAACGGGGACGGCAAATCGTGCAATCCCCACTCACACGAGTGAGGAGCCGACATTCCGCTGAGCCGGAAAGGCGAATTCCCGGCGCTACTCAAATGGCGGCATTCGGCGGGCGGCCCCCTGTCGTAACGTCGATCAACGTACTCACCTCGCAGCGAATTCCGTGAACCCCATGGAGGTTTTCGTGATCCGACGTCCTCTGCGCACCCTGACCGTCCTGATCGGCGCCGCGACAGCCGTCACCGGCTTCGCGGCACCGGCTTCGGCGGCGCCATCGGTGCTCACCGAAGCGGCGAGCCCGGCCACAGTGGCCGCCGCCCAGCAGGAACTCGGCACCTCGCTCGGCGCCGCGTTCGCCGGCTCCTGGCTGGACACCACGACCGGCGAGCTGATCGTCGGCACCACCGACGCGGGCCGGTCATCCCGGATCCGCGCGGCGGGCGCGATCCCGAAAGTACTCCGGCACAGCGCCTCCGAACTGAAGCAGATCCAGTCCACATTGGACAACAGAACCGAAGGCCTGCCCGGTTCGGTCGCCGGCTGGTACGTGGACGTGCCGTCGAACGACGTCGTGGTCAGCGTGGTGGGCGGCGATCCCGCCGGTCTGGCGTGGGCCACTTCCGCCGGGGTCCCGGTCCGGGTGGAACACGTGAAGAGCGCGCCGCGGCCCTTGTGGAGTGTGATCGGCGGGCAAGGCCTGTACTTCAGCGGTGGTGCCTGTTCGGTCGGCTTCAACGCCTATGACGACGACGATCATTACGTGATCACCGCCGGCCACTGCACCGAACTCGGCGGCACCGTGCGCGGTGCCGGCGGCACGATCGGCAAGGTCGCGAGGTCTTCCTTCCCCGGCAACGACTACGGGACGGTCAAGGTGACGCACTCCGACGTCTCGACCCCGCCCCGGGTCGACCGGTACGAGGACGGGTCCGACGTGCGGATCGAGGGTGCCGACGTGGTCGGTGTCGGCGGCCGGGTCTGCCGGTCCGGGATCACCACCCACTGGCACTGCGGGCGGGTCGAAGCGCTGGACCAGACGGTGAACTACGGCAACGGGAACATCGTGCGAGGCCTCACCCAGACCGACGCCTGCGCCGAACCCGGCGACTCCGGCGGCTCGTTCGTCAGCCGGCCCTCGTCGGGCTCCGACACGAAACTCGTGCAGGCGCAAGGCATGACCTCGGGCGGTTCCGGTGACTGCGACGAAGGCGGCACCACGTTCTTCCAGCCCGTCAAGGAGGTGCTCGACCGCTACGACCTGACGCTCGAAAAGGACTGATCTCCCGCGGTTAGGGGCGGCCGGCCCACCGGCCGCCCCTTGATCAGGACGGCGAGTTCGCCCGCCTCGGCGGCCAGGGTCTCGATCTCGGCCCAACGGCGGCGGACCCGCTCGTGATCGGGTACCAGTGTGCCGGAAACCATGCCCAGCAACAGATTCGCGTCCGTCCCGACCTCCGCCAGCCGAAGGAAGGGACGACGGTCTTCCTCGGTGCCCGCGCCGTGCTCCGCCGCCCATTCACGGGCTCGCAACCCGGCGTCGTGGCAGGTGTCGACAAGGAGGCTCCGGATCTCCTCCGGCCGGTTCTCCGGACGGGCGGGAGGTTTCCCCATCAGCGGAAAGATGTTCCAGGCCACCGACAGCAGGCAGTCGGCCACTTCGTCCATCGTCTCCACGTCCACCGGCCGAGTGTTCCGGCACAGGCGCCCTGCCAGGCGCAATGACGCGCGGGACGGGCAGGGTCGACCCGATCGGGTGGCGCTCCCAGGCCAGGCCTCGTGAGTGGAAAGGACGGTTCTAACCGTCCTTTCCACTCACGAGGCTCGGTTCGGCCAGGTCGTCGAGTTCGCGCACGTCGGCCATCCGCAGCCCGGCGATCAGGCCGGACAGTCCCTGGTGACCTTCGGGCCGGAAGGCGAGGATCCCGCTGGCGAAGAACAACAGGTTCGCCAGCGGCTCGAACCCGCTGTTGGCCACCGATGCCAGAGTGAGCAGCGTGAAGTACCCACCGGAGCCGGCCAGGAACCGCACGGCCATCCGCCACAGGGCCGGCTTCCCGCCATCCGGGCCGACGGGGCGCAGCAACACGACCCGCTGGCCGAAGCTGGCGCCGTTGCCCGCGACGGGGACGACGAACAACAGGAGCAGCGCCGGCAGGAAAGTGCCGATCAGCGCGGTCACCACGGTGTTCGGTTCGCCGGCGAGCAGGGTCGTCACGATGCCGACGGTGGTGCCGAGGAGGACGACCGACACGACGTCGACGGCCATCCCGAGCAGGCGGCGGCGCGCGGTGACCGGCCGCGGCGTTCCCGGCGGCGCGGACGGCTCGTTCCCCGGCAGCAGCCGCAACAACGGGGCAAGGCCGAAACCGACGGCGGCGCCGAGGGTGTTGGCCAGCAGGTCGTCGACGTCGGCCAGGCGGTACGGGCACTCGAACAGGAACCAGACCCCGGTCAGCTGCGTGCACTCGATGAACAGCGAGACCGCGAATCCGATCGCGACGGTGGCCGCGAAACCGCGCCGGAAGAGGTGCCGCACGAACATCCCCAGCGGCACGAACAGGGCGACGTTGAACACCGCCTGCTGGACGGCGGGATTGCGCAGGAACGCCCGCAGGCCGTCCCCGGCCCGTTCGCGGCGGATGTCGGCGACGAACTGGAACGGGCGCAGCTGCAGGTGACCGGCGGCGTGTTCGGCGCACGTGGTCGTCTCCGGGATGGGAAGCAACGTGTACGTCCACAGGGACATGGCGTAGACCAAGAACCCGAACACCAGCAGGACCCGCCAGAGCCCGAGCTCCCCGCGGCGCCGGTAACTCGCGGCGATGTACGGGACGGCCAGGAGGCCCGCGAGCACGCAACCCGCGAACACCGCGATGGCCGCGGAGATGGCCGGATCAGTCACTCGCGGAAGTTAACAACGCGCGCTCCGGCGCACCCGTCACGCCACCTGGCCGGGTGACGGCGAGGGCTCGCTGATGCGCGAGCGCGGCGATGGCGAAGGTCAGATGGACGACGACCCAGTTGCGGTCTTCGCGGTGGACCCGCTGCAGCAGGTCGAGAGTGGCGTCGCCGGGACTGCGGCCCTGACGGCAGGCGTCGATGAACGCCTGGGTCAGGTCGTCGACGTTCCTTCGGAACTCAGCGAAGGCGTCGACGGGTTGAGAACTGGGGCAAAGATCCACGGTCACGTCACAGAGCGTTTCATAGCGCGACACAAAGTCACGAATCGGCACAGCGCGAATCACTCACGTGAGGTAGAACTCGCGCGAATTTGTGCTCTGCGTCACGCCGACGCCAGCCTGGAGGGCATCGGGCGTTCCCGTTCGGCCGCCTTCGCCCGGCGGGTGGCCGGGAAGCGCTGATCGAGTTCGACCAGCAGCGGGGTCGCCGCCATCAATGCCAGAAGGGCGAGCCCGGCGTATGCGCCCAGAGTCGCGATGATCGTCATTTCGGCCTCCTCGGTCCCCTGCCGCCTGTTCCGGCGGCCTGGAACCAGGATCGCCTCCGGGCGGGGGCCGGCGGATCGGTCACCCGGCCGAGACGCCTCGACCGGTCGGCCTTTTCGGCACTGTCCGATCGGCCGACCCCGGGCGGCGGTGCAGCAGGTCGAACCGCGACCACATGGCCTCGGCCGCCTCGATGGACTCGCCGGTGCGGACGGGATCAACGGCGGCGAGTTGCGCGACGATCGCCTGCACCAGGCTCATCCCCGCGGTCAGCGACGGGAAGAAGGTCACGCCCTCGGCGGGCACCATCAGCACCTGTTCGACCGCGCCAGCCAGCGCGGGACTGGCCGCGTCGGTGATGGCGAAGGCACGCGCTCCCCTGGCCTTGGCCTCGTTCGCGGTGAGCACCGTGCTTTCGTACAGCCGCCAGAAACTGATCGCGATGAGCACGTCTTCGGACGTCAGTTTCGCCGTGGCGTTGGCGAGTTCGGCGTCGCCCGCCGTGATCGCGTGGACGTCGTACCCGGCGAGCCGGGCGTTGTGCGCGAACGCGATCCCGACCGCGGCGTAGCTGCCGTCGGCGATCACGACCGTGCGTCGCGCCCCGGCGACGGCCTCCGCGACGTTGCGGATCTCGTCCTCGGCCACGCGCCGGTTGAGCAGAGCGAGGCTGTCGAGGTCGCGGCGCAGCGACGCCGAACCCGGCGAGTCGACGTCCCGATGTTCCTCGGCCACCTGCGGCGCGCTCAGCGACGACATGTACCGCGCCCGCAACTCCTGTTGCAGCGCCGGCCATCCGGCGAAACCCAGCGCCTGCGCCGTCCGGGTGACCGTGGCGACGTTGACCCCGGCGAGCTGGGCGAGTTCGGCCGTCGAGCCGAACGACGCGCGGCGCGGTTGCGAGACCAGCACTTCGAGCACGGCGGCCGCCTTCGGCCGCAGACCGCGCTCCGGCGTGCGATCCCGAAGCCACGCCTCGAAACCGTCGTCGGTTCCCGTCTCTGTCACCGCATCCTCCCTCGACGGCGTCACGGTAACGCATCGTGCGCGGCGGACCACTTGCAACAACCATTGCAGTTTTGCCGAAACGCAGTATACGTTGTCCAAACTCTCGTGACTCCTCGTCGCCCGAACCACGGAAGGCGTTCCCCATGACGCTTCTGGCACGACTGGACCGGCTCCCGCTGAGCCGTCCCCATTACAAACTCCTGCTGATCGGCGGGCTCGGCTACACCTTCGACGGGATGGACTCCGCCGTCGTCGCGTTCCTGCTGCCGAGCGCGAAAGCCGCCTGGGGCCTGGACAACGGCCAGCTCGGGCTGATCGGTTCGGCGACGCCGTTCGGCTTCCTCTTCGGCGCGATCGCCGCCGGGCTGCTGGGCGACCGCATCGGCCGCAAGAAGGTCATGATGTACGCGCTGGCCTTCTACGCGGTGTTCTCGGTGGTCGCCGCCTTCTCCCCCAACTACGAGGTCTTCCTGGGCGCCCGGGTGCTGGCCGGAGCCGGCGCGGGGGCCGAAAGCGCCATCATCGCGCCGTTCCTGTCGGAGTTCGTCCCCGCCAAACGCCGCGGCTGGTTCGTCGGCGCGCTGGCCGGGTTCTTCTCCTTCGGGTTCGTCATGGCCGCGCTGATCGGCCGGTTCGTCGTCCCGACGGTGCCGGAGGGCTGGCGGGTCGCGCAGCTGATCACCGCGCTTCCGATCGTCATGCTGCTGTGGTGGCGCCGCTCGCTGCCGGAATCACCGAGGTTCCTGGTCGCGAACGGACGTGACGCCGAGGCGGAGAGGATCGTCGCGAAGCTCGAGCGGGACGTCGAAAAGGCGACGGGGCGACCACTTCCCGCCGTCGCGGAGGCCGAGGCCCAACCCGCGACGGAGACCCCCAAGGTCACTCTCCTCAGCGCGCTCAAGTTCTTGTGGAGCCCGGCGATGGCGCGCCGCACCGCGGTGATCTGGACCGTGTGGTTCGTGATCACGTTCTCCTACTACGGCTTCTTCTCCTGGATCCCGACGCTGCTCGTCGAGCGCGGCATCACGGTGACCAAGAGCTTCGAGTTCTCGATCATCATCTACCTGGCGCAGATCCCCGGATACTTCTCCGCGGCGTGGCTGTCGGAACGGCTCGACCGCAAGCACACCATCGCGTTGTACCTCGCGGGCTCCGCGGTGAGCGCGTTCTGGCTGAGCCAGATGGACGCCCCGTGGTCGATCACCCTCGCCGGGGCGGTGCTGTCGTTCTTCCTCAACGGCACTTACGCCGGCGTGTACTCCTACACCCCCGAGGTGTTCCCGACCTGGATCCGCGCCAGCGGGACCGGACTGTCCAGCGCGTTCGGCCGGGTGGGCAGCATCCTCGCCCCGACGATCATCGGCCTGTCCGCGGCGAGCCTCGGCTTCGCCGGCGTCTTCGGCATGACCACCGCCGTCCTGGTGGCCGGGGTGGTGGTCGTGGTCGTGTTCGGCCTGTCCACCGCCGGCCGGTCCCTGGAAGAACTGACCGAACACGGCGCGCCCGTGAAAACCGCGAAGGAGATGACGAAGTGACCGTGTCGCTGTCCACTGTGGAGGACAAGACCCGAGCCACGATCGGCGTACGGCTGTTCACCGTCCTGGCCTGGGTGCCCGAACGGCGGGCGCTTCGGCGCGTGTACAGCAGTCACCCCGTCGAGTACCCGGTCGGCGGTGAGAAGACCGTCGAGGTGGCCGCCGGATGGCTGGAGCGCTGCATTGCGGGCCAGGAGCCCTACTTCGGGCCGGACAGCGCGGCGGTGCGGGAGATCTTCGCCGACCACGAACTCATCGACCGGCTCGGCTGCGGCGCGGTGATCAACGTGCCGGTGGTGGACGACGGCCGCACGCTCGGCGTCCTCAACCTTCTCGATGCCGAAGGCAGCTACGACGACGATTCCGTCGCGGCGGCCCGTTCTCTGGCACCGTTGGCGGTCCCGGCCCTGCGCGAACTCCTGGAGGAGACCCGATGACCGGATCGCTGCTGCTGCGCAACGCCCGTCTGCTCGACCCGATCGCGGGTGAGTACACCGAGGGAGACCTCCGCTGCGCCGACGGCCGGATCGTCGAGATCGGCGATGGCCTCACCGCGGATGACGCGCGGACCGAGGACCTGCGCGGCGCGTTCGTGCTGCCCGGACTGATCGACGCCCACGTGCACGTCACCGCGTCGACCGCGGATCTCGGGTCGTTGCCCGCGTCGTCTCCTTCCTACGTCGCCGCGCACAGTGCCCGCACCATGAGCCGCATGCTGGACCGGGGCTTCACGACGGTCCGTGACGCCTCCGGGGCCGACTACGGCCTCGCCGACGCGCAGGCCGAAGGATTGTTCCGCGGTCCGCGGCTGCTGTTCTGCGGGCGCGCGCTGAGCCAGACCGGCGGGCACGGCGACAGCCGGACACGCGGCGCCAACGCCAGCGACGATCACCCGTGCTGCGCCGGTCTCGGCCGGGTCGCCGACGGCGTCGACGCGGTCCGCGCCGCGGCGCGCGACGAACTGCGCAAGGGAGCGCACCACATCAAGGTGATGGCCTCCGGCGGCGTCGCCTCCCCCACCGACCGGATCGACTCGACGCAGTACTCCGCCGAGGAGTTGCGCGCCATCGTCGAGGAGGCGGAGTCGGCCAACCGTTACGTCGCCGCGCACGCCTACACCGCCCGCGCCGTGAACCGCGCGCTCGAACTGGGCGTGCGGTCGATCGAGCACGGCAACCTGATCGACGACCTCAGTGTCGAACTGTTCCTCCGGCACGACGCGTATCTCGTGCCCACCCTGGTCACGTACTGGGCGCTGAAGGAGGAAGGGCGCGAGCACGGACTGCCGGAATCCAGCTGGCGCAAGGTCGACGAGGTGCTCGGCGCGGGCATGGCCGCCCTCGAGAAGGCCGCCAGGGGCGGCGTGAAGATCGTGTACGGCAGCGATCTGCTCGGCGGGATGCACCGGCACCAGAACCACGAGTTCCGGTTGCGCGGCGAGGTCCAGTCCGCGCTGGAGGTGGTCCGTTCCGCGACGTCGACGGCGGCCGACCTGCTGAACCTGACCGGTGAGATCGGCACGCTGGCGCCGGGCGCGCACGCGGACCTGCTCGTCGTCGACCGGGATCCGCTGGAGGACATCGGCGTCCTGGCCGAGCCCGAGAAGTTCCGGCACATCGTGCAGGGCGGGACCGTGGTCTCCCCCTGACGCGATTCGTCACCTACTTGCGGCGCCTTCCTCTCGCAAGTAGGTGACGAATTGCGGGTCAGGAGACGCGCTGCGGGACGTCCCAAGGGTTGTCGTCCCGCAGCGGTTCCGGCAGCAGGTGCGACGGCCAGTCCTGATAGGACACCGGCCGCAGGAAACGTTCCACCGCCGCGGTCCCGACCGAGGTCGACGCCGGTGACGTCGTCGCCGGAAACGGTCCGCCGTGCTGCATCGCGGCGGTCACCGCGACCCCGGTCGGCCAGCCACCCCACAGGATCCGCCCGCTGCGGTCGGCCAGTACCGGGCGCAGCGCCTCGACGTCGGGGGCCTCTTCGGGGAGCGCGTGCACAGTCGTCGTGAGCTGGCCGGGCAGGGCCGCCAGCACCGGCAGGACGTCGGAAAGGCACGAGTACCGCACCACCACGCCCAGCGGGCCGAAGCACTCTTCAGCCGCTTCCGGCACGAAGTCCTCCAGGGCGACTTCGAGCAACTGGGCGCCGGGCCCACGGACGACCTCGCGCATGCCGGGGATCGCGACCAGCCGCTCGGCACCGGTGTGGAAGCCGGACGCGACGCGGTCGTTCAAGAACGGCGCGGCCGGCACCTCGCGCAGCCGTTCGGCGACGAGACCCACGAACGGGCTGTCCGACGGCACGAACACCAGGCCGGGATTCGTGCAGAACTGACCGTTTCCCAGCGTCAGCGAACCGGCGTAGCCCGCCGCCAGTTCCTCCGCCCGCGAGCGTGCCGCGCCGGGCAGGACGATCACCGGGTTGACGCTGCCGAGCTCGCCGTGGAACGGGATCGGGACCGGCCGCTCGGCCGCGATCCGCGCCAGCGCGAGCCCGCCCGCCACGGACCCGGTGAACGCGGCGGCCGCGATCGCCGGATGACGCAGCGCTTCCACGCCCGCGGCTTCCCCTTCGACGAGGCCCAGGAGCGCGCCCCAGCGGCCGAGGGCCTCCACCACGACCGAAGCCGTCCTGCGGGACAACTCCGGGTGTCCGGGATGGGCCTTGACCACCACCGGGCATCCGGCCACCCACGCCGACGCGGTGTCCCCGCCCGCCACGCTGAACGCGAACGGGAAGTTGCTCGCGGCGAACACCAGGACCGGACCGACCGCGGTGCGGTACCGGCGCAGCTCCGGCCGGGGACCGGGCGGCCACGACGGATCGGGCCGGTCGATCCGGACGTCGTGGTACGAGCCGCTTTCGGCCGCGAGCAGCCTCAGCTGGAACGTCGTGCGGGCCAGTTCGCCGGTCAGCCGCTTCGTCCCCAGCCGGGTCTCGGCGTCGGCGAGCTCGATCAGGGACGGACCGGCCGCGTCCAGCGCGTCGGCGACGCCGGTGAGCACCGCCGTGCGCGTCTTCGGGTCGGTCGCGGCCCATTCGCCGGAGATCTCCGCCGCACTCTCGATCTGCTTCATGCTTCCTTCCTTTCCGGGTTCCGGAATCCGGACAGCGCGTACACCATCAGGCCGAGCGCCATCCAGGCCGCCGGACCGCGCTGAGCGCTTCGGGTGTCGCGAACCCGGTCAGAGGACGAAGCCCGCGGGGAACGGGTCGTCCGGATCGAGCAGGTAGGTGGCGTTGCCGGTGATCCAGGCCCGTCCGGAGAACTCCGGCACCACGGCGGGAACGCCGCCGACGGTGGTCTCGGCGACGAGTTCGCCGGTGAAGGTGGTGCCGATGAACGAGCTGTTCTCGAACGGCGTGTGCAACGGCAGCTCGCCGCGGGCGTGGAGCTGGGCCATCCGGGCCGAAGTGCCGGTGCCGCAGGGCGACCGGTCGAACCAGCCCGGGTGGATCGCCATCGCGTTCCGCGAAGCACGGGCATCCGACCCCGGAGCGAGGAACTGGACGTGTTTGCAGCCGCCGATCAGCGGATCGGCGGGATGCTTCGGCGGGCGCTGGTCGTTGATCGCCGCCATGATGTCCAGCCCCGCGGCGAGGATCCGGTCCTTCTCCGCCCGATCGAACGGGATGTCCACTTGGGACAGTTCGAGGATGGCGTAGAAGTTTCCACCGTAGGCCAGGTCGTAACGCACCTCACCGAAGCCGCGCACCTCGACGACGGCGTCTCGCTCGGCGAGGAAGGACGCGACGTTGCGAAGTTTGACGC
This sequence comes from Amycolatopsis lurida, assembly GCF_900105055.1. Taxonomy (NCBI): domain Bacteria; kingdom Bacillati; phylum Actinomycetota; class Actinomycetes; order Pseudonocardiales; family Pseudonocardiaceae; genus Amycolatopsis; species Amycolatopsis lurida. Next base: position 121,336 of record NZ_FNTA01000004.1, read on the forward strand.
GGACCGCGCGGCCGTCCAGGACCTCGACTTCGGCGTGTACGAGCCCGGCGGGGGTGTCCAGGCGCACGACGGTCGTCGGTTCGGTCACCTCGACCATGCCGGTCTCCACCAGCACGGTCGCCACGCCGATCGTGCCGTGCCCGCACATCGGCAGGCAGCCGGACACCTCGATGTACACCACGCCCCAGTCGGCGTCCGGCCGGGCGGGCGGCTGCAGGATCGCGCCGCTCATCGCCGAATGGCCGCGCGGCTCGTTCATCAGGAACTGCCGCAGGTGGTCCAGGTGCTCCATGAAGTACCGGCGGCGTTCGGCCATCGTGTCGCCGGGGATGACGCCGATCCCACCGGTCACCACCCGGGTCGGCATACCCTCCGTATGCGAATCGACGGCGGTGATCGACCGGATAGACCGCACCTACGCCACCCCCAGCGAGGCGAGCGCGCGGCGCATGTCGGCGGTGACCTGCTCGCGGTGTTCCTCGGTCAGCGGCCCCCGCGGCGGACGGCACGGCCCGCCGTAGCGGCCGACGAGGTCCATCCCGAGTTTGATCGCCTGGACGAACTCGGTGCGCGAGTCCCAGCGGAAAGCGGCCACCAGCGGCTCGTAGAGCGCCCTGGCCTCTTCGAGTTTTCCGGACCGGGCCAGGTCGAACAGGCGCACCGATTCGGCGGGGAACACGTTGGGGAAGCCGGCGAACCAGCCTATCGCACCCATCAGCAGGCTTTCCAGCACGACGTCGTCGGCGCCGCTGATCACGTCCAGCCCCGGCGCCTGTTCGCGGATCTCCAGTACCCGCCGGACGTCCCCGGAGAACTCCTTGACCGCGACCACGTTGTCGATCCGCGCGATCTCGGCGAGCAGGGCGGGCGTGAGGTCGACCTTGGTGTCGATGGGGTTGTTGTAGACCATCACCGGCAACCCGACCGACGCCACCGCTTCGAAATGGGCGAGCACCTCGCCGTGGTTCGCCCGGTACATCGTGGGTGGCAGGCACAGCAGGCCATCCGCGCCGTCCTCGGCGGCGACCTCGGCCCAGTACTTGGCCTGGTGCGATCCGGGGCCGTGCACGCCGACGACGACGATCCCGTCCTCACCGACGGTTTCGATCGCGGTGCGGGCGACGCGACGGCGTTCCTCGTCGGTCAGCGACGAGTATTCGCCGAGCGAGCCGTTCGGGCCGACGCCCCGGCAGCCGTTGTCGACCAGCCATCGGCAGTGCGCGGCGTAGGCGTCGTAGTCCACGGCCAGCCCGGCGGGGGCCGAAGCGTCCGCCCGGTACGGGAGGGCGGTCGCGACGACGACGCCACCGAGGTCGGGGGTGCTCATTCAGGGTCTCCTTCGGTTCGGGCGGCGAGTTCGCCCAGCCGGATCGGCTGGACGATCGGGCGGTGGTGCCGTTCGGTGCCACCGCAAAGTTCGGACACGGTCGGCCCGCAGACGCGGCCCTGGCACGGGCCGAGGCCGGCCCGGGTGCCGAGTTTCACTGCGTGCGAGCCGGGACGGGCCGGGTCCTCGGCCGCACGCGTCAAGGCGCCGTACGTGGTTTCCTCGCAGCGGCAAATGATGGTGTCTTCGCGCAGCCAGCTTCGCCAGGCCGCGCCGATCGGGTGGGCCGTGGCGAGGCGTCCGGCGAAGGTGAGGGCACGGTCTCGGGCGCGGATCAGCTCGGGTGACGGCTCACCCCCGGCGGCGACGCATCCGGCCACCGCGCCCTCGGCCGCGGCGGTGACCGCGCCACCGATCCCGGTGATCTCTCCCGCGGCGAAGACACCGTCCACTGTGGTCCGTTGCGCGGCGTCGACCCGTACGAACCCCTCGTCCAGGACGCAGCCCGCGGCGACCGCGAGTTCCGGCTGCGGGACGAAACCGTGGCCGACGCAGACCGCGTCCACCTCGTAGGTCCACTCGGTGCGGGGGACGATCGACCAGTCGGCGCGGACCTGCGCGGTCACGACCTCGCGGACGCGGTCCGCGCCGCGCGCCTCGATCACCGCCCTGCCCATCCGGTACGGGACCCGATGCCGGGCCAGCGTCGCGGCGTATCGAGCCAGCTCACCGGCCTTCCCCGCGTGGGCGGCCAGGCGCCACGGCCGGGACGACCATCCTTTTCGGACGGTCGAGAACGGGTTCGCCTCCAGGACCGCGACCACCTCGGCCCCGACGCCCAGCAACGATTCCGCGACCGGCAGCAGGAACGGCCCGGCCCCGGCGACGAGGACCCGCTCGCCGATCGCGACCCGCTCTCCCTTCGCCAGCGCCTGCGCCGCGCCCGCGGTGTACACGCCGGGCAGTTCCCAGCCGGGGAACGGCAAGGTGCGGTCGTGCGCGCCGGTCGCCAGGATCAGCGCGTCCGGGGCGAGGGTCAGCCGCCGGCGTCCCTTTCCGTCCGACTGCCCGCGCAGGACGTGCACCGTCTTCTCCGCGCGGTCGAACGCCCAGACGGTGGATCCGGGCCACCACCGGCATCGCGGATGCGAGAGCGCCCGGCGCCGCCGGTCGAACTCCGCCCATCCGTGCCGGCCCCGCTCCGGACGCCGCGCCGCGTACGCCTCGGGGAGCATCCGGTGGTACTGGCCGCCGGGGGTCTCCGCCTGGTCCAGCACCGTGACCTGGGCACCGGCCCGCAGCGCGTGTTCGGCCGCCGCGAGCCCGGCGGGCCCGGCACCGACGATCACCACGTTCACGCCGTCTCCTCCCGGGACTGGGTGCGGATTTCGTCCCCGTCAGCGGCCGGGCGGCGGCACGCGCGGACGTCGGGCACGTCGTTCACCGTGAGCAGGCAGTCGAAGCACGCGCCGATACCGCAGAACACGCCACGCGGTGCGCCGGAACGCGTGGTGCGCCAGGAGACCCGGCCCGCGGCGAGCAGGATTCCCGCCACGCTCTGCCCGGCGATCCCGGTCAGGGTCTCGCCGTCGACGGTGATCCGGATCGGCCGGTCGGTGCGGCCCACCGGATCGCGATCACGCGGCAGCAGCCGTCCGCTCATGCGGCCACCTCCGCCAGAACCGCCGGACGGTCCACAGTGAACTCTTCGACCGGCATCGCGGGCTCCGTCCCGGTGAGCAGTTCGCGCAGCAACCGAGCGGTGCCGACGCTCAGCCCGATGCCGGCGCCCTCGTGCCCGGTGGCGTGCCAGAGATTCCCCAGCCGCGGATCCTCGCCGAGTACCGGGAGGTGATCATCGACGTAGGGCCGGAAACCGCCGTACGCGCGCATGATCGCGGCGTCGGCGAGCGCCGGGAACAGGCGCAGTGCCTTGGCCGCGATGGCGCTCAGCACGTCCGGGCGGATCGCGTCGTCGAAATCCACCCGGCGGCGTGACGAGCCGATCAGCACGGTGCCGCCCCAGGTCGACTCGACGACGGCGGAGGTCTGCAACGCACCCGAATCGGCGCCGACCGCGCCGACGTAATCGGCGTCGTAGACCTTATGCCGCACGACACCGGGCATCGGGGTGGTCACGAGTACCTCGCCCCGGCGGGGCCGGACCGCGATCGGGGCGCCGAGACGCGCCGACACCTGACCGGCCCAGGGGCCCGCGGCGTTCACGACGACGTCGGCCTCGATGACCTCACCGGGCACACGGACGCCGGTGATCCGTCCGCTGTGGACGGTCGCGCCGACGACCTCGGTGTCCGAGCGCAGCCGCGCGCCGTGCCGTAGAGCGGAGCCCAGCAGGGCCAACGCCGCGCCGGCGGGCTGGACCTGCGCGTCCTCCGGGTAGTGGAACGCCGCGGTCACCTCGCGGGTCAGCGCGGGCTCCGCTTCGGCGACTTCCTTGAGGGACAACGGTTCCGCGCGAACACCGGTCTGCGACGCGGCGAACGCGGCGAGAGCGCGCGCTCCGTCGGCCGTGGTGGCGACGACGATGCCGCCCTTGGGGTCGTATTCGATCGCCGATGCGGCGCGCGCGTCTTCGTCGGCGAGGTCGGCGACCATCTGGGGCCACAACGCCGTCGAAAGCTTCGCGAGTTCGAGTTCCGCGCCGGGTCCCTTGTCGGAGACGAGGATGTTGCCCTCGCCGTGCGACGTGGTTCCCCCGGCGGGACGGCCGCGATCCACGACCACGACGTCGAAGCCGGCCCGGCTCAGCTCACGGGCGCACGCGGCGCCGACGATGCCCGCACCGAGAACGACCACGCGCGTTCGGTTCATCGACCCTCCAGCGTTCGGTAAAGCGAACGATCGGAGGGTAGGTTCCACCCCGGAGCGGTGTCAATACCTCGGGCGCGGTCAGCCCTTCAGCACCGGATGCGGCCTGCCGTCGAGCCGCTCGTCGGCGCGGTACTGCAACAGGAGAACCGAGTGCACCGGCCCCTCCGACGCGGTGTAGCAGTGCGGCTCACGGGCGTCGAAGGCGACGTAATCCCCCGGGCCGACCTCGACACTGCGGCCCGCCACCTCGACCAGCAGCGATCCGGACTGCACGATGGTGTGCTCGACCCCGACATGCCCTTGCGAACGCTGTGGCGCGTCCCCGCGCACCACCTGGTCGTACACCTCGAAGACGCCGTCGCCGGTCTCGATCCGCCGCAGCGGCCGGAGATCCACTCCCTCGCCACTGAGCACCTCGACGTCGGCGCCGCGCACCACGGTGAGCGCACCGCCCGCCCGGTGGTCGAGCAGGTCCGAGATCGCCACCTCCAGCACCCTGGACAGGCTGAACACGGTCTCGATGGTCGGATTGCCGCCGCCGGACTCCAGTTGCGACAGCGTCGCCTTGCCGATGCCCGACCGTCGCGAAAGCTCCGACAGCGAGATACCCCTCGCCGTCCTGGCCGCGCGCAGGTTGACCGCCAGCATGTCCCGGATCGAGGGCGTCTCGTCCTCCACCGCTTCTCCCCTGTCGTTCGTCAAACCGTACGACCTCGTTCGCTTTGCCGATCGAGTTCGCGGACATCATGACACGCCCAGCGACGGGGAGGGCATAGCCGCGGCCGATGGGGCGGCGCGATGGTGGGCCGCGCGGAGCGCGATGAAACTCCATCACCAACCGGTGTGTCACCGTCGACACAGGGTCACGGGCGCACCGTCGTTTCCTTCCAGCGAGGAGATTCCCGTGCAGCTGATCCGCAGATCCGCGAGCCGACGACTTCGGGCGTTCGGCGCGGTGCTCATCACGACCCTCGGGCTGACCGCGGCCGCCACCACACCGGCGACGGCGGCCGCGAACGCCTGTCTCGCCGGCACACTCGCCTTCGACCACTACGACGCCGAAGCCGGGACGAGCAAACCCCTGCGCACGCAGGTGGCCCGGAACGCGAACTGGGAACTGTGGGGCCGCACCGGTTCCGGCACGACGACCCGGCTCGCGGCGGGTATCACCGGCGCGTCCGACGGCCGGTTCACCGCCTGCCACACCGCGTCGCTCGCCGAGGCGTACGTCCGGTTCCGGTCGAGCAGCACCTCGATGTGGCGGGTCGTCAAGGCCGCGAACAACACCACCGACTACACGTTCGACTCGGTACGCCGCACCAACGTCTCCGGCACGCTCGACCTCGGCACGGTAAAGGTGCCGTCGACGCTGCAGCGGGCGTGGAAGGTCGTGGACACGCTCAACGTCCTCTACTGGAAACGCGCCAACCCGGCTTCGTCCTGCTGGACGGCCAGGCAGTCCGACGGGCGCTGCGACCAGATCACCTTCGTCTGGGATCCGAAGGTCGCCGATGGTGGCTACTGGGACTATCCGAACACGAACTACGTCTTCCTCGGCGCGACGATGCCCGACTCGAAGCACCTTGTCCTCCACGAGGCAGGACACTGGCTTCAGTGGCAGCTCTACGGCCGCGGCTTCCCCGTGGTCGACAGCTGCAACCCGCACTACATCGAGAAACACAGCTCGAAATCGTGCGCGTGGACCGAAGGCTTCGCGGACGCCGTCGCCGCCTACGCCCTCGGCGACTACCGCTACGTCTACGACAACGGCAGCTCGTACAGTTTCGAGAACGACGCTTCGACGCCCGGCTGGGACACCGGCGACACCGTTCAGGGGCGGGTCGGCTCGTCGCTGCTGGACCTGTGGGCGCCGGACGGCCCGGACGGCGGGAACTGGAACCGCACGATCGCGCTGATGACCCGCCACTTCAGCCAGGACTTCCGCGAGTACTTCACCGTGGACCGGCCCGCCGTGGGCCTGTCCACGACCGGTGCCGCCGAGCGGATCCTCACCGGGCACACCATCCGGTACTGACGGGGGCTGAAGGGGACTTTCCGCGCATACCATGCGAGGAAAGTCCCCTTCACCACGTGAGACGCGGGGAAAGCGTCCTTCAGCCCCTGGCCGCCTGGACCCAGGCGGTGATCTCGTCGGCGGTCGAGGGAAAACCGCCGGAGAGCAGGTCGTAGCCCGATCCGGTGACCACGACGTCGTCCTCGATCCGGACGCCGAGACCGCGCAGCTCCGGCGGCACGGTGCGATCGCCGGCGTGGAAGTACAGGCCGGGCTCCACGGCCAGCGCCATCCCCTCGGCAAGCGTGCCCTCGCGGTACGTGGACGGGTGGGCGGCGGCGCAGTCGTGGACGTCCAGCCCGAGGAAATGGCCGGTACCGCAGACGATGTACCGCCGATGCTGCTGCCCGTCCGGCGACAGCGCTTCGTCCACCGACACCGGGAGCAGGCCCCAATCGTGCAACCCCTCCGCGAGCACGCGCAGAGCCGTCGCCTGGAACGCGCCGTAGTCCTGGCCGGGACGGACCTCGCCCAGCGCCGCGACGTGCGCCTTGTGCACGAGGTCGTAGACGTCGCGCTGCGCCACGGTGAACTCTCCGCCGACCGGGAAGGTCCGCGTGATGTCGGCCGTGTACAGGGAGTCCACCTCGACGCCGGCGTCCAGCAGCAGGAGGCTGTCCTCGGTCACCTGCCCGTCGCAGCGCGTCCAGTGCAGGATCGGCGCGTGCGGCCCGGCCGCCACGATGGAGGTGTAGCCGGGTCCGGTTCCCTCGGTGCGGGCACGGCGGTCGAAGGTGCCCTGAAGCCAGCGTTCCCCGCCACCGCGGACCGCCTCCGGAAGCGCGGCCAGCACGTCGGCGAACCCGAGGGCGGTGGCGTCGACGGCGTCACGCAACTGGCCGATCTCCCAGTCGTCCTTGATCCGGCGAAGCTCCGCGAGGACGGTCCGGAGCCGTTCGCTGTGGCCGAAGCCGTACGCGTCGAGCGCCGGATCGGCCCCGGCGCCGACCATGAAGCTCGGATTCCGTCCGCGCAAGCCGTGCGGGAGATCCTCCAGCGGACGGCACTCGATGCCGAGCGTGCGCTCGTACGCGGCCGGCCCGGCGGCGGAGCCGACCCACAGCGGGCTGGTGTCGGCGTCGCCCACGAAGTCGGGCTCGTGCGCCTCGGCCGGTCGCGGGACGTACAGCGTGGCGTGGTGGCTGTCCCCCGCCGGGGTCATCACGAGGATCGCGCCCTCACGCTGGCATCCGGTGAGCCACACGAAGTCGCTGTCGGCGCGGAAGCCGTGGAAGGTGTCGTTCGACCGCACCACCGCACGGCCCGCCGCGAGCGCGATCCGCTGACCGGGCAGTTCCGCCGAGAGTCGGCCGCGATGGGCGGCCGCCGCCTCGGCGGTGCCCGGCGGCACGTCGATGGTGTCGTCGGCGGGCTCCCAGCCGTCGCTGATCCAGTTCCGGAACCCGTTGGCGGCCAGCAGCGCGCGCAGATCCGGCCGGGTTCGGTCGCCGGTCATCGGCTCCCCTTTCAGGTAGTCACGGTTCTGGCCGCACCTTCGCACCGCGAACGGCCGGGCCGTAATGACCGGCGGCGATAGACTCCGCCTATGGCCCTGGAGATCCGGCACCTGCGGGCGATCTGCGCCATCGCCGAAGCGGGCAGCCTCTCGCAGGCGGCCGCCGCGCTCGGCATGTCCCAGCCGTCGCTGACCTCGCTGCTCCAGCGGCTCGAACGGCAGATCGGTGCACCGCTGTTCGTCCGCAGCCACACCGGCGTGACCCCGACCCCGGTCGGCGAGCAGACGCTGCGCCGGGCGCTGACCCTGCTCGTGGAGTTCGACCGATTCGAAAGCGATCTCCTCGGCGCGCTCGGCTACGGCCCGATCCGGCTCGGATCGTCCCAAATGGACTGTCTGCCCACCTTCGTCGAACGGCTGGACGACGCGCTGCCGGGGCTGGACGTGACCGTCCACGTGGAACCCTCCAGCGCGGTGCTCGCGCAGGCGCTGGCCCGTGCGACCCTCGACATCGCCGTCATCGCCATGTCGGACGACCAGGAAGTGCCGCTGGCGAAGCATCTCGGGCACCGAGTGCTGTTCTCGTGGGTGCCCGTGTTCATCGGCCTCCCCGCCGAGCACCGGCTCGCCGACGGGTTCGAGGTCGATCTCGCCGATCTCGCCGACGAAGCGTGGATCGGGCCGCCCGGCCCCGAGGACGGCTCGCTGACGTCTCTGCGCGCGGCGACGCACCGCGCCGGGTTCTCGCCGCGGATCCGGTTCGAATGCCCCAACGGCGGCGGACGGCACCTGATCGCCGCCGGGCAGGCGGTGCAGCTCGTCGAACCCACCGCCCCCGAACTGCCCGGTATGGTCGTCCGGCCGCTGAAGGGCGACCCCATGCGGATGCGGCTCGTGCTGGCCTGGCGCAAGGAACGGCTGACGTGGGACCAGGCGGAAAACGTGTACCGGGCGGTGATGACGTCCTACACGCGGCACGCGATGGCGTCGACCCCGTTCCGGACGTGGTGGGAGCGGCGGCGGAGTTCGCGGTCGTGGGACGGGCTGGTGGACTTCTTCCGCGTGGACGGTCCATGAACGCGTTGCTGTAACCCGATCCCGCCTCGCCGCGATTGACCCCGTACCGAGCGAACGGAGACGGGGGATGATGCCGCAACGGCTGTGGCTGGGTCTGGCGGTCGTCTATACGTGCACGGCCGTGGTCCAGCTCTATCTTCTCGCCAGCACCGGCGCCGTCTGGGCCGGGACACTCACCGCGGCCGGCTTCGCGGCGGCACTCCTGTGCCTTCTCGCAGCTTGGCGGTCCTCGAAGCGAGAACGGGGCGACACAAGGGAAATCGACTCACGCCGACCCTAACGGCCGGGGTACGGGACGGCCCACGGCTCCTCTTCGAGAGCGGCACCGTTCGCGACGGTGGCGATCGTCCGGTACCAGCCCGCCAGCACGAGGAACTCCACGAGTTCCGGCGCCGGAAAATGCTCGGCGAGCGCGGCCCACGTCTCGCCGGAGACCGTTGCGGTGTCGTGGAGTTCGTCGACTGCGCGGATAAGCGCGCCGTGCCGCTCCGACCAGACGGGATGCCGCGAGTCGCCGGACACGGTCGCTTCGAGCTGTTCCGGTGTCAGGCCGACCACCGGTGCGAAAACCGCTGCGTGGACACCCCATTCGTAGCGGCATCCGCAGCGAGCGGTTACCCGCGCGATCACGATTTCCCGGTCCAGCGCGGGCAATTCGCCGTGTGCGAGCAGGCCGGCGCCCAGTACGCGCATCCGCGAAGCCAGCTCAGGATGAAGCTGCAGCAAACGGAACAACGCCAGCGGCTCATGCGCCACACCCGGCGGCATCCATTTGCGAAGGGCCCTTTCGACGTCGGCCTCGTACGGCGGGGCGAGCGGCGCGATCCGTGCCATGACCATCTCCCAGTGTGCTTCGATTTCAGAACCACTATGCTGCTTCGAAAGTCGAAGCACAAGGGGGGTGGCATGCCCGGCGAACCGATCCCGAGGCCCGGACAGCCGGTCCGCGGCTCCGAAACCGGCCGTCCGCTCATGGCCGCGCTCGATCTGCTGGGCCGCCGGTGGACCCTGCGGGTGATCTGGGAACTGCGCCAGGGCGACGTCGGCTTCCGCGAACTGCGGCGCCGCTGCGAACACATGTCTTCGAGCGTGCTGGCCACCCGCCTCGGCGAGCTCACCGAAGCCCGCATCGTCGAGACCGGCGGGGAAGGTTACCGTCTGACACCTTTGGGCGAACGACTCCTCGACGCGTTGCACCCGCTCGAAAAATGGGGCCTCGCCTGGGAAAAGGCACTTCGCGAGTGACCATGGATCCCCTCCTTTCCCACCGCTGCTCTTGCCAGGCGCGGTGAGCGGCGTACGGTGAGGAGTACGTGAGGTTGAGTCCACCAGCCCGCGCGAACGACCCGCATGTCCGCGGCCCAGTACCTTCTCAGGGCGACGCGGCGGCGAGTTGACTTGCGCAGCCGTTGTGCAGGCTTACCCGTTGTCCGTCTCGTCCCGGCTATCCGGGAGACAGCATCATGATCGAAGGCGTTCCTCACACGCTCGGCAGTCGCGACGGCCCTGCCGTTCCGTTTCCGCGTTCCACGGCCGAGAACCTCTTGCGAGTGAAGCGGATCCGATGGAACGAAGACCTGCTCGTCGTCGCGGCGACCGGAGAGATCGATCTCGCCACCGCGGGACGGCTGGAGCGCGCGCTTCGAGGCAGACTCCCGGCCGCGACGGTGCTCGACCTCACCGAGGTCGGTTTCCTCGGCGTCGCCGGGCTACGGGTCATCGAATCCGCCGCGGCCCGCGCCCGCTCAGAACGCCGCACGACCGGGGTGGTCACGGACGCCCGGCCGGTACTGCGCCTGCTGCGCCTGTTCGGCGTCGACAGCCATATCCCCGTGTACCGGCATCTCGACCACGCGATCCTCGAAGTGTCGAACCGCTGAGCCGCCCGCCGCTCAGGATCCGGCGAGCGGCAGGAGCGTGGAGAGTCCCGTCTTCAAGGCCAGCCGCCGGATCGTGGGTGACGGCAGGAAACTCAGGTCGACCCCCTGGGTGCCGCACCGGTCGTTGATCCTGACCAGGGTCGCCAAGCCGGTGGAATCGCAGAACTCCACGCCTTCGAGGTCGACGACGAGCCTGTCCGGCACGGGATCCAGCACATCCTCGAAGGTCTCCTTGAGATCTTCGGAGGTCGTCAGATCGATCTCCCCCGCCACCGCGATGACGACTTTGGCGCCACCAGGCCTGGCGACGGTCACCGAGAACGGAACTTCCCGGATTTCGCCGTCTCCGCTCGTCACCGTCATCCACCCCTCACGATCGGTTCCCGACTGCTTTGAACATATCGGATGACGGCGCCCGCTCGCCCGCCACGCGTGCCCCCGATCCCCGCGGTGCCTTAACCTTGTCGATGGATCCGGCGGTCGTCGACCGCGGCGGACGACGAGGAGACACTTCGTGATGCCGATCGACGAGCCTGTACGCAACGGCACCGACGAGCTGGTCCTCGAGGTCGCCGCCGTCGCCGCCCAAGCGGCCGCCTTGCGGGACGTCCTGGCGAAATGGGCCCTCGAACGGGGTCTTCCTCGTGAACTGGCCGAGGATCTCAAGCTCACCGCCTACGAAGCGATGACGAACGTCGTCAAGCACGCTTACCCGGACGGCACCGACGACAACGTCATGAAGGTGACCGCCGCCCACGACGACGGCCACGTCCGGATCAGCGTCGCCGACGAGGGCCGCTGGCGCGACGGACCCCGCCCGGACGGCGGACGCGGCTTGCCGATCATCCGGGCCTTCGCCCCGGAGGCGACGGTGACCAGCACGCTCACCGGGACCATCGTCCGGCTCGCCTGGCCCTGCCCTTCCGCCTGAAACGCGTTTTCAGCCGGCGGCGGTGCCCCTCGCGCCCTGGACCTCGACCCCGGAGAGCTCCACCGCCGGTCCGTCGAGGTTCGGCTGCACGAAGACGGGCTTGTTCACGCGCTTCACGATCGCAGGACGCGTGCCGGGGGTCCGATCATCGGATGACGTCGTAGACCAGCTTCTGGATCCCGTTGCCGTAGGCCTCGCTCTCGACGAGCTTGAGGTTCTGCTTGTCCTTGTCCGTGTCGCCGAACAGCTTCTTGCCCGCGCCGAGCAGGACCGGGAACAGCAGCAGGTGGTAGCGGTCGATCAGGCCGGCGTCGGCGAGGTTCCGGTTCAGTTCCGCGCTGCCGTGGACGATGATCGGCCCGCCCTCGGTCTCCTTGAGCTTCGCGACGTCGTCGAGCGAACGCAGGATCGTGGTCTCGCCCCAGTTGTCGACGAGGTCCTCTTCCCGCAGCGTGGTCGAGACGACGTACTTCGGCATCGCGTTGTACCCGGCGAATTCCTCGGTCATACCGGGCCACACCGGCGAGAACGCCTGGTAGCTGACCCGGCCCATCATCATCGCGGTCGCCTCGCCCTGTTCACGCCCCTTGAGCTCGTAGGCCGCTTCGTCGAACTCGATGCCGTCGAAGGTCCAGCCGGAGTTGCGGTAGCCGGGCTCCCCGCCGGGCCCTTCGACGACGCCGTCGAGCGAGACGAACGCGGTGGCGATCAGGGTGCGCATCTGGTTTCTCCTTGGTCGTTCGAACTGCTTTCGACATTGCGTCGAGCGGGGGAAGACGGATTCGACACCGCGCCGGAAAAAAGTTTCAGCCTTCGGCGTCGCGGACGAGCAGGGCGATCTGCACCCGGTTCTCGACACCGAGTTTCGCGAGCATGCTGCTCGTGTGCGCCTTCACCGTCGCGACGGTGATTTCCAGCCTCCGCGCGACGTCGGTGTTGGACAGGCCCTCGGCGATGGCGTGCGCGGTCTCGCGTTCACGGTCGGTCAGGGTGGCCAGCAACCCGCGGGCGTTGTCCCGGGACGCCCGGCGCGCGTCGGACGAGTGCGGCCCGGTGGCCGCGGCGATCAGCCGGGACGTCGCGGCGGGCGAGAGCGCGGGTTCGCCGGTCGCGACCGTCCGGATGGCCGCGAGCATCCGGGGCGGCGGCGTGTCCTTGAGGAGGAATCCCAGCGCGCCGACGCGCAGCGCGCCCAGCACCATCTCGTCGGAGTCGAACGTCGTGAGCACCAGGACGCCGGGCGGTTCCGGGAGCCGGAGGATCTCCTCGGTCGCGCTGAGTCCGTCGCGCCCGGGCATCCGGACGTCCATCAGGACGACGTCGGGCCGCTGCTCCCCCACCACGGTCACCGCCGCGTCGCCGTCGGCAGCCTCGCCGACCACGACGAGGTCGGGTTCGCCGTCGACGATGAGCCGCAGCGCCATCCTCACCAGGTGCTCGTCGTCGACGAGGACGACCCGCACAGTGCCCATTCACTCGCTCCCTTCGCGGACCGGCCACGGCAACCGCGCGGCGAGGACGAACCCGCCGCCCGGTTCCGCGTGGTGGTCCAGCTCGCCGCCTGCCAGTCCGACCCGCTCGGAGAGGCCGAGCAGCCCGAAACCCGAGGCGGGCGGCCCCTCGACCGTTCGCGCCGCACCGGAATCCCGGATCGTCGCCCACACGCCGTCCCCCGCTTCCCCCTCGACGGTGACGGCCACGCTCGCACCCGGGGCGTGCTTGCCCGCGTTGGTCAGGCCTTCCTGGACGACCCGGTAGACGGTCCTCGCGATCGCGTCGGGCGGCTCGCCCGGGATCGTGGTCGTCAAGGTGACGTCCAGTCCCAGCGCCCGCGCGTCCGCGACCAGCGCGGGAAGATCGGCGAGCGAAGGCTGTGGGGGTTCCAGCCCCTCCGGGCCCGCCCGGAGGACGCCGAGGACGTCCCGTAGTTCCTCCAGCGCCTGATGGGAGCCGTCAGCGATCCCCCGGGCCAGTTCCGCGACCTGGTCGGCGGGCAGATCCGGACGATGCCCGAGTACCCCGGCCTGCATCGCGACCAGCGAGACCCGGTGCGCGAGGACGTCGTGCATCTCGCGGGCGATCCGGTGCCGTTCCATGATCCGCGCCTCGGCGGCCCGCGCAGCCTGCTCCCGTTCCGCGCTTTCGACCCGCTCGCGCAGGGAGCGGACCTCTTCCCGGCGCGCTCCGATGGCGGCGCCCACGGCCACCACGATGCCCACCATCAGGGTGGGGAGGCTGATCAGCAGCCACAACGGTCCAGGCGTCTCGCGCTGCGGGTAGAGATCGGCGATCAGCACCGCCGTGACCACCGACAACACCGCCGCGACCACCGTTTCGGCCGGTCGCCGCCTGGTGGCCAGCGAACAGAGCGCCAGCAACGAGGCACCGGCCGCCAGTACCGAGGCCGTCGAGGCGAGGATCACCGCGATCGTGATCACGACCGGGAAACGGCGGCGCCACAGCAGTGCGATCAGGCAGGCGAGCGCGAGCAGCGGATCCCCGGTGGTCAGCCAGTCGACCCTCGGGCCCGCCGCGCCCACCGGCAGTTGCGCCGCCGTGATGAGCCAGAGCAGCACGCCCATTCCGGCCGCGGCGAGCAGGCGCCAGGCCTCTCCCCACGCGCGAAGGGGCGGCCGCGCGGCGGCGTCGGTGATCACCGGCCCATCATGGTCGACCCGCTCGCGGCGGCGCAGCCGGACACAGGACGAGCCGGGGCTCGACTTTGGTCGGAGGCGACGCGCGACGCGCTGCCGATGTGCTCCCCGATCACGCGGGCGAAGCTGGGACAGACCGAGGACCAGGAGGTAGGAAGCATGACCAAGGGCGGCTATCTGGGGCTGCAGATCGTCGGGATGGTGGCCATCGCCGTCTTCGCGCAGGCCGCCATCCGCAGCCTTTTCGATCATTCCGCGACCCAATTGTGGGGCGCGTTCGACTGGGTACCCGGTGACTGGGGCGGCAGGTTGCTCGTGTTCCTGCTGCTCGTGGCCGCGGGAACGGTGCTGGCGGGCTGGGCGCATGATCGCGGCAAGCGAGCGCCCCGCTAGGAGGACGCCGGTCCGCTAGTATCCGCAGCCGGGCGTTTTCCGTCTACATCGGACGGAACGCGGGGTCTGGTCGACGGCGGGAGAACGCATGGCGGACGGAGTTGGCTCGCTTGCGGGGTGGTCCGCCGATCCCACCGAAGTGACCAGCTACGTGGGCCGCGACGCCGAGACCGGTGAAGCGCGGCGCCTGCTGAACGCGTCGTCGCTGGTCACGCTGACCGGGCCGGGCGGTGTGGGCAAGACTCGGCTGGCGTGGCGGGTCGCCGCGGCGCATCACGAGGCGACCGGCGACGAGGTCGCGTTCGTGTCGCTGGCCGAGCTGCGGGAACCGGCGTTGCTCGTGCCGACCGTGGCGAACGTCCTCGGCTTCGGCGACCGCTCGGCGAAACCGGCCATCGAGGTGGTCGTCGAGGCGCTTCAGGCGAGCCGGTTGCTGCTGGTGCTGGACAACTGCGAGCATCTGGTCGACAGCTGCGCCTGGTTCGCCGACACCGTCGTCCGGGCCTGTCCGCAGGTGACCGTGCTGGCCACGAGCAGGCAGTCGCTCGGGGTGGCGGGCGAACGGGTCCTGCCGGTGCCGCCGCTGGCGATCCCGGAACAGGGCGACTCGTTCGAACGCGTGACGAACGACGAGTCCGTGCGGCTGTTCGTGGACCGCGCGACCGCGGTCGCGCCGTCGTTCCGGCTCACCGAGTCCGACACCGAACCGCTGATCCGGCTGTGCCGCAGGCTGGACGGGCTGCCGTTGGCCATCGAGCTCGCGGCCGTGCGCGCGCGGGCGTTGTCCCTGCGCCAGCTGGCCGACCGCCTCGACCGGCAGTTCTCCGTGCTCACGAAGGACCGGCGGGGACGGCCGGAACGGCACGAGACCATGCGGGCCCTCATCGACTGGAGCCACGACCTGTGCACGGGGCCTGAACGGCTGCTGTGGGCGCGCGCGTCGGTGTTCTCCGGCAGTTTCGACCTCGACGCCGCCGAACAGGTCTGTTCCGGCGGCGAACTGCCGCGCGAACTGGTCCTCGAAGTCGTCGACGGGCTGCTCGACAAGTCCATCCTGCTGCGCGAGGAGTACCCCGGCGGCGTGCGGTACCGCATGCTGGAGTCGGTGCGCGAGTACGGCGTCGACAGGCTCTCCGAGACGGGCGGGACGGCGGAGTTCCGGAAACGGCATCGGGACTGGTTCGCCGAACTCGCCGGCCGGTACGCCACCGAATGGCTGGAGACCGATCAGCTCGCCTGGATCGGAAGGCTGCGACGCGAACACGCGAACCTCCGGGTCGCCCTCGACTACTGCACCGGCGCTCCCGAGGACGCGATCATCGGGCTGCGAATGCTGCGCGACGTCAAGGAGTTCTGGATCTTCCGCGGGCTGAACACCGAGGGCCGGATGTGGGTCCGCCGTCTCGACGAGGCCGCGCCGCCGGGTGTGCCCGAACGGGCACACGTGCTGTGGCTCTCCGGTTTTCTGGCCCTGGTGCAAGGAGACCTGCCCGCCCACCGCTCCATGCTGGAGAGGGCGACCGCCGAAGCCGAGACCAGCGGCGACGAACTCGCCGCCGCGTACGTGCTCCACGTCCGCGCCTACGCCGCGCTGATCGGCAACGACATGGCCGAGGCGTCGCGCCTGTTCGGCACGGCCATCGACCTGTTCCGCACCCACGGCGACGAAGGCGCGGACCTCTGGGCGAGCTACAACCACGGGCTGGCCATCTGGCTGGACGGCGACATCGACCACGGCCGGGCGGTACTCGCGGAAGCCGTCGAGCGCTGCGAGCGGCGGGGTGAGGTCTTCTGGCGGGGCTGGGCACTGTGGTCACGCGCGGCCGCCGAGTACCTCCAAGGTGATCTCGCGGTGGCGAGCCGCTGCTGCGAGCAGGTCCTCCGCCTGCACGCCCGGGTGGACGACCGGGTCGTCGTCGGGTTCACGCTCACCGTGCTGGCGGGCTGCGCCGCCCGCACCGGACGGCCCAACCGGGCCGCGATCCTGCAGGGCGCCTCGATGAACGTCTGGCGCACGGTGGGCGCCTGGCCGACGCGGTACGAGGCCTTCACCGAACCGCTGCTCGCCGACACCGAGGTCGTGACCACCGCGCTGGGCTGGGAGGTCGCGGTCAAGGAGTTCACCGACGGCGCCGCGATGCCCACCCGGGACGCCATCGCGTACGCCCTCGAAGAACGGTCACCCGAACCGCGGAACCAGGCCGCGCAGGTGCTCACCAAACGCGAGACCGAGATCGCGCACGTGGTCGCCGAGGGGCTGACGAACCAGGAGATCGCCGACCGGCTCGGCATCGCCCGGCGGACGGTGGACACCCATATCGACCACATCCTCACCAAACTCGGCTACTCCAACCGCGTCCAGGTCGCCACGTGGGTGACCCGGGCCGCGGAATCCGCCTGACGCCTCACGCCACCTTCATCGGGGTCGCCTGCCGTCCCGGTTCGGGCGTGAGCAGCTCCGCGCGCAAGGCGATCCTCAGGTCCAGCCGCGCCTCCGGGTCGTCGAGCCGGGCGCCGAACAGGACCCGGAGACGGCGCAGGCGGTTGCGGACCGTCTGCGGGTGGACGCCGAGGTTGTCCGCGATCTCGGGTGCCCCGCCGCGGGCGGAAAGCATGGCGTCGAGGGTTTCGGCGAGTTTGGCACGCTCGTTCGCGGGCAGGCCGTCGATCGGGGCCAGGCTGCGCGTGACGAGGGCCGTGGTCAGCACCTCGTCGGCGAAAAGCCAGTGCGTCGTCAGGTGGTCCGACCAGCGCACGAGCGGGCCGTCCTCGATCACCTCGCGCCGGACCAGCTCGAGGGTCCGGCGTGCCCAGCGCAAGGAGACCGCGGCTTCGGCGGGCGCCACCGCGGGCCCGACCGCCGCCCGCGTCCCCGCCAGGACGCCACCGATCTCGACGTCGTCCGGCACGAGCAAGTGCGGGTACTCGCCGGTGAGGTCGGCCAGCACCTCCGGCCCGAACGAAGCGCGGACCGCGCCGGGCTCCGCGGCGACGGCCACCAGCCGGGCGGGCGGCACCCAGCCCGCCTCCGCCGCGAGGCCTGCCCATTTCGACGGCGGGCGGCCGCTCAAGATCTCCTTCAGCAGGTCTTGCCGCACTTCGGCGATCGAAGGCGTGCGGGCCGCGCGGTAGGCGGCGGTGGACAGCCGGATCAGGACGTCCGCGCAGCGGAGCAGGGCCTCCACCCCGGTGTCCATCAGAGCCGACCCGGCGCCGGGCTGCCGCGACAGCGAGGCCAGCGCGGGCAGGGCACATCGGCCGGCCGAGTGGTAGGCGCGGGAGAGCCGCTCCAGGTCCTTGCCCGCCGCGTACTCGGCGACGCCGACCTGCCGGAAGGCGTCCGCACCGGCCGCGATGCCCAGGTTCATCCCGTCGCGTTCCAGTACCGAGGCGACGAACTCCGTGGCGCGCGCGTCGAACAGCGGCGCGTGCTCGGGCAGCGAGTGCCGGATCCCGTCGACGACCACGCGGGCGATCACGAGGGCGGCGGTGCGGGCTGGGGCGTGGGACGCGGTCAGGGTCATCATCGACCTCCGGAGCAGCGGGAATCGTCGGGCCGCCGAGTCTGCTACTCCGGAGTAGCGGGCACATCGGGTGAATTACGTACTCGCGCCTCTCCGGCCTACGCATCACCCGTTCGTGGTGGCTGAAGGGGACTTTCACCGCATGCGATGCGACGAAGGGGCCCTTCACCGCGTTGCATGCGGTGAAGGGCCCCTTCAGCCCCCGGGCAGGTGCTGGCACTACTCGCAAACGGCGCCGTGCGCGGCGCTGCGGACCACCTTGGCGTACTTGCCGAGCACTCCTCGCGTGTACGCCGGCGGTTTGGGGGTCCAGCCCTCTTTGCGCGCCTCGATGTTGTCGATCTCGACTTCGAGGGTCCGGTTCGCGACGTCGAGGGTGATCGGGTCGCCGTCCCGCACGAACGCGATCGGCCCGGCGTCGACGGCTTCCGGGGCGATATGCCCGACGCACAGCCCGGTCGTGCCGCCGCTGAACCGGCCGTCGGTGATGAGCAGGACGTCCTTCCCGAGCCCGGCACCCTTGATCGCCCCGGTGATGGCGAGCATCTCCCGCATCCCCGGCCCGCCCTTGGGCCCTTCGTACCGGATGACGACGACATCCCCGGCGACGATCCGGCCTTCCGCGAGCGCGTCGAGGGCGGCTCGCTCGCCGTCGAACACTCGCGCGGTGCCGGTGAACGTCGATTCGTCGAAGCCCGCCGACTTGACGACCGCGCCTTCGGGTGCCAGCGATCCCTTGAGAATGGTCAGCCCGCCGGTCTTGTGGATCGGGCGGTCGAGCGGGCGGATGATCTCGCCGTCGACCCCGGCGGGGGCGATGCCTTCGAGGTTCTCGGCCATGGTCTTGCCGGTCACGGTGAGCACGTCGCCGTGCATGAGCCCGGCGTCGAGCAGCGCCTTCATCACCACGGGGATGCCGCCGACCTTGTCGACGTCGTTCATCACGTACTTCCCGAACGGCTTGAGGTCGCCGAGATGCGGGACCTTGTCCCCGATCCGGTTGAAGTCGTCGATGCGCAGGTCGACCTCCGCCTCGCGCGCGATCGCGAGCAGGTGGAGGACGGCGTTGGTCGAACCGCCCAGCGCCATCACGACGGCGATCGCGTTCTCGAACGCTTCCATGGTCATGATCTGGCGCGCGGTGATGCCCTGGCGCAGCATCCCGACGACGGCCTCCCCCGACCGGTGGGCGAACCCGTCACGACGCCGGTCGACGGCGGGCGGAGCGGCCGACCCGGGCAGCGACATACCGAGTGCCTCGGCGACCGACGCCATCGTGTTGGCGGTGTACATCCCGCCGCAGGCACCTTCGCCGGGGCAGATCGCGCGTTCGATCCTGTCCACTTCGGCGCGGCTGATCTTCCCCGCCAGGCAAGCGCCGACAGCCTCGAACGCGTCGATGATCGTGACGTCCCGGCCGTCCACCTGACCGGGCATGATCGAGCCCGCGTAGAGGAAGACGGAAGCGAGATCGAGCCGCGCCGCCGCCATCAGCATGCCCGGCAGGGATTTGTCGCAGCCCGCCAGCAGCACGGAGCCGTCCAGCCGTTCGGCCATCATCACCGTCTCGACCGAATCGGCGATCACCTCGCGGGACACCAGCGAGAAGTGCATGCCCTCGTGGCCCATGGAGATGCCGTCGGACACCGAGATCGTGCCGAACTCCAGCGGGTAGCCGCCACCCGCGTGCACGCCGTTCTTGACCGCCTTGGCCAGCCGGTCGAGCGACAGGTTGCACGGCGTGATCTCGTTCCACGAGGACGCCACCCCGATCTGCGGTTTGGCGAAGTCGTCGTCGCCCATCCCGACCGCGCGGAGCATGCCGCGGGCCGCCGCACGCTCCAGGCCGTCGGTCACGTCGCGTGAACGAGGTTTCAAATCCGGCTGGTCTTGCGGCATCGGAACACCTTTCTTCGTGGCGGGACACCGGGCACGCTGCCAACCCGGCGCGCCCGGCGCAACTCACCGCTCCGCGTTCGGTCCACGGTGCAGCGCCACCCGCGTGATCGCGTGATGGTCCACACCGAGTACTTCGGCGGTCCAGCCGGACACCGTCACCCGGTCTCCCGGCTTTTCCGGGATCCGGCCGAGGAGCACGAGGATCAGTCCCGCGATCGTCGCGTACTCCCCCGGTGGGGCGTCGCGCAGTTCGACCCCGACGTCGACGAGGTCGTGCACCGGGAAGGTGCCGGGCAGGACCAGCGCGCCGTCCGTACCGTCGCGGACGGCCAGCACGTCGCGGTCGGTCTCGTCGTAGATCTCGCCGACGATCTCCTCCAGCAGGTCCTCCAATGTGACCATGCCCGCGACGGCGCCGTGTTCGTCGACGACGAGCGCCATCTGCTCCCGCTCGGCCTTGAAACTCCGCAGCGCGTCCGACACCCGCAGCGAATCGGGGAACACGACCGCCGGCCGGACGGCCTCGGCCAGGTCTTCGTGGTCGCCGAGCAGGTCACGCAGCTGCACCACACCGACGACGTCGTCCAGATGGCCGCCGCGGGCGACCGGCGCCCGGGAATGGCCGGACTCGGCCAGCCGCCGCCGCGCCGACTCGATGTCCTGCTCGGCCGCGAGCGTCAGCACCGCCCGGCGAGGGACGAGCACCTCCCGCAGCCGTCGCTCGTGGATCTCCAAGGCGCCGTTGATGATCATGCGCTGCTCGGCGTTCAGTCCGCGTTGCGCCGAGACCAGTTCCCGCAGTTCCTCGGGCGACATCTGATCCGGATCGGCTTCCGCCCGGCCGCCCAGCACCCGTACGACGAAGTTCGTCGACACGCTCAGCGCCCACACCACGGGCCTCGAGATCGCCGACAACAGATTCAGCGGACGCGCCACCAGCAACGCCCACCGCACCGCGTTCTGCATGGCGAGCCGTTTCGGCGCGAGTTCCCCGAGCACCAGGGTCAGGAAGGTGAGGACCACCGTCACCAGCGCGACGGCCACCGCCCCGGCCGCGTCGCCGAGGAAATCCAGCAACGGCACCAGGGGTTGCGCGAGCGACACCGCCGCCGTCGCCGAAGCGAGGAAACCGGCGAGCGTGATCCCGATCTGGATCGTCGCGAGGAACCGATTGGGGTCGCGCGCCAGCCGTACCAGCGTGCGGGCGGCCGCGCGACCGTCGCGCTCCAACGCCCGCAACTGCCCCTCACGCAACGAGATCAGCGCCATCTCACTGCCCGCGAACACCGCGTTGAGCACCACCAGCACCGCGACCAGCGCGATGTCGAACCCGTAGCCGCCCACAAGCACTCCCCGGCCCGCCCGAAGTGCAGAACATTACCGAGCGGGCAGCGCGTCCGCAGAAATCGGAGTCGCTGGCTACTGACACGTCGTTCCGATACCTTCGAAGGGGAACCCGCACGGACGGAGTCCTGATGTTCGCACTCAAGACCGCTCCCGCACGGACCTTCCGGCACAAGGCGGAGGCGATCGCCAAACCGGTCACCCGCTGGAGCATCGGCCACGCCCTCCCCCGCGTCGCCCTCCGGGCCGCGGCACGCCGGGGCGACCTCCAGGGAAGGCTGTCCGTCGAGGCGAGCGGCGGGGCGGATCTGAGCGGGCTGTTCGACGAGATCCGCGCGCACGGCGCCATCGCCACCACCCGGGTCGGGCATGTCAGCACCCGGCATTCGGCGTGCAAGGAGGTGCTGACCAGCGACGCGTTCAAGACCGTGCGGTTCGTCCCGGACAACCCGCTGCTCAACAAGCTGGTCGTGTGGTCCGCGTCCGGCCTCATCCATCCGATCGAACCACCGTCGCTGCTCGCCAGCGAACCGCCCGACCACACGCGCTATCGGAAGCTGGTCACCCGCGTCTTCACCGCCCGCGCGGTCGAGCAGCTGCGCGAGCGCACGCAGGCGATCACCGACGAACTGCTCGACGGCCTCGACCCGTCGAACCCCGTCGACCTCATCGAGCACTACTGCGGTCTCTTGCCGGTCACCGTGATCAGCCAGATCCTCGGCGTCCCGCAGGAGGAACGGGACAAGGTGCTCGCGCTGGGCGGCGCGGCGGCCCCGAGCCTCGACCTCGGCCTGCCGTGGCGGACCTTCCGCACGGTGGAGGCGACGCTGGCCGAATTCGACTCGTGGCTCACGCTGCATCTGGAGAAACTGCGGGAGAATCCCGGCGACAACCTGCTCAGCAAGCTGATCGCCGCCCGCGAAGACGGGGTCGGCCTGACCGAGCGGGAACTCAAGGCCACTGCCGGGCTGGTACTGGCGGCCGGCTTCGAAACGACCGTCAATCTCCTCGGCAACGGCATCGCCCTGCTCACCCGGCACCCGGGCGAACTCGCGAAGCTGCGGGCGAATCCGGACCTGTGGAGCAACGCCGTCGACGAGATCCTCCGCTACGACCCGCCGGTCCTGCTCACTGGCAGGCTGTCCGCGCGGGACACCGAGATCGGCGGTGCCCGCATCGCGCGCGGCGCGATCGTCACCACCGTGCTCGCGGGCGCCAACCGGGACCCGGAGATCTTCGACGACCCCGCCACCTTCGACGTCGAGCGGGCGAACGCGCGGGATCACGTGTCGTTCGGCGCGGGGCGGCACTACTGTCTCGGCGCCTCGCTGGCGCGGATGGAAGGCGAGATCGGGCTGCGGTCTATCTTCGAGCGCTTCCCGGATCTCCGGCTGCTCGACGGCGCACGACGCCGCGAGACCCGGATCCTGCGCGGGTTCGAAACGCTCCCCGCCGCGCTCATCTGACCCACCTTCGCGGGGCGCCGAACCCGGCACAGCCGGATTCGGCGCCCCGCGTCGGTCACCTCACGCGTTGGAGTTGTAGTACGCGTTGCAGGTGTCGTTCCTGGAACCGATCACTTCGGCCTTGGCCCACTGCCCGCGACTCGCGATCTTCTTGTCTTGCCTGGAGCCCAGAATGGCGGTCGCGCTGTGGCGCCTGGTGGGGTGCAGGTAGTGCGAGTAGCACTTCTTCTGGCCGCTGCCCGCCGATTCGGTCCCGTAGCACCACGTGCCGCCGCTGATGTTCTGGCAAGCGAGCGGCACCGAGCCGCTCAGCACCACGCCCTTGGTGCCCGGGGACGCCAGCACCACGGAAACGCCCTCCGCCGGGCCGGCGGAGGCCATCGGCGTCGCCGCGAACAGACCCGCCACCATCAAACTCGATCCCAGTACCGCTCCCATCAGAATTTTCATGATGATCCTTCACAATAGACATTGATTATCTTAGGCGAGATAGCCGGTAAGGCGATTCACCCCCACTAACGAATTCGACGCCAATACTATGACGGCCCAACAGCAGGGGACAGTGTCTTCATCGTGCCGAAAACATGCTGATGAGCGACCGATTCCTGAAGTATCAGGCGCCGCCGGGCCGAACCGCGGCTCCCCCGCGACATGATCGATCACCGGCAGTTTTCGGGCGACCGCGGTGGCAACGATCATGTTTTTCGCAGTAGCGTCGTAGGCGGGGGAGGAAGAGGGAATGCTGCGGATCCATTTCACACTCGCGGACTTGGCCGGTATCCGGATAGCGCGACGCCCGGATCCGTTGTGGGAGGTCCTGATGAGTGTGTATTCATTGCGCAAAACCCGGACCGAGATCGTGCTGGGCGGCTGGAGAAGCCAGACCAGGCAGCGGCTGACGCCGTCCACGCGGCCGTTGCTGGATCTGGTTCCCGCGTCGGGCTCCTCGCCCGACTTCCTGACCCCGCCCGGCGGGGGCACCCTGCCCGAGCGCATCGACGCGCTGCTGAGCACGCCACGTTCCCGGTTGACGGCCGACTTCGCACACCTGGCGCGGGAACGGCCGCTCCCTTCCTGGACCGTCGATCTCGCGGAAGGGCGACCACCCGCGTTGCGCATGGTCGCCCACGCCCTGTGGGAATACTTCCACGCCTGCCTCGAGCCGCACTGGGACGCGATCGCCACCGCCGTGCGACACGATCACACCCGCCGCGCCCAGCTCATGGCCGACCAAGGCATCGACGCCGTCCTGAGCACCCTGAGCCCCGCGGCGACGTGGCGCTTTCCCGTGCTGAGCATCGACTATCTCTTCGACCAAGACGTCCGCCTCGACGGAAGAGGCCTGCTGCTGCAGCCGGTGGTCTTCGGCCGCGGCCCCAACCCCACCACCCTCATCGACCCGGCGCTTCCGCCCGTCCTGGCCTATTCGGTGCCGCTCGCCCCTGGCGTCATCACCCCGGCGGAACCGGCCCGCCGACGCGCCGCCGATCCGATCGTCGCCCTGCTCGGGACCACCCGCACCCGTATCCTGCGCGCTCTCGACACCACCGAGGCCACCACCACCGAACTGGCCCGCCGGGCAGCCACGCCGCTGCCCACCGCCAGCCGCCATGCCACCGCGCTCCGCGACGCCAACCTGATCACCAGTCACCGCCACAAGAACATGATGATCCACGCGATCACCCCACTCGGCACCGCGTTACTCCGCGGACGACAGCCGCGCCTGAACTGACGAACTCCGGTCACCGAGTCGGACCTTTCACCTCACTCGCCGACAGGCTCACGGCATGGTCGAACAGGTCGGCCGGCTCGGAGTACACAAAGGACCTCGCACAGTACCGGTGATGGTGCTGGAGTTCGATCTCGACATGGCGTCGTACGGCTTGGTGAAAACCTTGCGCGAACGACACGGCGACGAGAATTCGCCGTACCGGTTCGAGCGCGAGCTGTCCTTCGAGGCGCTCGCCCGGCACAACGGCGGGCAAGCGGGCATTTTTACCGGACCACCGGCGGAAACCGGTCAGTAACGTCACGCCCGTGACGACGGACCGCGAAGGCAAGGAAGCTCCGGAATTGCCCGCCTTCACCGTCATCGGGTGCGTGCTGGGCTTTTTCATGATCGTGCTGATCCTGATCGGCCCGGCACTGCTCTGGATCAGCACCTGCTTCGAACCCGGCGACGACGACCGCCTGGTGGTCATCGCCATGGGCGCCGTGTTCACGATCGGTGGCCTCGGCACCGTCGGCTCGCACCTCCGGCAGAACGCCAAGGCGCGCGAGGCCCACCGCGGACTCGACCGGAAAGGTGTCCGCGCGAACGCCGAAGTCGTTTCCCGCAAGCGGATCTGGGTCGGCGAGGTGAGCACGCCCGCGGACGACGTCGATCTCGTCGTCACCGGGCCGGGGGTGACTCCGTTCAGTGCGCGTGTCCTCACCGAGGACGTCGGCCGTTACGAAACGGGCACGGTGGTTCCCGTCGACGTGGACCCGAGGACCCTCCTGTTCCGTCTCGCCGACTGACCTCGCCGCGATCATTGCCCGGCAGCATCGTATCGCTTATCGTATATGAAATTCACCCCCGATGCTGCGAGGTGACCCCCGTGACCACCGCCACCGCCGACCCGACCACCACCACGGTCGCGCGAGATTTCACCGATTTCCGCACGGTGGTGTCGCAATCCTTCGTGCCACTGCACGTGACGAGCGAGCACCGGGACCACTTCCGCGGCCGCATCCGCTCGTGCGGCGCGGACGACGTCCAGCTGACCGAGGTGACCGCGTCCGCCCACGTGGTCGAGCGGACGCCCGAGCTCATCGCCAGGGCGGACCGGCATTACTACAAGCTGAGCCTGATCCTGTCCGGGACCGGGTTGTTGGTGCAGGACAACCGCGAGGCGATGCTGCGCCCCGGAGACGTGGCGTTGTACGACACGCACCGGCCGTACACGCTGGCGTTCGAGGAGGACTTCCGCACGCTCGTGGTGATGTTCCCGCAGCGGCTCATCGATCTCCCGCGCGATCTGGTCGGCCAGCTGACCGCGGTGCCCATGTCGGGCAAGCGTGGCATGGGCAACGTGGTGGTGCCCTTCCTCGCGCAGCTCGGCAGCAACCTCGACCAGCTCGGCGGGCCGGCGGGCGTCCGGCTCGCGCATACGGCGGTCGATCTGCTCGCCACGCTGTTCGCCAGCGAACTGGACCTCGCCCGCGCGACCGCCGGGCCGCACCACGAGCTGATGCGCCGCGTGCTCGCCTACATCGACTCGAACCTCTCCTCCACCGACCTCGGCCCGGCGCAGATCGCCGCCGAGCACTACATCTCCACCCGGCATCTGCACGGCCTCTTCCACGAACAGGGCACGACCGTCTCGGGCTGGATCCGCACCCGGCGGCTCGAACACTGCCGCCGCGAATTGCTCGACCCCGTGCACCATTCGCGGCCCGTCGCGGCCATCGCGGCGAAGTGGGGTTTCGTCGACGCGCCGCATTTCAGCCGGGTGTTCAAGACGGAATTCGGCTGCTCGCCGAGCGAACTGCGCCGCGGCTTGACCGTGAGCGACCGGTTGTTGCCGCCCAGCGCGTGACAGCTTCCCCTTCGCGGGCGGTCGCCTCGACGATGACCGCATGCCCGAAGCACCCGAGGAACAGTGGCGCACCTATGACGAGTTCGCCGCCGGAATAGCCACCTACCGCCTGCCGAACGCGGACCTGTCGGGACGCGAGCTCACCGTCACCCTCGACGACGGAAAGACGCTCGCGCTGCGGTTCGAAGACGCTGAAACCGTCTCCTGCAACGGCATCAAGGACCCGTACGACGCGGTCGCCGTCCGGGAAGACGTTTTCTTCGTCAATCTCCCCCACACCAGCGTCGAGGGTGAAGCGCTCACCGTCGTCTTCTCCACGACGACGCATCGCGCGCTCGCCGTGCGCTCGGTGATCGGCGCCGAGGACGTCGAAGGTGTTCCCCGTGTCTCCCAGACGTTCTGGTCCGGCACGACCGACGCGGGTGCGCCGACCGGCGAGGTACCGGGCCCGTCGCGCGACTTGATCGGGAAGCGCAACATCTACCGCTACAGCCCCGAACACCTTTACGAGCACGTGTACGTGTCCTCGCAACGCTATGCCTGGCAATGCCTCGAAGGTGTGCAGCGCGGTCACGGGGACATGGACCTGTCGACGGTGTGGAAGTTCCAGGACGGGCTCTACCTGTTCTGTTTCCGCGAATTCCGCATCGCCGTGGCCAGTGTGTGGCTGCACGACCTCGGCTACGCGTTGAAGACCACCGGCGTCTTCCTCGGCCTGACCGGCGACGGCCGGTCGGAACACTCCCGCGCGGGCGGGCACATCTACCCACTCGGCGCCGTCGCCTATCCCGACGCGCAACCGGTTTAAGGAGCCTCAGTGTCCAATGCAGACATCATCGCCGCGCACTACGCCGCGAGCGACGGGGGCGATCTGGCGGGCATGCTGGCCCCGCTCGGTCCCGAGACCACTTGGACGGAGGCGGCCGGTTTCCCTTACGCCGGAACCTACACCGGCCCCGAAGAAGTCCGGGACAACGTCTTCGGCGCCATCGCGAAGGACTGGGACGGCTACACCTTCACCCTCGGCGACCTTCTCGACGCAGGTGACACGGTGATCGGCCTCGGTACCTATCGCGGCAAGCACCGCGAGACCGGTCGCTCGTTCACCGCCCGCGTCGCGCACGTGTGGAAGTTCGACGGCGGCAAGGTCGCTTCGTTCGAACAGATCGTCGACTCGGTCCCCGTGGTCGACGCCATGGGGAACCGGTGAAACCGGCGCGGCGCCTCGTCGCACTCGCCGCCGCCGTTCTGCTCGCCACAGCGGGCTGCGCCGGCTCCGAAAGCGGTTCGAGCGGGCCGATCGTGGTCGGTTCGGTCAACGCGCTGAGCGGCGCGGCCACGTTCCCCGAGGCCTCGCAGGCGGCCAAGGCGGTCTTCGACGCGGCGAACGCGAGCGGCGGCGTGAACGGCAGGCAGATCCAGTACAAGGCCCTCGACGACAAGGGCGACCCGGCGGCCGCGGCCGCGGCGGCCCGCGAGGTCGTCGGCCGTGACGAGGCGGTGGCGCTCGTCGGCTCGTCCAGCCTCATCGAGTGCGAGATCAACAACAAGTACTACGAACAGCAAAAGATCCTGTCCATGCAGGGTATCGGCGTGGACCCGGCCTGTTTCTCCAGTCCGAACATCGCCCCGGTCAACGTCGGCCCGTACCACGACATGACGCTGACCCTGCTCTACGGCTCGGAAACGCTGAAGCTGAACGACATCTGCGCGCTGCTGGAGATCGCGGGCAACACGCTGCCGTCGTATCAGGCGGCGATCGACGAATGGTCGGCCATCACCGGCAAGAAGCTCAAGTACCTCGACGCGACCGTGCCCTACGGCGGTTCGGACTACACCTCCTACATCGTCAAAGCCCGCAACGCCGGGTGCAAGGCGATCACGGTGAACCCGGTCGAGCCGGATTCCATCGGGCAGCTCAAGGCCGCCGCGGCACAGGGCTGGAACGACGTCACCTGGCTGCTGCTCACCAGCGTCTACAGCGAGAACTACGCCAAGGCCATCACCAACGCCGGCGCCGGGGTGTACGTGCCCGCCGAGTTCTACCCGTTCACCGACGCGACCAGCCCGCAGAACAAGGACTGGCGCGAGCTGATGACCAAGAACAACATCCCGCTGACCTCGTTCAGCCAGGGCGGCTACCTGGCGGCGAAGTACTTCCTCGACGTCATCCGCGGGATCCAAGGGGACATCACCCGCGAATCGGTGACCAAGGCACTGCGCGAGATGAAGCCGATCACCGACCCGATGGTCGGTACGCCGTACGTCTTCGGACCCGGCCAGACGCACCACGACAACACCGCGGGCTGGCCGATCAAGCTCGCCTCCGGCACCAACAAATGGGAGCTCGTCGCCGACGACTGGTTGCGGATCCCCAAAAAGTAAGGAGAGGCGAGGTCCGTGGTGGGTCACGACAAGGCTGACCCACCACGCATCTCGCCCCTTCCCCCACTCAGGAGGAAATGATGCTGCAGGGAGCGCTGGCAGGCTTGGCCGCCGGCGGACTGTACGCGGTGTTGGCGGTGTGCCTGACGCTGATGTCGCGCCTGGTGCGGGTGGTGAACTTCGCCCAGTCGGCCACCGGGATGTTCGGCTGCTACGTGGCGGTGTTCCTGTCCGTCGATCTGGGACTGCCGATGTGGCTCGCCACCGTCGCCGGGATCCTGCTCGGCGGGCTGCTCAGCGCCTTGCTCGGCTGGATCGTGTCCACCTGGCTCGCCGAGGCGGACACCGGCACCCGCTCCGCGGTCACCGTGGCGGTGCTGCTCCTGCTGATCTCGTTGTCGTTCATCCTGTTCGGCAACAAACCACAGCCGTTCCACCCGATCCTGGACGGACCGGCGGTCACCGTCGGCGGCGTGGTGATCAGCCAGGTCACCGTGGTCACGGTCGCGCTGGCCGTCCTCGTGGCGGTGGCCAGCCGGATCGTGCTGAGCCGGACCCCGGCGGGCGTCCAGCTCAGGGCGCTGTCGGAACGCCCGACGACGGCGGAGCTGCTCGGCATTCCGGCGAAACGGCTCAGCGTCGCGGTCTGGGCGGTCACCGGGGTGATCAGCACCCTGGTGATCTCGATCGTCGCGCCGTCGCAGTCCAACGACGCGACGTCGCTGGCGATGCTGGTGGTCCCCGCGGCCGCTGCCGCCCTCCTCGGCGGGTTCCGCCGTCTCGACCTCGCGGTCGCGGGCGGACTGGGTCTCGGCCTGATCCAAGGCGCGGCCGCGCAGGTCGACGGCCTTTCCGTCGTGCGGTACTTCCTGCCGTTCGCGGTCATCGTCGCGCTGCTGCTCTGGTCGCAGCGCAAGGAGGTGTGGGATGCGGCTCGCTGAACGCGGGATTCCGTTCGCGGTCGCCATCGTGGCGATCGCCGTGGGGTACGGACTGAGCGTCGGGCTCGACGGGTACTTCGTCTACCTCGGCATGAGCGCCGTCGTCGCCGGGATCTCCCTGCTCGGGCTCGGCGTGGTCACCGGCAGCGCGGGCATGATCTCCCTGTGCCAGCTGACCTTCGGCGCCGTCGGCGCCTGGACGGTGTCGGCACTGAACGAGGCACAGGCGCCCGGCGGGTTCCTCACCTGGCTGGTGCTCGGCGGTGTCGCCGCCGGGGTGGTCGGAGTGCTCGTCGGGCTGCCGGCGCTGCGGCTGCGCGGGATCAACCTCGCCGTCGTCACGCTGGGGCTCGCCGCGGCGGCCGACCTCGCGCTGGTCCAGCTCCAGTTCCCCGGCGTCTCGGGCGGGATCTCGGTCGAACGGCCCGACGCCTTCTCCGACGACCGGGCCTACTTCCAGCTCGCCGTCGTGGTGCTGGTGCTCTGCTGCCTCGCCGTGTACTTCCTGCGCCGCGGGCGCTGGGGCAGCGCCTGGCAGGCAGTGGCGTTCTCCGAACGCGGCACGGCGGCCGCGGGCACGAGCGTGCGGACGTCGAAGCTGACCGCGTTCGCGGTGAGCGCCACCCTCGGCGGTATCAGCGGCGGCCTGCTCACCGGGCAGGTCGGGCTCGCCTTCCCGGCCAGTTTCACCGCGATCCAGTCGCTGGCGCTGTACGTGCTGGCGATCATGTCGGGCGCGCATCTGATCGACATGGCCGTATTCGGCGCGGTGCTGTGGGTCGGGGTGCCGGAACTGCTCAAACGCTGGGGGATCCCGCAGGACTGGGGTTTCGTGGTGTTCGGCGTGCTCGGGGTCCAGGCGCTGGCCAGTGGCGGAAACCTGGGCACCACGGTGCGCCAGGTGTGGTACCGGCGCGCCAAGAAGGAACCGGCGAAACTCGACCTCGCCGCCGGCGCGAGCACGGTCGAACCGGTCTCGCCGGGTCCACCTGTGCTCACCGTACGCGGGCTGAGCGTGAACTTCGGCCACGTGGCCGCACTGTCCTCAGTGGACATATCGGTCCCGGAACACGGGGTGCTCGGCGTCATCGGGCCGAACGGCGCGGGCAAGTCGACGCTGGTGGACGCGATCAGCGGCTTCCTGCCCAACGCCGAGGGCCGGGTGGAACTCGGCGGCAGCCCGCTGACCGGGTCGCCGTCGAACCGGGCCCGCGCCGGATTGCGCCGGACGTTCCAGCAGGACCGCGTCCCGCCGGGACTCACGGTCGGGGCGTACCTCAAGTTCCTCGCCAGGCGGCGGCTCACCGCCGAAGAGATCGGCGACGCCCTGGACTTCTTCGGCTGTCCCGCCGCCCGCACTCCGCTGTCGCGAGTGGACGTCGGGGCGCGCAGGCTGGTCGAGGTCGTCGGACATCTGCTGGCGCGGCCGCGTGTCCTGCTGCTCGACGAGCCGGCCGCCGGACTTCCGCACGAAGAACACGTGGCGTTCGGGGAGCGGCTGCGGCAGGTCCCCGCGCGGTTCGGGGTGTCGGTGCTGCTCATCGAGCACGACCTCGACCTGGTGCGGTCGGTCTGCGACACGATCACCGTCCTCGATTTCGGCCGCGTGCTGGCCTCCGGTCCGCAGGCCGAAGTACTCGCCGACCCCGCCGTGCTCAAGGCCTACATGGGTGAAACGGAGCTGTTGTGAACGCTTTGCGGATAGCGGGGCTGACGGTCACCCGCGGGGCCGGGCCGGTGATCTCCGGCGTCGACCTGTGCCTGGAACCGGGCCGGATCACCGCGCTCGTCGGCCCGAACGGTGCCGGGAAGACCAGCCTGCTGGAGGCCGTCTCCGGCGTGGTGCCCGCCTCGGCCGGGACCGTCCACATCGGATCCGACGAGATCACGAAGCAGTCGCGGGTCTCCCGCGCGCGGCGGGGTCTGGCGCATATCGAGCAAGGGCGTGCGGTGTTCGGCGGCTTGACCGTGCTGGAGAACCTGATGCTGACCGCGCGCACCCGCACGCGGGCCGACGAACTGTTCGAGTTGTTCCCGGAACTGGAGAAACGCCGCGACTCGCCGGCCGCACTGCTCAGCGGCGGCGAACAGCAGATGGTGGTGCTGGCCCGCGCGTTCGCCGCGCGGCCGTCGTTCCTGCTGATCGACGAGATGTCGCTGGGCCTCGCGCCCGTGGTGTTCACGCGGCTGCTGCCGATGGTCACCCGGTTCGCCGAGGAGGGCGCGGCGATCCTGCTGGTCGAGCAGTTCACGCACCTCGCCCTCGGCGTGGCGAGCGACGCGCTGGTGGTCTCGTCGGGCCGGGTCACGTATGCGGGTTCGGCGCAGGGGCTGCTGGACTCCCCCGGCACCCTGCACGCGGCCTACCTCGGCGAATCCTGACGGTTCCCCAGTCCGTGAAGGCCTCCTTGAGGGATTCTGGGTCCCTCAAGGAGGCCTTCACGGACTGGTGTGACGCCCCGGACCGCTAAGAACCCATCCCCGCCCGTTCGAAGGCCAGCGTCGGCAGATCGACGGTGTGCGCGCCGCCGTCCGCCACGATCACCGCACCGGTGATGTACGACGACTCCGAAGACCCCAGGAACCGCACGATCGACGCGATCTCCTCCGGTTCGGCGGGACGGCGCAGCGGGACCTCTGCGGTGACGCGCCGGTAGCCCTCGTCGTGGCCGCCCTCGAAGCCCGCGGCCTCGGCGAACTGGTCCATTTCACCGTCCGCCATCGGCGTGCGCACCCAGCCCGGGCAGACCGCGTTCGCGCGGACGCCCTTCGGCCCGTAGTCGCGGGCGATCGAACGCGTCAGCCCGATCAGCGCGTGCTTCGCGACGGTGTAACCGGCGACGTTCGGCCCGGCGAACAGCCCGGCCAGCGACGACACGATGACGACCTGACCGCCGGTTTCGATCAGCGAAGGCAGCGTGGCCCGGCAGAACACGAAGGCACTCGACAGGTTCGAGCGCAGCGCCAGTTCCCATTCCTCGTCACCGGTGTCGACCACCGAGGACAATCCGTGCCCGCCGGCGTTGGCCACCACGACGTCCAGCCTGCCGAACTTGCCGACGATCTCCGCCACGGCGTTCTCGGCGGCTTCGCGGTCGCTGGCGTCGCACGCGATGACGTGCGCACCGGTCTCGGCGGCCACCTTCTCCAGCGGCTCGCGCCGTCGTCCGAGCACCACCACCTGCGCGCCTTCGTCGGCGTACCGGCGGGCCACCGCGGCGCCGATACCGGTACCGCCACCCGTGATCGCGACAACCTTCTTCACTTGCGGAGTCCTTTCTAAGCGGGAAAACCGGACCGGACCGAGACGCCGAAGTCGGCGAGCACGGCCTGGCCGTTGACCGCCCGCGAACGCGCGGACGCGAGGTGAAGCACCTGCCAGGCGACCTCTTCGGGAGCCTGCACCGGGAAAGCGGGATCGTCGAGCACGTCGCCGAGATCGCCGCGCGCCATCGGGGTGTCGACCACCGAGGGACAGACGCAGTTCACCCGGACACCGGGAAGATCGACGGCGAGCGCCCTGGTCATCGCGACCACGGCGCCCTTCGAAGCGCAGTACGGGACCATGCCGGGCGCGCTGGTGAAGGCCGAGTCGCTGGCCAGCAGCACGACCGAGCCACCCGATGCGGTGAGCCACGGCGCCGCGTGTTTGACCAGCAGGAACTGTCCGGTGACATTGACGGCCATGAGCGCGGTGAAGTCCGCCGCCGAGGTTTCGGTGATCGGCGTCCCCACCGGGCCGGAGATCCCGGCACAGCCGACCACGACGTCGAGCCCGCCGAAGCGGCTCGCGACGGCGTCGACCGCGTCGGCCACCGACCCCTCGTCGGTCACGTCGGCGCGGACGGCCAGCAGGCCGTCGGCCGGCGTGGGCACGGGAGCCCGGTCGAGGGCGCCGACCCGTGCGCCCTCGGCGAGGAAGGCCTGGACGCAGGCAAGGCCGATACCGGACGCCGCGCCGGTCACCAGTACGGCCTTGCCCGCGAGATCCAGTCCCATGGCGTCATCCTCCGGTCCGGACCTTTCACGGAGGTTGGCCGTCAGTGCACCCTTCTTGTCGGCAGCCGCATGACGGCCTTTTCACCCGGGGGTGGACCGGCAAGACTGCGAACCATGACCAGGCCGCATCCACTCGACCCGCTGACCGCCGACGAACTCACCGCAGGCCGCGAGATCCTGGCCGCCGAAGGCCTGCTCACCGCGACCACGCGGTTCCCTGCCGTCTTGCCGGTCGAGCCCGAGAAAGGCGACGCCGCCCCCGATCGCCGTGTCCGGTACACGCTGCTCGACACGGCGACCGGCGAGGCGCGCGACGTGGTCGTCTCGCTGGCGAAGCGCGAAGTGGTCTCCAACGAGAACTGCGGCCCAGGCCAGCCCGCGTACCTGTTCGAGGAGTACGACCTCGCCGCGTCGATCACCAAGGCGTCACCGGAATGGCAGGCCGCGATGGCGCGCCGCGGGCTCGGCGACCGGATCGAGCACGCCTTCTGCGCTCCCCTGGCTCCCGGCTTCTTCGGCAGGCCCGACGAAACCGGCCGGGTCATCCGCTCGCTGACGTTCCTGCGCGACGACGCGTCGGACAGCCCGTGGGCGCATCCGGTCGAAGGCCTGATCGTGCACATCGACCTGACCGGGCAGCGCGTCATCCGGGTGGAGGACGAGGGCGACGTGCCCGTGCCACCGGAGCACGGCCGCTACGGTGACGTCCCGGCCCGCACCACCCTCAAGCCGATCGAGATCACCCAGCCGGAAGGCCCGAGCTTCGCCGTCGACGGTAACGAGGTCACCTGGGAGGGCTGGAAACTCCGGATCGGTTTCAACGCCCGCGAGGGTCTGACACTGCACCAGGTCGGTTTCCAGGACCGGTCGGTGCTGCACCGCGCGTCGGTACCGGAGATGGTGGTGCCCTACGGCGACACCGCGCCCGGCCGGTTCTGGATCAGCTACTTCGACGCGGGCGAGTACCTGCTCGGCAAGAACGGCAACGACCTGCGGCTGGGCTGCGACTGCCTGGGCGTCATCCACTACTTCCCCGCGTTCGTCGCCGACGACCACGGCCACCCGGTCGAGATCCCGCGCGCGATCTGCATGCACGAGGAGGACTACGGGATCCTCTGGAAGCACACGGATCTCGACGGCCGGGCGGAGGTCCGCCGGTCGCGGCGGCTGGTGATCTCGTCGATCTCCACCATCGGCAACTACGACTACGGCTTCTTCTGGTACCTCTACCTCGACGGCACCGTCGAACTGGAGGCGAAGGCCACCGGCATCGTGTTCGCCGGCGCCGCGCACCCGGGCACGGACCACCCGCACGCCAACGAGATCGCGCCCGGCCTGTTCGCGCCGGTGCACCAGCACCTGTTCTGCGCCCGGCTGGACGTGGCGATCGACGGCGAACGCAACTCGCTCGTCGAGGTCGACGTCGAACGGATCCCCATGGGTGAACAGAACCCGTACGGGAACGCCTTCACCTGGAAGGAGACCCCGCTGCGCACCGAGCGGGAGGCTCAGCGGTTCGCCGATCCGGCCAAGGCGCGGGTCTGGGAGATCCGCAGTGCCGAGCGGACGAACCGGCTCGGCAAGCCCACGGCGTACCAGCTCGTGCCGCGGCCGTCCGCGACCCTGATGGCACAACCGGAATCGACCGTCCACCAGCGGGCGACGTTCGCCACCCGTCACCTGTGGGCGACGCCGTACCGCGCGGACGAACGTTTCCCGGCGGGTGACCGGCCGAACGCGCATCCGGGCGGCGCGGGTCTCCCCTCCTGGACGGCCGCCGACCGCGACCTCACCGACACCGATCTCGTGCTGTGGCACGTGTTCGGCCCGACCCACGTCCCCCGTCCGGAGGACTGGCCGGTCATGCCGGTCGACTACTCCGGCTTCTCCTTGCGTCCCTACGGCTTCCTGGACCGAAACCCGGCCCTCGATCTGCCCTCCGGCGCCACCGATGAGCACTGTTCCGCCCACGAGCACTAGGACTTCTTCGATGCCCGAACTGACCCTGTCCGACACGTCCACCTGGCTGCCGCTCGACGGTCTGGCCCCTGGTTTCGACGCGAACAAGGCGCCCACGGTCGGCGATTTGCACGGCCGCACCTTCGAACTCGCCTGTGAAGACGGCACCACGTTCGCCGCGGCCTTCTCCGGCACCCGGATCGAGTGGACTTACCACGGCACGGGCACCGACCGCTGCGAGACGTTCCTGGTCGACGACGACCTCTACTACGTCCAGTTCCACCCGCAGGCCCGGCAGGACGAGGCGTTCACCCTGCTACTGGACCTGCGCCGCGGCCGCGCCCTCATGGTGCTGAGCAAGATCGGCGACACCTCGCCCCGCGTCACACAGTCGTTCGTGGCCGCCACGATCGGCGGTATCGAGCCGACCGGGGAATCGCTCGCCCCGACCACGTCGCTGGTCGGGCGCCGGGTGCTGTGGGTGTACAGCACCGAGCACGCCTACGAGCACGTGTACCTCAGCCCGCACTGGTACACGTGGCAGTGCCTTGCCGGTCCGGAGCGAGGTCTCGCGGACACCGACGAGAACTCGGTCTACGAGCTGCGGCCGGGGATCTACGTCTTCGCCTGGCGGGAGAAGGTGATCCCGTGCGCGTCGGTGACCGTCGCCGACCACCGTGACGCGAAGCGGCTGCGTTCGCACGGCGTCCTTTTCGGACTGGACGCCACCGGCAGCACTCCCACCCACTTCACCTTCGGCGCGCACGGCAAGCTGCTCAGCACCACCGTGCACCCCGAGGCCTACGACCCCGCCGGGAGCTGAGCCTTGACCGCCGACATCGTCCTCACCAACGCCACCGTGTACACAGTGGACGGTGCCAGGCCATGGGCATCGTCGCTGGCGATCAAGGACGGCAAGGTGCTGTCCTTGGAGGACATCGAACGCGGGCCGAACACCGAGGTCGTCGACCTCGAAGGCGCGTTCGTGATGCCCGGCTTGGTCGACGTGCACAACCACCACGCCCTCGCCGGGCGCTCGGCCCTGTTCGAGCTGAACTTCGGCCTCGACGCGGGGCTGGACGACATCCTCGCGGCGGTCCGCTCCCGGGCCGCCGGCCTGGGGCCGGACGAGTGGGTGATCGGCGGCGCCTGGGCGTCCACTTTGGTCAGCACCCTCTCGCGGACGTCGGCCCGGCACGCGCTCGACGAGGCCGCCGTCGGACGGCCCGTCATGCTTTCGGACGACAGCAGGCACAACCGCTGGGTGAGCAGCCGGGCACTGGAACTCGCGGGGGTCACCGCCTCGACACCTGATCCGGCGGGCGGGGAGATCGTCCGCGACCCCGCCACGGGCGAACCCGTCGGCGTCCTGCTCGAAGCGGCGGGCGTCGCGGTCGAGCGGGCGCTCAGTGAGACACGGACGCTCACGGTGGACCAGCACGTGGCGGCGTCGCGGCACGGGATCGGCACGCTGCACTCGTACGGCGTCACCGCGTTCCAGGACGCCGGTGTCTCCGCCGACATCCTGCGGGCACTGAAGTCGCTCGACGACGCGGGCGAACTGCACGCCTGGGTCGTTTCGTCGCTGCTGATCAACGACCCGATCTTCGGTTTCGACCCGATCGGGGCACCGTTGCTGGAGGTCGCCGGGCAGTACCGGAGCGAGCATCACCGGCCGGACTTCGTGAAGATCTTCCTCGACGGTGTCCCGCCGACCCGGACCGCCGCCTTCCTGGAGCCGTACCTGCCGGATGCCGCGCACGGCGCCTGCCATCATGGCGCCACCACCATGCCGGGTGAAGAACTCGCCGGCTGGTTGCGCACGGCGGCCGCGGCGGGGCTCTCGGCCAAGGTCCACTGCACCGGGGACGCGTCGGTGCGCGCGACGCTGGACGCCGTCGAGAAGGTGCGTGCCGAGGGCTTCACCGAAGCGCGGTTCCAGGTCGCGCACGGCCAGTTCGTCCATCCCGACGACCTCCCCCGCTTCGCCGCGCTGGGCGTCGCCGCGGACATCTCGCCGTTCCTGTGGGTCCCCGGTGTCATCCCGGCGGCCATCGCCGAAGTCCTGCCCGGCGAGCGGGCCGGGCGGATGCAGCCCAACCGGTCGCTGCTCGACGAGGGCGCGCTGGTCGCGGGCGGTTCGGACTGGCCGGTCAGCGAGTCCCCGAACGCGTGGGAAGGCATCCACGGCCTCGTCACCCGCCAGGATCCGACCGGCACGTTCCCCGGCGCGCTGTGGCCTGAGCAGGCGATCACCCTGGACGAGGCGATCGAGGTCTTCACGCTGGCCGCCGCCCGCGCGATGGGGCTGGGCGACATCACCGGCTCGCTGGTCCCCGGGAAGTCGGCGGATTTCGTCGTACTGGACCGCGATCCGTTCCGAACCGATCCATCCGCGCTCGTCAAGACGAAGGTGACGCAAACGTGGTTCGCCGGGCACCGCGTGTATCACCGCGTCTGATCTCCTACACTGGTAGAAGAACCAGTGCGGGAGGTCTGCCGATGCCGAAGATCATCGACCACGACGAGCGGCGTAGCCATATCGTCGACGTCACCTGGGATTTGATCACCCAGGGCGGGATCGAGGCCGCCACCATGCGCGAGATCGCGGCGGCCGCCGGCTTCGCCAACGGTGCGCTCAAGCTGTACTTCCCCAGCAAGGAAGACATCATCCAGGCCACCTACGAACGCGCCCTCGGCATGATGCGCGAGTACGTGGAGCTGGACGAGTTGCGCGGGCTGACCGCGCTCCGCGAGCTGTGCGTCTCGTCGATGCCGATCGACGAAGACCGCATCGCCGCGGGGCGCGTCCTGCTGACCTTCTGGCAGCTTTCGCTGACCAACCCGAAACTGCAGGACAAGTACCTCGAGCACATCCGCTCGTGGCGGGGCCTGCTGCACCGGTATCTCACCGAGGGCAGGGAGGACGGCGACATCGTCACCGAAACGCCCGACGAGCAGCTCGTCGACGAGGTCGTGCTGATCAACGCCGGGGCCAACGTGATGAGCCTGGTCGCCGGCGAGTTCTCGACGATCGCCTTGCAGCGGCAGCACCTCGAATCCTTCTTCGAGCGCCTCACCCGCCCCTGACACTCGTGAGCGGTGAGGACGGTTCGAGCCAAAGGTTGCGTACCCGGCAGCTGATGCGGGGATAGGCCCTTCGCGTCTTGCCGGTGGCGCCGTGTTCCCCTCATACCCCGGAACCGGCGAGTTGAGTGCACCCACTGTGGCATGGGAGATGGTGAGCGTCCCCAATGCCACATTGGGCGCATCGGGGCAGCGAAGGGCCGCCGAGCACGAAGCCACCTTTGCCTAACGGGTCAGTAGAAGCAGATCTTGGGGCTCGGTCGAGTCCGTGAAGGCCTCCTTGAGGGACCCAGAGTCCCTCAAGGAGGCCTTCACAGACCGAGCTTGGGATCAACCCAAGACACGATCAGGCCTGCCGCCTCCAGAGGACTGAACGCGGCGGTCGAAGACCCGGGTGAGGAAGCTCGCCACGTGCCGGTGCGAGCGCGGTGAAGCGGGAAGATCCGTGTACAGGCCGTAGAATCCGTGGATCTGCCCCGAGTACCGCGTCATTTCGACGTGGGTCCCGGCGTCGGTCAGCCGCCGCGCGAACTCCTCCCCTTCGTCGCGCAGGACGTCGTACTCGGCCGTGAGCACCAGCGCCGGCGGAAGCCCGGTCAGGTCGTCGGCGCGTAGCGGCAGCAGGTACGGATCGTTCAGCTGCGCCGGATCCGACACGTACTGCTCGAAGAAGAACCGCATGGCCCCGGCGGTCATGCCGAAGCCTTCGGCGAAGTCCGCATAGGACCGGAACCCGTCGTCCGGATGGCCGTACACCGGGCAGATCAGCACCTGCGCGGCCAACGGCGGGCCACCACGGTCACGGGACATCATCGAGACCACCGTCGACAGGTTGCCGCCCGCGCTTTCCCCGCCGATGGCGATCCGTGTCCCGTCGACCGCTGGGCCGGCGCCTCCCGTGGCGAGCCAGTCGACGACGGCGTAGCAGTCGTCCGGGGCCGCCGGGTACGGATGCTCGGGCGCGAGCCGGTAGTCGACCGCGACGACGGCGACCTTCGCCGCGTTGCACACCGCCCGCGACGCGACCTCGTTCTCGTCGATCGAGCCGATCGTCCACCCGCCGCCGTGGATCCAGGCGAACGCGGGTACCGGCTCCGCGGCCTCGGGCAGATAGATCCGCACCCGCACCCCGGACGGCAGGACATGGTCGGTCACCGAGGCAACCTCCTCGACCGACTCGGGGCGTCGCCACGAAGCGGCGAAAGCGGCTCGCAGCTCGGGGGCCGTCAGAGGTCCGGCCGGAGCCTCGGAGGGAACGCTGCGGGCCAGGAGTTCCTTGACCGCCGGATCGAGCGTCACGGTCACACCGCTTCCGCGACCAGGACCCGTGGGCTGCCCGGCAACGCGAGCCGGTCGGTGACCCGCCAGCCCGCCGCGCTCAGCCAATCCCGGACCTCCGCCTCCGGATAGACGACCGTCCCGTCGATCACCAGGTATTCCCCCGCGTGCAACGCGTCGATCGGACGCTGGACCTCGTCGTCGTCGAGGAAGAAGTCGAGCAGCAGCAGTGTCCCTCCCGGCGCGGCGGCCGCGCGGGCGTTACGCAGGATCTCCGCGTTCTGCTTCGCGTCGAAACGGTGGACGACGTGGTTGACCATCACCAGGTCGAACTCGCCTTCGGGTCGCGCGGTGGGTGTCTCGGCGCCCACGACGGTCGCGCGATCCGCCAGGCCCGCCTCGGCCACGGCGGTGGTGACCGACCCGGTGAAGCCCGGGTCGAAGACGAACGTGGTGCGCAGTTCGTCGTTGGCCTTCATGGCTTCGACGGCGAACGCGCTGGAGAGCCCGCCGAGGTCCAGGGCCTTTCGATGCGAACCGAAATCGTAAGCGCCGGCCAGCATCTTCGCGTGCAGGGCGTTATACGTCATGACTCCCGCCATGAACGTGCTCCACCGCGCGTCGTCCATCTCCAGTTTGCCCGGCTCACCACTGTCGGCCGTGTGGCCGAACTGAAGCCAGTGCGGGTAGCTGATCGAGTCGAGGAACGTCAGGAACGGCGCCAGATCGAGGTCGCCACCGCCGAGATATTCGGCCGCGTCGGCGGCAAGCTCATACCGTCCGTCCACACGGGACAGCAAACCGAGTGATGACATGGCGTCACCGAGGATGCGGGTGATCTTCTCCGGTTTGCCGGTCTTTTCCGCCAGCTCCGCGGCCGTCAGCGGCCCGTCGGCGAGTGCGGTGAACAGGCCGATCCGGCTCGCCGCGAAGAGTTGCTTGGCCGCCATGTAGCCCACGGCGATGTCCACGATCCGCTCGGGACCGGCAGTCTTGGTCGACCCGCTCACGGGTGCCCTCCTTAGCTCGTTTCCGCCGAGAGTCTACAGACGTAGACAAAAGAATCCAGTGCAAGTTTTCGCCCGCTGCCAGGGAAAACCTGCCGGATATCAACTTCCTACATTCGTAGAATATACCCATTGACAGCGCACTCCCCCAGTGTCAACATGCGTAGAACTACCCCCGCCGGAGGCCCGTTCCCCGGCAGTGCGGCCCGCTTTGGGCGGGCTCGGGAAAGGGGATTCATGACCCTGCTCGAATTACGAGAACTCACCGTCGGTGTCATCGCCGACGAAACCGAACGCGAACTGGTGCGCGAACTCTCGTTCGACCTCGACCAAGGCCGGACACTCTGCGTGGTCGGTGAATCCGGCAGCGGTAAAACGGTGACGGCCTTGTCGATCATCCGGTTGCTGGAATTCGTCGCGCCGGTGTTCACCCGCGGTGAGATCGCCGTCGACGGCGTGGACGTCACGCGACTCTCCGCCGACGAGATGCGCGCGTACCGCGGCCCGCGGATCGGCATGATCTTCCAAGAGGCCTTGGATTCACTCAACCCGAGCCAACGGGTCGGCAAGCAGCTGATCGAGGCCTACCGGAAGCCCGGCTCCCTTCCGCGCCAAGCCGCGCGCAAGGGCACGCCACTGCATCGCGAGGCCGAGGCAAAGGCTCGCGGGCTGCTGAAGGAGGTGGGCCTCACCGACACCGAGCGGGTGCTTTCCCTTTACCCGCACCAGATGTCCGGCGGGATGCAGCAACGTGTGATGATCGCGCTGGCGCTGATGGCCGATCCGAGCCTGCTGATCGCCGACGAGCCGACCACGGCCTTGGATGTGACCACGCAGGCGGAGATCCTCACCCTGTTCGACCGGGTCCGCCGCGACCACGGCACGGCGTGCGTCTTCATCACGCACGACATGGGCGTGGCCGCGCAGGTCGCCGACCGGATCGCGGTGATGTACCGCGGCGAACTGGTCGAGCTCGGGTCCACAGAGGACATTCTGTACGCACCGAAGCATCCCTACACCAGGGCGTTGCTCGACTGCGTCCCGCAACTCGGGGTCAGCAGACGCGACGGATTCCCCACCATCTCCGAGAGGCTGCTCGAAGCAGCCATGAACGGCGAATCGGCGGTCGCGACCGAAACGAGGTCGTTGAGCCGCGCGAAATCCGGAGACAGCGGCGACGGCACCACGCTCGTCATCGACTCCGTGTCCAAAGTATACGGACGACGCGGCAGGTTCGCCCTGAGCCGCGAACCCGAGGTGCACGCGGTCAAGGAGGTCTCGCTGGAGATCGCGCCCGGCGAGTTCTTCGGCCTGGTGGGGGAATCCGGTTCGGGCAAGACCACGCTCGGCCGTCTGGTGAGCGCGCTGGAGCCGCCCACCTCGGGCACCATCTCCTTCGGTGAGCACCGGTGCACGCCGTCCGGACTCGACGGCGACGAGCGCGCGTTCCGCCGCCGCGCGCAGCTCATCTTCCAGGACCCGCAGAGCTCGCTCGATCCCCGGCACACCGCCGCCCGGATCATCGCCGAACCGCTGCGGGAACTCACCGGCCTCCGCGGCGCCGAACTCGACCGCCGCGTCACCGAATTGATCGACGAGGTCGGCCTCCCCTCCGACACCGCGAAGAAGCTGCCCTCACAGCTTTCCGGCGGGCAGCGGCAGCGCGTCTCGATCGCCCGCGCGATCGCGGCCGAACCCGACCTCATCGTCGCCGACGAACCCACCTCCGCACTCGACGTCTCGGTGCAGGGCCAGGTGATGAACCTGCTGCTGGAACTGCGGCGCACCCGCGCGCTCAGCTTCCTGTTCATCACGCACAACCTCAGCCTGGTGCTCTCCGTCGCCGATCGTGTCGGCGTGATGTACCGGGGCGAACTCATCGAAATC
The DNA here is from genome assembly GCF_900105055.1 of Amycolatopsis lurida. Lineage (NCBI taxonomy): Bacteria > Bacillati > Actinomycetota > Actinomycetes > Pseudonocardiales > Pseudonocardiaceae > Amycolatopsis > Amycolatopsis lurida. Next base: position 164,317 of record NZ_FNTA01000004.1, read on the forward strand.
GGCGAGCCGGACGAGATCCGGCTCCACGCCCGGCACGCGTACACCCGCCGTCTCCTCGCGGCGAACCCCGAAATTGGAGTGCGGAACCCATGAGACGAACCCTGACCAAGGCCGCGCTCGGCCTGGCGACCGTCCTGCTGATCAGCTCGTGCATGGGAGGACAGGCCGGCGGCGGGGCCGCCGACGGGCCGCCGAAGCCCGGCGGCAACCTGAACGTCGCCGTGCCCACCGATCCCCAGTCCCTCGACATGGTCGCGAACCCCGGCCAGGTGACCGCGCATATCGGCAACATGATGTACGAGAAGCTGTTCGAGGTGGACAAGGGCTTCACCGCCCGGCCCATGCTGGTCGAGGACTACACCACCAGCCCCGACCGGCTCACCTACATCTTCAAGCTCCGCCAGGGCGTCACCTTCCACGACGGTAGTCCGCTGACTTCCGAGGACGTCGTGGCGAGCCTGAAGCGGTGGCAGCAGGTGCACCGCACCGGCCAGCTGGTCACGCCGGACATCGAAGCGATCACGCCGTCCGATCCGGCGACGGTGACCATCAAGCTCAAGCAACCCCGCTATCCGCTGATCAACGAACTCGCCGGCGCGGGCACGGAGATCTACGAGGCGAAGAACCTCACCGGTGTCGCACCGACCGGGTTCGCCAAGGACAAGGCGATCGGGACCGGGCCGTACAAGCTCAAGAGCTGGGACATCGGCCGCGAACTGGTGCTGGAGCGGTACGCCGGTTACAAGTCCCGGTCCGAAGAGGACTGGGGCGGGCAGGCGGGCGCCAAGCACGCGTACCTGGACACCGTGACCTACAAGGTGGTTTCCGACCAGGACGCGCTGATCAACGGCCTCCAGACCGGCCAGTGGGACCACATCATGCCCACGAACGACCAGTACGAGCCGCTGCGCAACAACCCGGCCGTGGTCGTGCGCAATCTGCCGGGCGGTAACGACAACGTGGTGATCCCGAACTTCAACACCGGTTCGAAGTTCGCCGACCCCCGCGCCCGCGAGGCGCTGAACCTGCTGCTGGACAAGGCCGCGATCAACGCGGCCACCGGCGGCAGCAAGGACCTCACCATCGAGACCGGCGCCTTCGCCTCGCCGGACAACAAGCAGTTCTATTCGACCGCGGGCGAAGAGGTCTACAAGGCGCACGATCCGGAGAAGGCCAAGCGGCTGCTGGCCGAAGCCGGGATCACGGCGGGCGCCACGATCCGGATCGTCACCACGAACTCGTATCCGGAGTTCGGCAAGTGGGCGGTGCTGATCCAGGACAGCCTGTCGAAGATCGGCATCAACACCAAGATCGACACCTTCGACTTCGCCACCATGCTCGGCACGCTGACCAAGGAACCGGGCGGCTGGGACATCACCACGCTGTTCTTCGACTCGGCGCTGACCTCGCCCGCGCAGATGCCCGCGCTCACCCTGGGCACCCTGAACGGTTCGTCCTCGCCCGAACTGGACGGCCTCATGGCCGAGTTCAACGCCTCGACGACACCCGAGCAGGCGAAAGCGGTGGTGGACAAGCTTCAGGCGTTCACCTGGAAGCAGCTCTCGGTGATCACCCTGAGCCAGTCGAAGCTGTACGCGGCCTACTCCCCCAAGCTCAAGGGCTACGGCGACTTCTACCGCGTCTTCTGGAACACCTGGCTGGCGTCATGACCGGTCTGCTGCTGCGCAGGCTGCGCGATCTCGTGATCATCCTGGTGATCGTCGGGACGATGATGTTCTTCGTCATCCGGCTGATCCCCGGCGACCCGGCGCAGGCCATCCTCGGCCCCACCGCGCGACCGTCCGATGTGGACGCCTTGCGGCAGAGCATGGGACTGAACGGGACGCTCTGGGAGCAGTACTTCAGCTGGGCCGGGAACGTGCTGCAGGGCGACTTCGGCACGTCGATCACCTATCACGCGCCGGTGCTCGGCGTGGTCGCCGACCACATCCTGCCGACGCTGACCCTGGCCGTGCTGTCGACGGTGATCAGCTTCTTCCTCTCGGTCGCGATCACCTCGTGGCAGGCGGTGTCGCCGCGCAATCCGGTGGCGCGGGCCCTGGACAGGCTCTCCGCGCTCGGCATGGCGATGCCGGACTTCTGGATCTCGCTGATGCTCGTGCTCGTGTTCTCGGTGACGCTGCGCTGGTTCCCGTCCAGCGGCTACGAGAACCTGTTCACCGATCCGGCGACGGCGGTGCCCGCGCTGGTGCTGCCGCTGACCGTGCTGGTCGTCGGGCAGACCGCGTTGTTCGTGCTCACCCTGCGCGAAAGCCTGCTCGGTGAGCTGCCGCTGGCGTATCTGCGCACCGCGCGGGTCAAGGGCCTGTCCGAGCGGCAGGTGATGACCAAGCACGTCCTGCCGAACGCGCTGATGCCGCTGATCACCCAGCTGGGCAGCAACTTCGCCATGCTCGTCGGCGGGATCGTGATCATCGAGTCCATCTTCGTCGTGCCGGGGCTGGGCCATCTGCTGATGGGCGCGGTGTCGACCCGCGACTTCCCGCTGATCCAGGGTGTGACGCTGTTCGTCGCGGTGCTGTTCGTGCTGGTCAACCTGCTGGTGGACCTCTCGTACGCGCTGCTCGACCCCAAGGTGCGTGTCTCGTGAGCGTGGCTCTCGTGGAAAAGACGTCTCCGGTGCGCGAAAAACCGTCGTCCGGCCGTGCGGCCAGGGTGTTCAGGCGGAACCGGATGCTGGTGATCACCACGGCCGTGCTGGCGGTGATCGTCCTGACCGTGATCGTGCTGCCGTTCTTCCTGCCGAGCGTCAGCGCGACCGACCCGGTCAACCGGCTACTGCCGCCGTCGGCCGCGCATCCGCTCGGCACGGACTCGTTCGGCCGGGACGTGCTCGCCCGGCTGGTCTCCGGCGGCCGCGCGTCGCTGGGGCTGTCCGCCCTGATCACCCTGTGCGCCGCCTTCACCGGTCTGGTGATCGGGCTGATCAGCGGGTTCTTCCGGGCCGCCGACGCGGTGCTGATGCGGGTGATGGACGCCTGGATGTCGTTCCCGGCGATCATCCTCGCGATGGCGCTGGCGATCTCGCTCGGCGCGAGCATCTGGACCGAGCTCATCGCGCTGACCGTGATCTTCACCCCGTTCACCGCCCGGGTCATCCGCAGCCGGGTGCTCGGCATCGCCGGTCGTGCCTACATCGGTGCCGCCCGCGTTTCGGGGATGAGCCGGTGGAAGATCCTCGTCGTGCACGTGTTCCCGAACGTGCTGCCGCTCGCGCTGGTGCAGGTGGTGATCCTGTCCGCGGCGGCGATGCTCGTGGACGGGGCGATGAGCTTCCTCGGCCTTGGTATCGCTCCCCCGACCCCGACCTGGGGCAACATGATCGCCGAAGGCCGGTCGTACCTCGTGCAGGCGCCCTGGCTGGTGATCGCGCCCGGCGTGACGATCATGGTGTGCGTGTTCCTGCTGAACCTCATCGGCTCGTCGCTGCGGATCGCCGTCGACGCCCGCGCGCGGACGCTGAGCGAGATGCAGCGCCTGCGCACCCGCCGCCCCTCCGGCAGCTGAGAAAGGATCCCGTTGTCTGCCACTACTTCCCTGGCCGTGCGCCGCTTCGCTCCCGAGACCGTCTTGAGACCGCCTGTGCTGCTGGTGCACGGCTTCGCCTCCGACGGGCACACCGACTGGATCACCACCGGGTGGCCAGCCGCGCTCACCGCCACGGGCCGCGAGGTCCTCATACCCGACCTTCCCGCGCACGGCTCCAGCCCGGCCCCCTCGGGATCGCTCGGTGCGGCCGCGATCACTTCCGAATTGACCCGGCTGGTCTCGGACCTGTCCGAAGTGGACGTTGTCGGGTACTCGCTGGGCGCGCGGCTGGCCTGGGAGCTGCCCGCGCAGGCTCCGGTCCGGCGGCTCGTGCTCGCCGGCGTGAGCCCTTTCGAACCTTTCGCCGCCGTTGACGTCACGGCCGCGCTGGCTTTCGCCGGTGGCGGCAAGGCACCGTCGGATCCGCTGACCGGGATGATCGCGCAGATGATCACCGCGCCAGGGCGGAATCCCGCCGCGCTCGCGCGGTGCATCGAAGACCTGCGGGCGGAGCCCTTCGCGCCGGTGGCCAATGCGGTCTCCGTGCCTACCCGCTTCGTGGCGGGCGTGGAGGATCCGGTGAGCCAGGGCATCGAGACGCTGGTGGAGCTGGTGCCGGGATCCTCGCTGGTGCGGGTGCCCGGGGACCACGGTGGGGCGCTGAGGAGTCCGGAGTTCAAAGCGGCCGTGCTGGAATTCCTCCAGTAGGCCTCGTGAGTGGTAAGGACGGTTAGAACCGTCCTTACCACTCACGAGCCCAACGTCAGAAGGTCCCGTCCGCGGCCACGTCCCGGTCCAGCCAGAGGTTTTCCAGAGCCGCCCGCACCTCCGCGCCACGAGACGCGGCAAGCGCGACGGCACCCAAGTTGTCCTCCAGTTGCGCAAGACGACTCACGCCGAACAGCACGTTCGCCACCGGCGCGTGAGCGAGGCAGAACGCTAGTGCCAACTGCGAAGGACTCACCCCGAAGTCCCCGGCCACGGCGGCGACCCGCGCAGCGGCGGCACGGATCGACTCCCGGATCCCGCCCGGATCGGCGCCGATCTTCCGCGACGGGGTCTTGCCGAGCAGCACGCCACCCTCGAACACGTCGGACGCCTGCAACGTCAACCGTCCCGCCTCAAAATGCGCGCCGTAGAAAGGACCTTCCGCCATCGAGCGTCGCGCGACGCTGTACTTCAGCTGCGCGAATCGCGGTGCCGGAAGCCCTTCGCGGGAAGCGAACTCCAGTGCCCGGTCCAGATCCGCGGCCTGCCAGTTGTTGACCCCCCAGACTTCGAAGCGGCCGAGGTGGATCTGTTCGGCCACTTCGGTGACGATCCGCGGGATGTCCGGGCGCTCGAAGTAATCGCCGACCACGACGGCTTCCGCGCGCTCGACGCCGACGCGGTCGAACGACGTCGTCAGCTGCTCGGCGAAACCGGTGCTCGGGTAGTCCCAGAGCCAGAGTTTCCCGCACAGCTGGTACTCGTCCCGCTTGATCCCGGCGGCGCGGACCGCCTCGCCGAAGAGCAGGTCCGTGCGCGATTGCTCGGCATGCGGCCCCATGTTGTAGTGAGCCACGTCGAAGAGCGTGATCCCGGAGTCGATCGCGTACCGGAGCAGGCGCACCGCATCGTCGAAGTCCATGCGGTCCCAGGTGTTCCAGGATCCCAGGCTCAGCGCCGAAGTGGCGAAGCCCAGCCCGTTCTGCTTCTCGTCCACGAGATTTCCTTTCGCTGACAACGGGAACAAGTTTTAGTCTACGATCGTAGAATGAACAAGAGACTTGTCGTGGTGACCGGCGGTGCCAGTGGCATCGGCCGCGGAGTCGCCGAAGCCTTCCAGTCCGCGGGTGACCGCGTGGTCATCGCCGACGTCGACGTCCGCGCGGCACACGACCTGGCCCGCGAACTCGGCGCCGAGCACGTCGAACTCGACATCTCCGACCCCGGATCGGTCGACGCGGCGCTGGCGCTGGTCACCGATCGGTTCGGTCCGGTGGAGGTCCTGGTCAACAACGCCGGCCTGGCCGGGGGCGGCGGACCGTTGGTGGGCTTGGACATCGGCGTCTTCGACCTGTGCATGCGGGTGAACTTCCGCGGCACCTTCCTGATGACGCGCGCGGTCGGCGCACACATGCTGACGGCGGGCACCCGAGGCTCCATCGTGAACATCACCTCCATCGGCGCCCGGCAACCGACTCCGGGACTCGGCCACTACGAGGCCACCAAGGCCGCGGTCGAGGCGCTCACGCGCTCGGCCGCGCTCGAACTGGCGCCGCACGGCATCCGCGTCAACGCCGTCGCGCCGGGGCCGGTGCTCACCCCGATGACCGCCGGTTTCGCCTCGGACACCGCCGCCCGCGCGGCGTGGGAAGCGAGGATCCCGTTGGGAACCATCGCTTCCGTCGCCGACGTGGTGCCGTCAGTCCTGTTCCTCGCCTCCGCCGACGCCGGCCATCTCACCGGGGTGAGCCTCCAGGTCGACGGCGGGCAACTGCTCACCTGAGTACACGACGCGGCCGCCGGACACGGTGAGTTCGACACCGACGTCCGGCAGGTCCGCGAACCCGACTTCCAGTGGGTTCGCGGCCAGCACGCAGAAATCCGCGACGCGACCCACGGTCAGCGAGCCCTTCCAGTCCGCCGCGCCGTCCTGCTCGGCGGCCGCGACCGTGTAGCAGCGCAGCAACCGGGCCATCAGCTCGGCGTCCACTTCGGACGCTTCCAGCATCCGGGCGGCCGCCGCGATGTGCACCCGCCAATCGGGGGTCACCACCGGCGCGTCACTGCTCAAGGTCAGCGGAACACCCGAAGCCAGCATTTCCGCCAGCGGCCACGCATGGGCACCGGCCTCGGCACCGAGCGCGTCCGCCAGCATTCCCCGCATCGCCACCGCGATCGCGGGCTGCGTGGTCAGGCCGACGCCCGACGAAGCCATTCGCGCCAGCTGATCCGCCGTCACCAGATCGCCGTGCACCAGGTGGTCACCACCGCGAAGAGAGCCGAGCGCCGCCTCGATACTGCGATCCCCCGTGGCGTGCACCGCCACCGTCATCCCGGCGTCGTGGGCGAGCCGGATCATCGCGGCCAGGTTGCCCGCACGGCTCGGATCGTCGTCGCCATCGACGAGCAGTGCCCCGTGCGAACCGTCGGCGTAGCAGTGGTGCGTCCACGCGGAGCGCATCGGAGGGATGCCGTCGGCGAAGATCTTCACCCCGGGCACGGTGAGCCATAACCGATTAGCGGGCGGCGTAGGAGTCGCCAGCCCACGCCGGAAGTCCTCAAGCGAACTCGCGCCGTCCAGCAGACCGAACAGCCGCAGCGCGGTCACCCTTGCTCGCAGAAGGCCTTCCGAGGCCAGCACCGCGTACTCCTCCAGCACCTCGGCGCTGAAACACCCGGTTTCACCAGGCCCCAGACCGGGTTCGGTGTAGCTCGTGATGCCCAGCGACGCGCACAGGTCGCCCGCGCGCAAGATGGCGGCCCGCCGTTCGGCCGCGGTGCGCACCGTTTTTTCTTCTCCCCCGGTGAAGCCGGCACCGCCGATGAGCATGTCCGGCCACCGCGCGCCGAGCCAGGTCGCGTGGAGATGAGAATCGTTGATGCCGGGGAGAACGGTTCTCCCCGACAGGTCGATCACCTCGGTCTCCGGGCCGATGTGGTCCAGCGCGACATCGCCGAGGGCGACGATCCGGTCGTCACGCACCGCCATCGCCCGCACGACGGTGCCCGCCGGGTCGAAGGTGAGTACAGGACCGCCGCGAACCACGAGTGAAGCAGGGCGAATACGTTGCGACGGCATGGTTTCCTCCAGGATCTGGACTTTTTCTCCTACGACTGTAGACTAAAAAGATGGTCAACAGAACCGAAGCGGCGGTGCTCACCGAACACGGCTCCGCGCTCACCTTGCGGGAACTACCGCTGCCCGAGGAGCCGGAACCGGGCGCCGCGCTGGTCCGGATCACCTGCACCACCCTGTGCGGCACCGACGTGCATCTCTGGTCCGGCCAGATGACCTTCCCCGGCATGCTCCCGATGGTGCTGGGCCACGAAATGGTCGGCGAGGTGCTGGCCGTCGGGCCGGGTACCACCGACACGCTCGGCCGCGAGATCGCCGAGGGCGACCGTATCGGCTGGTCCGAATCGACCTGTGGAAAGTGTCACGGCTGCACGATCTTGCGCGAACCTGTCGCCTGTGAGAATCGCGGATACGGGTTCCTCCAGCGTTCCGACGTCTTCCCCTACGCCACCGGCGGACTCGTGCGGTACTGCTATGTGACTCCTGGCGCGGCGAAACTTCTTCTGCCCGACGACGTCAAGGACACTTGGGCCTCGATGTCGGGCTGCGCGGGCAAAACCGTGCTGCGGGCCGTCTCGCGTTCGGGCGGGATCCGTCCCGGGGCGACCGTCGTGGTCCAGGGCGCGGGCGCGCTGGGCGTGTTCGCCACCGCGGTCGCGCGGATCTCCGGCGCGGGCGACGTGATCACCATCGGCGGACCCGCTGACCGGCTGAAGATCGCCGAGCGTTTCGGGGCCACCGCGACGATCCCGGTCGACGGCACCGTCGAAGACCGCGTAGAAAGGGTCAAGGAACTCACCGGCGGCCGGGGCGCCGACCACGTCTTCGACTTCGCCGGCGGGCCGACCATCGGCGAAGAGGCCGTCGCCTTCGCCGCCCAGCGCGGGACGATCGCGATCGTCGGTTCCACCGGCCCCACGCCCTCCCCCGTGGCACTGGGCACCGTGATGGGCAAGGAACTCACGGTCGTCGGCTCGCTCAACGGCGACATCGCCGACTACCACCGTTCGGTGGACTTCTTCCGCACGTTCGCCGACCGGCTGCCGTGGGACGAACTCTTCAGCGCGCCCGTCGGTCTTTCCCAAGCTTCGCGGAGCGTCGAGTCGATGGCCCGGCTCGGCGAACTCAAAGCAGTCATCGATCCCCGCCTCCCCTAGGAGAGTCCATGATCATCCCCCAGCGCCGGATCGGCCGCGACGGGCCGCTCACCGGCGTGCTTTCGCTCGGCTCGTGGCACACCTACGACCGGATGGACTTCCGTGAGGCGGTGGACCTCGTCCGCACGGCGGTCGATTCCGGTATCACGCTCTTCGACGTCGGTGTCTACGGTTTCCCCGGCGCCGCACCGGTCTTCACCGACGTGCTGTTCTCCGCGATGGTCCGCGCGGCCGGGCTGCGTCGCGAGGACTACCTGTTCTCGGCCAAGCTCTGGCTGGAGGGGTATCCGGAGCACGATCTCCGCGGCCAGCTGGACAACGCGCTCTTCCGCGCGGGCGTCGACCACGCCGATCTTGTGGTGCTCGGCGATCTCCGGAACGACGACACCGACCTGCACCGGCTGGTGCTCGATCTGAACGAACTCCGCGAGGCTGGGCTCATCCGGCAGTGGGGCGTCAACAATTGGTCCGCCGGCACGATCCGGGCCCTGCACGATTTCGCCGCGGCCGAGAACGTGCCCGGGCCCGCGATCGCGCAGCTGAAGTACAGCGTCGCGCGACGGTCCATTCCGGACGGTGCGCCCTTCGAGAAGGTCTTCGGCGAACTCGGGGTGACACTCCAGTCGTCGGACATCTTCGAGGGCGGGATCCTGCTCGGCAAGAACAGCGGCGCGCGCCAGGTCGGCCGCGACCCCGGCGACATCCGCGAACGCATCGCCGCCTCCGCCCCGGAACTGGCGAAGATCGCGGCCGGATTGGACGCGACACCCGCTCAGCTGTGCCTCGCGTTCACCCTCACGCACCCGGCCAACACGACCACGCTCTTCGGTGCGACGAGCACACGGCAGCTCGAGGACAACCTGGGCGCCGTCGACCTCGTCGAGCGCGTGGGCGCGGAACAGCTCCGCGAACTCGTCGAGCCGTACTGGGCCGACCAGGGCGTCGTCGATCCGGAGGGACCGTGACCGCTTTCGACCCCGAACTCGCCGAAGCCCTGACCGGGCTGCCCTCCGGGCCGCCACTGGGCGCCGAATCGCTGGCGGAGATCCGGCGGGCGATGGCCGACGGGAACCCGAGTTGCGCCGAGGCGATCGGCGACCGGGATCTCGTCTGGGAGGACCGGCGGGTCTCCGGCACCGACGTGGTCGTCACGGTCGTCAAGCCCAGGGAGGCCAGGGACGCGCCGGGGTTCTACAACATCCACGGCGGCGGGATGGTGCTGGACGACCGGTTCGCCGATCTGCCCAGAATGGTCGCCCTCGTCGAGGAGTTCGGCTTCGTCGCGGTGACGGTGGACTACCGGCTCGCCCCCGAACATCCGCATCCGGCGCCGATCGAAGACTGCTACGCGGGCTTGACCTGGATGGTCGAGCACGCGAACGAACTCGGCTTCGACCCTGGCCGGTTGATCGTCGGCGGCGGCAGCGCCGGAGGCGGGCTCAGCGCGGGCATCGCCCTGCTGGCCAGGGATCGCGGCGGACCGGCGCTGGCCGGTCAGCTCCTGCTGTGCCCGATGATCGACAGCCGCAACGACTCCGCGTCCACGGTGGAATTCGCCGAACGCGGGGTATGGGGCCGGGCCGCCAACGAGTTCGGCTGGCGATCCCTCCTCAATGGACAGACCTCGCCGTACGCCGTTCCGGCGACCGCGACCGATCTCGCCGGACTCCCGCCCGCCTTCATCGAGGTCGGCGCGGCCGAGATCTTCCGCGACGAGGACGTCGAGTACGCGCGGCGGCTCTGGCAGGCGGGTGTGCCGACCGAACTGCACGTCTGGGCGGGCGCGTACCACGGCTTCGACCGGATCGCCCCGGACAGCGAGGTGACCCGGGCCGCGCTCGCCGCCCGGGCCTCCTGGTTGCGCCGCACTATCGGCCGAGCATGAACCGGGCGGCCTGCTCGCCGACCAGCACCGCCGGCGCGTTGGTGTTGCCCGTGGTCACCTGCGGCAGCACCGACGCGTCGGCGATCCGGAGACCCCTGATCCCGTGCACGGCGAGCTCTGGATCGACCACGGAGTCCGCGTCGGTGCCCATCCGGCAGGTCCCGACCTGGTGGTGGTAGGTGATCGCGGTCCGCCGGACGTACTCGCGGACATCGGCCTCCGGCCCCGGATACAGCTCACGGGCACCCCAGTCGTCGGCCAGCGCGGACGCGCGGCCGATCTCCCGGCACTGTTCGACCGACGCGACCAGGCTCTCGAAGTCGGCCGGATGTTCCAGCGCGGCGAGGTCGATCAGCGGTTCGTCGAGCGGGCTCGGCCCCGAAAGGCGGAGGCTGCCCCGGCTGCGCGGCGTGACCATGCCCGCCATCAGCGAGAACCCGGTCTCCGGGCCGGTCATCCACGACTCGTACATCGGCACGCTGAAGTGGATCGGCTGGGTGTCGGGCACTTCCAGACCGGGGCGGCTGCGCCAGAACAGGTGGGTCTGCGTGACCGAGCGGCCGGGCGCGGGCGGATCGACCTGACGGCGATCGGTCGCGAAGATGACCGGCGACAGCAGGTGATCGTGCAGGTTCTTCCCGACGCCCGGCAGCTCCGCGACGACGTCGATACCGTGCACCTCCAGCTCGTCGACCGGGCCGACCCCACTGCGCAGCAGGATCGCGGGGGACGCCAGCGCGCCGGCGGCGAGCACGACCTCGTCGGCGAAGACCTTGCGCAGTTCGCCGTCGACCTCGGCCAGCACGCCGGTCACCTTGTCCCCCTCGAAGAGCAACCGGTGGACGAGCGCTCCCGTGTGGACGGTCATCCGTTCCGTCGCGGGTTGCCCATAGGCGAGCCAGGTGTTGAGGCGTTTGCCGTCGCGTGTGGTGACGCGCTGCACCGACACACCGTCGAGCTCGCCGCCGTTGTAGTCCGGATTGAACGGCAGGCCGATCTGCCCAGCGGCGTCCACAATGGACTGCTGGATCGGGTGCAGCGGCTCGTTCGGCACGACGTCGAGCAGATCCTTTTCGATCCGTTCGTACACCGGGCGCACGTCGTCCCACCGCCAGCCGGGCAGGTCCCAGCCGTCGTAATCGCCAGGCGCGCCGCGCACCCAGATCATCGCGTTGAGCGAATGCGACCCGCCGAGGACCTTGCCGCGTGGCAGGTGCAGGCGCCGGTTCGCCGCGTGCGGCTGCGGCACGGTGTAGTAGTCCCAGTCCTCCGGGCCGTGCCACAGCTCTCCGGCCCGTGAAGGGTCGTGAATGGCCGGGTTGGTGTCCGGCCCGCCCGCTTCGAGCAGGGTGACCCAGGCCCCGGAATCGGCCAGTCTCCTGGCGACCACCGAACCGGCCGAACCCGCTCCCACCACGATGACGTCCATGTCCCCCACCCTCGCAAGGCACGACGGCGTCCGGCGGATTCGGTTCGCTGGCCGACAATCGGCGTGCCCTGGCGGGCAAGACCGGAGACCTCGTGGCGCTCGATACTCGATCACACACCGGTCGAGGGGAGCCAGCCATGGCCACACGCCTGTTCATCGACGGACAGTGGACCGCCGCGGGAGGCGGGTCGCTGCCGACGTACGATCCGGCCACCGGCCAGGTGCTCGAGGAGGTCGGCACCGCGTCGGCCGCCGACGTCGACGCCGCCGTCGGTGCCGCACGGAAGGCACTGAACGACCCCGCCTGGGCCGGGCTGCTGCCGGTCCAGCGGGCCGCGCTCCTGTTCAAGCTGGCGTCGCTGGTCGACGAGCACCACGAGGAGCTGGCCGCGCTCGAGACGCGCGACCAGGGCCAGCCGATCGGCATCTCGCGCCAGGTCAGCGTCACCGGCGCGGCGGAGCACCTGCGGTACTTCGCGGGCTGGGTGACCAAGATCCAGGGCACCACCAACCCGGTGTCCTTCCCGGACACGCTGCACTACACCCGCCGCGAGCCGGTCGGGGTGAACGCGCTGATCACGCCGTGGAACTTCCCGCTGATGATCCTGGTGTGGAAGCTCGCGCCCGCACTGGCCACCGGCAACACCGTGGTGGTCAAGCCCAGCGAGGTCACCCCGCTGACCAGCATCCGGCTGGTGGAGCTCGTGCACGAGGCCGGGTTCCCGCCGGGGGTGGTCAACCTGGTCACCGGTGACGGTGCCGTGGGCGCGCTCCTGAGCAGGCACGACGACGTCGACCACCTGTCCTACACCGGATCGACCGCGGTCGGGAAACTGATCACGGCGGCGAGCGCGGAGTCGAACCTCAAACGCCTCACCCTCGAACTCGGCGGCAAGGCACCCAGCATCATTTCCGGCGACGCGGACATCGACGCCGCCGTCGCGGGCAACCTCGCGGGCGCGACGCTGAACAGCGGTCAGGTCTGTGCCGCGTACACCCGGTTCTTCGTGGACCGCAAACGCGAACAGGAGTTCGTCGCGAAGCTGGCCGCCGGGCTCGAAGGTCTCAAGATCGGGCCGGGGCTGGACGAGTCCACTCAGCTCGGCCCCCTCGTGTCCGCGAAGCACCGCGAGCACGTGGACTTCCTCGTCTCGACCGGGAACGAGCAGGGTGCGGAGCTGGTCACCGGCGGCAAGCCCGTCGACCGCGACGGCTATTTCTACTCCCCGACGTTGTTCGCCGGTGTCGCCGACGACATGACGATCATGCGCGAGGAGATCTTCGGCCCGGTCCTCGCCGTCACCGCCTACGACGATCCGGACGAACTGCTCGCCCGGGCGAACGACACCGAATACGGGCTCGCGGCCACCGTGTGGACTCGCGATCTGGGCGTCGCGCAGCGGTTCGCCAACGGCATCCGGGCGGGCGCGGTGTTCGTCAACATGCCGCCGATCCCCGACATGGCGGCGCCTTGGGGCGGCTACAAGGCGTCCGGCTGGGGCCGCGAGATGGGGCCGTGGGCGATCGACGCGTACACCGAGATCAAATCCGTCTGGCTGCACTACTCGTGACCGCGGGCGACGCGGTCAACGGGACCGCGAAGAGCAAGTCGCAGATCGCCTACCACTGGATCAAGGCGAGGATCGACGACGGCACCTTCTCCCCCGGCTACCGCCTCGTGTTCGGGCAGATCGCCCAGGAACTCGGCGTCAGCACCGTACCCGTGCGCGAGGCGGTCCGGCGGCTGGAGGCCGAGGGACTGGTGACCTACGAGCACAACATCGGCGCGCAGGTCGCGATGGCCGACGAGAGCGACTACCAGCACACCATGCAGACGCTCGCGCTGGTCGAGGGCTACGCCGCCGCGCTGGCGGCGCCGTCCCTGCCTGGCGAGGCGCTTGACCAGGCCAAGGGACTGAACGCGGAACTGACCGCCTGCCTGGACAACTTCGAGCCGTCGCGGTTCACCGCGCTGAACCGCGACTTCCACCGCGTCCTGTTCGGCACCTGCCCCAACCCGCAGGTACTCGATCTGGTCCACCGCGGCTGGAACCGGCTGGCCGGGCTGCGCACGTCGACGTTCAGTTTCGTCCCCGGCCGCGCGCACGAATCCGTGCAGGAGCACCAGAAGATCCTCGACCTGTTCGACCGGAACGCGCCGGCCGGGGAGATCGAACTGGCGGTACGCGAACACCGGTTGACCACTTTGGAGACGTTCCTGGCCTGGCGGCACCCTTAGGCGTTTCACCCTCGAGGCAGCGACGGATGCCTCCTGGCGGGCCCCACAACTGTCCACAAGGGACATTGCCCGGCGGCCCAGTGGCCGATATGTACGGTTTCGCAGGAGGTCGTGAGTGCTAGGGAGCGTTAGAACGACACTTAACGCTCACGACCTCCGCCCCTGCCACCCACTCCGACGAAACACCTTCGGCTTACCCCTCATCGCGGAACCAGGCAAACCGCTCAAGCCGGACACTTACCCTTCACCAAGGTGTCCCTTGTGGACCCAGAGGCGCGGCCTGGCTTCCGCTCGCCGGTCCGGACCCGTGCCGGGGCGGCGGGAAGGCGTAGAAGCGCACGGAAAGTTCTTTTTCACCCTCCACCGGACGACGACGGCCCCGGCAGTACCGCGTGATCAGCTCGTGGTACTCCGCGTCCAGCTCACGGAACTCCTCCTCGGTCAGCCTCGTCGAAGTCCGCTGGGCCGTCGCCCACGGGCCGAACTCGTCGCGGTGCGCAGCCGCCCAGGACAGCAAGGTCACCTCGTCCGCGTACTTCGCGTCGAGGAACGCCGCGACCCGTTCCCGATCCGCGCCGTCGTAGTCCTCAGGCCTCGGCTCACGCAGGTCCTGCGGGATCGCGATCCAGTTCCCTTTCCGGTCACGGCGGACAAAACCGTTGTCCCGCAGAGTGTTCAGGCATTCGGCGACTTCGGCACGCTCCAGTCCCGCCCGGCGCGCGACCCCCTCCGTGTCGCCAGGAAGCCCTCGCGTCACCCAGTGATACCGCGGATCCTCCCGCATCTCGATATCCCGCAAGGTGACCGATCGCCGCGGCAGCGCGTCGCTCAACAGCGTCCGCGCGGCGAAAGCCAGCACCACGGCGACCGGGATCTCGACGAAGACGGCCAGAGCGACGCTGGTCCACCGTTCGGCCGACGTCCAGCCGAGCATGACGTCGAACCACGCGTCGCAGCACAACAGCGCGGCCGTGGCCGACAGCAGCGGCACGGCCGCCCGGCGACGACGCATCCCCAGCCACGCACCGGCCGCGAAGCAGAGCAGAAGAGCGACGTCGAATCCGACCCACGCCGCACGCCACTGCCCGGTGTCGTACCGGTCGGGCAAGGTGTGCGCGAGGTAGACGGTCCAGGGCACGAGCAGGACCGCCGCGCCGGCGAGCACCGCCAGGAGTATCCGTCGGATCATGATCACGACGCTAGAAGCGGGCGGCCGCCGAGGCATCCGGGATTCTCCCGGGTCCGGCCTCAGGGTCCACCAATCGGGCCGGTTTCTCGCCAGATGAGCGGGCCGAGGCGACCGAGTCGCGAAAACCTCTTTCGCGACACACCATCCCCCTGTCCCCGACCCAGCCCCGAAACCACTCACGAAGACTTGAGTCTCCACCCACTGGAGCCTTTACCGTCGTTCCCATGACGATCACCGTTCTCGACTCCTACCCCGCGATGCGAGCGATCCTCCGCGCGCCGCGGGCGGACCGCGCCGCGATGCTCAGGGCGATGGTCGAACCCGCCGCCGGCATGTACCGCTACTTCCCCGGCGAGGTGGACCTTGTAGCGATGCACGCGATGAGTTCCGGATTCCCGCTCGACCGCGACGAGGAACGTTGCCTGGAAGCGCTCGAAGCCCTCCACGAAGCGGACGCCTGGAACCGGATCCAGCGGGCTCTCGACGATGCCGTCGCCACACAGCTCGCCGCGACACCCGGGCTGACCGTCCCGGACATCACCGTCCTCACCGTGCTGGGCGATCCCGGCGACGAGCATTTCCTGGGCCCGAACCTGGGGATGACGGCGAACGGGAGCGTGTCCGGCTACATCCTCCTCAACTTCTGGCCGTATCCGGAGAATCTGGCGCGGCTGGAGGCCACCGCGGTCCACGAGCTGAACCACAACCTGCGCTACAGCCCCGGCGGGGTGATCTGGGACCCGGCGACGGTCACCGTCGGCGAGCAGATCGTGTCCGAGGGCCTGGCCGACGCGTTCGCCCGCCAGTTGTACGGCGACGAACTAGGCTACGCCCGCATCGGTGTGCCGCATCTGCACGACGACGCCGTGTTCGCGAAGGTCGTGTCCGGGCTGGAGATCACCGGCATGCGGAACTTCACGGCGTGGGTGCACGGCGACGAGACCGCCACCCGCTACGGCGCCACTCCCGTCGGCCTGCCGACCGGTGCCGGGTACGCGGTCGGCAACCGGCTCGTCGACGCGTACCTGGCCGCGACGGGCCGGACCGCCGCGGAGGCCCTGCTGGCGGACCGCCGCGACGTCATCGACACCGCGCTCGCTTAGGCGGTGTCCTGCAAGTCCTGGTGGCGGTCTCCGCACCCCCGACTGCACGACGGCTAACTGTCCACAAAGGGCCTCCCAGTGAGGGCGTCTAGGACTCGCGGCGCCTCGACCGGATCGTGAGCGCCACCAGCGCGCCACCGGCGAGCAGCAGGAACAGGCCTGCGACGAGCAACCCCCGGACGTCGCTGCCGGTCGAGGCCAGCGGACCGCTGTCGGACGGCCCGCCACCCGGCGCGGTCCCGCCCGGCTGCCCGGGCGTGGTGGTCGCCGTGACCCCAGGTCCCGGGGTCGTGGTCGTGGTCGAAGTCCTGGTGGTGGTGGCGGTCGGCGCGGTGCTGCTAGAGCTCGACGACGGCGGGGAGCTGCTGCTCGTCCGGCTCGATGACGTCGCGCTGCTGGAGGAACTGCTCGATGTCGAGCTGGTGCTCGGCTGACTCGACGACGTGGTCGTGGTCGAGGTGGGCGCCGTCGACGTCGATGTGACCGACGTGGAAGTGGCCGAAGTCGGGCTGGTCGTGGTCGAGCTGCTGCTCGTCGTAGTGGAGCTCGACGACGAGGCCGAAGACGAAGAGCTGCTCGGCGTCGTGGTCGGCGCGCTGCCGCATTCAGGCAGGTCACCGTTGAACGGGTAGGCGTGGAACTCCTGCCCGCCCCCGCCGGACGCCTCGGAGGTGTGCACCAGCGAGCCCGTGGTGAAGAAACGGCCGTTCATCCCCGAGGCGGTGACGGTCGCGGTGCTCCCCGGCTCACCGATCAGCACACTCCCCTGGAACTGGGCGCCTCCGGCGATCTTCACCGCGGTGGCGTCCGGAAAGTTCCACAGCAGCCGCTCGCGCAGCTTGTTCAGCGGATCCCGGTCGTCGAGGTCGCCGGTGTAGGTGTTGATCGTCCGGGCGGCTCCCACCATGTTGACCAGGACCGTCGCCCCAGCCGGGATGCCTTCGAATTCGATCCCCTGCATGCCGCCGGTGGCACCGGTCAGGTCGAAGTCCACGGTGAACACCTGCAGCGCGGATTTCCCGTCCCCGGTGAACAGGGTGCGGTATCCCTGGTTGACCGCCGTGCCCGTGGCCGGACGCGGCGTGGTGCCTTCCCGTGCGTAGCACTTGCTCGCCACTCGAAGATCCTCGCGCAGGCCCACATAGGGTTTCGCCGCGTCGGGGTCCTTTTCGAGCTTGCCGATCACCGTCCCGGTGACGGTTCCCGCGTGCCGGACGACACCGCCGTCGGCGAGCAGCCGCTGCGCCGCCGCGACACTGACGTTCCCGCCGGTGGTCAGGAAGTCGGCGCCGTCCGGTGGCGGGACCCGCGATCCGACACCGGCGATGCCCACGTTGTAGATGGAGGACGCGCCCGCTCGTTTCGCCATGTCGAAATCACCGAGGACGACGACGCGCCCTTCGGCTTCCGCGGCGGCTTCCCGTACCTGGAATTCGCCGCCGACATAGACGTTGATGCCGTTGTCCCGGCCCGCGTAGTCCTTGTTGTTCACCGGTGGGTACACATCGGGACAGGCCGGTCCGACGCACGGTCCCAGGCCGCCCGGCAACGGGGCGGCGACCGCGCCGTCGGCGACCACGAGCGCCGCCACGCACACCGCGGCGGCGGCACCGGCAGAAAGAGAGGCGAACCGCCTTGCACGCATGCGGCGATTCTTGTGCCCATCGGCCGTCCGAACACAATCGGAATGCGGAAATACCCCCGACCGGGCGAGGCGGGTAACCCACACCCATTCGTGGCCGTCCAGCGTTGTCCAGACAACGGAATTCCAGGTGGAACACGGAATCCTTGGAGTCTGGCCGGACGATGGGAGGTTCGCCACATGACGGGCACCGGAGTGGGCAGGCACACCGGTTCGGTGGAAGTGCTCGCGGGCCTTCTCGTTCTCGTTCTGCTGCTCCGAGGTCCGCTCGACGATGTCCTCGGCACCCCGATGGTGCAGACCTGGACGACGGTCTTCGTTTCGATCGTGCTCCAGGCCGTTCCTTTCCTCATCTTCGGCGTGATCCTTTCCGCCGCGATCGCGGTCTTCGTGCCGCGGGAATTCTTCGCGAAAGCCCTCCCGAAACATCCGGCCCTCGCGGTTCCGGCGGCCGCGGCGACCGGAATGGTGCTGCCGGGTTGCGAATGCGGTTCGGTCCCGGTCGCCGGCGCGTAGGTGCGCAAGGGATCACCCCGGCGGCGGCGCTGCGTGGCGAGGACTCGGTGACGCTCACCGGCAGCCGCGCGGGCGCGTTCGTCGACGACGACCGCGGCGTGCTCGTCCTCCACGACACCGCTACCGGCAGGCCGGCCGACCTGGCGGCGGAGTTCGGCACCGTACTGGCGCGAGGGCCGTTCGTCTGGTGGTCGGAGGGCGGGAACGACTCCCTGACCTGGCGGGTACTGGGCCTGCGCACGCTCGAGGCGTCTGCTTGACTGCTGCCGTGCCGTCCGATCGTGAGACCTCCGTCGAAGCGGAGTTCTCACGGGTGGTCGGCCGGTTCGCCGGCCCGGCCAGGGGCGCCGGACTGCTGGTGATCAGTGTTTTCGGGGTGCTCGCCACGCCGTCCGGGGCGCTCCCGCTCGCCTTCGGTCTGCTCGCGCTGGCCGTGGTCACCGCCGTGGCCGAGCAGCTCGTGGGGAAGACGGGCCGGGGCAGACCGGTGGCGTTCGCGCTGACGCTGCTGCGCGCGGCGGCGATCTGCGGCACCCAGTTCCTGACCGCGCCCGAAGCGGCCGAGCTGAACCAGTGGGCGCTCAACGTCCTCACCATCACCGCGATCACCCTCCAATGGGAATGGCCGCCGAAGGTCACCGTGCCCGCCATCGCCTGCCTGCTGGCGATCGAGGTGGTGCCTCTCGGCGCCGAGGACGGTTTGTCGGTGGTGGCGCGGGTGCTGATCGAGGCCACCCTCGCCAGGGTCGCCTTCCTCCTGCTGTCGCGGACGACGCGCCGGATCGACGATCTGCGCGAGCGCCGTGCCCGGCTGACCCGGGAGGAATCCCTTGCCGTGCAACGACGACTGCAGGAACGTGAGTATCTGGCCGTCCTGCACGACACGGCCGCGGCCACCTTTCTCACGGTGGCCCAGCGCGGCGAAACGACGGAGCCGTCCGAGGTCGCCGGATACGCCCGCCGCGATCTCGCGATCCTCACCGGCGAATCCGGGCCCGGCAGTGTCGTCGACCTCGAGACCTCGTTGCGCGGCGTGCTCGCGCAGAGTCCGGTGAAGGTCGAGACGCGCTGGTCTCCGGTCGCGCCGATCCCGGCGTCGGCGGCGCTCGCGATGGTCCGCGCCGTGCGCGAGGCGCTGATGAACGTCGACCGCCACTCGGGTGTCGGCGAAGCCCGCCTGACGGTGGAAGACGGGGTGCGCGTGACCATCCGGGACGAAGGCCGCGGTTTCGATCCGGCGAAGACCCCGGCCCAGCGGCGAGGTGTCCGTGGCTCGCTCGTCGAACGCATGGCCGCGGCGGGCGGCCGGGCAGAGGTGACCTCCGCGCCGGGTGCGGGGACCACGGTGGAACTGGTGTGGCCGCATGAATGAGACCGCGGACCGGGTGCTCGGCGGCTGCCGGATCGCGGTACTGCTCGCGACGGCGGCGATCCAGCTCGGGCTCAGCCTGACCCGGCTGGACGACACCCCCGGCCGGATCGCGTTCGCCGCGCTCGCCGTCGTGCTCGTCGTCGCGGCGTGGTGGGTGCTGCGCTGGAAGCCGGTCCCCTGGCCGGTCGCGCTCGCGGGCGCGACCGTGGTCCTCGCCGCCTCCGCGGTCGCCATCTGGACCCTGCCTCCGGACCGGCTCCTCGGCGACGAGGACTGGGCGTCCGGCCTCGCGGGCTGGCATCTGCTGGTGCTGCTCCTGGACCGCCCCGCGGTCGCGATGGCCGCGCTCGTCCTCCAGATGGCGCTCACCTTCGTCCGGCAGATCGGCGCCGCGCCCACCGATCGCGGGGAGATCGGCAGTGTGGTGATCGCCGGGCTCAGCGTGCTCGCCTTCCAGGGCGCGACGCTGGCGCTGATCAGGGTCGTCAACCGGCGGGCGGGCGAAGCCGCGGAAGCTTCGGCCGAACGCGACCGGCAGGCCCACCGCAAAGCGCTCGCGGAGGAACGGGAGGCCGACCAGCGGAGCCGGTTCGCCGGGCAGCTCGGCGCCACCCTGCCGCTGCTGGCCGGACTTGCCGACCGGACGCTGGACCCGCGTGACGACGTGGTCCGGCAGCGGTGCGCGCTCGCCGCCACGCAACTGCGGCGGCTGTTCGCGGAGAACGACGACGTCCCCGACCCGCTGCTGCACGAGGTCTCGGCCTGCGTCGATCTCGCCGAGCGGCGAGGCTTGACCGTGACGCTGGCGGTCAGCGGTGAAGCGGCGTCCGTCCCCACCTCCGTCCGCCGCGAACTGACCGGTCCGCTGATGACCGCGCTGGCCGCCGCCCGGACGCACGCCAGGGTCAGCGTCCTGCGCGCCGGCGACGAGATCCGCGTCGCGGCGATCACGGACGGTGAACCCGGGCAGACGGCGAACGGATCGGGCGTCGTCGACGTCGAATGGCACGCACTGGGAGAACGATCGTGGATGGAGGCGAAATGGCGTTCGCGACCGAACTGACCGCGGTGGTCGTCGACGATCATCCGGCCGTACGGGCCGGGGTCGTGCACTGGCTGTCGTCGGGCACACCGCCGGTGACCGTCGTGGCCGAGGGCGAGGACGTGCGGGCCGCGTGGATCGGCGAGGGCGCAGAGGCCGACGTCGTCATCCTCGACCTGCACTTGAACAGCACCACCCCGGCGATGGGCGATCTGCGGCGGCTCACCGAGGCGGGCCGTCGCGTCGTCGTCTACTCGATGCGGGCCGACGACGAGACGGTCCTGCAGTGTCTCGAACTCGGCGCGCTCAGCTACATCACCAAGTCCGAAGGCGCGGAACACATCCTGGAAGCGGTGCGCGCGGCGGCGGCCGACCGGTCGTACACGCCGCCGTCCTTGGCGGGCGCGATGGCCGGGGATCGCTCCGAGCGGCGTCCCGCCCTGTCCGCGCGCGAGACGGAAGTGCTCATCGAGTGGTTCCAGTCCGAGTCGAAGGACTTCGTCGCCCATCGGCTGGGGATCTCGCCGAACACGGTCAACTCGCATCTCGAGCGGATCAGGGTCAAGTACGCCCAGATCGGCAGGGAGGCCCCGACCAAGGCCGCGCTCGTCGCGCGGGCGATCCAAGACGGGCTGATCGGCGTAAGCGATTTGTGATCGGGCGTGGTGCGAACGGCCCACAGCCGCCACGCCCGGTTGCGGCTACGGTGCGTGACGAGCACGCCGGTACCGATTCGGCGGGAGTCCGAGGAGATCCATGAAATCCGCCCTGATCGCTACCGGCTGCGCCGCCGCCCTGCTGCTTTCCGGCTGTGGCGAGGAGGGTGGGAAGACCGTCAGAGCCGACGGCACCATGGCTCCCGGCAGCGAACTCAAGGTCGGCGAACGCGCCGTCGTCCCGTTCAGCGACGCGGGCAAGTCGGGCACGATCGCGATCACCGTGAAGTCGGTCGAGATCGGCCCCAAAGAGGATCTGGCCAAGTTCAAGGACAAGGGCGAGGGATCGCTTCCGGTCTACGTCCGGATGGTGATCGAGAACGTCAGCGGCACGGACCTCGCCGACACTTCGGTGTCCGTGCGAGCGGTGGACCCGAACGGCAAGGGCACCAAGGTGATCATGGCCGGCGGCACCCCGGCCTGTAAGGGAGAGACGGCGCCGGCGACGTTCACCACGCCGGGCGCGACCTACGAGACCTGCGACACCGAAGGCGTCAAGGACGGCAGTGAGGTCGGCGGCGTTTCGTTCGTCGAGGGCGACGGTTACAAAGACGACCCCGTCACCTGGAAGAAGTGAACACCTCCCCATTGGGCCGAACAGCGTAACCGTTTCGTGACCATTCGTGGTGCGAATGGCCCACACTGTCTTACTCCCTCTTCGACTACGGTGCGTGGCGAGAACGCCGGAGCAGGATTCGGCGGGGAGTCCGAGGAGATCCATGAAGTTCGACCGCATCGCCCTGTCCGCCACCGGCTGCGCCGCCGTGCTGCTGCTTTCCGCCTGCGGCGGCAAGGAAGAGAAGGGCAGCCCCGCTCCCGTACCGTCCCCCGCGCCGACGTCGGCCGCGGCGTCCTCGCCCGCGACCAGCGGCACGGTGCCGGTCTCGAACGCGGACGCCACCGCGCCCGGCACCGAACTGAAGGTCGGCGAGCGCGCCGTCGTCCCGTTCAAGTACGGCAACGACAAGTCCGGCACCATCGCGATCACCGTCAAGGCGATCGAGCTCGGCCCGAAGGAAGACCTCGCCTCCTACGGCGAGAAGGCCAAGGGCATGACGCCGGTGTACATCCGGATGACGGTGGAGAACGTCGGCGGCACGGACCTCACCTACAGCACGGTCCGGATGCGCGCGGTCGGCCCCAACAACAAGAGCACCGGCGTGATCATCACCGGCGAGACCCCGAGCTGCCAGTCCGAGTCGGCGAAGAAGGACTTCAAGACCGCCGGCGCGACCTACGAGACCTGTGAGCTCCAGGCCATCCGGGATGGCGGCGAGGTCGGCGGCGCGGAGTTCAACGACGGCGACGGGTACAAGGACGACCCGATCATCTGGAAGAAGTAAGCCCGTCAGCGTGTGAAGGCCCCTCCCTCGGGACGGGGCCTTCTCGGGTCCGCTATCGGTCCGGTGTCCCCAATGTCGCGTTGGGACGCTCAGTGTCACTGATGCGACATTGGGAACACGGACCGCGACGATCTGACGATCTCCGAAGAAGACGGCACGACGACCGTCGGCTACCACGCCACCATCGAGTTCCACGGCCTGGCGAAACTCGCGGCAGTTCGAGAAGACGGGCGACGAGCTGGTGCCGGCGATGAAGGCGACTCTCGAAGCGCTTTCGGCCCGTGAGTGGCGATTCGGGTCAGAGCCGCGATCGGCCGTGAAGACCTCCTTGCCTAAGCGAAGGGGCCTTCACGTACTTCAGACGGGCACAGCGGGCCGGCATCTAGCCATCCTCACCACTTACGAAGCGATGCGCCGCACCGCATTCGCACAGGCGAGGGACTCCAGCAGCGGAACGGTCCGCTCCCAGCCGAGGCAGGCGTCCGTGATGCTCAGGTCGGGCCGGGGCGGCGCGGAACCGACCTCCTGCCTGCCGTCGGAGAGGTACGACTCGATCATCACCCCGGCCAGCGCGTCGTTGCCCGCCGAGATCTGGTCGGCCAGGTCGGCGACGACCACGGGCTGCCGGTTGTGGTCCTTGCCGCTGTTGCCGTGCGAGGCGTCGACGACGAGCCGGTGCGGCAGCCCCGCGGCGGTCAGCGCGTCGAGGGCGTCCGCGACGGCGTGCGCGTGATGGTTGGGTTTCGGGCCACCGCGCAGGACGAGGTGCGCGTCCGGATTCCCGGCGCTGCGCTGGATCCGCGGGCGCCCGTCGGCGGCGGCGCCGGGGAACACGTGGGGCAGCGCGGCCGCCCGGACCGCGGCGACGGCCGTGTCCAGCCGTCCCGACACGCAGTTCTTCATGCCGATCGGCATCGGCAGCCAGGACGCCAGGTGCCGGTGCGGCTGGCTGGCCACGGTCCGCGCGCCGATCGCGCCCCAGCTGATGGCGTCCGCGAAATAAGGCGCGAGGAACGGGTCGACGAACTCGTACGCGAGCGGGAGCCCGATCGCGGCGGCGTCGTCGAGGAACCGCCGTCCGATCCGGACGCCGGACGCGAGATCGCCCTTGCCGTCCAAGGTGGGGTCGGGCACCAACCCGGTCCAGCCCGCGATCGTCCGCGGTTTCTCCAGGTAGGCGCGCAGGACCACGACGAGGTCGTCGGCGAACCGGCGGGACGCCTCGGCGAGCCGGTGCGCGTACTCGAGCGCGCCGTCGGTGTCGTGCACGGAACACGGTCCCACGACGACGAGCAGCCGCGAGTCGCGTCGGGCGAGGACGTTCGCGACGGTTTCGCGATGCCGGACGATCTCGTCCGGCATGACGCCGCTCGTGGCCACTTCGGCCGGGCTGGGCAGCGTGTCCTGGTCAAGCATCCGCATGACCTCTCTTCTTGTCGGGGGCGGCCGCCCCGGCCCGGGGCAGCCGCGTCGCACCGGCCACCGCCACGACGGCGAGGCCGAGAACACACCAGAAGGCGTCGGCGAAAGCCGCGGCGACGTCCGGGCCGCGGGCGGCCAGCCGCGCCTGCAGCACCACGGCCAGCACCGCGGTGCCGATCGAGCCGCCGAGCGTGTTGAGCAGGTTCAGCGCCCCGGCGGCGCGGGGCAGCCGGGCGGGTTCGACCCGGCGGTAGACGATCGTCATCACCGGCGCGCCGATCATCGCCGCACCGAAACCACGCAGCAGCAAGGAAAGCACGATGACCCAGTCCGGAAGGCCCGGGCCGAGCTGGGTGAAGGGCGCGGTGCCGAGAGCGACCAGCCCGATCCCGCTCAGCACCAGTGTGCGCGGCGAGATCCGGTCGACCAGGCGGTTCACCAGTACGGAACCGGCCGCCGCGCCGATGCCCTGGGGCACCAGCAGCAGTCCGGTGTCCCAAGTGGACAGTCCGGGGCCGCGCTGGAGGTAGAGCGGGAGCAGGAACATCGTGCCGAACACCGACGCGCCGAGCAGGACCAGCGCCAGCGCGGCGACCCCGAACGGCGGCCGCGTGAACAAGCGTGGATCCAGCAGGGGCGCTTCGGCGCGCAGACCGTGCCGCACGAACGCAGCGAGCATCACGACACCCACGGCGACCGCGATCCCGGCGACCACCGGCGTCCCCCGCTCGAACCAGGTGAGCCCGAAGACCAGGACGGCGAGCCCCGGCGAAAGCAGCAGCGCGCCCCGGAAATCGAAGCGGTCGCCCTTGCCGCCGGGTTCACTCGCCGGAACCCAGCGCCGGGCCAGGATCACCGCCACCACACCGACCGGAAGGTTGACGTAGAACAGCCACGGCCAGTCCGCGACCGCGAGAATCGTGCCGCTCGCCATCGGGCCGAGTACCGGCGACAGCAGCGGTACGAGGCCGACGACGCTGATCACGCGCCCGATCCGGTCCGGTCCCGCCGCTCGTGCCAGGAGCGCCTGGCCGGTCGGCGGCAGCAGGCCGCCCGCGAGCCCTTGCAAGACCCTGAAGGCGATGAGCGCGGGCAAGGTCGGCGCCAGCGCGCACAGCAGCGACGCCAGCAGGAACACGACGACGGCGGTGAGCCAGACACGCCGTCCGCCGAAGCGGTCGGCGAGCCAGCCCGACGCCGGCACCGCCGTGACCACGGCCAGCAGGTACGCCGTCGTCACCCATTGGACGCCGGTGACCGGCGCGCCGAACTCGTCGGCGAGGGTGTCGACACCGACCGAGACGATCGTGCTGTCCAACGTCGCCATGAACGTGCCAAGGACCAGCACGGCGGCCGTGCGCCACAGCGCGGAGTCGATCGGGCGCGCGGTCACCGCTCCCCCACGAACCCGGCGACGTCGCCGTCGAGCCACGACGGCAGCTTTCGCAGGAACCCGGCCAGGTCGTCGGCGAGCGACCGGGCGTCGGTCTCCCTCGCGTACAGAACGCCTTCCCAGCCATGCTCGCCGGGGACGACGGTGACGCTCACCGGGTGGTGCGTGCGTTCCCGGAACCTCGTCCCGGTGACGGTCAGGCCGGGCGCGGGTTCACGCAGCTTCGCCGGGTCCACCGGGTAGTTCTCGAACACGAGCAGGCTGTCGAACAGCCGCTCGCGGCCGGCCAGCGACGCGAGCTCCGGCAGGCCGATCCGGTGATGCCCGGCCATCGCCTGCTGCCGTGCCTGCAGGTCGGCGAGCGTCTCGGCGACCGTCCCGGTGAACCGGGCGCGGACCGGGACGCTGTTCGCCAGCAGGCCGATGATGTCCTCGACACCGTCCACATCGGACGTCCGGTTCGAGGTCATCACCCCGAAGCTGACGTCGTGGCGTCCGGCGTGGCTCGCGAGCACGGCCGCCCACGCACCCTGCAGCAGGGTGTTGACGGTCAGCCCGCGTGCCGCACCCAGCCTGGTCAGTTCCGCGACCAGTGCACTGTCCACAGTGAACAGTGCGGGTTCGGCCGAGCCGCCGGTACGCGGCAGGTGGTCGCCTTCGGGCAGGCCGGCGAGTTCCGCCCGCCAGGCCCGGACGTCGGCCGAGTGATCGGCCGCGGCGAGCAGGCGGGTGTACCGGGTCGGCGGCACCGGCTCCGGCAGCGGCTTTCCCGCGTACAGCGCGAACAGCTCGCCGAGGATACGCGGCGCGGACCAACCGTCGGACAGCAGATGGTGACTGGTCAGCGCGAGAGTCTGACGGCCGGGCCCGTGGCGCAGCACGGTGACCCGCCACAACGGGCCATGGGCCAGGTCGAACGGCTCCGCCAGCTCCTCGTCCAACGCGGTGTCCACATCGGACACTTCGCGGACCCGGAAGCCGGCCAGCGGCTCCGCGGGGATCACCTGGACCTCGTGCGACGCCGGGAACACCGCGCCCAGGTTCGGTTGCCGCCGCACCAGCGCGTCCGCCGCCGACCGCAGCGCCTCGACGTCGAGGTCACCGGACAGCGTGAAGGCGGCCTGCACCGGATACGGATCTTCGTCCGCCGCCCGGGACTCGCGCAGGATCACCTCCTGCAACGGAGTCAGCGGCATGATCTCGCCGGGCCCCGGCACGTCGGCGGCGAGTGCGTCCAGCTCGCGGCGGAAATGCTCGCCAAGCACGACGATCTCGTCTTCGGTGAACAACGCTGACGGCCACGTGAAGCGGACACCGAGCGTGCCGCCGTCAGGAACCATCGCGTTCACCGTCAGCGCGTACGGCAGCGGCATCTCCGCGCCGCCGCCCGAGCCGAGGGGGTCGGCGTCCGGCGGGCGCTGCCACAGGGCCTCCTCGACCGGCGCCTCGGGGAATCGGCCGAGATAGTTCCAGGCGATCTCGGGCCGCGGGCCGTCGACACCGAGGATTCCGTGCCCGAGGCCATCGCCGGCCGCGCGCAGATGGTCGCGCACCGCGCGCAGCGCGTCCGGCAGTGGCCCCGACGGCGGGGTGATCCGTGCCGGATGCACGGCGGTGAACCAGCCGGCGGTCTGCGCCAGATCGACCGTGCCCGTGAAGTCCGGGGTGTGTCCCGGCCTTCCGTGGCTTTCGACGGCGACGACCAGATCGGCGGCGGTCCCGCGCCAGGCGGCGACGGCGCGGGAGAGCGCGGTCAGCAGCACGGTGTCCGGGCCGGTGCGATAGGCGGTGGGCAGCGCGGTCAGCACGGCGCGGGTCGTGTCTTCGCCCACGTCGAGCCGGTGGTGCCGCGCGGTCGCCACGGTGTCCCGCGCCGGATCGAGCCGAGTGCGGCCGAGCGTGGTCTCCGGTGCGGCGGCGATCCCCCGCCAGTACGGCAATTCGTCCTCTCGATGCGGGGCGGCCGCGTGCAGCGACCGCGCCCAGCCCAGGAACGACTGTCCGCGCCGGCGCAGGGCCTTGCCGTGGAAGGCCTGTTCGACGTCGTCGAGAAGGACACGCCAGGTCACCGCGTCGGCGACTAGGTGGTGCGCCACCAGCAGCAAGCGTCCGGAACGGTCGCCAACGTCGGCCAGCACCGCCCGCACCAGCGGGCCGGTACGCGGGTCCATCCGTGCCACGATTTGTTCGACCTGTGCGTCCAGCGCCGCACGCGGATCGCCGGACACGCGGACGGCGGTGAGCACGTCGGCACCGGTCACGGCGCCGACGTCCGGAACGCGGAGCGCGTCCTCGACGAGATGTGCGCGCAGGACGTCGTGACGGGCGAGAACGGCGTCGAGCACCGAGTGCCAGCGAGGAACGTCGTGCGCCGAAGGCACGCAGACCTCGACCCACTGGCAGAACCCGTCGGCCGCCTTTCCCGCGCGCTGCAGCAGATCACGCATGATCGGCGTGAGCGGCGCGTCGCCCACGGCGTGGGCTTCCTCAGCTTGTTCGGGTTCGCCGCAGCGCGCGGCGATCCCGGCGACCGTGCCGCCTTCGAGCACGTCGCGCGCGGTCAGGTGCAGTCCTTCGCGCCGAGCGCGGGAGACGACCCGTAGCGACGCGATGCTGTCGCCGCCCGCGTCCAGAAACCCGTCGTCCAGTGCGACGCCGGGTCCGAGCAGCTCGCGGACTACCCGCAGCAGCACGGCTTCCGCCGGGGTGGCGGGTTCCCGGCCGCCGCCCGAGCGGGCTTCCGGCGCGGGCAGCGCGGCACGGTCCAGCTTGCCGCTCGGTCCGAGCGGAAGCCGTTCCAGCGCGACGAACGCGGTCGGCACCATGTACGCGGGCAGCTCCGCGGTGAGGTACTCGCGCAGCGCGGCCGGGTCCGGTTCGGCGCCGTCGACGGGGACGACGTAGGCGACAAGCCGGTCCTCGCGGACGATCACGGCGGCGGCGCGCACGTCGTCGTGCGCGGTCAGCGCGGTCTCGATCTCGCCTAGTTCGATCCGGAACCCGCGCAGCTTGACCTGGTGGTCGGCGCGGCCGAGGAACACGATCTGCCCGTCCGGCCGCCACCGGACCAGGTCGCCGGTGCGGTACATCCGCTCCCCCGGCGGACCGAACGGGTCGGCGACGAACCGTTCGGCGGTCAGCGCCGCCCGGCCGACATAGCCCTGCGCGAGCTTCGGCCCGGCCAGGTACAGCTCACCGGTGACGTTCGTCCCGACCG
This sequence comes from Amycolatopsis lurida, assembly GCF_900105055.1. NCBI lineage: Bacteria > Bacillati > Actinomycetota > Actinomycetes > Pseudonocardiales > Pseudonocardiaceae > Amycolatopsis > Amycolatopsis lurida. The sequence continues at coordinate 193,315 of NZ_FNTA01000004.1, forward strand.
GCAACAGCCCGCCGTCGAGCACGTACGCGCGGACCTCCGGATCCGGGCGGCCGATCGGGAGCGGGCCGGGGTCGGCCGGGTCGTAGTGCCAGGTGACCGAGTTGATGGTGACCTCGGTCGGGCCGTACGCGTTGAACAGCGCTCGCCGGTTCCCCCAGCGCCGGGCCAGCTCCGGATCGAGCCGTTCGGCACCGACGACGAAGAACACGTCCGGGTCGACGGTCGCGTCGTCGGGCATCGCGGAGAGGAACGAGGGCAGCAGGTTGAGCCCGGTGACGCGGTGTCCGGCGGCGTAGGCCAGCAGATCGTCGCCGGAGGTCCGCACCTCCTCCGGCGCGATCACCGACGTGCCACCGGACAGCAGCGGCAGCATGAACTGCCAGAAGGCGACGTCGAAACTCGTCGAGGCGAAATGCAGGTACCGCTCGGCGGTCCCGATGCCGACGACGTCCTCCTGCAGCGCGATCAGGCTCGGGACGCCGCGATGCGGCACCGCCACACCCTTCGGTTTCCCGGTGGTGCCGGAGGTGTAGATGACATAGGCGATCGCGTCCGCACACGACGGCACGGCCGGGTCCGTATCCACAGTGGACAGTTTCGCCGGGTCGATCACCGGAAGGCCGTCGACGTCCGAAGTGGACACCACGGCGGCGGGCTCGATGTCACCGAGCATGTACGCCAGCCGGTCGGCCGGATAGTCCGGGTCCATCGGGACGTGCACCGCGCCCGCCTTGATCACGCCGAACAACGCGACCACGAGGTCGACGTCGCGGCGCAACAGGACCGCGACCGGGTCCTGGGGCTTCACTCCGGCGTCGATCAGGGTGTTCGCGAGCCGGTTGGCGCGGCGGTCCAGTTCGGCGTAGGTCAGGCTCCGGTCCCGGCACACGACGGCTTCGGCATCCGGAGTCGTTCGGACCCAGCGGCCGAACTCCTCCAGCATGCCGCCGCGTTCGCGCTTCGGTTCCGGTCCTTCGCCGAGACGCAGCATCGCGCGTTCTTCCTCGGCGTCGAGCGCGCGCAGCCGGGAGACCGGGCGGGCGGGATCGGTCACGATCTCGTGCAGCACGGCGCGCAGCCAGCGGCCGTAGGACACGGCCTCCTCGCGGGTGAAGGCCTGGGGCTGGTAGCCGAGGCCGACGGTGAACTCGTCGCCGGGCAGCACGATCACCGTGAGCGGGTAGTGCGTGGCGTCGGTGATGTCGACGCCGACGAGGTCGAGGCCGGGGGCCAACGTGGTGCGGACGCGGCTGGAGAGCGGGAAGTTCTCCATCACCAGCATCGTGTCGAACAGGTCGCCCACGCCCGCCGCGCGCTGGATATCCGGCAGCCCGGCGTGGTGGTGATCGGTGAGCCGGACGCTTTCGGTGTGCACCCGCTCCAGGACGGTGACCGCGGTGTCGGCGGCGTCGAAGCGCACCCGCACCGGGATCGTGCTGCCGAGCTGGCCGATCATGCGCTCGACGCCGGGGACGTCGGCCGGGCGGCCGGAGACCGGGCAGCCGAAGACCACGTCGCGGCGGCCGGTCAGCCTGGCGAGCAGCACTCCCCACGCGGTTTGGAACACCGTCGTCGGGGTGATCCCGCGTTCGCGGGCGAAGGCGCGCAGCCGGTCGCTGAACTCCCCGCCCAGCTCCACGGTGACGCGTTCCGGACGCTCCACAGTGGACTCGACGCTCGCCGGGGCGAGCCGCGTTCCTTCGTCGAGTCCGGCGAGCGCCTTGCGCCACGCCTCCAGCGCCACGTCCGGGTCACGCTCGGCGAGCACGCGGTGGTACTCCGCAAGTGGGGGCGCGACCGGGGCCGCCGGGCCGCCGCCGAGTTCGGCGTAGGTGGCCAGCAGCGTGCGGCCGACCAGCGGCATCGACCAGCCGTCGAGCAGCGCGTGGTGATTCGTGAGCACCAGGCGGTGCTCGTCCGGGCCGAGGGTCAGCAGCAGGAACCGGATCAGCGGTGGGGTCGCCGGATCGAAGGGACGGGCGAGTTCGGCGCGGCACTCCTCCGCGACCTGCTCCGGTGACACGCTTGCCTGCCGCCAGTCCAGTGTGACCGCGGCGGGCACCACCTGGACGACCTCGCCCGCGTCGGTGGTGTGCAGGTGGACCCGCAACGCGGGATGCCGCCGCAGCACCTCCGCCGCGGCCTCCCGCATGCGGTCGGCGTTCAGCGCGCCGCTGAGCAGAGTGACGGCCTGTACCACGTAGACGTCGGTGTCCTCGGTGCCGCGCGCCAGGGTGTGGAACGAAAGCCCGGTCTGCAACGGGGTCGCGGGCAGCACGTCCTCGACCCGGCCCCGGCGTTCGAGCGCGTCGATGTCGGCCTGGCCGAGGCCGACCAACGGCAGGTCCGACGGCGTGAGCCCGCCTCCGTCCGGCCCGATCCGTGCCGCGTGCGCGGCCAGGGCGTCCAGCGCCCGGGACCACGATTCCTGGAGTGCCGCAACGGTTTCCTCAGGCAGTACCTTGCCTGCCGCGGTCCATTCCACGGCGAGCCGGGGACGGCCGTCCTCACGGACGAAGCAGTTCAGCGCCAGCACTTGGTCCAGCGACTTGCCCGCCGGTTCGGTGACCGCGAACGGATCCTCTTCGGGCAACCGCCAGCCGGTGCCGGGCAGAGCGGCGAAGCGGCCGAGGTAGTTCAGGACGACGTCCGGCGGTGGGACGACGGCGAGTCCGTCCCGGGTCAGCGGGTCGAGATACCGCAGGACGCCGAAGCCGACGCCATGGTCCGGAACGGCGCGTTTGGCCTCCTTGGCGGCCCGCAGCAGCTTTCCCGCCGCCTCTCCGCCGGTGAGCGCGCTGTCGAAGTCCGCGGTCGCCGCCACCGCGGTGGCGGGCACCCGCAACGGATGTTCGGCGGTGAACCAGCCGACGGTGCGCGAAAGGTCCAGGCCGTCTTGATCCCGGCCGTGTCCTTCGACGGACACGGTTTCGGCCTCGACCGGGGCGTCCCGCCATGACCGCAGGGCGAGCACGAGCGCGGCGAGCAGGACGTCGTCGGGTCCGGCGCGGTAGGCGGCAGGCAAGCCGTTGAGCACCGCGTCGGTCTGCTCGGGGGTGGCGAGGGTGACCGACCGCCGTGCGGTCGCGACCGTGTCGGCGGACCGGTCGAGCGGCCGGTGACCAAGACGCGGACCGTCGAGCGCGTCCCGCCAATGGTCGAGCTCGCCGCGCCGAACCCCGGATGTTCCTTGCTCGGCAAGGAGAAGCGCGTGCCGCCGCCAGGAGGTCCCGACCGGTTCGAGCTGCTCACCGGCGCACGCGGCGCGCAGATCCGGCAGGAGAACCCGCCAGGAGACACCGTCGATCGCCAGATGATGGAGCACGACGACGAGGTGGTCGGGCAGCAGCGCGACCTTGAGCACCCCGGCCCGGAGATCCAGGGACTCCGCGAGTTCCGCCGCGACCTCGGCGGGTTCCCCGGTCGTCTCGACGATCACGTCGGACGCCCTCACCGCGCCGCGTTCCCGGACCCGCAATTCGTCATCTACTTGCAGACGGAGGACGTCGTGATGGTCCAGGAGCGTTTGGACGCCTTCGGTCAGCAGGGCGGGAGGAAGGTCCTCGTCGAGCCGGAGCGCGGTCCATTGCATGTACCCGGCGACCGTCGCGACGTCCGGATGCGGGTCGAGCAGGGCGCGGACAATCGGCGGGGCGGGTACCTCTCCGATGGGCTCGTCCGGCGGTGCGGCCGGGCCGCCGATCTCCGCGCTCGCCGCGGCCAGCGCCTCGAAGCTGCGGCGGGCGAGCAGGTCACGCGGCCGCAGGTCGAGGCCGTGCGCGCGCAGTCTGCTGCTGACGCTGATCGCGGTGATGCTGTCGCCGCCCAGTGCGAAGAAGTCGTCGTCGACGGCGACCTCCTCGACGCCGATCACCTCGGCGATGGTCGCGCACAGCAGCCGTTCGCGTTCGGTGGCGGCGGTCCGACCGGCCGCCGCGCGCGGTGCGGGCAAGGCGGCCCGGTCGATCTTTCCGTTGGAGGTCAGCGGAAGCGTGTCGAGGACGACGACCACGGCCGGCACGAGATGCTCGGGCACCCGGCCGGCGAGTTCCGTGCGGACCTCATCCGGGACGGCCTCGCCGACGACGTAGCCGACGAGCCGGGGCCCGCGCACCGCGGCGGCGGCCGCCCGCACTCCGGGAACGGCGGCCAAGGCGGCCTCGACCTCGCCGAGTTCGACACGGTGGCCACGCACCTTCACCTGACCGTCGCGGCGGCCCAGGTACTCCAGGCCGCGGCCGGGCACCCAGCGGGCCAGGTCGCCGGTGCGGTACATCCGGTCACCGGGCGCGCCGAACGGGTCGGCGACGAACCGTTCGGCGGTCGCGCCGGGGCGTCCCAGATAGCCGCGCGCCAGATGCGGCCCCGCGAGATACAGCTCACCCGGCGTTCCCGCGGGCGCCGGACGCAACGCGGCGTCGAGCACCCGGACCGCGGTACCCGGCACCGCGGCGCCGATGGTCGGTTCCCCGTCGTCCAGCCAGGATCCGGCACCGTCCACAGTGGCCTCGGTCGGGCCGTACATGTTGCGCGCGCGGACACCCGACTCCGCGACCTTGCGCCACAGCGCGGGCGGAGTCGCCTCGCCGCCGAGGACGAGCAGCGCGGGTGGGTGCGGGCCGTCGAGCAGTCCGGCGTCGACGAGCGGCGCGGCCATCGACGGCGTGGTGTCGACGACGTCGATCCGGTCGCGGGCGAACGCGGCGAGCAGTTCGTCGGCGTCCCGCGCGACGTCGGTGCCGTAGACATGGAGTTCGTGCCCGAACAGCAGCCACATCAGCTGGTCGAGCGCGGAGTCGAAGGCGAACGAGTAGGTGTGTGCCACCCGCAGCCGCCTGCCCGCGGCACGTTCGATCTCGGCGACCGTCGTCGCGCGGTGGTGGCGCAGCAGCGTCGCCAGTCCGCCGACCCGGCCCAGCACGCCCTTGGGGCGGCCGGTCGAACCGGAGGTGAAGATGACGTACGCGAGATCTTCCGGATGGCGGCGAATGTCCAGAGGCGAGGAGTCCTGTGTGGACAGATCTGTCTCGCCGAGCATCAACTGGCGCCCCGGCACGAGTTCCGGGTCGTGGGTCACAGTGAGCACCGCGCCGGCTTCGGCGGCGAGTTCCCGCAGCCGTTCGACGGGATGGGTGAGATCCAGCGGCAGGAAGGCGGCCCCGGCGTCGAGCACCGCCAGCAGGGCGACGACGAGATCCGCGGATCGCGGCAGGGCCAGCGCGACGACGTCGTCGGTCCCGACACCACGGGAACGCAAGACCCGGGCGAGGCGGTGCACCCGCGTGACGAGTTCGCCCGCGGTCAGCCGTTGGTCACCGAAGACCAGGGCGGTCTGCTCGGGATCCAGGCGGTCGAGAAGTTCAGGTACGCCAAGGAGTTCGGCGTCAGGCGCGGGCGTCGTCCACGCTTCGAGGAGCGTGTCTCGCTCCCCCGGCGGCACCAGGTCGGCACCGGCGACCGCCGGGCCGTCGGGTTCGGTCAGCGCGGTGATCAGGCAGCGCAACGCGGTCAGCTTGGCGTCGACGGCGGCCTGGTCGTGGGTGCGCGCGTCGACCTCGAAACCGAGCAGCAGCCCGCCGTCCGAGGTCGGGAGCACGGACAGGCCCATGTCCTCCGGCGGTCCACCGGCGACGTTGCGCATCGTGCCGTGCGAGCCCGCGAAGTCGAGCTTCAGGTCGAACGCCTTGAGGTTGATGCCGCGGCCGTGCAGCAGCGCCCCGGCGCCCGGGACCGCGAGCTCCTGCGGCAGGTCCTCGCCCCGGTAGCGCTGATGCGTGCGCATCTCCTTCAGCGCGCCCGCGACCCGTGCGGTCAGCTCGGCTCCCGTGTCCTGCGGCAGCACGTCGACCCGCAGCGGCAGCACGTTGACCGCCATCGCCGGGGTCCGCAACGCGGCTCCTTCGCGGCACATCAACGGCATCGCGAACACGACATCGGTCCAGCCCAGCACACGGTGCAAGAAGGCGGCGTAGCAGGCGATCAGCGCGTCGCCCCAGGTCGTTCCGGCACGTTTGCCCAGCTCACGCAACCGGGCCACGTCCGTAGCGGGCAGGACCGCTCGCGCGGTCACGGTGTGCTCGGGCGGACCGGACGCGCTGCCGCCGTCGTCGAGGTCCGGCAACGGCGTGAACCGCTCGCGCCAGTACTCGCGGTCTTGGGCGAACCGTTCGCTCTCCCGGTAACCCTGGTCGGCCTCGACGAGATCAGCGAAGCGAGCGAAGGTCGAGGGCGGAACCTCCTTGCCCTGGACCGAAGCGGTGTAGCGAGCGGCCGTCCGGCGGGCGAGCATCGCCGCGGTGTAGCCGTCGAACACGAGGTGGTGCCCGAGCTGGGTGAACCACACGTGCGAGTCGGAAAGCCGCAGCACGAGATGGGCGAACAGGGGCCGGTCCACCATGCCGCGGCAAGCCTCGGCGACGCGGCGGCGTTCGGCGTCCACCCGCGTGTGCGCGGCGGCCATCGGATCGGCCTCACCGCGCAGATCCACGATCTCCGGCAGCGGCATCTCGTCGTCCGACACCACTTGGCGCGGCCCGTCCGGCGTCTCGAAGACGCGCAACCGCAGGCTGTCGGCCTCTTCGGCGGTCGCACGGATCGCCTCGGTCAGCGCGGCGACGTCGACCGGCTCTTCGCCGACGATCTCGATCACGTCGCCGACGACGTAGTACGGCGAGTCGGGCTCGAGGCGCTGCGCGGTCCAGATGCCCAGCTGGGCTCCGGTGAGACTCAACATGAGGGCACCACCATCGGGGTTCCGGTCACCGGGTCGGGCACGACGACGCTGGGGAGATCGAAGACCTCCTTCATCAGCTCGGCGTCGACGATGTCCGCCGGCGCGCCTTCGGCCACGATCCGGCCGTCGCGCAAGGCGACGAGATGGTCGGCGTAACGGCAGGCCTGGTTGATGTCGTGCAGGACGGCGATCACCGTGCGGCCTTCGTCGCGCAGGCGCGCCAGCAACCCCAGCAGCTGGTACTGGTGCGCGATGTCGAGGAACGACGTCGGCTCGTCGAGCAGCAGGTACGGCGTCTTCTGCGCCAGCACCAGCGCCACCCACACGCGCTGCCGCTGGCCGCCCGAGAGTTCCTGCACCGGCCGGTCGGCCAGCCCCGCCACCCCGGCCGCGGTCATCGCTTCGATCACCGCGCGTTCGTCCTCTTCGGACCATGACGCGAACAGCGACTGGTGCGGGAACCGGCCGCGCGCGATCAGCTGCCGGACACGGACGTCCTCCGGCGCCACCGGGTCCTGTGGCAGGAACCCGAGTTCCCGCGCCAAACCCTTGCCGGGGAAGGAACCGACGTCCTTGCCGTCGAGCAGGACCTCGCCGTCCGCCGGACGCAGCAGCCGGACGAACGCGCGCAGCAACGTCGACTTGCCACACGCGTTCGGTCCGACGACGGCGGTGAACGCGCGGTCGGGCACATCGAGGCTCAGCCGGGTCGACACGACCCGGTCGCCGTAGCGCAGGGTCAGATCCCGCGCGGTCAAACGGGCACTCATGTGCGCCGAACCTCCTTGGTGAGCAGCCAGATCAGATAGCCGCCGCCGATCACGGTGCTGATCACACCGACCGGCAGCGCTTCCGGCGCGAGCAGCATCTGGGCGGCCAGGTCGGCGCTGGTCAGCAGCACGGCGCCGGTGAGGGCGGCGGGCAGCAGGGAAATACCGGGCGTGCGGGCCAGCCGCCGCCCGATCTGCGGCGCCGCGAGCGCGATGAACGCGATCGGCCCGGCGACGGCGGTGACCGTGGCCGTGCAGCCGACCCCGATCAGCACCAGCACCAGGCGCAGCCGGTCCCAGCGGATACCGGTGGTGACCGCCAGCGCGCCGCCGAGCGCGGCCTGGTGCATCGCCGGCGCCTTGGTGAACAGCACGATGAACAGCACCGCGAGCACCCCGAACGGGATGGCGACATCGTCCCAGCCGACTCCATTGAGCGAACCGGCGTTCCAGCCGACGGCCGCGATCGCGATCTCGAGTTCGGCACGCAGCACGATCCACGAGTTGAGCGCGGTCAGCATCGCGTTGATCGCGATGCCGATGACGATCAGCCGCAGCCCGGACAGCCCGCCGCCGAGCGACAGCGCGTAGACGATGGCCGCCGTGATCACGCCGCCGAGCACCGAACCGATCGTCAGCTGCGTCGAGGTCCCCGACAGCACGGTGATCGCGAACAGCGCGCCGGTGTAGGCGCCGGCGTCGAGGCCGATCACGTCCGGGCTGCCGAGCGGATTGCGGGTGATGCTCTGGAAGATCGCGCCCGCCAGCCCGAGCGCGGCACCGAACACCAGCCCGGCCAGCACCCGCGGCAGCCGCCATTCCCGGATGACCACGCCGGGGCCGCCGCCGGAACCGGTGAGCGCGGCGAAGACGCGGGCGGGACTCGCCCACGCCGCGCCGTAGCAGAGCCCGAGCAGCGTCAGCCCGGCGATGACCACGAGCATCGCGACGAGGAAGTAGAGGGTGCGGCGTTCGATCCGGGCGGAGAACCGCCCGCGCCGCAGGACGAGTGTGGTCACAGCGGCGCCGCCCCGTATTTGCGGACGGCCCAGATCAGCACCGGGCCGCCGAGGAACGCGGTCACGATCGCGACCGGGACCTCGCCGGTCGGCAGCAGGACCCGCGAGCCGACGTCCGCGGCCAACATCAGGACCGGGCCGAGCAGCGCGGCGAACGCGATCAACCACGGGATCGACGCTCCCGCCACCCGCCGGGCCAGATGCGGCACGATCAGCCCGACGAACAGGATCGGCCCGGCCAGCGCGGTCGCCGCGCCCGCCATCAGCGTGATCAGCAGCAGCGTGATCGTCCGGACCCTGGCGACGTTCGCGCCGAGCGTGTGCGCGACCGTCTCGCCGAGCGCGATCGCGTTCAGCTGACGGCTCACCGCGAACGCGCCCAGCAGGGACAGGCCGATGATGATCAGCGGGACCGTCGTCGGCGCCTGTTCACGGCCCGCCAGGGAACCCACCGACCAGAACCGGTAGACGTCGAAGGTGTCGGGGAACAGCAGCCGCAGGCCGAGGGTGAGCCCCAGCAGCACGGCGCTCAACGCGGTCCCGGCGAGCACCAGCCGCAGGGGCGACTTGCTGCCGACCGCGTACACCAGCGCCGAAGCGCCGAGCGCGCCCAGCACCGCCAGGCCCAGTTCGGCGGGCGCCGACGCGGCGAGGCCGAACGACGAACCGACCGCGATGGCGAACCCGGCCCCGGCGGTCACGCCGAGTACACCGGGTTCGGCCAAGGCGTTGCGGGACAAGGCCTGCACGAGCACACCGCCGACGGCGAGGGCCGCGCCGACCCCGATCGCCAGCACCGCCCTCGGCATCCGGATGTCCAGGACCACGGCCCGGTCACTCGGATTCCCTTCGCCCAGCAGGGCGCGCACGACCTCGCCGGGGGCGATGGCGTGCGCGCCGATGCCGACGCTCAGCACGGCGACCACGACGAGCCCGAGCAGTGCGGCGCCGAGCAGCGCGGACCGCCCGGTGGTGGTCACTGCTTGAGCAGCGGCGCGAACGCCTGGTCGACGGCGTCCAAAGTGGACGTCGCGGCGCGGTAGGTTGCTGCCTCGGTGTAGCGGAACGGGTAGACCTTGCCCGCCTTCACCGCGGGGAGTTCCTTCCACAGCGGCGAGTCGAGGACGTACTTGACCGGCGCGGGCACGGAACCGTCGGCGGCGACCGAGTAGGTGATGGCGTCGGCCTGCGCGAACGCGGTCGACAGCTCTTCGATCGACGGGTACTCGCTGACGTCCTTGGAGCCGCCGCCCTTGACCTTGACCTGGCCGTAGTAGGTGGCGCCGACGTCCTGCGCGATGTTGGTGCCCCAGGAACCGTTGAACTCACGCTGGAAGTTGCCCTTGGCGACCTCGCCGTAGGCACCGACGTGGCCCAGTTTCAGCTGCGGCAGCACGGCCTTGTACTTGTCGGCCAGCCCCTTGGCCTTGGTGTCGTACGCGGTCTTGAGCGCGTCGAACCCGGCTGTGGCGCCGGCGGCGTCGGCCTGCTTGCGGGACAACTCACGCCACATCGACGGCACCGACGGGCCGATGGCCACGACCGGCGCGATCGCTTCGAGCCGCTTGATGTCGATGTCGGCGAGCACCGGCTTCGGCACGCCGATGACGATCAGGTCCGGATCCGCCTGCGCGATCGCCTCGTAGTTCGTCTCCGCCGCCGACTCGCCCGCGACCTTCGCCAGCTCGTCGTACTTCTTGCGCTCCTGCTCGTTGAACAGCGGGATGCCGCGCTTCCAGCTGGAGACCCCGACCAGCGGCGCGCCCGCTTCGAGCAGGGCGGGCACGGCGTAACCGGTGGCGATGACCCGCTTCGGCGAGACCGGGATGGTGATCTGGCCGTTGTCGGCGGCGAACACCCGGGTCTGACCGCCGTCGGCGGCCTTGCCGTCTTCGCCGGAACCGCAGGCGGTGGCCGCGGTCGCGACCGTCAGCGCGAGCGCGATCGCTCCGGCGAGGCGGCGGGTTCTGGTGGTGCGCATGGGTTTTCCTCGGTTTTCTTGGTGGGGATCAGTGGTCGTGGTCGTCGTCGAAGTCCGCGACGCCGCGTTTCCAGTAGCCGGTCACGTCGTGGTCGTCCTTGCCGAGCCCGAGGTCGTTCTTGAGCCAGCGGCGCAACGGTTTGATCTGCCCGGCTTCACCGGCGACCCAGGCATAGAGCCGTTCACCGGCGGGGACCTCGATCGTCATGACCGCGCGGGCGAGCATGTCCGAGGCACCCGGCGCGACGTCGCCTCGGTGCAGCCAATGCACCTCGACGTCTTCGGGCGCGGACAGCTCGATCTCCTCGCTCGCGTCGGTGACCTCGATGAACGCCCAGCCCGCGGCGGTGCGCGGCAGTTCTTCGAGCCAGCGCGCGATCGCGGGCAGCGCGGTGAGATCACCGGCGAGCAGGTAGCGGTCGTAGGTATGCGGCACGATCAGCCCACCGGGCGGACCGGCGACGTGCACCGGCGTGCCGGGAGCGACCTTCTCGGCCCAGCCGGAACCGAGCCCGCCCTCGTGCAGCGCGACGTCGAGGTCGAGTTCCCCGGAAGCCGGGTCGTACCGGCGGACCGTGTACTCGCGCGACGTCGGCGACGGCTTGGGCCAGCGCAGCATGTCGCCGTCCTGGACCGGCAGCTTCGGCTCGGGATCCAGCTCGGGGAACAGGACCTTCACGTGCTCATCGGGCGAATGCGCCTCGAAACCCGCGGTTCCCGGCCCGCCGAGGGTGACGCGCAGCAGTCCGGAGCCGATCATCGTGGTGCGCACAACTTCGGCTTGCCGGATCCGGATCGGGTACGGGACCTTCTCCGCGTGCGCTCCCCCGCGCACCTCGGCGATGCGTTCGAGGTGCCGGTGGCGATGGTCGGCGCGGCTCACGCGGTACTCCCGGTGAGGACCTGCGTCCAGTGACCGAGGGTCGGCTGCTCGGCGAGGTCGGCGAACTCCAGGGTGTCGGCGCCCTCGGTGCGCCACTGCTCGACGAGACCCATGATCCGCATCGAGTCGAGACCGAGATCGGTGAGGTCGGTCTCCGGCTTCAGCTCGGCCGGATCGCAGCCGAGCAGCTCGGCGACGTCGGCGTGGATCTTCTCGACACTGAGGCTCATCCCTGTGCTCCGGCGTGGATCGGGGCCAGCGCGGCGAGGGCGGCGGCCGTGGTGGTCAATGCGCCGCAGCGCTGGGCGACGTACTCGCAGGCCTGGTCGTGGCGCTCGCGGGAGAAGTCCGCGACCGCGTCGCCGACGAGGAACGGCTGGATGTCGCGCATGAACGCCTCGACGGCGGTGGCCTGGCAGCCGATATGCGCGTAGACGCCGGTGATCAGCAGCTGGTCCCGGCCCGCTTCGGCGAGCTGCTCGGTGAAGGTGCTGCGTTGGAACGCGCTGTAGCGCCACTTCGTCAGCACCGTGTCACCCGGCTTCGGGGCGAGTTCGGGCACCACGTCGGCGGCGGCGGGGTCTTCGTCGATGACCGCGCCGATCCCGTCACCCCAGAACTCGGTGAGCAGTCCGCGGTCCTCGGCGGCCTGGTGACCGGGCTGCGCGGTGTAGAACACCGGGACCCCCGCGGCGCGGGCGGCGTCGGTCAGCGCGGCGATGTTCGCGACCATCTCCGGGATCGGGGCTCCCTCGTACGGCGCGAGGAAGTACCGCTGCGCGTCGTGCACCAGCAGCGCGGCACGGCCGGGGTCGGGTTTCCAGCCGACCCGCCCGGCGGGCAGCTCGGCCTCAGTCGGCAGGGCGTAAGGCTGGATCTTGGGCAGTGACACTCTCACTTCTCCTTCGCCAAGGCGGCCAGCGCCGCCCGCAGCTCGCGTTTGCTGGTCTTGCCGACCCCGGTCACCGGGAACTCCGGCACCACCTGGACCAGATCGGGCACCTTGAACGCCGCCACGCCGCGTTCGCGCACGAACCGGCGCAGTTCCGCCGCGGCGGGCTCGGCACCGGCAGCGGGGACGACGTAGGCGCAGGTGCGCTCGCCCAGATACGGGTCCGGCACCGCGACGACGGCGGCGTCGAGCACACCGGGGTGGGCCATCAGGTGGTTCTCGACCTCTTCAGCGGCCACCTTCTCGCCGCCGCGGTTGATCTGTTCCTTGGCCCTGCCGACGACTTCGAGGTGTCCCGACGGGTGCTGCCGCACGAGATCGCCGGTGCGGTAGAAGCCGTCCTCGGTGAACGCGGTCTTGTTGTGCTCGGTCGCGCGGTAGTAACCGCGGATCGTGTACGGGCCACGGGTCAGCAGCGCGCCGACCTCGCCCGGTGCGACCACATCGTCCGAAGTGGACAGAGGATCGTCCGGATTCACGACGCGGACCTCGTCGTCGGGCGAGATCGGCCTTCCCTGCGTGGCAAGGACGTACTCGTCCGGATCGTCGAGCCGGGTGTAGCAGACCAGTCCCTCGGCCATGCCGAACACCTGCTGCAGACGGCAACCCAGCGCGGGCCCGATCTTCTCGGCCAGCTCGCGCGCGCATTTGGCGCCGCCGACCAGCAGGACGTCCAAAGAGGACAGGTCGCGGGTGGTCCGCGCGGCCGCCTGCGCCCACGCGGCGGCCAGCGGCGGCACGAGCCCGGTGATCGTCACGCCTTCGGCCTCGATCAGCCGGAACGCGGTGTCGGCGTCGGGACGCGGCGCGAACACCGTGGCCGCGCCCGCGTGCAGCGCCCCGAGCAGACCGGGCGAGCTGAGCGGGAAGTTGTGCGCCACCGGCAACGCGGCCAGATACACGCTTTCCGGACGCAGGCCGCAGATCCGGGCGCTCTCCCGGACGCTGTAGAGGTAGTCGTCGTGCGTGCGCGGGATCAGCTTGGGCAGTCCGGTGCTTCCGCCGGACAACTGGAGGAACGCGACCCCGGCGGGGTCCGGATCCGGCAGGGCGCGCGGAGTCGCCGCTTCGAGCACGGCGAATTCCTCCGTGCCGACAACGAAGACGTTGCGCACCGAAGGGATTTCGGCGGCGACCGCGTGCGCCATGGCCGCGTGGCCGAACCGCTCGTGCTCGCCGACGGTCAGGATCGCCGCGGCCTCGCTCTGCTCGGCGAAGTGCCGCAGCTCGCTCGCCCGGTGCGCGGGCAGCGCGAACACCGGCAGCGCGCCCGCCCGCCACAGTCCGAACACGACGGACGCGAACTCCGGCACGTTCGGCAGTTGCACCACGACCCGGTCGCCCGCCCGGATCCCGGCACCGGCGAACCCGGCGGCGAGCCGGTGCGCCCGCTCGTCGAGTTCGGCGAAGGTCCAGCGGGCGTTCTCGCCGATCACGGCGGGACGCTCGGCATACGCCTCTGCGAGGCTGGTCAGCAGCTTGCCGAAGGTCTGACCGCGCCAGTATCCCGAAGCCCGGTAGCGCGCGGCGGTTTCGGGCGGCCAGGGCACGTGGTCGGTGTTCACGCCACGCCCTCCAGCCCGAGTGCCCGCAGCATGGTGCCGAACTTCGCGCCGGTCTCGGCGAGTTCCGCCGCCGGGTCGGAACCCGCCACCACGCCCGCTCCGGCGAACAACCGCACGGTGCGGTCGCGGACCTCGGCGCAGCGGATGGTGACGACCCATTCGCCGTCCCCGTCCTGGTCGGTCCAGCCGACGAGACCCGCGTAATAGCCGCGATCCTCGGGTTCGAGCGCGGCGATGGTGTCGCGGGCGAGCGCGGTCGGGACGCCGCAGACGGCGGGTGTCGGATGCAGTGCTTCCGCCAGCCCGAGCGCGGACGAACCGGCGTCGCCCGGGTCGGCGAGCCGTCCACTGATCCTGGTCGACAGGTGCCACATCGTGGGGGTGCCGATCACCTCGGGCTCGGCGGGGACGTCGAGGTCGTCGCAGAACCGGCCCAGCACCTCGGCCACCTGGGCGGCGACGTGGGCGTGTTCGGCACGGTCCTTTTCGGACGCCAGCAGATCGTCGATCCGGCGGGCGTTTTCGGCCTCGTCGGCCACCCGCGGCCGTGATCCGGCCAGCGGGTTCGCCGTCACCACCCGGCCGCGGCGGGAGACCAGCAGTTCCGGGCTCGCACCGACCAGGGTGCGTGGCGCGGGGTCTCCCGGCGCGCTGACGTCGACCGCGAACGCGTGGGCCGCCGGGTCCGCGTGGACGAGACGGGCCAGCAGCCGCGGCACGGCGATGGGGTCGCCACCGGTGACGTCGAGGCAGCGGGCCAGCACGATCTTGCGCAGGTCACCGTCGCGGATCTCGTCCAGCGCCTTGGCGACCGCGGTGGTGTAGACCTCCGGCGCGGGTCGCGGCGACACCGACCAGGTCGCACCGCCGAGCGGGGCGACCGGACCACTCGCCTTCGGTGGTCCTGCCCGGCGCACCACGGCGGGTACCACCAGGCTGCTCGGCGCGTCGGGCCGGAAGCCGATGGCCCCGGCCACCACGGGTTCGGTCACTCCCGCCACAAGTGCGGCGTCGAGGACTTCGGCGGCGGCACGGGCACGTTTGCCCGGCACCGCGTGGACCGGGGAATACACCCCGTCGGCGAGAAGCGATCCTCGAGCGGACGAGTAGTAGAACGATCCGGGCAGGTACGCCGCCAGCAGATCGGCCGCCTGGTGGACCGGCCTTGGTCGGGCCGGTGCAGGTGAGGACACGACTGGATTCCCTTTCGCGAATACTACTGACCAGGTCGGCACCTCGTGGTGCTGCGGTGCCCTATGCGACGCGGAACGCCATCCCCCGAGGCGCCTTTCGGTTAGCCTAACCTAATCATACGGACCCGAAAAGTCTTCATCGGGTCATCGAGATCACGCGCGGAGCGTGGCCCCGCCGTCGACGTACAGGTTCTGCATCGTGATATGCCGCGCGCGGTCGGAAGCCAAGAACAGGACGGCGTCGGCGATATCGGCCGGTTCGGCCATCCGGCCCAGTGGTATGCCGACACGGTATTGCTCCGGATTTCCCGCGATGACACGGTCCGCGCCGTTCTCGTCCGTCCACAGTAGACGTTGCATCTCGGTGTCGGTCGAGCCGGGGGAGACGATGTTGCAGCGGATGCCGGAGCCGGCGAGTTCGAGTCCGAGGCAGCGGGTCAGCATCGTCGCGGCCGCCTTCGACGCGGCGTACGCGGCCATCCCGCTGCGCGGGACTCCGGCCGCGTTCGACCCGACGGTCACCAGCACCCCGTTCCGGCGAGGCACCATCCGGCGTGAGATCTCGCGAAGCACGGTGAAGACACCCGTGGAGTTGACCGCGAAGGTCGCCGCCCAGTCTTCGTCGCTCGTGTCGCAGACGGACCCCGGCTTCAGCACACCCGCGACGGACGCCCCGATCCCGATCGGCCCGAGTTCGCGTTCGACCTCGTCGACGACCCGCGCGACGGCGGCGGGATCCCCGACGTCCGCGACGAACGGCGTCACTCCGTCCCGGGGAGCGCTTTCCGCCAGATCCACCGCCGCCACGACCGCGCCCGCCCCGGCGAGCGCGTCCACGACGGCCGCCCCGATCCCGCGCGCGCCTCCGGTGACGAGCGCGACCCTGCCCTCGATCCCCTCCACGCCACAACCCCCTGTTCCATTGCTTAGCCTTGCCTAAGCTAGCGGGCGAATCCGGGCAAAGCGAGGGACCAACACCGGTGATTCGGGACACTTCCGCCTGGACGGGCCGGGGTAAAAATGCCGTGGTGCGTCCCGTCCGCGTGTGCTTCCCCGGTCCGGTCAAGCGAGATCGCCTACCCGGGCAAGGGACAAGACAGCGGTCCGCGGACGGATCCTTCGCCCCGCAAGGTGATCTGCGCGCTCCCGCCGAGAGAGTCCCTGGCCGTGCACACGATCTGGTCGACCGCTCGCGCCGACAACCCGGCGACGCCGACCGACAGGGTCACCGTGACCCCGTTCGGCGCGGGCGTCTGGTCCAGAACCGCGGTGCCGGGCGGGACTTCGGTGGTGTAGTCCCGTTCCCGCTCGCTCTCGTCCGGCCCGGCGGCGAGCAGGTCGACGGGACTCGCCGGAGGCAGTTCCTGGGCCAGCGGGCGTAACACGCGGACCGGCTGTCCGCCGGACAGGAAGTAGAGCACCGCGCCGTTCGCGGGACCCGCCGGCGCGGGTGCTCCGGAGATCACGGCACTGGGGCGGACGCCGCAGCCCGCGACCACCGAAACGATCAGGAGTGCCGAAAGCCAGTTCTTCCTCATGCCGTCTCTCCCAGCCGGGGCAGGCGCAGCGTGAACACCGCGCCGCCGTCGACGCCGTTGGCCGCGCTCAAGGTGCCGCCGTGCAGCCGGGCGTTCTCCCAGGCGATCGCCAGCCCGAGCCCGCTGCCGCCGGATCTCGCCCTGGCCGAATCCGCCTTGTAGAACCGGTCGAACACGTGCGGGAGCACCTCGGGCGCCAGCCCGGGACCGTGATCCGAGACCTCCAGCGTGATCCGCTCCCCTGCTTCGGAAAGCCGGAGTGAGACCGGCTTTTCGCCGTGCCGCAACGCGTTCCCGACCAGATTCGCCACGATGACGTCCACCCGCCTCGGATCCCACTCGGCGAAGATCCCGGACGGCAGGTGCCCCGCCACCTCTCCCGTCCACCCCCGGATGCGCAGACTCGCCGCGACCACCTCGGCGACGTCGACTTCCTCCCGTGCCAGCGCGGCGGCCCCGGCGTCGAAGCGGGAGACCTCGATGAGGTCGTTCACCAGCCGCGTCAGGTTGTGCGTCTCCTCGATGCTCATCTTCGCCGCGCGACCGGCGTCCCCGGGCAGCTTCGACGCCTCCTGCTCCAGCACGTCCGCGACCGCGGTCATCGCGGCGAGCGGAGTGCGCAGTTCGTGAGAGACATCGGCGACGAACCGCCGCGCGTCGGCCTCCATCCGTTCCAGCTCGCCGACGTGCCGCTCCAACGCTTCGGCCGTTTCGTTGAAGGTGCGCGCCACCCCGGCCAGCTCGTCCGAGCCGCGGACGCTGATCCGCGCCCGCAGATCCCCCTTTCCCAGCCGCCGCGCCGCGTCGCCCAGCTCCCGCACCGGCCGCAGGACACCGCGGGCGGCCAGCAACGCCAGCCCGATCGCGAAGACGAGCGCCACCCCGCCGATCAGCCAGGCCCGGGTGGCGAGTTCGTCGATGCTCTTCGCCTCCGGCGCCATGCTGCGCGCGACGTAGGCCTCGATGCCCGAATCCCGTTGCTGCGCACCGGGAAGCAGAACGGTGAACCTGGTGCCCACCACCAGCATCGGCGTACCGCGGGCGTCGACTCGTTGCCAGGCGACGTTCCCCGACCGGACCCGCTGGCGAAGCTCGGGTGAGATCAGCGCCCGCATCTGCTCGTTCCCGCTCGACTTGTCCTCGTACAGGACCAGGGAGCTCAGGTCACGGTCGGACAGCTCACCGCTGATGCGGCTCAGCGTCCCGTCCCCCGGCGGCAGCGGGCCGAGCGGGAACAGCGCGGTGGCCTTGTCGACCAGGACGCGGGCGGTGGCGTCCTGCGCCTGCTGGAGGATCACGGTGCGGGACTGGACGTAGGCGCCGCCGGCGACGGTCGCCGCGGTGATCACGACCAGCAGGCTGAACGCCAGGAGCAGCCGGGTGCGCAGGCCACCGAGCTTCACAGTGGCCCGAAACGATAGCCGAATCCGCGAACCGTCTGCACGTAGACCGGCGCGGACGAGTCGTCCTCGATCTTCGCGCGCAGCCGCTGCACACAGGCGTCGACGACCCGGGAGTCGCCGAAGTAGCCGTGCTCCCACACGCTTTCCAACAGGTACTGCCTGCTGAGCACCCGGCCGGGCACCTGGGAGAGTTCGAGCAGGAGCCGCAGTTCGGTCGGGGCGAGGGCGACGGGCTTGTCCCCCTTGGTCACGGTCAGCGCGGCACGGTCGATGCCGAGGTCGCCGTGCCGCTCGATCTCGGCCGGCGTGGGCACCGCCGCCGCGGGCTGCCCGCTGCGGCGCAGCACCGCGCGGATCCGTGCCTCCAGCACCTGTGCCCTGGCGGGTTTGACCACGTAGTCGTCCGCGCCGGCGGCGAGCCCGGCCACCACGTCGATGTCCTCGTTGCGCGCGGTGAGCATGATGATCGGCAGATCCCCCGCCGCCCGGATCCGGCGGCAGACCTCGAAACCGTCCAGTCCGGGCAGCATCAGGTCCAGTACGACGATGTCCGGCGGCCGGGACGCGAGCCGGGCGAGGCCTTCCTCGCCGGTGGCCACCGCGTCGACCGCGTGGCCACGGCCGCCCAGCGCCATGCTGAGCCCGTCACGCACGGCTTGATCGTCCTCGATGAGCAGCACCCTGGGCATGCCGACGACTATCGCAGCGCCGGACGGAATCCGCTCGTCCATGACACGCCATGGTGCCCGTCCCGTTTCCGCGGAACGTCCACGGAATGTCATCGTTGCGTCACGGCGTGCTCCGTGCGGAACGGTGACCTTTTCGTCGGCGTCCGCGCACGTCGCCGCGATCGGGTTCGCACAGGCGTCGGCGAGGGTCGACGGCATGAAAGAACTCGTGCTCGCGGCGATCACCCGCGTCCTCGCGGTACTGCTGCTGATCCCGGCGTGGCTGCGATCCCCCGGCCACGCACGGCGGCTCGCCTGCGGTTGGGCGCTGTCACTGCGGTTCCCCGCCGAAGACCTCGCCGGGCTGACCGCCGGAACGCTCGCCGCGTTCACCGCCGCCCGGACCGAGGCGTTCTGGCGGCACCGCACGCTCCTCGGCGTCACCTCGGGACACCGGGACGCCGCCGAGCAGCATCGGCTGTACCTCGCGGAGGCCGGGCGGAAGCGTGTCCTGCCGCCGCAGGATTCCGCGCACGTCAGCGGTACCGCGCTGGACGTCCGGCCGCGCGAAGGCGCGCAGTGGCTGGAGGACCACGGCGCCCGCTTCGCGCTCTACCGGATCTACGACAACGAGTGGTGGCATTTCGAGTACCGGCCCGGCGAGGCTCCGCCCGCGCGGCTACCGCATCCTGGCTGGCGGGAAGGTGTCACCCGGTGACGGTGATCCGCGGCGCCAGCGCCGCCAGGAAGTCGGCCGCGTCGAAGACCTCGCCCGCGGAGACGACCCCGGTCGCCTTCGTCCGGCCGTCGAGCACGCGCTGGACGGCCTCCACCACCAGCGGGGCCGTGATGGCGTAGATGTCCTGTCCCCGCGCGACGATCCGCCGTTCTTCGCCGCCGGCCCGCACCACGACGTCGACCACGAACTCCTGCGAGGAAGGGCCGTCGGCGGGAGGCGCGGGCGTCTCGGGCGTCACGACCTCGCGGGCCGCGTTCACGGTCATGTACGTGGTCACTTCGGGAATGGTGAGGTGACTCGGGACGGTGACGACGTCGGCCATCGTGAACTCCCCGAGCACGGCGCGGGTCCCGAGCGGTGCGGGGAAGTCCCAGTCCAGCTCCGGCAGCGCGTCGTCACGGCGTTCGATCCGGCCGCCGGAGAAGCGGATCCGCTTTCCGTCCCGCCGTTCCCGCGAGACCCTGCCCGCCGCGCGAGTCCCCTCCGTCGGATGCCAGCTGCTCAGCCCGTACGCGACGTGGGCTTCGTCGGCGGACGTCCAGTCGCCCATAGCGGCGGTGACCATCAGGTCGCCGAGGCCACCGAAGAACGCCATCGCCGGGATCACCGTCGCCCCTGCGGCCCGGTCGCCGAACCGCGCGAAGGTGTCGATGTTCGCTTCGAGCTCCGCGGCCACGTCCAGGTACGGGATGCCCGCCCGCAGCGCCGCTTCGATCACCGGAGCGGCGGTGTCGGCGAAGGGCCCGGCGGCGTTGATCACCGCGTCCGCGCCGGTGAACGCGCGGTCGAGCGAAGCCGGGTCGTCGACCGACGCCTGCCGGACGTCGAGATCGGGCCAAGGCAGGCCGCGCAGCTTCGCCTCGTCGCGTCCTACGG
This sequence comes from Amycolatopsis lurida, assembly GCF_900105055.1. NCBI lineage: Bacteria > Bacillati > Actinomycetota > Actinomycetes > Pseudonocardiales > Pseudonocardiaceae > Amycolatopsis > Amycolatopsis lurida. The sequence continues at coordinate 213,635 of NZ_FNTA01000004.1, forward strand.
CCAGCACACCGAATCCGCGTTCGCGCAGCTCCGCCACCACGAACCGCCCGGTGTGCCCGTAAGCCCCGAACACCGCGACGTCGTTGGTCCCCATGGTCTCTCCTGTCCTCGGCCGATCCACTGTGGACCATCCTGTCGGCGGACCGCGGCGATCGACAGTGTCCGGAACGCCATCATGCGTACACTTTCGGACATGAATACGGTCGCTCTCGCCGCCACGGACGGGATGCTGCAGTTCGAGCTGTCCATCGCCCACGAGGTCTTCGACACGGGCCTGTACGAGTTCGGCGTCTACGGCGCGAAGCCGGTGAAGGTCGGCCGGTTCCTGCTCGAACCTGAGCACGGGCTCGACGAGCTGAAGTACGCCGGCACCGTCCTCGTGCCCGGCTGGGCCGACACCGACGTCGATCCGCCGTCGGAGCTGGTCGAGGCCGTGCGCGCCGCCCACGAAGCCGGTGCGCGGGTGGCTTCCCTGTGTACGGGCGCGTTCGTGCTGGCGGCCGCCGGTCTGCTCGACGGCCACCGGGCGACGACGCACTGGGCGCACACCGACGCCCTCGCCGCCCGGTTTCCCTTGGTGGAGGTCGATCCGGACGTCCTCTACGTGGACAACGGCAGCGTGCTCACCTCGGCGGGCAAGGCCGCCGCGATGGACCTCTGCCTGCATCTGGTCCGGTCCGACCACGGTTCGGCGGTCGCGAACACCATCGCCCGCCGCCTCGTCGTCCCGCCGCACCGCGCGGGCGGGCAGGCCCAGTTCGTCACCGCCCCGGTGCCCGACCAGGACGACCATCCGCTGGGCGGTCTGCTCCCCTGGGTCACCGAACGGCTCGACCGGCCGCTGACCGTCGAGGACCTCGCCCGGCACGCGAACATGAGTTCACGCAACCTTGCCCGGCACTTCCGGTCGGCGACCGGGACCACCCCGTTGCGCTGGCTGCTGACCCAGCGCATCCGCCGCGCGCAGGAACTCCTGGAACGCACCGACGACAGCGTCGACCTGATCGCCGAGGCCACCGGGATGGGTACCGCCGCCACGCTGCGGCGGCACTTCAACCGCACGGTCGGAGTGCCGCCGGACAGCTACCGCCGTACTTTCCGCACTAACGCAGCCGTGCCGTGATCAGGTCCGCGACGGCCGCCATCCCGGCCTCGTTCGGGTGGTAAGGCACGCGTCCCGGCGCAGCCGCGTACCGCTCCATCCACGGAACGGCGGCACAGGCGTCGTGGTCCGCGCTGACCGCGGCCGCCGGGATCAGGGTGGCCCGTTCGGCACGGGCCGCCCGGCGGGTCGCCGCCGCGAGCCGGTCCGCGACCTCACGTTCGAAGGCCAGCTGCTCCGGGGTGAGCGGAACGCCGTCGCAGGCGGGCGCGGTGCGCGGCACGATCGTCAGATAGTCGGCCACCAGCACCCGCGCCCGCGGCGCGCGCTGATGGACCGCCGCGATGACGGCGCCGATCTTCTCGTGCACCGTGGTCAGCGCCGCACGGACGGCGTCCTGGTCGACCTGTCCGCAGTTCGCGCCGCCGGTGTTCTGGCAGCCGTAGGTGAACAGGCTCCCGACGTAGCCGACGTCGTTACCGCCGATGGTGATGGTCACCAGCCGGGTTTCCCGGGTGACGGCCTCGATCTGCGGCGGCTGCCCGGCCTGGCCGGTGGTGAGGATGTTCGCCGTCGTCGCTCCGCTGCACGTGACATCCGTGAGGGCGAATCCGCGCTCCCCGGCCACGAGACTCGCGTAATTCTTCGTCGAACGTCCGCACGCCGCCGGGGTTCCGGGCTGCTGCGGCGGAATTCCCGGCCCTGCGGCGAAGGAACTGCCCATGGCGACGTAGCGGGCGGCACCGGCGGCTTGGCCGGGCGGCGTGACCAGGAGACCGAGCGTGACCGCCGCGAGCACCGCGACGGACATCCGTTTGACCATGTCGAACCCCTTATCTCAGGAAGGTGACCGGTTCCGGTCCCGCGATGCCGTCGATGACACCGAGGGCGAGCAGATCTTCGGGCCGTGGCTTCAGCGCGTCGGCGAGCGCGGGGATCTCTTCAGGGTCCCGTTTGAGGATCCCGGCCGCCAGTTCCGGGGCGATGACGGAGAAGCAGGCGTCCGGGGTGAGCCAGATCCGGTCCGCCGAGCAGAGGGCGAGCGCGCCACCCGACCCTCCTTCCCCGATCACCAGGGTCGTGATCGGCACCTCCGCCGCCGCGATCGTGCCGAACAGTTCGGCGATCGCGTTCCCGGCCCCGGCCGTCTCCGCGGCCGGACCGGCGTCCGCGCCCGGGGTGTCGACGAGGGTCAGCACCGGCAGCCCCAGCCGGTCGGCGAGGCGGAGCAGCCGGGTCGCCGACCGGAAACCGCCGGGCGTGGTCGCGGTCCCGGTTTGCGCCGCGAAGGCGATCGGCCGCCCTCCCCTGCTTCCGAGTCCACAGAGGACACCGTCGTCGGCGCCGCCCCGGAGGGTGACGCGGGTGTCGAAGTAGTCGTCGAGGTAGGCGCCCGCGCGAGGCCGGTCCGCCGACCGGGCACGGAGAACGGCCTGCCAGCCGTCCGGCGCGGGATCGAGGGCGCCGAGCGCGCGGGGCAGATCCGCCGGGCGGTTCTGGGAAGCACCGGTCAGGAGACTTAGCCAGACCTCCAGCCGGTCGGCGATCGCCTCCTCGGCCACGAGTTCGTCGACATATCCGGCCGCGTACTGGTTTTCCGCCGTGTACGCGGGGTCGTCGGCGTATCGCTCCGGCCGCACCCGGCGTCCGGCGAACCCCACTTGAGCGCCTGGGACGGCGAGTACGACATCGGCGTCGGCGCCGAGTGAAGCCCACACTCCGCCGGTGGTGGGGTGCCGCGCGACGGTGATGTGCGGCAGCCGCTCTTGCCGCAGCAGCACCAGGCCGCGCGCGATCCGCTGCAGTTGCCGCAGCGCGGGAACGCCTTCCTGCATCCGGGTGCCGCCCGTGGACAGCAGCGAGACGACGGGCAGGCGGTGCGAGCGTGCCTCGTCGAGCGCCTGCTCGATGAGCGCGCCGGTCCTGGTCCCGACCGAGCCGCCGAGGAAGCCGAATTCGAAGCGGATCACCACGGTCTCGTGGTCGCCGATCTTCGCGCGCTCCCAGACCACCGACTCGTCTGTGCCCGTGCGTTCCCTGGCGCGGGCAAAGGAAGCGGCGTAGCCCGCCCAGCGCAACGGGTCAGTCATGGAGAGCCCGCTTGAGGACCTTGCCCATCTCGTTGCGGGGCAACGCTTCCAGGTACCGCACCACCCGCGGCCGCTTGTGCGGGGAGAGCAGCTCGGAGACGTGGTCGGCGAGTTCGTCCGCCGTCGGTTCGGCCCCGGCCGGGACGATCCAGGCCACGATGCGCTCGCCGAGGTCGTCGTCCGGCTCCCCGGTGACAGCCGCCTCCGCGACCCCGGGATGCTCCAGGAGCGCGTTCTCGATCTCGCCCGCGCCGATCTTGTAGCCGCCGCTCTTGATCAGATCGGTGGCGCGGCGGCCCACGATCCGCACGTAGCCGTCCGGATCGCGCACCGCCATGTCGCCCGTCTTGAACCAGCCGTCCCGCATCGCGGCTTCCGTGGCGTCCGGCCGGTTCAGGTAACCGAGGAACAGGTTCGGGCCGCGAACCTCGATCTCTCCGACGGACTCGCCGGAGAGCGGTTCTCCGGCGTCGTCGACCAGCCGCAGTTCGACACCGGGCACCGGCGGGCCGACCGCACCGGGCCGCCGGTCCCCGGTGGCGCGGACACCGCAGTTCATCAGCGTTTCGGTCATGCCATAGCGTTCGACGACCCGCTGCCCGGTCGCGGCGGTGATCCGTTCGTGGTCGGTCGCGGGCAGGGCCGCCGAACCCGAAACCAGCAGCCGCGCCGCGCCCACTCCGGCGGCCAGCGCGGCATCGGCCTCGCAGTCGGCCGCGAGCCGGTGGTACATCGTCGGGACACCGAAGAGCATCGTGCCCGCACCGGCGAGTTCCTTCGCGGCCGCTTCGGTCGAGAACCGGCCGAGGTGGTGCAGCGAACCGCCGCGTCGCAGCGGGCCGACCACGCCCAGGATCAGGCCGTGCACGTGGAACAGCGGAAGGGCGTGCACGAGGACGTCGACATCGGTCCAGTCCCAGATTTCGGCGAGCGCGTCGAGATTCGACGTCACCGCACGGCGCGGGAGGAGGACACCCTTCGGCGGTCCGGTGGTGCCCGAGGTGTAGATGACGAACGCCGGGCTCTCCGGATCCGGTTCCTCGCCTTGCCAGGGTGTGCCCGACGTGTCCAGCTCGACCGGAACCCTCGGCAGGACATCGAGTTCCGGCGGCAGCTCCGCGTCCGGTGCGGCCAGCACCAGGTCCGGCACGCTGTCGGCGATGATATGCGCCAGTTCGCGGGAACCGGCCTTCGGATTGATCGGCACCACCGGGACTCCGGCGGTCAGCGCGGCGACGATCGCGACACAGGTCCGCAGCGACGGCGTCGCCCACACCGCGACCCGCGTGCGGCCGGCCAGCGTGGCGGCGAGCGGGCCCGCGACGGACGCGAGTTCGCCGTAGGTCAGGGATTCGGCCCCGAACCGCAGGGCGACCCGGTCACTCTTCCCGGCGACCAGCATGGATCTCCTCCTCAGCCCCAGTCGGGCACGACGAACACGAGCCAGGCGATCAGCGGCACGATGGCCACCACGAGCGCCCCGTAGACCAGAAGTTGTTTGAAGAATTTGTCGCGATCGACGTCCTTCGCGTTGGCGAGGACGAGCGCGCCGTTGGTGGAGAAGGGACTGACGTCCACCATCGTCGCCGAGACCGCCAGGGCGGCGATCATGCCGACCGGCCCGATCGTGCCCTGCGCCAGGAACGGCACGGCGAGCGGGATGAGCGCGCCCATCAGCCCGACCGACGACGCGAAGGCGGAGACGAGACCGCCGATGTAGCAGAGCAGCAGTGCGGCGAGCAGCGGGATCCCGACGGTGGTCACCGCGTTGCCCACGTAGTCGATGGTGCCGATCTCCTTCAGCACCGCCACGTAGGTCAGCACACCGCAGATCAGCAGCACGGTCGGCCAGGTGATCTCGGAGACGGCGGACCGGCTGGTCTTGGGCCACGCGATGCTCAGCATGACGGCGACGGTGATCGCGGTCAGGCCCGGGTCGAGATCGAAAACGAGGGTGCCCACCACGAGCGCGACCAGACCGGTCAGCGTCACGATCTTGGGGCCGTCCAAGGGAATGCGCTGTTCGTGCGGCAGCGGTTCTTCGTCGGTCTCCACTTCCCCGGCGCCCACCGCCACGAGCCGGCGTCGCCGGAGTTTGGTCCCGCCGAGGGCAACGAAAAGGACACCCGCGATGGCGAGATTCATGCCGAGGCTCGCGAAGAACAACACCACGGGGCTGCCCGCGATGTGGTCGCGCTCGACGATCCCGTTGACGATCGAGCCGTAGACGCTGATCGGCGAGAACCCGCCGCCCTGCGCGCCGTGCACCACCATCGCGCCCATGAGCAGCGGGCTGATCTTGTAGCGGGCGGCGAAACCGAGCGCGATCGGCGCGACGATCGCGCAAGCCGCCGGGCTCACCGCGCCGATCGCGGTCAGCGCTCCGGTGACCACGAACATCACCCACGGGATGAGCGCGATCCGGCCGCCGACCAGCCGAACGGCCGCGGCGACCAGCCAGTCCGTGGTGCCGTTGGCCCTGGCGATGGCGAACAGATAGGTGACGCCCACCAGCACCACGAAGATGTCGCCGGGGAAGCCGGCGAAGATGCCGTCAGTGTCCAGGCCACCGGCGAGGGTGCCGACGAGGAACGCGCCGGCGAAGGCGAGCGCCCCCATGTTGATCGAGCGGGTCGTGGCGAGGACGAAGATCACCACGAGAACGAGGATCGAGATCAGCTGGGCGGACATGACCGTCCTCCTTGACGGCGGGAGCCCCTTGGCGCGTGGCCCAGTGGACTAGTGGCTGAGCCACTTTCCCTGTGACGACGACCACCTGTCAACCCATGAGTGGTAAATTGGCTGAGCCACTTGCCCAGTCGAGGGAGGGACCGTGCCGGAGGCGTTGAGCCGGTTGAACCGGGCGAAGCTCTACGAGCAGGTCGTCGAGCGGATCAAGGCGCACGTCGAGGAGTCCGGCCTGCACGCGGGCGACAAACTCCCCAGCGAACGCGACCTCGCCGAGCGGCTCGGCGTCAGCCGCGCGTCGATCAAGCAGGCGATCGTCGTGCTCGAGGTGCAAGGCTTGCTCGAGTCCCGGCACGGCGGGGGCACCTACCTGCGGAACGATCACCTCGACGTCGAACCGGTCGACGAACTCGTCGCCCGCCACCGCAGGCTTCCGGAAGTGCTCGAAGCCCGCGAGGCGATGGAGACCAAGCTCGCGGAACTGGCCGCGTCGCGACGATCCGACGCGGATCTCGCCGCCATCGACGCGGCACTGGAGTACATGAAGACCGAGATCGAGGACGGCGGGCACGGCGCCGAAGGCGATCGCCGATTCCACGAAGCGATCACCGCCGCCGCGAACAACGCGCTCCTCGCGGAGTTCATGCGCTCGATCGACACGCAGATCGCGGAAAGCCGCAACGAGTCCTTGCGGCAGCCCGGCAGGCCGTGGCGCTCACTGAGCCAGCATCACAACATCGCCGAGGCCATCCGGAACGGCGACCCGAAGGCGGCCGCGAACGCGATGCGGCGACATGTCCAGACCGTCAGCAAGGTCCGGCTGCTGACCTGGGACCCGCAGGCCTAGCGTTTCAGCCAGCCGTTCGCGGCGATCTCGGTCGCCGCGGCGAGTAAGGCACGCAGCTGCTTTTCGTCGCGGCGCAAGGCCGTGATCCCCGAATGGGCGCGGCGGCTTGCTGGAGAAGTACCGCGCCGGCCGAGGTGGTCGTGAGTGACAAGTGTCGTTCTAACGCTCCTTATCACTCAAGACCCCCGCCACAAACTGTCCTAGGTGAGCGTCAGGACGCGGCGCGCCCACGCCAGTCCAGCACGCCGCCGCGAAGGCCTCCCTTGCCTTACCCCTCAAGAGAAGCCGGATCGCCACTCACGACCGACCCGACAGGGCTTTGCCCAGCCTCCGCAGCCCTTCGGCGATCGTCTCCGGCGTGTGCGTGGCGAACGACAGCCGCAACGCCGACCGATCCGGCTCACCCACCTGGAACGCCGAGCCGGGCACGAAAGCGACGTCCTGCCGCAGCGCCTCGGGAAGCAGCCGGTCCGTATCCGCGCCGCGGGGAAGGACGACCCAGACGAACATCCCGCCGTCCGGGTCCGTCCACGTCGTACCGGGCGGGGTGATCGCGGGCAGTTCGGCCAGCATCGCGTCACGGCGCACGCGGTACGTCGCGCACAGCTTCCGCACGTGCGCGTCGAGATCCGCGACGGCCAGGTACTCGGCCGCGGCCGCCTGGTCGACGGTCGAGCTGTGCAGATCCGTCGCCTGTTTGAGGATCGTGACGCGGCGCAGCAGTTCCCTCGGCGCCCGCAACCAGCCCAGCCGCATGCCCGGCGCGATCACCTTCGAAAAGGAGCCGAGATAGATCGTGCGCCCGGCGAGCTCGGGACGGGCCGACAGCGGTTCCTCGCGTTCGCCGCGATACCGAAGCTCGTGGTACGGATCGTCCTCGACGAGCCAGAACCCGTGACGAGCGATCACTTCCGCGAGCGCGCGGCGCCGCTCCGGGCCGATCGTGCGCCCGGAGGGATTCGAGAACGTCGGGACGAGATACAGCAAGGCCGGCCGTTCCCTGGTCGCGATCTCGTCCAGCGCGGCAGGGTCGATCCCTTCCATGTCACCGGGAACGGGCACGACGCGTGCATCGGCGAGCTGGAAGCATTGCAGCGCGGACAGGTACACCGGTTCTTCCACCAGCACGGTGGCGCCGGGGTCGAGCAACGCTGTGCTCAGCAGTTGCAGGCCCTGCTGCGAACCCGTGGTGATCAGCAGATCGTCCACAGTGGTCGTGACCCCGCGACCGGACAGCCGCCGCGCGAGCAGCTCGCGCAGCCGTGGATTCCCTTCGGTGGGCGAATACTGCAACGCGGACCTGTCAGCGAGTGCCCGGTCGAAGGCGGCGCGGAGGCCATCCACATCGAACAGTTCCGGCGCGGGCATCCCACCGGCGAACGAGATCACGCCGGGGCGGGCGGTGAGCGCGAGCAGGTCGCGCACGGGAGAACTGGTGACGCCGTCCATACGACGGGCCAGGGGAAGAGACATGAAGGCTCCTCGGGAGAAACGTGCGGCTCCAGTGCAGCAGCCGGGGGTCTCCCGCGCGAGCAAGCAACTGCCGCCACGATAGCAGTTTCGCCTGCCCTAGGCTTGTCCTCGTGCCTCTCGTGGAAATCACCTACGCGCCCCACCTTCCCGAAGCCAAGCTGCGCGAACTCGGCTCGGTTCTGCCGCATCTCGTGTCCGTCGCGGTGGAATGCCCCGAGGAGCCCTACGACGGCGACCTCCAGCCAGGCGACGTGGAACTGCGTTTCCGGACACCGGGACCGTTCGACCGCTTCGGACTCGACCTCCTGGTGGAGGTCCGGTCGAAGTGGTTCCCGAGCCGGGCGGACAACCGCCAGGAGCGAGTGGACCTGCTGCGCACGAGCATCGAATCCGCGACCGGGATCGACGACGTCGGCGTGTACCTCTCGCTGCCCGTCGCGGCTTGGTCGCAGTCGGACTAGCTCTCCCTTAGCACGTGCCGCCGGACGAACGGGTTCCGGAACTTGCCGCCCGGGTCCAGGCCGTCGGCGAGCGCCCGGAAATCGGGCAGCTTCGGGTAGTCCGCCGCGCGGTGGAAGAGCTTCCCCCAGTGCGGCCGGACGTCGAACGGTGCCAGCCGCTCCTCCATGACGGGCAGCAGCTCGCGGACTGCCTTCTCGTCCGGCAGCCACGTGAAGTGCAGCGCCAGCCGGTCGCCGCCCTGGAACGGGCTGAGCCACAGCTCGTCCCCCGCGACCGTGCGGATCTCAGACGTGAGCAGGACGGGCGCCAGCCGGTGCCCGAGTTCGCGCATCGCCTCCATCGCCTCGACGGCGTGCCGGATGGGCACGAAGTACTCGGTCTGGAGTTCGTTCCCGATGCTGGGCGTGAAGTCCAGGCGGAAATGCGGGATCCGTTCGTGCCACGGCCCGGTGACGCCGAGCTGTCGCGTGCAGTTGTCCGCCGGGATGCCCGCCGCGTGAGCCGGATGCCGCGGCCCGTCCGCCGCCGTCGCGCCGAAGAAGTCAGCGCCCGGCTGTCCCGGCCCTTTGACCCAGACCTGGTCGACCTCGTCGCGGGCCCAGTTCGTGAACAGGCTGACGCTGTGACCGGCGTCCTGGATCTCGTCGAAGTGCTCGTACACCGATTCCCATGCCAGGCCGTCGAAGACGTCCTGGCGGAGGTCGAACGACGGCACGAGGTCCAGGGTCAGCCGGGTCACCACACCCAGCGCGCCGAGGCCGACGACCACGCCGTCGTGCCGGGAGAACGTCTTCAGCTCACCGTCGGCGGCCACCAGCTCCAAACCGGACACCACCGACGCCAGGCTCTGGTTACGCCGCCCGGAGCCGTGGGTCGCCGTCGCGACGGTGCCCGCCACCGTGCAATGCGGCAGCGAAGCGAGGTTGGCCAGCGCGAACCCGGCCGCGTGTACCTGGACGGCGATGTCGCCGTAGCGGGCCGCCGCGGGCACCGAGACCGTCGATGACTCCGCGTCGAGGACGACGTCCATGTCGAGCGCGGACAGATCGAGCTGGACACCACCCGGGCAGTCCGCGATGTCGTTGAAACAGTGCCCACTGCCGAGCGGCTTGACCGCGGGCGCTCCGGCCACGGCGTCCTGGATCTGCTCGACGGTGCGAGGGCGGAAGATCCGTTCCGCGGTGAAGGTCTGATTTCCCGCCCAGTTCGTCTCGCGCACCAGGCCCAGACTACCCACGCTAGATTGCCGAGGTCGGCTTCACGCGGAGGAGGGTTCGCACTGACGGGCATTACGGGCGAAATGGTGTCCATCGCGCTTTTGCTGGTGGTCCTGGCCTTCGCGGTGATCCGGCCACGCGGTCTTCCGGAAGCGGTCGCCGCCGTCCCCGCCGCGGTGATCGTCCTGGCGGCCGGAGCGATCTCGTTCTCCGACGCTCTCGACGAGGTGGCCAGGCTCGCCCCGGTCGTCGGCTTTCTCGCCGCCGTACTCGTCCTGGCCAAAATGTGCGACGACGAAGGACTGTTCCAGGCGGCGGGGACGCTCATGGCGCGGTTCAGCCGGGGACGGCCGCAACGGCTGCTGCCGGCGGTGTTCGTCGTCGCCGCGGCGGTCACCGTGGTGCTCAGCCTCGACGCCACCGTCGTCCTCCTGACCCCGGTCGTGTTCGCCACCGCCGCGCGGATGGGCGCGCGGGCCAAACCGCACGCCTACGCCTGCACGCATCTGGCGAACTCGGCCTCGTTGCTGCTGCCGGTGTCCAATCTGACCAATCTGCTCGCCGTCGCCGCGACCGGGATCTCGTTCCTGCGGTTCACCGCGCTGATGACCTTGCCCTGGCTCGCGGCGGTGCTCACCGAATACGTGGTGTTCCGCCGGTTCTTCGCCACCGACCTGGCGGCCCGGCCACGAGGCGGGAATGCGGTCCCGGACGGCAAGGTCCCGGCGTTCGTCCTCGTCGTGCTGGTCCTGACGCTGGCCGGGTTCGTGGTCACGTCGCTGCTGGACATCAGCCCCGCGTGGGCCGCGTTCGCCGGGGCCGCCGTCCTGGCGTGCCGCGCCCTCGTGCGGAGGCGGACCTCGCCCGCCGCGATCGTGCGGTCGGCGAGCATCCCCTTCGTCGCTTTCGTGCTCGCGCTGGCGATCGTGGTCCGCGCCGTCGTCGACAACGGACTGGACGAGGCGCTCAGTCACCTGGTGCCGACTTCCACCTCGTTCCTCGCCTTGCTCGGCGCCGCCGCGGTGGCGGCCGTACTCGCCAACCTGATCAACAACCTGCCCGCCGTGCTCGTGCTGCTGCCGCTCGCCGCCGCCGGCGGCGGGACACCGGTGGTGCTGGCCGTGCTGATCGGGGTCAACCTCGGGCCGAACCTGACCTACGTCGGTTCGCTGGCGACGCTGTTGTGGCGGCGGATCCTGCACCGGCACGACACTCGCGCCGAGCTGGGCGAGTTCACCCGGCTGGGGCTGCTCACCGTCCCGGCGTCCATCGTGCTCGCCGTCGGCGGGCTGTGGCTCGGGCTGGTCCTGACTTCCACTCAGTGAGAGCATGGGCGCATGCCCGGGAACCTGTCGGCACCCGGCGCCAGCGTCACGTCGCGGGCGTTCGCGCTGCTCGGCGCCTTCGACATCGATCATCGCGAGCTGTCGCTGACCGAACTCGCGCATCGAGCAGGCCTGCCCCTGCCCACCGCGCACCGGCTCGCGCGCGAACTCGTGGGCCTGGGCGCGCTGGAGCGGCGCGAAGACCGGTACGCCGTCGGCAGGCGCCTGTGGGACCTCGGGCTGCTCGCGCCCGTCCAGTTCGGACTGCGGCAGGTCGCCGCCCCCTTCCTCCAGGATCTCTACGGCGCGACCGGTGCCACCGTGCACCTCGGCGAACGTGACGGTGACCAGGTGCTCTACCTCGACCGGCTGTCCGGGAACGCGTCCGTGCCGGTGGTCAGCCGGATCGGCGGACGGCTGCCGCTGCACGCCACCGGGATCGGGAAGGTCCTGCTGGCCTGGGCACCTGAGGACGTTCAGCGGCAAGTGCTCGCCTCGCTGACCCGCGTCACGCCGTACACCATCACGCAGCCCGGCCGCCTGCGGGAACAATTGCGCCGGGTCCGGCGGGAGGGTCACGCGCAGACCGTCGAGGAGATGAGCCGGGGCGCGTGCTCGGTCGCCGTGCCGATCAGGCCGTCGGGTGGCGACGTCGTCGCAGCGCTCGGACTGGTCGTCCCTGATCTGAGCCGCGGCCGGGCCCGGCTGATCTCCGCGCTCCAGGTCGCGGCCGCCGGAATCGGCCGAAGCCTGCGAGTTTCACTGAGTGGAAGCGACCGCTAGCGGTTCCACGGCCGCGCGATCAGACTCCGGTCATGCGTACCCCAGTCGCCATCGTCGGCGCCGGCCCGGCCGGACTGCTCCTGTCGCATCTGCTCGATCTGGCAGGGGTCGAATCGGTGCTCGTCGAGACCCGCTCGCGCGAGTACGTCGAGGCGCGGATCCGAGCGGGCATTCTCGAACAATCCACAGTGGACCTTCTTCGGGAGACAGGACTCGGCGAGCGGCTGGACCGCGAAGGAGACGAGCACCGCGGCATCTACCTGCAATGGCCCGAGGAGCGGCACCACATCGACTTCGTGGACCTGGTGGGCCGAAGCGTCACTGTGTACGGCCAGACCGAGGTGACGAAGGACCTCGGCAGGGCACGTGCGGCGGCAGGGCAGCAGATCCACTACGAAGTCACCGACACCGCCGTACACGACATCGAGACCGAGCGGCCGTACGTCACCTTCACCGACGCGGACGGCGCACAGCAGCGGCTGGACGCCGACGTCGTCGTCGGCTGCGACGGCTCCTTCGGTCCCTGCCGCACCGCGATCCCCGACGCCGTGAAGCAGACTTGGGAACGCACCTACCCGTACTCATGGCTCGGCGTGCTCGCCGACGTCGCCCCGTCGACCGACGAGCTCATCTACGCCTGGCATCCCGACGGTTTCGCCATGCATTCGATGCGCTCGGCCACCGTCAGCAGGCTCTACCTGCAAGTGCCCAACGGCACCGACATCGGCGCCTGGTCCGACGACCGGATCTGGGAAGCGCTCGCGACCAGGCTCGGCCACGGCCAGCACGGCTGGACACTCACGCCGGGGCCGATCACCGACAAGAGTGTGCTGCCCATGCGCAGTTTCGTGCAGCAGCCCCTGCGGCACGGCCGCCTGTTCCTCGCCGGTGACGCCGCCCATATCGTGCCGCCCACTGGCGCGAAAGGCCTCAACCTCGCCGTCGCCGACGTCGCCCTCCTCGCCCCCGCACTGGCCGCTTTGGTGCGGGACAAGGATTTCGCGCTCGCCGACGCCTACTCCGACACCGCGCTGCGCCGGGTCTGGCGGTGTACGCACTTCTCGTGGTGGATGACGACGATGCTGCACCGATCCGGCGACCCGTTCGACCGGCAGTTGCAGCTTTCGCAGTTGCAGTGGCTGGCGCGGAGCGAGGCAGGACGGGCGGGGTTGGCGGAGAACTACGCGGGCTTGCCCATCGGGTTCTGATCCCCGCTCGGGCACTGCCGCGGCCCCGGCCGGAAACGAGCTTCACCGCGCCAGACTGAGCCGCCGTTCCCGATGCGCGGTCATGTACACCGGCGTGTTCACCACCCCGTACCCGCGATACCCGCCGATCCGTTGGACGACCTCGAAGAACACGCGCGATCCGACCAGTTCGGTGCAGAAGTGCAGGAACTCGCCGGACGGGTCCCGGTCGTACAGCACCGAATTCTCCCGCAGCGCGGCCGAAAACGGCAGATCGAATCGCGCGTCGAGGTCGTCGTAGTAGTTCCCGGGGATCGAAAGCAGGGGCGCGCCCGCCTCCCTCATGGCCCCCGCGACAGCGATCGCGTCGTCGCAACCGAGAGCGATGTGTTGCGGCGAAGGCACTCCCGGCGCCCACTCCCCTCGCCGCACCAGGGCACTGTCCAAGGTGAGGCGGACGTCCCGGTTCCCGACCGCCCGGCTGCGCACGAGCCCGAACGGCGCCGCGAATTCGGCCACCGGCTCGGGCCGCAGGCCGAGCACCGAACGGTAGAACAGCGTCGCCTCGTCGAAGTGGTCGAAAGGCTGGGTCAGGGCGACGTGGTCGATGCCGGTGATCCCCATCCCGGCCGGGGCCGCTCCGGTGGGAACGAAGTCGCGAAGCCATTCTTCGTCGCCACAGAAGAAGATCTCGGTCCCGTCCGGGGCGGCGACGGCGGACAGGTCCGCCTCGTCCGGGCCGTGTTCACGCGGCAGCACGGGTGCGAGCAGAGCCTCGGCGCGCCGTGCCGATCCGGCCGGGTTCGCGCTGGTCAGGCCGAGCGCACCGATCGTGCCCTCCGCGGCGGCTTCGTTCACCAACAGCCGCGCCGATCCCTGCTGCCACAGGTGAACCGGCTTCGAGCGATGGGTGCCTACGTGTACGAAGCCGAGATCCGCGAGCACGGTGCCCGGAACGGCGAGCTCCGCGAAGGCGTGCCCATCCAGCCGAGGTGCCTCGGGAACCGCAAGGGCGCCAACGGATTCGCGCAGAGCCACCAGCGATCGCATGGCGTCGACGGCCGCGGGCCACGGATCCGCCTGCCGGAAGACGTCGTTGAACACCTCCAGCGAAAGCGGTCCTCGGTAACCCGCCGCCAGGACGTGCCCGGTGAACGTGGCCAGGTCGAACGCGCCCTGTCCGGGGAAGAGCCGGTGGTGCCTGCTCCAGTGCAGCACGTCCATGTCCAGCAGCGGCGCGTCGGCGAGTTGCAGGAAGAAGATCTTCTCGCCGGGGATCGTCCGGATCGCGCGGGGATCGCTGCGGCGCGACAGGATGTGGAAGCTGTCGAGGCAGACTCCCAGCGCCGGATGGTCGGCTCGCCGCACGATGCGCCACGCGTGCTCGTAGGTGTTCACGAACCGGCCCCACGCGAGCGCTTCGTAGGCGACACGGATTCCGCGCGACGCGGCCAGCGAAGCCAGTTCGTGCAGCTGTTCGGCGGCGAGATCGTCGTCGTCGACGGCGTCGGGCGAGACCGACGAACAGACCAGGACGGTGTCGGCCCCGAGTTCGGCCATGAGGTCGAACTTCCGCCGCGCCCGGCGGAGGTTCGCGCGGAGCACGTCCGGTGGCACCGCCTCGAAATCGCGGAACGGCTGATAGAGATCGATCGTGAGGCCGAGGCCGGCGCACAGCCGCCGAACCTCCGACGGCGTCCGCCGGGACGCGATCAGGTCGTTCTCGAAGATTTCGACGCCGTGGAAACCGGCCGCGGCGGCCGCGGCGAGCTTGTCCTCCAGCGTGCCGGAAAGGCAGACGGTCGCGATGGCGGTGTCACCGGGCATGGGCGGGTTTCCCTTCCAGCGCTTCGAAATGCCGGAGCATCCGGTCCGCGTCCGGTTCCGCGCCGGTGAACAGGCGGAACGAATCCGCAGCCTGGAAGACCACCATCCCGCCGCCGTGCAGCGTCCGGCAACCCCGCTCCCGCGCCTGCTTGAGCAGCGTGGTCTCCAGCGGCCGGTAGACGATGTCGGCCACCCACATCCCCGGGCGCAGCGACTCGGCGGGAACGGGCGATCCCGGATACGCGGCCATCCCGGTCGGCGTGGCGTGGACGAGGCCGTCGGCGACACGGACGTCGTCGAGGGAACCGGTCAGGGCCCGGCCGTCGCCGAACCGCCGTCGCAGCGCGGTGACCAGGGTTCCGGCACGCGCGGCGTCGACGTCGTGGACGATCAGCCGCCCGGCTCCCAAGGAAAGCAGGGCGTGGGCCACTGCCGCGCCCGCCCCGCCCGCGCCGAGGAGCACGACCGTGTCCATTTCGGCGTCCGGGAGGCCCTGGATGAGGTTGCGGGCGAAACCGGTCGCGTCGGTGTTGTGCCCGGTCGCCAGTCCTTCGCGGAACACCACCGTGTTCACCGCGCCGAGCGCCGCGGCGTCCGGAGCGACCTCGTCGAGGTACGGCATCACCTGTTGTTTCACCGGATGGGTGATGTTGAGACCGTCGAAGCCCGCGATCCGCGCGGCGGCCAGCACCTCGCCGATCGGCAGCCTCAGCACGTCGAGGTCGAGCCGCCGGTAGAGATAGCGCAGCCCGAGCTCGTCGGCCTCCTGTTCGTGCAGCGCCGGGCTCAGCGACGGCCCGATACCGGTACCGGCCAGGCCGATGAGGTAGCTGGTCACCAAGATCCTCCGTTAATGTACGAACTAGTGAGTTCACTGTAGCGCGGACCGGTCGGCACGAGAAGGGCTGCGCTAGAGTGGGGCCTCCACCAGCGGTTCGGAGGGAGTCAGGTGGCCGCACCGTCGTCCGAGGTCGAGCGCCAGCGCGACAAGGAACGCACCCGCGCCGAAATCCTCGCGGTGGCCACCAGGGAGTTCGCCGACAAGGGCTACGCCGGCGCCAGAGTGGACGAGATCGCCGCTCGCACGAGCACCACGAAGCGGATGATCTATTACTACTTCGGCGGCAAGGAGCAGCTCTACGTCGCCGCGCTCGAACGGGCGTACGCGACCATCCGCGCCCTCGAACAGGACCTCGACGTCGACCACCTCGAACCCGAGGACGCGATCCGCCAGCTCGCCGAGCTCACCTTCGACCACCATGAGGCGAACCCGGACTTCATCCGGCTCGTGAGCATCGAGAACATCCACCACGGCGAGCACATCGCCCGCTCGGAAGCCTTGTCCGGCATGGCCAATCCGGCCCTCGACGTGCTCACCCGCATCCTCGGCCGCGGCCGCGAAGCCGGCCGGTTCCGCGACGACGTCGACGCGCTCGACGTGCACATGGTGATCAGCTCGTTCTGCGTGTTCCGCCTCGCGAACCGGCATACCTTCTCGGCGATCTTCGGCCGCGACATGCTCGATCCGGCGCGCCGTGAGCACTATCGCCTGATGCTGGGCGACCTGGTGATCGAGTACCTGACGGCCTGAACCCCCGGCACTTGACAACCCGGGCATCGTCTCGCACGCTGTATTAACTAACTAGATCGTACATTACTCGATCGTACCCTGGAGCGTCGACGTGGCCTCTCCCTCCCCTGTCACGCAAGGCATGCCCCGTAAGGCCGCATTGGCGGCCTGGATCGGCAGTGCCTTGGAGTACTACGACTTCTTCATCTACGGAACCGCCGCCGCACTGGTGTTCAACAAGGTCTTCTTCCCCGCTTCCTCCCCCGCCACCGGAACGCTGCTCGCGCTGGCCACCTTCGGCGTCGGCTACCTCGCCCGTCCGGTCGGCGCGTTCGTGCTCGGGCACGTCGGCGACCGGCTGGGCCGCAAAAAGGTCCTGGTGTTCACGCTGGTGCTGATGGGTGTCACGACTTTCCTGGTCGGCTGCTTGCCCACGTACGCCTCCGTCGGCGTGCTCGCGCCGGTCCTGCTGGTGATACTTCGCCTCCTGCAAGGACTTTCGGCCGCCGGTGAGCAGGCGGGCGCCAATTCGATGTCGCTGGAGCACGCGCCGTCCCACCGGCGCGGTTACTACACGAGCTTCACCCTCAGCGGCACCCAAGCCGGCCAGATCCTGGCCACCGCGGTGTTCCTGCCGATCGCCGCGCTCCCCCAGGAGCAGCTGCTCACCTGGGGCTGGCGGATCCCGTTCTGGTGCAGCGCCGTCGTGGTGGTGGTCGGCTTCGTGATCCGCCGCAAGATCGACGAGACCCCGGTGTTCCAACAGAACCGGGCCGACGTCGCCAAACTGCCGGTCGCCGTGCTGTTCCGGACGCACTGGAAGGACGTGCTCCGCGTGGTCGTCGCGGCCACCATCGCCTCCGTCAGCACGATCTTCACCGTCTACGCGCTGAGCTACGCGGTCAACACGGTCGGACTGGAACGCGGGCCGATCCTGTGGGTCGGCGTACTGGCCAATGTCGCCGCGCTGCTCGCGATCCCTTTCCTGGCCGGGCTTTCCGACCGGATCGGCCGCAAACCGGTGTTCATCGCGGGCTGCCTCGCCTGCGCGGTGCTGATCTTCCCCTATCTGTGGTCCATTTCGGACGGTTCCTATCCGCTGATCCTCACTCTCGGCATCTTGCTCTTCGGTGTCGCCTACAGCGCCGTCAACGGGGTGTGGCCGTCGTTCTACGGTGAGATGTTCAGCGCCAGGGTCCGCCTTTCGGGGATGGCGATCGGCACGCAGATCGGGTTCGCCGTCGCCGGGTTCGCCCCGAGCGTGGTCGCCGCCATCGGTTCGGGGAAGGACGACTGGCTCGGCGTCGCCGTCTTCACCGCCGCCGTCTGCCTGCTCAGCGCCGCGGCCGCGCTCACCGCGCGCGAAACACATCGCGTCCCGACCGAGGACCTCGGTGTGCCGCACGTTCGGTGGGTGAAAGAGCCCACTTCGGCGACGCGTGGCGGGTGAATCCCCGCGGCCGGGGCGGCCGGAATCGATGGCGGATCCTCCCCCCGAGCCAGGCGCGCGACCGATGACGTACGCGTACGACCCCGAGATCACCCGGCCGTCCCGCTGTTGCCCAAGCCGGACCTCACCGACCCGCCCGGCACGCGGGAACAGCTGAAGGCGGTGTTCGCCGAGCGGCAGGGTTCGCACCACGCCACCCTTTGCTTAATCCTCGTCAGAACCCTGGCCAGCCTCGCCGCAGGAACACGAACGCGGCCTCCAGCGCGGCGGCGGGATCCGCCTCGACCCCGGCCAGATCCGGGACCTCCAGGACGTAGCGCGCCAGCAACCGCACGGAGAAGTCGTCCTGGCCCGATTCCTCGGCGATGACCTTCGTCAGCGCGTCCTCGCAGCCCGTCCACAGTGTCCTGGCGTAGGCGCGCAGCGCCGGGGTGGCGACCACCAGGCCGGCGACACGACGCGTCTGCGCGTCCGGATTCGGATCGAACGGGCCGCGGGTCGCGAGGAAGTCGCGCAACGCCTCGAGGATCGAGGTGCCCTCCGCCCGGTCACGCACCGCGGCGGCCAAGGCCGCTTCGCGTTCGTCACCGTGGCCGAGGATCAGCGCCTCCTTGCCCCCCGGGAAGTGCGCGAACAGCGTCGACACGGCCGTGTCCGCGGCGTCCGCGATCTCGGCGACGGTGACGTTGTCGAAGCCCCGTTTCAGGAACAGTTCTCGCGCCGCCGCCGACAGGGCCTGGCGTGTCGCCGCCTTCTTGCGTTCGCGCCTGCCCGGCTCGGTCGCTCCCATGCGTCCACCTTACATCGAAGTCACTCCGAATTCGTATTGAGTGTATCTTCGGAATGACTTCGACTTTCCGGGAGAGTGCCGTGAGCCATTGGGACGTCCACCACCTGCCGCGTGCCGACGGCAAGACCTTCCTGGTCACCGGCGGCAACGCGGGGATCGGCTATTTCGTCGCCGAACAGCTCGCCGGAACCGGCGCCACCGTGCTCCTCGGCAGCCGGGACACCACCAAGGCGGAGACGGCGATCGCTTCGATCCGTTCCTTGGTGCCGGACGCGAAACTCGGGCACCTGCGGCTCGATCTTTCCGACCTCAAGTCCTCTGTGGACACTCTCGGGATCGAACGGCTGGAAGCCGTCGTCTGCAACGCGGGTGTGCTCCTGGAAGACCAGCCGAGACAGGAGACCGCCGACGGCCTCGAACTGACCTTCGCCACCAACCATCTCGGGCATTTCGTGCTGGTACACCGGCTGATGCCCCTGCTCGAAGCAGCGGAAGCCGGTCGCGTCGTCACCACGGGCAGCTTCGTGGGCAAGTCCGCGGAACTCGACCTCGACGATCTCCAGAGCAAGCGGGATTACCAGCCCAAGCGCACTTATGCGCGTTCGAAGCTGGCGCAGATGTTGTTCGCCTTCGAGCTCGACAGGCGGCTGCGCGAGGCCGGGAGCACGGTCTTGAGCGTCGTCGACCATCCGGGCGGCGCGCTCGATTCCCTGACCCCGCCGAGGCCGGTGCACCCCGAGCCCGCCGGGCGGAAGTTCCCGGCCGGGCTTCTGTTGCAGGGCAAGGAAGCCGGCGCTTGGCCCGCGGTACGCGCGGTACTCGATCCTTCGGTGCGCGGCGGTGAGATGTTCGGGCCCCGCGTGTTCGGCCTGCGTGGTGAGCCGAGGCGGGAACCGGTCCGCGGGAAGCTCGCCGACTCCGCGCTCGCCGCCCGGTTGTGGGCGGCGAGCGCGGAGCTCACCCGGTGACGTCGGCGGAGTCCGGTTCGGACCGGCCACGGGACCGCAGGCCCAGCAGCAGGTCGATCACCAGGAACGCCAGCAGGCTGATGCCGAACAGCGGCACGAACCAGCCGATCGCGGCGGCGGCCACGAGGAGCCCCACCAGCAGTGCGGGCGGCGCCTTGCGCCACTGACCGCGCGGGATGGGCCGCCCGAAGGTCAGCCCGGTTGCGCGGGTCGGCCTGCGCCGCCACCACATGCGGTAGCCGAGCACGACCAGCGTGACCAGACCGGCGCCCAGCAGGAGCAGCACGATCTGGTTGGGCCAGCCGAAGAGCACGCCCATATGCGCGTCGATCCCCCAGCGGGCGAGCTTGGCCATCAGCGGATAGTCGCCGAACCGCACTTCGCCCAGGATCTGGCCGGTGGTCCCGTCGACCGCGACGGCGTCGACCTGCGTCGGCCAGCCACGCTCGATTTCCGCCACCTGCCACGGAGCGCCGGGTTCGGTGGGCAGCCCGATCTCCACCGAGGGTGCGTCGATCCCGGCGGCACGGGCCGACGCGAGCATCGCGTCCACACTGTCGGGCTTCGCGGCGGGCGCTTCACCGTGACCCGCGTGCCCGGTGTGTCCGGCGTGCTCGCCGGCGCCCGTCACCTTCAACGCCGGAGTGGCCCAGCCGAGGGACTCACGCAGCGCCGAGACGTTCTCTCCCGCATAGGTCGACCACGTCAGGCCTGTCGCGGAAAGGAACAGCGCGCCGAGCAGCACCCACAGGCCGACGGATCCGTGGCGCCGCACCGACTTCCCGCGCGCGGACTCGGCCTTCTCATTCCGGCGGGCGCGGCGGCGGCTCACCCACAGTACGAGACCGCCCAGCGCGACCACCCACAACCAGGAGGCGGCCAGTTCGCTGTAGAGCCGTCCGGGTTCACCGAGCAGCAGGTTGCGGTGCAACTGGTCGAGCGTCGTCCGGAACGGCAAGGCACCGCTGGAGCCGTACGCGACGAGATCCCCGCGCACCTGCGCGGTGGCGGGGTCGACGAAGATCGCGCGTCGTTCGGATTCACCGAGCCCGTCCTCGGCGAACAGCACGCGAGTGGTGTCGCCCGGCTCGGGGGCGGGCCGGACGGCGACCAGGGCACCGCCGGGGTTCGCGGCTTGAGCCGCTTTGACCTGGTCGGCCAGTGAGACCTGGTTCAGTCCGACGGGTGCCCGGAGCTGATCGGCGTAGATCCAGGACTCCATCTGCGGAGTCGCCGCGTACAGAACGCCGGTGAGCGCGGCGATGAGGACGAACGGTCCGACGAGAACGCCGGCGTAGAAGTGGAGACGGAGGAACAGTCCGCGCCAGCCGGACGCGCGTGGCGGGCTGGTGGTCGATTCGATTCGCGTTGCCATGGGGAACTCCTCAGGCGTCGGTGGGGAGGCGTGCGCCTGCGCCGCGCGCCGGAGTGGTCACGGCACGCGTGCTGAGCCCTACCGCGACATGGGTCTCGGCAGGGTTTCGGGGATCAGGCGAACGTCACCGGCGGACCGCGCCGCGAAAGCACATCTCGCAGGAGCGCCTCGGTCGCGGGGAACTTCACCGCGAGCGGGACGTGGATGCGCAGCGGTGCCGTCGCGGGCCGCGGTGACAGACGGCGCGGAAGGACCGCGGCGATCAGTGCCGCGAGCGCGAACAGGACACGCTCGGCGCCCGCGAGCACCATCGCCACCACGAGCGTCGCGGCGGCGTGCCCGGCCGCCATGGCCGGGCCGTTGCCGGGGGTTTCGGCGTGCTGGGCGTGCGACTGCCAGGTCAGGAAGGTCAGACAGGCGTGCATCGCCAGTTGCCCGCCCGCCACCAGGCAAAGGATGGCGAGCGGACCGCGACGACGACCCGCGAACGCGTACGCCACCCAGCTCAGCAGGAGGACGAGCAGCACGACCACGCCCAAGTCGGGGACGCGTCCGCTGGTCCCGGCGTGGGCGCCGGTCGCCAAAGTGCCGGTCAGGACCCCCACGGCCCCGCCGCGGAGGCGCCTGGCCGGGCCCCGGGCCGAGGTCGGCGTGCGCACGGAGGCAGAGTAGAGCGCGAGAGGGCCTGCTGTCTCTCCTTGCTATCGTCACCCCGGTGTTCCGCAGCCTGCCCTTCCTCCGGCTCTGGACCGGGAACACCGCCTCCGGGCTGGCGACCTGGGCCCTGCCGTTCATCCTCGGGCTCGCGGTGCTGGAACGGTCGCTTTCGGCAGTGGACCTCGGCATCGTGCTCGCCGCGCGGACCGCGGGGTTCCTCGTGGCCGTACCGGTGGCGGGCGTACTGGCCGACCGGTACTCACGGCGCGGGGTCGTGCTCTGGGCGGGTCTCGTCGCCGGCCTCGCCACTCCCCTGATCGCCGTCGGAATGGGCCGATCGGTTCTGGTGACGGCCGTCGCGGCCGCCGTCGTCGGCGTCGGGCAGGGCGCGTGCCGTCCGGCGTTCCAGGCGCTGACCGCCGAAGTGATCGCCGAAGATCGCCGCCAGCAGGCCAACGCCGCGATGACGCTCGCCGTGCGGGTCACGACCTTGGTCGCGCCCGGGCTCACCGCCTTGCTCTCGCAGTTCGCCTCGACGTCGGCCCTGGTGATCGGGACCGGCGTGCTGTGGCTCGGCGCGGCGCTGATCCCGCCGCCAGGCTCTTTCGTGCCCGCCCCGGCCACGTCCAGGGTCCGCTTCTTCGGCGAATTCGCCGACGGCCTCCGTGAGGCCCGCCGTCACCCGTGGTTCCTGGCCGGGCTCGGCGCACTGACCGCCGTGATCGCGACCGGCTATTCCGCCACCGGCGTGGTGCTGCCCTTGGTCAGCCGCGACCGCTACGACACCGAAGCGGTCCTGGCCGCCGGGCTCACCGCGTACACGGTCGGCGCCCTCGTGGGCGCGGTCGTCATCGCGCGCCGGCGGCCGAAACGGCAGGGTTGGGCGGCGCTCATCGGGCTCGGCTGCTACGGCTTCGCCCCACTGAGCCTGCTGTTCCCGGTGCATCCCGCTTTCGTCGTCGCCGCCTACGCCGTCGCGGGGCTGGGCATCGAACTGTTCAACGTCCCGTGGTTCACCGCGACCCAGCGGGAGGTCGAGCCGGGGAAGCTCGCGCGGGTGTCCTCTTTGGACTTCCTGTTCTCCTATGGCCTGGCGCCCGCCGGGCTCGCGCTCATCGCCCCCGCGATCGACCTGTTCGGGGCGGCACCGGTGCTGGCGACATGCGCGGTCGTCTGCTTCGCCGCACCGGCGGCCGCTGCTCTGGTTCCCTCTTCGCGGGATTTCCGGACCGCCGCACCGATCAAGAGTGTCTAGTTCTTGCGCTCACTTGCGGTAATGTTTCAGCCATGACGCGTCGTCTTGCCGAAGTCGCCCGCAAGGTCGGGGTCAGTGAAGCCACGGTCAGCCGGGTGCTCAACGGCCGGTCCGGGGTCTCCGCCAGCACCCGGGCCGCCGTCCTCACCGCACTGGACGTGATGGGGTACGAACGGCCGACCCAGCTGCGCGGGGATCGAGCCCGCCTGGTCGGACTGGTCCTTCCCGAACTCCAGAACCCCATCTTCCCGGCGCTGGCCGAAATCATGGGCAACGCACTCGCCCAGCAGGGGTTCACCCCGGTCCTGTGCACCCGCACCGCGGGCGGCGTCTCCGAAGCGGAGTACGTCGAACTGCTGTTGCAACAGCAGGTTTCCGGTGTCGTGTTCGCCGGCGGGCTCTACGCCCAGGCCGACGCGGTGCACTCCCACTACCACCATCTCGCCGAGCGCCGCCTGCCGACGGTGCTGATCAACGCCGCCGTCGACCACCTCGGGCTGCCGCAGATCTCGTGCGACGACGCGGTCGCCGTCGAGCAGGTCGTCGGGCACCTGAGCTCACTCGGCCACGAGAAGATCGGCCTCGTCCTCGGCCCGAACGACCACGTGCCGTCGCAGCGCAAACTCGAGGCCTTCCGCTCCTACGCGGCGAAACTCGGGCTCCCGGTCTTGGACGAGCTCGTCGAACACGGCATGTTCTCCATCGAAGGCGGGCATGCGGCCGCGGCCAGGCTGTACCCGCGCGGCGCGACGGCCGTTCTGTGTGCGAGCGACCTCCTGGCACTGGGCGCGATCCGCGCGGCCCGGAGGCAGGGTCTGTCGGTCCCCGAAGACATCTCAGTGGTCGGCTACGACGATTCGGCCCTGATGAACTGCACCGATCCGCCACTGACCACGACCCGCCAGCCGATCGAGGCGATGGGCCGCGCCGTGGTGGAATTGCTGGTCAAGCGCATAAACGGCGGGGAGGTCGCGGCCGAGGAACTGCTGTTCGCCCCCGAACTCGTCGTCCGCGGCTCCACCGCCCGCCGCAATTAGCCGGCCACTTGCGGGGCCAATGAGCCCTCGAGTACGTGAAGGCCCCCTTCATTGCGCTAGACGCAATGAAGGGGGCCTTCACGTACTCGGGGAACTTGACGGCACGACCTGTCGCAAAGTTGCAAGTTCTCATCCAGTTATTGCGTTGATCCGGGGCTTCACTTTAGAGTGACCGCAATCACGTGACAGCCGTCGCGATCCCGAGATGAGGCTTGAAGATGAGCAGCACTTGGTCCCCCACCGTGCGCCGCCGGATGTTCTGCCTGCTCCTCGCGGGTGGACTCACCCTGGGGGTGGCCGCCTGCGGTTCCGGTTCCGGTGAAGGCGCGGGAGGCAAGGTCAAGATCACCGTGACCGGCCAGCCCCCGACGAGTCAGCCGTTCGAGCGCGGCGTGTTCGACGCAGACGTCAAGGAGTTCGAGGAGTCCCACCCGGACATCGACATCGAGCCCCACGAAGGGTTCATGGATCCGAAGACGTTCTCCGCCAAGCTCGCCGGCGGCCAGCTCGAAGACGTCTACTACGTCTACTTCACCGACCCTGCGCAGATCATCGCGCGCCGCCAGGCCGCCGACATCACCGAAGCGGCCAAGGGCCTGAAGAACTTCGGCGACATCAAACCGGAATTACTGGACAACTTCCGGGATGCCGACGGCAAGCTCTACGGCCTGCCGACGATGAACTACAGCATGGGCCTGGTCTACAGCCGCCCGCTGTTCCAGAAGGCCGGGCTGGACCCGAACAAGCCGCCGCAGACCTGGGACCAGGTCCGCGAAGCCGCGAAGAAGATCGCCGCGCTGGGCAACGGCACGGTCGGGTACGCCGACTACAGCAAGAACAACCAGGGCGGCTGGCACCTGACCGCCTGGCTCTACTCGATGGGCAGTGAGGTCGCCCGCAAGGACGGCGACAACTGGGTCGCCGCGTTCGACAACGACAAGGCCAAGGCCGCCCTGAACCAGCTGCGCGCCATGCGGTGGGAAGACGACACCATGGGCAGCAAGCAACTCCTTGAAGCACAGGACGTCCAACGCATGATGGGCGCCGGCCAGCTCGGCATGTACATGGCGGCCCCGGACAACGTCCCGGTGCTGGTCAAGCAGTTCAACGGCAAGTACGAGGACTACGGCGTCGCCGGGATGCCGGGCGGGCAGGGCACGCTGCTCGGCGGCGAGGGCTACATGATCAACCCCAAGGCCTCGCCGGAGAAGATCAAGGCCGGCCTGGAATGGGTCCGCTGGAAGTACCTCAACCCGGAGCGCTTCGAGAAGCACGTCCAGCAGTACGTCGACGGCAAACAGCCGGTGGGGCTTCCCGCCGAGCCGACCCCGGACGTCTGGCAGGGCGCGATCCGTGACCAGCAGCTCGCGATCAAGGCCAAGCACGCCAACGTTCCCGCCGAGAACTACCAGTCCTATGTGGACTCAAGCTCGCGGATCAAGGGCAGTATCGAACCGCCGAACGCGCAGCAGGTCTACGCCATTCTCGACAGTGTGATGCAGGCGGTGCTCACCGATCGGAACGCGGATATCGATCAGCAGCTGTCGTCGGCCGTGTCGAAGGTCAACAGTGTCCTCGCCCAGGTCAAGTAGCGTCCTCGACTGGCCCGCGACGACGTCGTCGCGGGCCCGTCGCCCGGTCGCTTCGGCCGCCGGACGCCGCCGGACCCGGTTGCGCCGCAAGCTCAAGGAGAATCTCACCGCGTACGGCCTGTTGTGCGCCGCGCTCGTGGTGTTCGCGCTGTTCTCCTGGTATCCGATCGTGCGCGGGGTACTGCTGAGCTTTCAGCAGGTCGACTTCGTCAACCCGCCGACGTGGGTCGGTTTCGACAACTTCAGCCGCCTGTTCGAAGACCCGCTGTTCGGCGTCGCCTGGCGTAACACGCTGTTGTTCACCGTGCTCGCCCTGGTCTTCGGGTTCGTGGTGCCGTTCGCGACCGCGGTGCTGCTCAACGAGCTACGCCACGCCAAGGCGTTCTTCCGGCTCGCGGTCTACCTGCCGGTGATGCTGCCGCCGGTGGTCACCGCACTGATGTGGAAATGGTTCTACGACCCGGGCGCCGGTCTGTTCAACTCCGCGCTCGGCGCCGTGGGCCTGCCCGGCGGCCCATGGCTCGATTCGAGCGACACGTCGATGCTGTCGCTGGTGTTCGTGTCGACGTGGGCGAACATGGGCAGCACCACGCTGATCTACCTCGCCGCGCTCGGCACCATCCCCGGTGAGCTCTACGAGGCGGCGGAACTGGACGGCGCCGGACTGTGGAAACGCCTGATCCACGTCACGCTGCCGCAGACCCGGTTCGTGTTGCTGGTGCTGCTGTTGCTGCAGGTCGTCGCGACCATGCAGGTGTTCACCGAGCCGTACGTGATGACCGGCGGCGGCCCGGACGACTCGACCGTCACCGTGCTCCTGCTGCTGTACCGCTACGCCTTCGTCTACAACGACTTCGGCTCGGCCAGCGCGTTGAGCCTGCTGCTGTTCGCCGCGCTCGGGGTGTTCTCCGCGTTGTACGTGCGCCTGACCCGGAAGGCGGATCAGTCATGAGGACGCTCGTCTCCCCCAGCACGCTCCGCAGTCCCGGCGGCAAGATCGGGTATGCCGTGATCTTCGGCTGCACCCTGCTCCTGTTCGTCATCGCGTTCCTGTTCCCGCTGTACTGGGCGGTGACCGGCGCGATGAAGTCACCGCAGGAACTGGCGCAGACCCCGGCGACGTTCATCCCGGACGAATGGCATCCGGGGACCTTCGCCGACGCGTGGGACCAGCTGAGTCTCGGCAAGTACTTCCTCAACACCGTCGTCGTGGCGGGCGGCGCCTGGCTGGCCCAGCTGGCCATCGACGTCCCCGCGGCGTTCGCGTTGTCGAAGCTGAGGCCGAAGTTCGGCAACGTCGTGCTCGGGCTGATGCTCGTGACGTTGATGCTCCCGGCGGCGGCGCTGCTGGTGCCCACCTACGTGACGATCACCGACCTGCCGCTGCTGAACGTCAATCTGATCAACTCGCCGACGGCGGTCTGGCTGCCCGCCGCGGCGAACGCGTTCAACATCTACCTGCTGAAACGGTTCTTCGACCAGATCCCGGACGAGCTGATCGAGGCCGCGCGGCTCGACGGCGCGGGACCGGTGCGCACGCTGTGGCGCATCATCCTGCCGATCTCCCGGCCGATCCTCGCCGTGGTCTCGATCCTCGCGGTGGTGGCCGCGTGGAAGGACTTCATCTGGCCGCTGCTGGTGTTCCCGGACACCGAGAAGCAGACGCTGTCGGTGATGCTGCAGCGGGTGGCCATCGACATGCCGCTGAACGTGCTCGTCGCGGGCATGGTGCTGGCCAGTCTGCCGATGGTGGCGCTGTTCCTGGCCTTCCAGCGGCACATTCTCGCCGGGCTCACGGCCGGCAGCGTCAAAGGCTGAATTCTTCGCCGCATTCGGGGTATCCACGAACGACTGAGGAGGGCACTTCCGTGACCGCATTGGGGCAGTCCGCCGGATGGTGGCGGAGCGCGGCGATCTACCAGGTCTACATCCGCAGTTTCGCCGATGGGAACGGCGACGGCGTCGGCGATCTCGCCGGGGTCCGCGCGCGGCTGGACTATCTTGCCGAGCTGGGGATCGACGCGATCTGGTTCACCCCGTGGTATCCGTCGCCGATGGACGACGGCGGCTACGACGTCGCCGACTTCCGGGACATCGACCCGCTCTTCGGCACCCTCGCCGAAGCGGAGGACCTGATCGCCGCGGCCCACGCCAAAGGGATCCGCGTGATCATCGACATCGTGCCGAACCACTGCTCCGACGAGCACCGCTGGTTCGCCGACGCACTCGCGGCGGAGCCGGGATCACCGGAACGGCAACGGTTCTGGTTCCGGCCGGGTCGCGGACCGGACGGCTCCGAGCCGCCGAACAACTGGCAGTCGCGCTTCGGCGGCTCCGCGTGGACCCGGGTTCCGGACGGCGAGTGGTACCTGCATCTCTACAGCTCGCGCCAGCCGGACTTCAACTGGGACAACCAGGACATCCGGGCCGATTTCGAGGACGTGCTGCGGTTCTGGTTCGACCGCGGGGTCGACGGCTTCCGCATCGACGTCGCCGACGGGCTGGTGAAGGACCCGCGCCTGCCCGACGTCGATCCCGGCGACGAGACGCCGTTCTCCGATCAGGAGGGGCTGCACGAGATCTACCGGTCGTGGCGCAAGATCGCCGACAGCTACCCGGGCGACCGGGTGATGGTCGGCGAGATGTGGCTGCCGGCCATGTCGCGGGCCGCGCGGTACCTGCGCCGCGACGAACTGCATGCGGCGTTCAACTTCGATTTCCTGGTGTGCCCGTGGGATTCCACCCGCTTCCGGGGCGTGATCGAGCGGACGCTGGCGGCGCACGAGGAGGTCGGCGCGCCCGCGGCCTGGGTGCTCTCGAACCACGACGTCACCCGGCATGTGACCCGGTACGGCCGCGAAGGCGACACCGGCTTCGCGTTCGCCGACCGGCTGCACGGAACCCCGGTGGACCGCGAACTCGGGACCCGGCGGGCGCGGGCGGCGGCGTTGCTGACCATGGCACTGCCCGGTGGTCTGTACGTCTATCAGGGGGAGGAGCTCGGCCTGTGGGAGATCGAGGACATCCCGGACGGGCTGCGCCAGGATCCGGTGTGGGCCCGCACGAACGGCGCCGATCCCGGCCGTGACGGCTGCCGCGTCCCGCTCCCCTGGTCCGGTGACGCGCCGCCGTTCGGTTTCGGCACCGGCGGGACGTGGCTGCCCCAGCCTGCGGAATGGCGCTCCAGCACGGTGGAGGTGCAGGCGGCCGAACCGGCGTCGATGCTCCGGCTCTACCGCTCCGGTCTGCGCCTGCGGACCGAACTTCCCGCGCTCGGCCCCGGCGAGCTGGAATGGCTGGCACTGGGCGACGGCGTGCTGGCGTTCACCCGGGAGCCGGGTTTCACCTTCGTGCTGAACTTCTCGGACAAGCCGGTGGCGTTGCCGCCGCACCGCGAAGTGCTCATGGCCAGCGGTCCCGTCGAGGGTGAACTCCCGACGGACACGGCGGTGTGGCTGCGCACCTGATCACCGACGGGCCGTGACCCGGCCGATCCGGCCGCGCATCCGTGCGCGGCCCGCCGGGTCACGCCACCGGAGGTGCCTGTCGAGCACCTCGCGGAGCACACCGCCGAGGACGAGGCCGTGGGTGGCGGTCTCGACGCAGGGGTGGTCGCGGAGCCAGTCGAACAGCTCCGACGATCGTCCTCCCGGCAGCACCGACCGGAGGAGGTCTTCGGTGGTGTGCTCCGCTTGCGCGCACACGTACAACGCCCACCGGTGTGCCTCCGTCGGCGGATCACCGGCCAGATGCGCGTAAACGGTGTCCACCACGTAGCGCTCCGCGTCGGACCGCGGTGACCTGCTCACCTCGGCGGCCAACGAGAGCGCGAACGGGTTGCCCGCCGCGAAGTCCACAATGGACTTCCGCAGGACCGCGCCGACACCCCGTGCTTCGAGCAGCGCCAAGGACTCGTTCTCGCTCAAGGCTTCGAGCTTCCGGATCCGGATCCTCCCGGACCACACCGGATCGACCAGCAGCTTGGCGTCCGGCCCCGTCCGGCAGGCGATCACGACCGTGGCGTCTTCGGGCAGGCGGCGCAGGACACCCGCCGGGTCGTCGAGCCCGTCGAACAGCCGCACGGGTTTGCCCATGGCCGCCGCGTCGCCGGCGAACTTCCGCAGCAAGGTCGACTTCCCGATGCCGGGCGGTCCGGTGAGGAAGAGGACCTCGGCACCGTTGGCCGGATCTCTCGTGAGCAGCCGCCGGAATTCCGCGCGTTCGCGCTCGCGGCCGACGAACAGCGGCGCCGGGTCGCGGAGCCTGGGCGCCGGATCGTCCTCGGCGCGTAGCACCTTCTCGTGCAGCGCCCGCAGTTTCGGCCCCGGCCGGACTCCGAGTTCTTCGTCGAACAGTTCGTGGATCGAGCGGTAGAGTTCGAGCGCCTCGGCCCGGCGCCCGCCGCGATGAAGGGCGAGAAGATAGATCTCGTACAGCGGCTCCTCGAGCCGGTTCCGC
The DNA here is from genome assembly GCF_900105055.1 of Amycolatopsis lurida. NCBI lineage: Bacteria > Bacillati > Actinomycetota > Actinomycetes > Pseudonocardiales > Pseudonocardiaceae > Amycolatopsis > Amycolatopsis lurida. The sequence goes on from NZ_FNTA01000004.1 coordinate 243,788, forward strand.
TCGATCAGCACGGGTACTTCGGCCATCACCTCGTCGTGTTCCCCGAGTTCGAGGCGCAGCCGGAGCAACTCCTGGGTCGCGGTCAGTTTCAGTCGCTCCAGGCGCGAGCGCTCCTGTTCGGCCGCTTCGCCGGGGACGCCGGCCAGCGCCGTTCCGGTCCAGAGGCCGAGCGCGCGTTCCAGCAGCTTCGCCGCCGTGTCCACGTTGTGCGCCTGCCGAGCACTCTCGATCAGCCCGGCGAATTCGACGGCGTCCACCTCGAAACGATCGGGGTCCAGCCGGTAGCCGCCGGACCGCGAAACGATCGCCGAGCCAAGACCCTGCAAGGAGAGCAGCCGCCGGAGGCGGGAGATGTAGGTGCGGATGACCGCCTCGCCGGTGGCCGGCGCCCGCTCGCCCCAGAGCCCGTCGATCAGCTCACCGGTGCGGACGAAGCTGCCCGCGTTGGCCAGCAACAGCATCAAGACCGCCTGCTGCTGCGGCGAGCCGAGGTCGAGGCGGGTACCGCCGCTGGTGAAACCGGGCGGGCCGAGCACGGTGAAGCGGTACCGGGCTTCCTGCGGAAGGCTGGACATGAGCGGAAAGGTAGGCGAGCCCGCGCGACGGCCGCGAGCGTCGGACGACGCCATCGGCGTACGTCGTCCACCCATGACGTACAGGGGTGACGTCATCCGACGGTCGCCGCCGTCGGGGCGGGATTCCTACGGTTGCGGCATGTCTGAAACCACGTACACCGCCGTCGCCACTTCGACCGCGGAAGGCCGCAACGGCGGCCGGGCGACCTCCGACGACGGAGTGCTCGACGTCGGCCTCGCCGTCCCCAAGGCCTTCGGCGGCTCCGGCGACGGCACGAACCCCGAGCAGCTGTTCGCCGCGGGCTGGGCGTCGTGCTTCGTCGGCGCCGTCCGCCGCGTCGCGGGCGTCAAGAAGGTGAAGCTGGAGGACCTCGCCGTCGTCGCCGAGGTGACGCTGCATCACGACACCGAAGCGGGCGAATTCCACCTGAGCGCCGCACTGCACCTGGAGGCCACCGGCATCGATCAGGCCACCGCCGACGAGCTGGTCCAGGGCGCGCACCAGGTATGCCCGTACTCCAAGGCGACGCGGGGGAACGTGGAGGTCACCCTCGACGCGACGGTCGCCTGACCCATCGCTCTCGTGAGTGGTAAAGACGGTTCTAACCGTCCTTACCACTCACGAGGCCCAAGGCTTTCTTGAGTTCCGCCCGCGAACTCACCCCGAGCTTGGGGAAGATCCGGTGCAGATGCGTGCCGACCGTCCGGTGCGACAGGTAGAGCCGCTGCCCGATCTCCCGGTTCGTCAGGCCCTCCGCGGCCAGCTGCACGATGCTCAGCTCGTGCGGGGTCAGCTTCTCCCGCGCGTCGGGGCCGCGGTGGGGGCTCGACTCCCCCGCGCTCCGCAGTTCACGGCGCGCGCGTTCGGCCCATGCGGTCATGCCGAGCGCGTCGAACGTCTCCCGCGCGGTGCGCAGATGCGCCCGCGAGTCCACGGCGCGCCGCTGCCGCCGCAGCCATTCGCCGTAAGCCAGGTGCAGCCGCCCGCGTTCGGCGGGCCAGCCGTCCAGCTCCGCCCCCAGCGCGGTCTCGAACAGCTCGTCACCCGGTTCCAGGACGGCGCGGGCGAAGCGCAAGCCGATGTGCAGCGCGGGCGCCGGCGTCTTCAGCGCAAGCTGTTCCATCTCCGCGACGATCTCGCGCAACGCGTCGACCTGACCGGCCCGGACCGCCACCTCGGCGAGTTCCGCGATGAAGTAGACGCGCAGCGCCGGCTGGCAGGCGGGATCGGCGGGGTCGAACAGGCGCCGCAGGTCGGCGAACGCGTCGTCGAAGCGGCCCTCGCTCGACGCGGCGATCCCCTTGGCGAGTTGCACGGTCGCCAGCACCGGTCGGGCACCGGCGGCGAGCGCGGTCCGTTCGGCCTCGACGGCCAGCGCCTTGGCCTGTTTGTGGTCACCACGCAGTGCGGCGATCTCGGCCTGGACCGCGGTGGCGAGGCCGTACATGAACGGCTGCCCGGTCTCCTTGGCGAATTGGGCGGCTTCCGCCGCGACCGGCACGGCCGCGGCGAGGTCGCCGAGCCGGACCCGGCTCCACGCCAGCACCGCCAGCGCTCGTGGCAACAGACCGAGCCTGCCTTGTGCCCGCAGCCCCGGCGCCGCGGCCGCCGAGAACCGGGCCGCCAGATCGACCGCACCGATCTGGAGCGACGCGCTGCCGAGAAACCGGTCGACCTCGGGGTCGGCACCGGTGGCGGCGGCGAGTTCGCGCAGCTCGCGGAGGACCGACCCGGCCCGGTCGAACGGCGCCACGTAGGCGGCGACGGCGACCAGGCGCGGATCCGAGTCCTCGACCGGGAGCCGGTCCGCGACGCCCAGCAGCGTTCGCCGCGTGTCCTCGCCGGGCTCGGCCCAGAAACAGCGCATGGCGGCACCCCACAGGATCCGCATCGCCGGATCCGGCTGACCGTCCTCCGCGACCGACTCGGCCAGCCGTGCCAGTTCCGCGATCCGCGACAGGTCCTCGCGGACACCGTCCTCGAACCCGCTGAGCAACCAGCTCGCCGTCGCTCGTTGCCGTGGCGTCAGCTCTCCCGCGCGGGCGTCCCGGACGAGTCGTTCCGCCGTCTCGCGGCCACCGGATTCGACGGCCAGCTCGGCCGCGCGCAGCAACCGGTCCGCCCGTCGTTCCGGATCGGCGCTCACCAGCGCCGCTTGCTCCAGCGCGGCGACGGCGGCCGTCGCTCCGCCGCGATGCCGGGCGCGATCGGCGGCGTGTTCCAGTTCGCGGGCCACCTCCTCGTCGGCACCGGTCGCGGCGGCCGCCCGATGCCAGGCGCTGCGATCCGGCTGCCCACGGAAGACCTCGGCGAGGCTCAGGTGCGCGCGGCGCCGTTCCTCGGCGGACACCGAGGCGGGGATGGCCGACCGCATCAGCGGATGCCGGAAAGTGACGACGCGGGCTTCGAGGTCGATCAACCGGGTTTCGACGGCGGGTGCCAACACCGACGGTTCGAGGACCTCGCCAACGAGCGAGCCTGCCGCCGCGAGGGTCTCGGCGAGCGAGCCTGCCTCGTTGAGGGCGGCGACCAGCGAAGTCGTCCGAGCCGGTTCCGGCAGCCCGGCGAACCGGGCCCCGAACGTTCGCTCGAGCCGTTCGGTCAGCGGCAGCACGGGTTCGGGCGCCTCGGTCACGGCCGACGGCAGCTCGGTCAGGGCCAGCGGATTCCCGGCGGCCTCGGCGAGCACCCGGGACCGGGCCGTCGAAGAAAGACCCGGGGCGACGGAGTCGACCAACTCGGCCGACACGTCGCCGGGAAGGCGTCCCAGGTCCATTGAGGACAGTCCCGCGTCTCGCAGCGGCGACGGCTCCCCGTCCCGGACGGTCGCGATCAGCACGATCGGCTCCGTCTCGATCCGCCTGGCGACGAACGCGAGCGCGTCGGCGCTCTCACGGTCCATCCAGTGGACGTCCTCGGCGACGATCAGCAACGGCTTGGCCGCCGCTTCGTCCGAAAGCAGCGTCAACGCGGCGAGCCCGACCAGATACGCGTTGGGCTCGCCCGCTTCGGCGAGCCCCAGCGCCGCCCAGAGCGCGGAACGCTGCGGCGCGGGCAGAGTGTCGGCACCGGCCCGCACCGGACGGAGCAGCTGGTGCAGCGCGGCGTACGCGAAGTTCCGTTCGGCCTCGGCGCCGGTCGCGCGCAACACCCGCAGGCCACCGAGGGCCGCGGCGGCCACCGCCTCCGCCACGAGGGCGGACTTGCCGACGCCCGGTTCGCCCTGGACGAGAACACCGCCGCAGCCCGCGGCGGGCCCGTCGACGAGCTCGGACAGATCCTTCAGTTCGGCTTCCCGTCCGAAAAGCGGCATGGTGCGGCATTCCTCCCGTCGGCCGTGGGCGGCCGCCCGTCCGACGATACCCAAACGGTCCGGTTAGGACTCCCGGCGCCGTCCACAGGATGTAGACGGCGTGTCGACACGATCCGCCTAGCGTCGGTCGCATGCACAAGGCTTCCCGGTTCGCCCTTGCCCTGGCGCTCACCGGTCTCTCCGTGGGGCTCGTCCCCGCGACCGCGAACGCCACCCCTGGCCGCGGCGTCAGCGCGGTGACGCTCTTCGACCACGTGGTCGGCGACACCCAGTACGTGCTGAAGGAGATCACCCTGGCGCCCGGCGGCAGCACGGGCTGGCATTTTCACCCCGGTCCGGTGTCCGGCGTGGTCGAACGCGGCGTCCTGAGCCACCACGACGCGACCTGCGCGAGCGACGGCGTCTATCGCGCCGGGCAGGCGATCACCGAGGAGAGCGGCCCCGGCTACGTCCACATCGGACGGAACCTGGGCACCGGACCGGTCGTGCTCGAGGTGCTCTACCGGGTGCCCGTGGGCCAGGCCCTGGCCGTCGACGTGCCCGACCCCGGCTGTTCGTTCGACTGAATCCCCGAAGGAAAGTGATGAGACGCAAGAAGTTGTTCCTGGCGGCGGCACCGCTGGCCGCCCTGCTGCCGCTGGTGCTGACCTCGGTCACCCAGACGGCGCCCGCCGAAGCGGCGGCGACGTCGTGCGCGGCGGTCCCGGTTTCGGCGCCCGACGGCGCGCGAATCGAGTCCGTCCGGGCCGAGCCGAAGCCCGGCGGGACGGTCACGTTCCCGCCCACCCCGTTCTCGGCCCCCGCCGCGATCACGGACGTGCCCGCGTACTGCGAAATCACCGTCACGCTGACCCACGGCAAGGCGGGCGACCACGTCAAGGTCGCCGTCGCGCTGCCCCGGACCGGGTGGACCGGCAGGCTCCAGGCGGTCGGCGGCAGCGCCTACACCGCCGGTGACTTCGGTGCCCCACTGGTCCAGGCCGTCAAGGACGGCTACAGCGGCGTGACGACCGACGCCGGTGTCCCGTTGACCTTCCTCGACACCTCGTGGGCACTCACGCCCCAAGGCGAGATCGACAAGACCCTGGTGACGAACTTCGCCACCCGTTCCGTGCACGAAGCCGCTCTCGTCGGCAAGGACGTGACACAGAAGTTCTACCAGCGCGAAGTCGCCTACTCGTACTGGAACGGCTGCTCGACCGGTGGCCGTCAGGGCTACTCGGAAGCGCAGCGGTACCCGGGAGACTTCGACGGCGTCCTGGCGAACGCTCCCGCCGTGCACTGGGCGGAGTTCGCGGTCGCGACCCTCTGGCCGCGCGTCGTGATGAACCAGGAGAAGACCTTCCCGGCGGCCTGCGTCTTCACCGCTTTCCAGCAGGCGGCGATCAAGGCCTGTGACGGCCGGGACGGGGTCACCAACGGCATCGTGGACCGGCCCGACGAATGCGGTTACGACCCTCGATCGCTCATCGGCACGAAGGTGCTCTGCGGCGACAGGGAGGTCATCGTCACCGCGGCGGACGCCGAAGTCGTCCGCAAGATCTGGGCCGGACCGACCGACGAGCACGGGCGACGGCTCTGGGCGGGTCTCCCCAAGGGCGCGGACTTCGGCCCGGTGACGAACGCTCCCGGTTTCCCGGTGGCCGTGGGGTGGGTTCGGACGTTCCTGAAGAAGCAGCCCGGATTCGACACCGAGAAGATCACCTATCGCCAGTTCGCCGACCTGTTCCGCCAGTCGGTGCGGGAGTACGACGACGTCATCGGGACCTCGGACGCCGATCTGTCGGCGTTCCGCCGGGCAGGCGGCAAGCTGATCACCTTCGTCGGCTCCGACGACCAGCTGATCCCACCGGGCGGCACGCTGCAGTACCGCCGCGAGGTCGAGCGCGAGATGGGCGGCCCGAAGCGGGTCAACGACTTCTACCGGCTGTTCCTCGCGCCGGGTGTCGCGCACTGCTCCGGCGGCGCGGGCGCCGCACCGACGAACGCGCTGGGCGCGCTCGTCGACTGGGTCGAACGCGGCAAGGCGCCGTCGACCCTGTCCGCGGCGAACGGCGACAAGACCCTCACCCGCGATCTCTGCCCGTATCCGCAGGTCTCGCGCTACCGCGGCCACGGTGATCCCGCGGTGGCCACCAGCTACCGCTGCACCGGCCACTGAGGCCACCCACACCAGTGCCCGTCGTGCCGTCGCCCCCTCCGGCACGACGGGCACTTCCCCACACTGTGAGAAGTTCCGGCGTTCCCTTTGCCATACCCCTCAAAAGTACGGTATTGACGACAATGGACACCGGATCGCGAGCCGGTGCCACCTCTCTCCCGGCAGCGACTGAACCGTTGCACCGCAACGAAAACGCCTGCCGGATCCGCACGGACCACCGCCATATCACCCCACGTTCCAGCCGGGCGATATGACCCAAATGGTATGTACCAGTTGCGTGATCCGCCTCGTACGGTCGGGGACGAATCCCCCTCCCCCGCCCGTTTCGAGGAAAGCGTTGAAATGAACAGAAAGATCTTAGCCGCCACAGCCGCGGCCATAGCCGGGGCAGGCCTGGTCACCGCCATCGCCCTCACCCCCAACGCGAGCGCCGGTCAGCAGGCCACCGCCGGTGACCGGTCCCAGTCCGAAATGCTGGAAGCGATGGCCCGCGACCTGAAGATCAGCCCGGAACAGGCCAAGCTCCGCCTCGCGAGCGAACAGCGCGCCGCGGTCGCCGACAACACGCTGAAGAAGCAGCTCGGCACGTCGTACGCCGGATCATGGCTGGACGGTTCCGGGACCACGCTGACCGTCGCGGTCACCGACGCCGCCGTGGGCGACCTCGTGCGTGCCGCGGGCGCCACCCCGAAGACCGTCGCCCGCAGTGCCGCCGAGCTCGACGCGGCGAAGCTGCGGCTCGACGCCAAGTCCGCCAAGGCACCGAAGACCGTGCCGGGCTGGTTCACCGACGTCACCACCAACTCGATCGTCGTGCTCGCCAACGCCGGCGGCGAAGGCGCCGCGAAGTCGTGGGCGGCCGAGGCCGGTGTCCCGTCCGACCTGGTCCGGGTCGAGGCCAGCACCGAACAGCCGCGCCCGCTGATCGACATCATCGGCGGCAACGCCTACACCTTCGGCTCGGGCCGCTGCTCCATCGGTTTCGCGGTCGACGGCGGCTTCGTGACCGCCGGGCACTGCGGCAGGACCGGCACCCGCACCTCGAACCCCAGCGGCTCCGTCGCCGGCTCCAGCTTCCCCGGCAACGACTACGCCTGGGTCCGCGCGGACGCGGGCAACACCCCGCGCCCGCTGGTGAACCGGTACCCCGGCACCGTTCCGGTCGCCGGCTCGACGGAGGCCCCGGTCAACTCCTCGGTGTGCCGCTCCGGCTCCACCACCGGCTGGCGCTGCGGCACCATCCTCCAGAAGAACACCTCGGTCACCTACCCCGAAGGCACCATCACCGGCCTGACCCGGACCAACGCCTGCGCAGAGCCCGGTGACTCCGGCGGTTCGTGGCTCACCGGCGATCAGGCACAGGGCGTCACCTCCGGTGGCTCCGGCAACTGCACCTCCGGCGGCACCATCTACTTCCAGCCGATCTCGGAGATCTTGAGCGTCTACAACCTGCGGCTGACGGTCAGCGGCAACCCGCCGTCCAGCACCACCACGACGCCGACCACGCCCACTACCCCGACCACCCCGACCAGCCCGACGACGTCGAACCCGCCGGGCGGCACCTGGGCGCCGTACACGTACTACGGCTCCGGCGCGACCGCCAGCTACGGCGGCAGCAACTACCGGGTCATCCAGCCGCACACCTCCATGCCCGGCTGGGAACCGCCGAACGTGCCCGCGCTTTGGGAACTCGCCTGACCTGGACCGCCCCCGGCGACCTCACCTCGCCGGGGGCGGCTCCTCCCCCCGACGACGGCGCGCTGACGGCGGATCTCGAATCCCTCGTCCCCCGCGCCCGCCGCGGTGACCCCGCGGCGACGAGCGAGCTGATGAACATCGTCCAGCCGGTGGTCGCGGACTACTGCCGGAGCAGGATGAACGGAACGGACGCGCGCGAGATCGCCGCGGACGACGTCGCGCAGGAGACCTGCCTCGCCGTCCTCACCGCACTGCCCACCGCGCGGACGTCCGGCGGTTCCTTTCTCGCCGCCGTCCTGGGGATCGCCGCCCGGAAGGTCGCCGCTGCCTTCCGGAGGCGAGCCCGGGACCGGTCGGAACCCACGCCCGACCCGCCCGACCACGCGACGCCCGAACCCAACGAACCCGAATGGCGGGCCCTGGCGGCCGACGGTCACGACCGGTTGACACGGCTGATGAGCACCCTGCCCGATCTCCAGCAGGAAATCCTCCGGCTGCGGATCACGGTCGGCCTGACGGCGCCCGAAGCCGGCGCGGTCCTGCGGGTGAGCCCCGGCCTGGTCCGGGTCGCCCAGCATCGCGCCCTGCACAAACTCCGCACGATCATCAGCGAGGACGACCTGTGATCAGCCCCCTGATCGGTCCTGGGGACGGCCACACCTGGCCGGTGGAGATCGATGTCCGGCATCTGCGGCTCCTCGACGCGATCGCGTCGGCGGGCAGCATGGCGAAGGCCGCGACCGCGCTCGGCCTCTCCCAGCCCGCGTTGAGCACACAGCTCCACCGCGTCGAGCGGGCGCTGGAACGGACGGTGTTCGAACGCGACCGGCACGGCGTGCGGCCCACCGCGCTGGGCGAGGTGCTGCTGGACCACGCGCGCCGGGTACTGGCCGCGGCGGACGACCTCGAACTGGCGATCCGCCGGTTCCACAGCGCGCCTTCCGGGGAACCGCTCCGGATCGGCGCGCTTCCGACCGTCTTCGCCGAGGCGCTGAGCGGTGTGGTCGCCGCGGCTGCCCCTGGCCGTCCGGTCGAACTACTGACGCTGACCAACCGGACGGAGGTGTTCTCGGCTCTGCGCGACGGCACGGTGGAATTGGCGCTGTACGTGGACCACCCCGGGCAGGAGATCGTTCCGCCCGACGGCGTCCACCTGCTTCCCGTCGGCACGGAGCCGGTCTTCGTGGCCGTGTCCCCGGAGCATCCCGCCGCCGCACGCGGCGAGGTGTCCCTGGCCGACCTCGACGGCTCGGTCTGGCTGCTGCCGTCGGACGAGACCGACGAGTTCCCCGAGCACCTGGCCGACCAGTGCGCCCGCGCCGGCCTCGGGGCGATCACCGTCCGCAAGCTGGACCCGATGGTGGTGCGCCGGACCGTCCAGCACGAACCTCGCGCGGTGGCACCCACCCGCTCCCTGGATTCCGGTTCCGCGATTCCAGGACCGGTGGTGGCGCTGCGCGGTGTGCCGCTGCGGACGCGGCATCTGCTGCTGTGGCGGGACGGCTCGTCCATCGACGTCCCCGCTGTCCGAAGTGGACTGATGCACGCGATCGCCGAGCCCGGCGTGATCCGGCATCGGCTTCCCGCATGGGCGGCGGCCAACCCAGGTTGGCTGGGCACCTGAGCGGATTCAGCGCTGGATGCAGTCGAGACCGACGCCGAAGGCCGTGAGCACGTACTGACAGATGTGCGTCGCGTGCTCTTCGTCGGTCTCAAGGCAGCTCACCGGCACACCCAGCAGATCGACCGCGCAGGACGCGTAGAACCGGTTCGGGCTGCCGGGCACCGGGTCCGCGATGGCGGGCGAGGCGGTGACGGCGCCCACGAACGTGACCGCGGCCGCCAAGGCGGCGATTCGAGTCTTCATCGTGCACTCCCTTCCGTCGATGTCCCCGGGTCCGGCCGGTTCACTGGGTGATCACCGGAAAGTGTCACGGTGACGTACACCGATGACGTCGTCCGACGGGCGCCGCGGCCCCTTCGGCCGTCCTAGCGTGAATTCATGCCCGCACTTGGGAAAGCCGCTCTCACCGCCGCCGTTCTGCTCACCGCCGCCTGTAGTGCTCCCCCGCCCGCTCCGCCGGTCGCCGCTCCCCCTGCCGCCGCGGCCGCCGCCGGCTGGTCGCCCGCTCCCGTGGTGCCGCTGCCGTCGCAGCCTCCGCCGTCGCTGGTCGTGGACGAGCCGCTGCCCGAGCAGCTCGCGATGGGCCTGGTCGTGCTGCGGTACCGAGCGGAAAACCTCCGGATCGTCCCGGTGTACGGCCCCGCCGCACTGGACGTCTCACCCCGGATCGGCCATATCCACGTGACCGTCGACGACGCGGCGTGGCACTGGGCGGACGGCAGCGGGGAACCGCTGATCATCCAGTCGCTGCCCCCGGGACCGCACAAGGTGTGGATCGGTCTCGCCGACCCGACGCACAAGATCCTCGACCAGAAGACGGTGAACTTCGTCGTTCCCGACCACGGCGGACACCACTGAGGAGACGCTTCCAGGCCCCTGGATCGGTACTGCTTGCTCGGCCGCTCCGGCTGCGCGTCAGCCGAGTCGCGCTCGGAACGGGCGGCTTGAGTCTCATCGCCGAAGGTGCGCGACCGGGTCGTGCGCACCACCAGCGTCGAGCCCCGGGGTGAAGGTCGGGCAGGATACGCGCCCGCGGTGCGGAACTGGCGACTTGACCCGCTGGTGCGTCCTGGGTCTGTCGCCGTTTCGTGGCGACGGTGCTGGGTTGCGGAGGGCCTCATGCCGCCGCTCGGTGTCGCCGGTTGTCGGCAACGGGCCGCCAGTGACCATGTCGCGTGGCCGACCCATCCCGCCGCCATCCGTGGCCGTCGCCGTTTTGCGGCAACGGGGCAGGGTCACCTGGAACGTCGCCGATTCGCGGCAATGGGTCGAAGGCGTTGCGAAGCGACCTTCCCCTTACTGCTCGGCGTCGCCGATGACCATGCCGCATGGCAGCCCGCTCCCGCCGCCATCTGTGACCCGTCGCCGTTTTCCGGCAACGACCCACGGCCGGTCCCCGGCGCAACCCGACCACATACGTCGCCAAACCCAGCTCGTCGCCGTTTTGGGGCAACAGACCGCAGGCGTTACGAAGCGACCTTCACCTCACCGCCGATGAACGTCGCCCTCTCTCCCTCCGCTGCGCTCGTCGCCGTTTCGCGGCAACGACCCACACTTGCCATGCCGGCCGATGACACGCGGTATAGGCCGTTATACGGCGCTATTCGCGAGATCGCCGGCAGGCCCAAGGCGTGCAGCAGGACCACGGACCCCCGGCCCCGTCTCCCGAACGGCGAGCATCACGCCCGCAAGTGTGCCCGGTCCGGCGCGACGGCGTGCTGAAGTGGCTCCCCGAGCACGAACCGCCGCAGCTCCCGCGCGACGAGTTCGCCCATCCGAGCCCGTTCGGCGCCCAGCGCGCCCGCCAGATGCGGGGTGAGCACCACGTTCGGCAACGTGTACAGCGGCGAGTCCGGCTCGGGCGGTTCGGGCCAGGTGACGTCGAGGATCGCCGTGAGATCGGGGCGCTCGCGCAGCACGGGGACGACCGACGGTTCGTCGACGACGGCGCCCCGAGCGGTGTTGATCAGGGTCGCGCCGACGCCCATCCTGGCCACCAGCTCCCCATTGACCAGCCCTTCGGTCTCCGGGAGCAGCGGCGCGTGCAGGCTGACCACGGGACACGTGGCGAACAGTTCGTCCAGGCCCACCAGTCGCACGCCGAGACCGTCGGCCGTCGCCGGGTCGACGACGGGGTCGCTGGCGAGCACATCCACGTCGAAACCGCGCAGATGCGACGCGACGAGAGCACCGATCTCGCCCAGGCCGAGCAGCCCGACCCGCGACCGGTAGGCACCCGCGACCCTCGGATCCGGCGGATAGGCCCGCCGCTCCCGGATCTCCCGGGAGATCCGGTGCACCTGCTTGAGTCCTAACAGGACCTGGGCGAGGGTGAACTCGGCGACCGGGACGGCGTTCGCGGCCGCGGCCGACACGATCGGCAGCTCGCGCGCCCAGAACTCGGGTGTGGTCAGCGGCCGGACCGAGCCGGCGGCGACGAGCACGGCCCGCAGGTCCCGCGCGTGTCCCAGGAGGACGGAGTCCAGCACCGGGGCGCCCCAGCCGGACAGCAGGATTTCGACGCCGTCCAGTGCCGCCGGGTCCTCCGCCAGCCGCTCACGGGTGAGCGGCTCACGCAGGTCCACGAGCGTTTCGATCTCCTTCAGCACCGCCTCGGGATAAACGTCGTCGCGGCGGCGTTCCTCCATCACGAGAAGTGCCGTCGGCCGGTGTCGCAGCTGGATCATTCCTACCTCCGCGGCGACCATACATCGGATGCTTGACCCGGTCCACGCGCGGCGACTCCACCGCACAGGCAAACCGTGCTGATTGAGATTCGTAATCATCGGACCATTGACCGGACCCCGGGAAAGCGCTTACCGTCCCCTGCGAAGTAGACAGCGTGGTCCACAGTGAACAGGAGATGCGATGCGGAAATCGCGGTGGATCGGCGTGGGACTCACCGTCTCAGCGCTGGTCCTTTCGGGCTGCTCGGCAGGCCCCGCCGGAACGAACGTCGCGCAGGACACCAAGGCACCCTTGGAACTGTGGACCCGGACGACCCCCGGCGGCGCCGGCGAGCAGGCCACCAAACGGCTCGCGGAGGCCTTCGAGAAGGCCACGGGGTTCAAGGTGCAGGTCACCGCGATCTTCGACGACTTCGAGACGAAGCTGGCCCAGCGCGCCGCCCAGCGCGACCTGCCGGACATCGTGATGAACGACGTCACGCAGCTGGGCACGCTGAAGAGCCAGGGCCTCGTCCGCGAGGTCGAACCGGGCAAGATCAAGCACACCGCGGAGCTCACCGAGCAGGCGCTGAAGTCGAACCAGACCGCGGACGGCAAGCTGTACGGCCTGCCCTACAGCGCGCAGGCCTCGGCGCTGCTCATCCGCAAGGACTGGCGGGAGAAGCTCGGCAAGAGCGTCCCGCAGAGCTGGGCCGAACTGGCGGACCTCGCCAAGGCCTTCACCACCGGCGACCCCGACGGCAACGGCAAGGCCGACACCGCGGGCCTGAACGCGACGCTGTCGACCAAGCGGGGCTATGCCTCCTGGTACTTCTCGAACTTCCTCTGGGCCGGGGGCGGCGACTTCATCTCCGAGACCGGCGGCGGCAAGTACAAACCGGCGATGAGCACGCCCGAATCCGTGGCCGCGGTGCAGTGGTTCCGCGACCTCGGCTGCAAGGACAACGTCATCCAGCCCGGTGCGGTCACCATGCCGACCCCGGCGACCAACGAGACCTTCGAAGCGGGCAAGGCCGGGATGTACGTCGTCGGCCCGTACCTGCTGCCGCGGTTCGACAAGTCGCTCGGCAAGGACAAGTACGAGGTCGTCCCGATGCCGAAGGGCGCCAAGAACGCCGACGTCCTCGCCGAGGGCCTGTCGATCTACATGATGGCCGGTTCGCCGAACCAGGCGGGGCAGGACGCCTTCGGTGACTACGCGATCTCGGCCGACGGCCAGAAGATCGGCATGGAAGGCGAATCGGCCTTCATCGTCCAGCTTCCGGTGAACAAGAACGTCGACATCACCCAGGTCCGCTCCGACCCGCGCTGGAAGACCTACGCCGAGATCTACACCAAGTCCGGCCACTACGCGCCGACCATCCCGAACTGGACGCCGGTCCGCCAGGACACCGCCGACACGATCAGCGCGCTCGTCGCCGACTGCAAGCTCGACCTCAAGGCGGAACTGTCCAAACTCGACACCAAGCTCACCGCGACCTTGCAGCAACAGGGGATCAGCGCCTCATGACCGTAGATCACGCCAAGCCGGCGGCCGTCGGCGCGGACCGTCCCGCAGTCAAGCGGACGCCCGCGCCGAAGGCCCGCAGGCGCAGCGACCGCGACGGGAAGTGGTGGACGCCGTGGCTGTTCCTGGCCCCCGCCCTGATCCTGTTCGTGTACTTCAAGTTCATCCCGATGTTCACCGCGGTGACGATGTCCTTCCAGGACGTCCAGCCGTACCTGGGCAACACGTGGGTCGGCGGGCAGAACTACAGCACCGTCCTCGGTGACGAGGCTTTCCACTCCGCGATCTGGCACACCATCGTGATCGCGGTCGGGCAGACCGCGGGGTCGATGATCATCGGCCTCGCCCTCGCCCTGCTGATGGAGGGTCAGAGCAAGCGGCTGAAGTTCCTGCGGTCGGCGGCGTTCCTGCCGGTGGTCGTGCCGATCGCGGTGGTCGCCGAACTCTGGCGGATCATGTACCACCCGACCGAGGACGGGATGCTGAACTCCATCCTCGGCCTGGTCGGGATGGGCCCGTCGGGCTTCATCAACGATCCCGACAGCTCGATGCTCTCGGTCATCGTCACCGGGATCTGGCGCGGTGCTCCATACGACATGATGATCTTCCTCGCGGGCCTCGCCGGGATCGACAGGGGGCTCTACGAAGCGGCCACTGTGGACGGTGCCTCGCGCTGGCGCAAGATCCTCCACGTGACGCTGCCGGGCCTGCGGTCGGTGTTCTCGATCCTGTTCGTCCTCGCGGCGATCCGCGGCCTGCGGGTGTTCACCGAGGTGTTCCTGCTGACCAACGGCGGGCCGAACGGCTCGACCGAGGTGGCGATGACCCTGATCTACAAACTCGGCCTGGAACAGAACCGGCTGGGCGTGGGCGCGGCGGGCGCGGTCCTGCTGTTCCTCGCGACGCTCGTGCTGACCTTGTTCGTCCAGGTGCTCCGACGGAGGCGAGACGCATGACCGCGGCCAACGATTCCGCACTCGGCCTCGACGCCGTCAAATCGCCGGGCGGGCGGATCCTGAAGTTCGTCCTGTACGCCCTGCTGCTCCTGGTGTTCGCCGGACCGCTGCTGGCGTTGCTGGTCAGCGCGTTCAACGACGTCTCCGATCCGACGGCGCTGAGCGTCATCCCGTCCAGCCCGACCCTGGACAACTTCGGCATCGCCTTCGACCTGGGTGTGGGGATGTACCTCCTCAACTCGTTCCTGGTGGTCGGCTTCGGCTTGCTGCTGCAGGTCGTGATCTCGGTGCTGGCCGGCTACGCGCTGGCGCGCAAGAAGTTCCGGTTCATGACCTTCGTGCTGGTCGCGATCCTGGCGACGCTGATGCTGCCGGAGGAGATCCTCGCGATCCCGCTGTCGCTGATCCTGTCGGATCTGCCGGTGGTGCATCTGAACCTGATCGGCAGCCTCGCCGGCATGATCGTGCCCCTGGGCGCGTGGGCCTTCTCGATCCTGGTGATGACCGAGTTCATGAAGGACGTCCCCCGCGAACTCGAAGAGGCCGCGCGGATCGACGGGGCGGGCGACCTGCGGATCTTCGCGCAAATCATCCTCCCGATGTGCAAGCCCGCGCTCGGCGTGATCGGCGTCTTCGGCTTCACGATGATCTGGGACCAGTACCTGCTGCCGTTGCTGGTGTCGACCGATGCTTCGACCTACACCCTGCCGCTGGCCCTGCGGACCCTGCGCATCGACACGAACGTCACGCCCGGCGTGATCATGGCCGCGTCGCTGCTGGCGCTGCTCCCGTCGGTCGCCGCGTTCCTGCTCTTCCAGCGTTCGTTCGTCCGCGGCCTCGCCTCGGGCGCGCTCAAGGGCTGACCCACCATCACAGCACCCTGCCGAGGTTCGATCGCGGTCGCCGGTTCACCAACGACAAGCAAGGAGCGATCCTGCAGTGAGTTCCACCGCCTGGTTCACCCACGACCGGTTCGGGATGTTCGTCCACTGGGGACTGTATTCCCTCGCCGCCCGGCACGAATGGGTGCAGAACCGCGAAAAGCTGACCGACGAGCAGTACCGGGTGTACTTCGACCACTTCGAACCGGACAAGTACGACCCGCGTTCCTGGGCGCGCGCCGCGAAGGCCGCGGGCATGACCTACGTCGTGCTCACCACCAAGCACCACGACGGTTTCTGCCTGTGGGACAGCGACCTCACCGACTTCAAGGTGACGAACACGCCCTACGGCAAGGATCTGCTCGGCCCGTTCGTCGACGCCTGCCGCGAAGAGGGCTTGAAGGTCGGTTTCTATCACTCGCTGATCGACTGGCACCACCCGGCTTTCCCCGTCGACGGCACCCATCCCCGCCGTGACGACGCGGAGTACATCGCGGCGCACCAGTACGCCGACATCGCCGAATACCAGCTCTATCTGCACGGTCAGGTGCGCGAACTGCTCACCCGGTTCGGCACGATCGACTACCTTTTCTTCGACTTCTCGTACAAGGGCCGCAAGGAATGGTGGGGCGGCAAGGGGCCGGACGACTGGGACTCCCCCGGCCTGCTCGCGCTGGTCCGCGAACTGCAGCCCGGCATCCTGGTCAACGACCGCACCGGGATCCCCGGCGACTTCATCACCCCGGAGCAGTACCAGCCGTCCGGCCCGATGACCCGCGACGGTGTCCCGGTGGTGTGGGAGGCGTGCCAGACGCTGAACGGCAGCTGGGGTTACGACCGCGACAACCTCGACTACAAGAGCCCGGAGCTGCTGATCCGGATGCTGGTCGACGGCGTGTCCAAGGACGGAAACCTGCTGCTCAACGTCGGGCCGAACGGCCGCGGCGAGATCGACCCGCGGGCGCTCGAGGTGCTCGCCGAACTCGGCCGCTGGATGGACCGGCACGAACGCTCCATCCGCGGCTGCGGTCCCGCTGAGTTCACCGCGCCCGCCGACGGCCGCTACACCCAGCGCGGTGACCGGCTGTACCTGCACCTGTTCAGCTGGCCGATGAACCACGTCCACCTGCCGGGGCTCGCCGGGCGCGTGCGCTACGCCCAGCTGCTCGACGACGCCTCGGAAATCCGGCAGGTGCACACGGATCCCGGACAGACCGCACAGAACACCCAGATGGGCGGGCAGCCGGAAGGCACTCTCACCCTCAAGCTCCCCATCCGGAAACCGGACACCCCGGTCCCGGTGATCGAACTGTTCCTGAACGAACAAAGCCCCGCCGCCGAAACCCGCCCCACCGATTGAGCACGGAGGCATCATGGATCGCAGAAGGTTCCTCAGCGGCGCCACCCTCGGCGCCGCGCTGGTCACCGTCCCCTGGGTCACCGCGGGCACGGCGTCGGCCAAACCGCAGGGGCTTTGCGCGCTGAACGTCAGTTCGCTGTCCGAACTGCAGAACGCGATCAACAAGGCGGGCCCCGGTGCCGTCATCACCGTGAACAACGGCACGTACACCGTGCCGACGGGCAAGCCGATCAGCATCAAGGGCAGGCGCGGCACGAAGGACCAGCCCATCACCATCGTCGCCCAGTCCCGCGGCGGGGTGACGTTCAACGGTGAGCAGAGCTTCGTCTTCGACGACTCCACCGGCGTCACGATCAGCGGGTTCAAGTTCCGCCAGAGCACCACGCTGGAGATCCCGGCGAACTGCTCGCGGATCCGGTTGACCCGCAACGATCTCCAGTTCGCCGACCTCCCCGATCTGCACTGGGTGATGGTCCGCGCCGACAACAGCAAGATCGACCGCAACCACTTCCACCACAAGACGACCCTCGGCGTCATGCTCTGTATCGAGGGCGCGGACGAAGACAAGATGGCCGCGGACGTCGAGGTCTTCCGGAACTACTTCTCCGACCACACCTTCCCCGGTGACAACGGCGGCGAGCCGATCCGGCTCGGAGTCAGCCCGCGTGCGCTGAGCACCGCCGGAGCCAAGATCGAGTTCAACCTCTTCGAACGCGCGAACGGCGACCCGGAGGCGATCTCGGTCAAGTCGTCGGGCAACTTCATCCGCAACAACACCATCCGGAACAGCCGCGGCGGCATCGTGCTGCGCCACGGCAACAAGTCCGTCGTCGAATCCAACTTCATCCTCGGCGGTAAGGAGGGCATCCGGATCTACGGCAACGACCACAAGATCGTCAACAACTACGTCGCCGGAGTCTCCGGCACCGCGCTGGTCGTCGGCAGCGGCTCCGTCCGGGACCACTTCCCGGGTGAATCGAAGGAATCACGGCGCGGCAACGACGCGGCGGACCGCGTGCTCATCGCGCACAACACGCTGCTGAACAACAGCGGCACGCTGTCCGGCGAGACCAAACGGACGATCGAACCGCGCGACTGCACGATCTCCGACAACATCTTCGTCGGCGGCAACGGCGACCTGGTCACGATGAGCACCACGGGCAACTTCACCTGGTCGGGCAACATCCTGTGGGGTTCGGGCGGGAACGGGAACATCCCCGCGGGCACCTTCCGCCGGGTCGACCCGAAGCTCGTGCAGGGCACCGACGGGGTCTCGCGGCTCGCCGCGGGCAGCCCCGCCATCGACGCGGCGAGCCTGTCGACCGCGCCGGTCACGCTGGACCTCGACGGTCAGGCCCGCGGCAGCCTGCGTGACGTCGGCGCCGACGAGTACTCGACGGCCGCCATCGCCAACCGGCCGCTCACCACCGCGGACGTCGGCCCCGGCGCTCCGTAGCCAGGCGGTCGGCATCAGAGCCGGGCTCACGCCGGTGTCAGCCCACACCGGCGTGAGCCCACCGCACCCCCGAGGAGGAAGCATGGCGCAGCGCGCCGCGGGTTCGGCCACCTTGGCCGACGTCGCCCGCGAGGCCGGAGTGTCGCTCGCGACGGCGTCGAGGGCGCTCAACGGCGGGACCAGACAGGTCAGCGTGACTCTGCGCGAATCGGTGCTTCGGGCCGCGGAACGGCTTCAGTACACGGCGAACGTGCCCGCGCAGGCGATGGCGCGCGGCCGCGGCAACGTCGTCGGGCTGCTGGTGCACGACATCGTCGACCCGTACTTCTCCTCGATCGCGTCCGGCGTGATGCGCGTGGCGGCCCGGCACGGGCTGACGGTCACCATCGCGAGCACCGAGAACCATCCGGAGAAGGAACTCGAGTACGTCACGACGTTGCGCGGGCAACGGGCACGAGCGGTCATCCTCGCCGGGTCGCGAAACGAAGACAGCGCCCTGCAACGGAATCTGACCAAGGAGCTCAAGGCGTTCGAGGCCGCCGACGGTCAGGTCGTGGTGATCGGGCAGCGGAAGCTGCCGTTCGACACCGTCATGCTGGAGAACCGGGCCGGAGCGGCGGATCTGGCGGAGAACCTCGCCGCGCTCGGGCACCGGGACTTCCTCGTGCTCGCCGGCCCGCCCGGCCTGCTGACCTCGCGGGATCGTGTCCTCGGTTTCCGTGACGGACTGGCCCGGCACGGTCTCCCGCTGCCCGAGAACCACGTCCTGCGCGCGGAATTCACCCGCGACGGCGGCTACGCGGCGATGGTGCGAGCGATCGAGAACGGCTTCCGCGGCTGCGTTTTCGCGGTCAACGACGTGATGGCCGTCGGCGCGATGGCCGCCTGCCGCGACCGCGGGCTGCTGGTCCCCGCGCAGATCGCGATCGCCGGGTTCGACGACATTATTACGTTGCGGGACATCAGGCCTTCGCTGTCGACTGTGCGTGTGCCGATCGAGCGCATGGGCGAACAGGCCCTTGACTTCATCCTCGACGCCCGCGCGGCCGCTCCCCGGGTCAAGCCGATCACCGGGGAGGTCGTGCTGCGCGAAAGTACCCGACCGTTGGAGGGAAAATGATCCGCCCGGGACTGTGTTCGGTGACGCTGCGGCGGCTGGACGCCGACGAAGTCGCCAGCCGCGCCGAGAAGGCGGGCCTGCAGGTGATCGAGTGGGGCGCCGACGTCCATGTGCGCCCCGGCGACGACTGGGCGGCCGAGCGCGCGTTCGAGGCCATGGCACGGCACGGCCTGACGTGCGACTCCTACGGTTCCTACTTCCGCGCCACCCCGGTCGAGGCCGGGAAGTTCGGCGAGATCGCCGCCACCGCGGTCCGGCTCGGTGCCTCACGGATCCGGGTCTGGGCGGGCAAAGCGGGCTCCGCCGACGTCGACCCCGACGAACGCGAGCAGGTCGTCGCCGGTCTCCGCGAGGCCGCCGACGTCGCGAACGAACACGGTCTGGAGGTCGCGCTGGAGTTCCACGGCGGGACGCTGACCGACACCGCGGAATCGACCGTCCGGCTGCTCGAAGAGGTCGGCCGCGACAATCTCGGCACCTACTGGCAACCGCCGCAGGACCTGCCGGACGACCAGGCGCTGGCGGGGCTGGAACTGGTGCTCGACCGGGTGCGCGCGGTGCACGTCTTCTCGTGGTGGCCCAGCAACGAGCGGCATCCGCTGATGTTCCGGACGGAGCTGTGGACGCGGGCGTTCAGCCTCCTCGCCAAGACCGGCCGGCCGCTCGACGCGCTGCTGGAGTTCGTCCCGGACAACGATCCGGACCTGCTGCCCGGCGAGGCCGACTCGCTGCGGAAGCTGATCGAGGCGGGCGCATGAGGTTCACCGAAGCCGACAAGCTGCTCTTCGCCGGTGACTCCATCACCGACTCCAGCCGTGACCGCACGGATCCCGCGTCGCTGGGCAAGGGGTACGTCCGCGAGATCGCGGATCTCCTCGGCGACGGGCCGGAAGTGGTCAACCGGGGGATCAACGGCAACCGGATCTACGACCTCGAAGCCCGGTGGGCCACCGACGTCCTCGCGGCGAGCCCGACGGTGCTGACGGTGAAGATCGGCATCAACGACACCTGGCGGACCTTCGATCGCGGCCTGTCGAGCCCGATCGGCAAGTTCCGTGCCGCGTACTCCCGGCTACTGGCCGGTGCGCGGGAGCACCTTCCGGCCGAGTTGTACGTGATCACGCCGTTCCTGCTGCCGGTGGAACCGGAACAACAGGAGTGGCTCGGCGATCTGGCACCCCGCGTCGAGGCGGCGATCGACGTGGCGAACGAGTTCGGCGCGCGGCTGGTGCGCGCGGACCTGTTCATGCCGCGTGCGGCGGCCGAGCACGGGGCGGCGACGCTGGCCCCGGACGGTGTCCACCCCAGCCCGCTGGGGCACCGGCTGCTCGCCGAAGCCTGGCTCGCGACGGCCGGTGCTCCGGCCGAGGAGGCCAAGCTCCCGTAGCGGATACAGTTGTCCGCGTGACCCGGAACGCCATCATCGCCGGCCGTTACCGGCTGGAGCACAAGGTCGGCCGGGGCGCGATGGGCGTGGTGTGGCAGGCGCGGGACGAGCGGCTCGACCGCACGGTCGCGGTCAAGCAGTTGCTGCCGGACACTTCGCCGGGCGACGCGCCGTTCCGGTCGATCGTGCGCGCGATGCGGGAGGCCCGGGTCGCCGCACGGCTCAAGCATCCGCACGCCGTGACCGTCTACGACGTCGTGGAACAGGACGGAACCCCGTACCTGATCATGGAGTTCCTGTCGTCGCGGCCGCTGACGGAACTCCTCGCCGACGACGGCCCGCTCCCCGCGGGCCGCGTCGCGGAAATCGGCGCGCAGATCGCCGCCGCGCTGGCGGCCGCCCACGAGGACGGCATCCTGCACCGGGACGTCACGCCCAACAACATCCTGATCACCGAGGACGGCCGAGCGAAGATCGCCGACTTCGGCCTGTCCCACGCCACGGGTGAAGGGACGATGACCGGTGACGGTCTCGTCGTCGGCACACCGGCGTACCTCTCCCCCGAGGTCGCCGACGGCGAGGAACCCGGCTACCCGTCGGACGTGTTCTCGCTCGGCTCCACGCTCTACACCGTGCTGGAGGGCGCGCCGCCGTTCGGCACCGACGGCAACCAGATCGCCCTCCTCAAACGGGTCGCCCGCGCTGAGATCGTCCCGCCGCGGTCCACCGGCCCGCTCACGGACGTCCTGCTGCGGTTGCTCCGGCGCGATCCGCGGGAACGGCCGGACATGGCCGAGGCCGAGCGGATGCTCGCCGCCGTCGCCGACGGTCGCCCGGCGTTCCTGTCCGGGACCGAACGGCTTCCCGCGCCCACCCGCCGTTCGCGGTTGCCGTTCGCCATCGCGGGCGGCGTGGTCGTGGCGGGTGGTGTCCTGGCGGGGATCCTGCTGTCCGACGGCGACCCGCCCGGCGCCGCCGCTCCGGTGGCGGTACCGGTGCCTTCGGCCGCGATACCGGTGTGCGAAGCGCGGTACGAGGTCGCCAATCGCTGGCCCGGCGGCTCGGAGATCCGCGTTTCCGTCCGGAACACCCAGGACACCCGCCTCACCGGCTGGGAGGTCAGCTGGACCCTGCCGCCCGGCACCCGCATCGCCACTCTGTGGAACGGTTCCCTGGCACAGGACGGCGACCGCGTGCGAGTGTCCGAAGTGGACTGGAACGCGGTACTGCCCGTCGGCGGGACGACCACCTTCGGCTTCATCGCGACCACCGAGGACGACGGCGGGGTCACGCCGGTCGCGACGTGCCGGAGCTCCTGGCCGGGCTGAAGGGGACTTTCCCGCATCGCACGCGGTGAGGGGCGCTTTCGTCGCATCGCATGCGGTGAAAGCGCCTTTCAGCTAGCGAGAGGTCGAATCCCGCGCGTTCAGCCGCACCGGAACCTCGATCCGGTGCGGCCGGTCCCCGGCCACCCCCTCGACGAGATCCATCAACGCCGTCGCCGCTCGGCCGCCCACGTCGCGGGGATGCACGAACATCCCGGTCACCTGCGGCGAAACGAGCCGTAGCGAACCGCTGTCCACCGCGCTGCAGATCCCGAGCACGCCGGGTACCTCCAGCCGTCGGCGGCGGGCCTCGTGAAGGACACCGAGAGCGAGGTTCTCCGATGTCGTGAAGACTGCGTCCGGGCACACCCGCCGGTCGAGGAGCCTGCCCAGTGCCGCCGCCGTGCCTTCGGTGGTGGGCGGTTCGTCGATCTCGACCACCACCGGCTCCAGGCCCCGGTCCGCCATCCAGCCGGTGTACCCCGCGACCAGATCGGCCGCGTACGAGCGGGCCGTGTCGGTGGTGATCATCGACGGCCGCTCGAAACCGTTGTCCGCCAAGTGATCCAGCATCAGCCGGGCGGCCGCGACCAGATCGTTGTCGACGACGACGGGCACCGGGCACGGCGCCGCCATCGGACGTCCGACGGTCACCAGCGGCCGGTCCTGGCACCAGCCGGTCGCGAAGAAAGGCTCGTCTCCGCGGGGATCCACCAGGATCGCGCCGTCGACGGCGAAGGCGTTCAGCCGGTCGAGGTCGGCGTCCGCCGGAGTCAGGAGCAGGGCGTACGAACGTTTCGACGCGGCCTCGGCCGCGCCGTTGAGGACTTCGAGGAAGTAGTCCGAATTGGGCACGAGCGCGCAGGCGCTGCTCGCGTCGACCGAATTCGCGAGCTGGATCGCCAAGGTACGGCTGCGCCGGGTGACCAACTGCTGCGCGTGCACGCTGGCCTGATAACCGAGTTCGGCCGCCGCCCGCGCGACGCGCCGCCGGGTCTCCTCGGAGATGCGGCCCTGCCCGCTGAGCACATGGGAAACGGTGGTGATCGAAACTCCCGCGGCGGCGGCGACGTCACGGATGGTCGGCGACACTCAGGCCTCCACGGGCGGTCCCCAAACGCGGTTCGGCCGGTCGGTGTCCAGCCGATAGTCGGTGACATGGGCGTCGCCCAGCCTACGGCCGAGGTCCGCCGCCGCCTCCAGCGGCCGCGCCGGATCGCGCTCCACCTCGCCCCGGCTGTTGCCGACGCCGACCACGATCCCGGCGAGGTCCTGACGCAGATAGCGCGTGAGTTCCTGGAACTGGGCCTCCAGGCCGAGCGTCGCGCCGCGGTAGCTCTCCTCGCACGAGATCAGCACCGCGGCGCGTTTGTGCATCAACCCCGGCACGACCTCCGAGGTATGCGGAGAACTGCCGGAGGTGTAGCAGAAAAGCCGGTCGAAGAAGGATTTGAGGCGCCCGGTCATGCCGTACCAGTGCAGCGGTGTCGCGTAGACGATCGCGTCCGCCGGGAGCACGTGGTCGAACAGCAGGCGCTCGTAGCCGTCCCCGATGCCGCAGGAGCGGTCGCTCGACCGGCACTCGCGGCAGTCACCCAGCGGCGACTCGACGAAATCGGAGAGGCGGACGAAGCCGACCGCGTGTCCTGCTTCTTCCGCCCCCTTGGCCAGTGCCTGCGCGAGCGCCCAGGAGTTGCCTTCCCGACGCGGGCTCGAATCGAGCACCAAGACCTTCATGCGGTTCTCCCCGGAGAGACTGCCAAAACGTTTTAGCAGTCTCTCCGGGGAGGGTTTCCCCTGTCAAGCGACCTTGGCGGCCGCCGCGAGGACGATCTCCGCGACGACGTCCGGCCGCGAGACCGAGACAGCGTGCGAAGCAGCGACAGTCGTGACTTCCGAACCGGCACGCTCGGCCATGAACGCCTGCGCGGCGGCGGGGATCGCGTGGTCCTGCTCGGCGACCAGCGCCCACGACGGCAGGTTCTTCCACGCCGGCTCGCCGTCGAACGGAGTGGCGAGCGCGCGCTCGGTGACCGGGCGCTGGGTGACCGCCATGACGTCGGCGGTCTCCACGGGGACGTCGGCCGCGAACACGTCCGAGAAGTTCTCGGGCTTGATCGACAACTCACCCTGGGCGGCCAGGACGTTCGTGGTGTCCGGGCCGAGCTTGCCGCCTTCGAACCGGCCGGACAGCTCGAACACGCTCTCCCCTGCCTCCGGCTGGAAGGCGGCGATGTAGACGAGCGCCTTGACATTCGGCGCGGCGGTGGCCGCGCGGCTGATCACCACGCCGCCGTAGGAGTGCCCGGCCAGCACCACAGGGCCGTCCACGCCGTTGACGACGTCGGCGACGTAGTCCGCGTCGGACTCGATCCCGCGCAGCGGGTTCGCGGCGGCCAGCACGCGATAGCCCTGCTCACGCAGCTTCGGGACGACGCCGTTCCAGCTGGACGAGTCGGCGAAAGCGCCGTGGACCAGGACGATGGTGGGCTTCTGGTTGCTCATGGTGACTCCTTCAAATTCAGGGAGAACGATCGGTCTTTCTGCCTGAACAATGCTCGCTCGAGAGGTCTTCCGCAACGTGACGAAGCCGACCTGGTGGAATGACCGTTCTTTCTCTAAAGTTGGGGAATGCCGACTGTCGACCGGGACGTCCACCCGAAGATCCGGCTGCTCGAGACAGCGTCACGGCTGTTCTACGCCGAAGGCATCCATGCCGTCGGCGTAGAGCGCCTGGTCTCCGAAGCGGCCGTGACCAGGGCGACGTTCTACCGCCACTACCCCACCAAGGACGACCTCGTCGCCGCCTACCTGAGCACCACGAGCGAGCGGATCCGCGCGGGCGTCGACGCGGTGACACAAGGGAAGCCCGCCCGCGAAGCACTGCTCGCCGCACTGGGCATCATCGGCGACCGGACGCTCGACGACGACTTCCGCGGCTGCCAGTTCCTCAACGCGGCGGCCGAATACCCCGACCCCGCGCACCAGGTGCGCCAGGTCATCGCCGACCACCGGGACTGGTTCTTCGGCGTGCTTCGCGATTTGGCGCGCGACGCGGGCCATGCCGATCCCGAGCACGCCGCCCGCACCCTCGTCCTCCTCCGCGACGGCGCGCTTCACGGCGGGAACCTCGACGACGCCGAGACCGTGCGCGCCACTTTGCGCCGAGCCGTGGCCGACCTCGTCCCCTGACCTTCATCGCGTCTTCTCGACGGTCGTAACAAGTGCTACCTTCGCGGAAGGGGGCACAGCCGGACCGAGGAGCGGCGACGATGAGGCTTTCTCCCAGCGCGCACGTCGACCCGTTCTGCCGCGACCGGCTGCCGCCCGCCGAGCAGTGGCCGGAGTTCGTGTTCGACCTGCCGGAACTCCGGTACCCCGACAGGCTGAACGCCGCGACCGCGCTGCTCGACGACACCGCCGCGCGGCTCGGCCACGACAGGCCATGCCTGCTCTCCCCCGCCGAAACGTGGACATACGGCGAAGTCCTGGCCCGCGCGAACCGCGTCGCCCACGTCCTGGTCACCGAATTCGGGGTCGTTCCCGGAGACCGAGTGCTGATGCGGGGCACCAACACCCCATGGCTCGCGACCGTTTGGCTGGCCGTGCTCAAGGCGGGCGCGGTGGCCGTCACGACCATGCCGATGCTGCGGCGCACCGAACTCGACAAGATCGCCGTCCGCGCGAAGCCCGCGGTCGCGGTCTGCGACGAGCGGTTGCTGGACGAACTCCCGCCCGATCTCCCCGTCGTGTCCTACGGAACCGAACTCGCCACCCGCGCGGACCGATATCCGGCGACGTTCGCCGACGTCCCGACCGCGGCCGACGACGTCGCCCTGCTGGCCTTCACCTCCGGCACGACGGGATCCCCGAAGGCGACGATGCACTTCCATCGTGACCTGCTCGCCATCGCCGACACGTTCTCCCGCCACGTCGTGCGCCCGGTGTCCGACGATCTCTTCTGCGGTACGCCACCCCTGGCCTTCACCTTCGGCCTCGGCGGTCTGCTGGTCTTCCCCCTGCGCGTGGGCGCGGCGACGCTGCTCGTCGAGCGCGCCACCCCGGCGGAACTCGCCGCCATCGTCGCCGAAAGGAACGTCACCGTCCTCTTCACCGCCCCGACCGCCTACCGGGCGATCCTCAACGCCGGCGACGGACATTCGCTGGCCGGAGTACGCCGGGCCGTCTCGGCGGGCGAGTCACTTCCCGCCCCCGTGGCCGAGCAGTACCGGGAAACCGTCGGACGGCCGCTCATCGACGGGCTCGGCAGTACCGAAATGCTGCACGTGTTCATCTCCGCCGCCGACGGCGACGTGCGTCCCGGCGCCACCGGAAAGGTCGTGCCCGGCTACCAGGCGGCCGTTCTCGACACCGACGGTTCGCCCGTTCCCGACGGCACTCCCGGTTTCCTGGCGGTGCGAGGGCCCACCGGTTGCCGCTACCTCGAAGACCCGCGCCAGCAGGACTACGTCCGCGACGGCTGGAACTTCACCGGTGACACCTACGTCCGCGACGCCCACGGCTACTTCCGCTTCGTCGCGCGCAGCGACGACATGATCATCTCTTCCGGATACAACATCGCCGCCCCCGAGGTCGAGGAGGTCCTGCTCACGCACCCGGACGTGGACGAATGCGCCGTGATCGGCACACCGGATCCCGATCGAGGCTCGGTCGTGACGGCGTTCGTCGTCCCCCGGCCCGGTATCGAGCCGGGCGCGGATCTGGTGCGAGCACTACAGGATCACGCCAAGGCGACCGCGGCGCCGTACAAATACCCCCGGCGTGTGCGGTTCATCGAGGCGTTGCCGCGCAACCCGAGCGGGAAACTGCAGCGATATCTGCTGCGGGAGCTGTGACTTCTGTCCACATCGGACTCGTCATAAGTTGTCATGGGACAGGAAGAGGCGGTCGACAAGGTAGCAAAGGTCCCTCCCTACCTGCAGGGCCAGGCAAGCAGACGGTGCGAAAAGGGGGTTTGCCCCCGCCTCGCTTTCCTTGCCTCTCAACAATTTCTGGCACGCCCAGGTTACCCCGCCCACATCGCCAGAATGCGAAAACAATTCCGGAGTACTCTTCACATTCGTACACTTGTTCGATTCCTGGTATTCTTGTGGGGTGTCCAGTCAACGCATCCTCGAACCGCCACAGGAGCTGTGGCGCGCCGGTGCGCGCGAACTCGCGCACGGCGTGATCGAGCGATTGTCGGTGGCACGACAGGCTTTGGCGGAGGTCGGGCAGTTCCTGGTCGAGATCGAATCCCGCGGCCCGATGGAACTCTTCGGGCATGGTTCGACCGCGGGCTGGTTCGCCGAAACCGCCCGCATCAGCCCCAAAGAAGCCAGCGACGCCGTCGCGCGAGCGCTGGCGTTGAACGAGAGCCGAAATCTCGATGGCACTCCCGCCCCGGCGTCCGCGCCGATCGCCGGGGCCGCGGCCGCGGAGGGCGACCTCGGGCACCAGCAACTCGACCCGATCCTCGCCGTGCTGAAGAAAATCCCCGCCGACGCCACAGACGACGACCGGACCGGCGCCGAACAGATCCTGGTGACCCTGGCCCGCCACGCCGGACCACAGGAGATCACCAACGTCGGCGCGGAACTCCTCGCCCACCTCGACCCCGACGGCAATGAACCGAAGGACGAGGACCTGACACCACCGTCACGTGAGGTGTCCCTCCGCAAACGTGACGACGGCTGGTGGCGCCTCAACGGCCTGCTGGACCCCGAATTCGGAGCCCGCGCCAACGCGTTGTTCGAAACCTGGGGACAACGAAGACCCGTCGACGAGGACGGCAACCGCGACCCCCGCACTCCCGGCGAACGTCATGGTGACGCGCTCTTCGACGCCATCCATTACGCCATGACCAACGACAAAGCCCCGACCCTGTCCGGAGATCGCACCACCATCGTCGTCACCATCCCCCTGGAGTCTTTGACCTCCGGACTGGGATCCGCCTGCATCGACGAGGTTTCCCAGATCACCGCACGGCATGCGCGGATGCTGGCCTGCGACGCGAAGATCATCCCCGCAGTCCTCGGCTCCGAGAGCGAACCCCTCGACATCGGCCGCGCCACCCGGTCCATCAGTCCCGCACAACGCCGGGCGCTGAACCTCCGTGACCACGGCTGCGCCTTTCCGGGATGTCATCGACGACCCAAACACTGCGAAGCCCACCACATATTGCCGTGGGGCCAGCTCGGCGATACCGACCTCGACAATCTCTGTCTGCTCTGCCGCTACCACCACATGGTCATCCACGGCCAATCCGGCTGGAAAGTCCAGATGACCAACGGACGACCCGAATTCATCCCACCCCAATACCTCGACCCACTACAAACACCCCGCCACAACCACCGCTGAAACCCGAAGAGCCTGCCGCCCACACCGGCGACGGGCCCTTCGGCGTGCCCGGAGCGGACACGATCGGTTTCGGCACTCGCAGCGCCCGGTGCGACGACCTGGCGCCAAGGCGCGTCGCGAAGCCGCTTTCGCGACGCTATTGAGAGGTAACGCAAATACGTCGTGATCGTCTCACTGCCGTGAAGGCCTCACAGGCCGGCGGCGGGCATGGGACTCACAGCCGAGGCCGGGCGGGGACTACGACCGTGGGGTCGTGAGTGATAAGGACGGTTAGAACGCCCCTTACCACTCACGACCTCTTCGGCGAATCCCGCTCCTGTCACCAACTCCGGCACGCCAGGTTGCCTTCGCCCCGCAACAGATGTCCCGAAAGGGGCTTTCACGACACCCTCGCCAACCGCGGCCACACCGCCTGGCTTCAGCGAATCCCGCGCCGCCGATTCGCCGCGACCAGCGCGACGATGCTCAGCGATGCCGTCGCCAAAAGATAGTAACCAGGCGAAACAGGCGATCCGGTGGCCGCGATCATCGCGGTCGCGATGGTCGGCGTGAACCCGCCGAAGATCCCGACAGTGGCGTTGTAGGCGAACGAAAGTCCCGTCGCCCGGGTGTGCGCCGGGAACACGTCCGCCATCACCGACGGAAGCGCGCCGAAGTAGGTGGCCTTCAGCAGCCCCAGGATCGTCATCGTGATCGTGAGGGTCAGGAACGACGGCGAGGTGGTGACCCACAGGTACAGCGGCACCACGCCGGCCCCGATCACCGCGGCGGCCCCGATCATGATCCTGATGCGGCCGTGCCGGTCGGTGAGCAGCCCGACGATCGGTGTCACGACGGTCAGGATGGCGGCGGTGATCATCAAGGCGACGAACGACAGCGAGTCGTCCAGGCCGAGGTTCTTGATCGCGAACGTCGGCAGCGACTGAAGGATGAAGTTCAGCGAGGTCGAGACGACCAGCGCTCCACCGGCGATCAGGAGCCCGCCCCACTGGAAGCGGAACAGCGTCCGGACCGGCGTGGACTTCGGCTGATCCTCCTTCGCAGCCTCGGGTTCGTCGACGTGGCGCCGGATGTAGTAACCGACCGGGCCGACGAGCAGCCCGAAGACGAACGGGATCCGCCAGCCCCAGGACGTCATCGCGTCGGCGCTGAGCGAAGCGGTCAGCCCGGCGGCGAATCCGGCGGACATCAGTGTCGCGAAACCCTGGCTGGCGAACTGGAAACTGCCGAGGAAGCCTTTGCGGCGATCGTCCTGTTCGATCAGGAACGACGTGGCCGCCCCGAATTCCCCGCCCGCGGCGAAGCCTTGGATCAGCCGCGCGACGATCACGCCGACCGGAGCGAGGAAGCCGATCGTCGCGTAGCTCGGCATCACCGCGAGCAGGAACGTCCCGGCGACCATCAGCCAGATGGTCAGCACCAGCGCCTTCTTGCGGCCGAACCGGTCGGCGTAGGCGCCGAGCACGAGACCGCCGAGCGGACGCACGAGGAACGTGATGCCGAAGACCGCGTACGCCTGCACGAGCTGGACGGCGGCGTTCCCGCCAGGGAAGAAGGTCTTGCCGATGTAGGCCGCCATGAGCGCGTACACGCCGAGGTCGAACCATTCGAGCGCGTTGCCGATGGTCGCGGCGGCGATCGCGCGCCGTGTGGAGGGCGGCGTGCGCGGCCTGGCCACCGTCCGCTCGCTCATCATGCCTCCCCGCCGCGCCGTCCGAGCGCGTGGAACAGTGCCGCGGCGAGGACGATTCCCTCACGGGCGATCGGCGCGAGCAGATGTTCGTCGGGCGCGTGTTGCAGGCATCCGGGATAGGAGTGCGGCAGCCACAGCGTCGGAAGGCCGAGAAGGTCGGTGAACACGTGGTTCGGCAATCCCCCGCCGAAGCTCGGCAGGATCGCCACTCGCCGGTCGGCAACCTCGTCGAGGACGCCCTTCGCCCAGCCGACCCACGGGTCGTCGACAGGAGTACGGCTGGCACGGAAGCTGCCCTCGGCGGTGACATCGACCATGGAAAACCCTTGTGCGGAAAGATGTTCCCTGATCGCCTCGCCCACCCTGTCGACGTCGGTGCCCGCGACGTAGCGCAGTTGCAGCATCGCGCGTGCGCGGCCGGGGATGGCGTTGACCGGCCGGTCTATGTCCGCGGCGCCGAGCGACAGGACTTCGAGGGTGTTCCAGCCGTACAGCCGCTCCGCCGCGGTCAGACCGGTGTCGCCCCAGCCCGCGTCCAGCGCCGGATCGCCCGGTTTGGTCCCGATCTCGAGTTCGGCGAGCGCCGCGCGGACGCTGTCCGGGAGGTCGGGCGGCAGGAGTTCCGGCACCTGGACGCGGCCGTGCCCGTCGACGAGACAGGCGATCGCCCCGGCGAGGGTGGTGGCGGGGTTGCGCAGCACGCCGCCCCAGTTCCCCGAGTGGTAGGCGTCAGGTCGGAGGTCGACGTCGAGGGCGATCCGGACACTGCCCCGCGCGCCGAGGAACAGCGTCGGCGTCGCCGCGTCCAGGCGCGGGCCGTCGGACGCGATGAGGACGTCGGCGCTCAGTGCCTCCCGGTGCGCCGAGACGAACTCGTCCAGGCCCGGCGAGCCGATCTCCTCCCCTGTCTCGAACAGGAACTTGAGGTTGAACCCGAGCGAACCCGTCTCGGCGAGGAGCAGCCTGAGCGCGGTCAGGTTGATCAGGTGCTGCCCCTTGTTGTCCGCCGAACCGCGGCCGTACCAGCGTTCGCCGTCGGCGGTGAGCGTCCACGGGTCTCGGCCGTCACTCCACCGGCCTTCGTGCCCGTCGACGACGTCGGCATGGCCGTAGCACAGGAGTGTCGGCAACTCTGGCGACTCGATCCGGGTACCGATCAGGAACGGGCCGCCGCCGGGATCCGGATTGGGATGGATCGCCACGGAACAGCCGAGCGCGGTGAGCGCCGGGGCCAGCACCTCGTCGAGGTATGCCTTGATGGCAACGCGGCCGTTTGGATGATCACTCACAGTCGGATACCGGACGAGCTCGGCGAGTTCGGCGAAGAACGCTCCCGAGTCGACGTGCTCGTGGGCCTTCGCGACCAATTCCGCGGGGATCACTGTGTTGTCTCCCGATTCGCTCGTCGAGTGTCGCAGAGGAGCGTAAGTCGGTTTGCGGATCCGGACCATTGCCGTTTACCGTGCTCCGCGTTCTCATTGCGGCAAACCTGCGGAGACCTGATGCGACTACTGCCGATCGCGTTGACGTACTTCCTCGAAGTCGCCCGCACCGGCTCGGTGTCCGAGGCGGCGACGGAACTGACGGTGGCGCCCTCGGCGATCAGCCGCCAGATCGCCAAACTCGAAGCGGGGCTCGGGGTGCCGTTGTTCGTCCGCCATCCGCGCGGCATGGTGCCGACCGAGGCCGGCACCCGGCTGCTCGACCACGTCCGGCGCAGCGAGGCCGAATCGGCCGTTCTCGTCGACGAACTCCGCACCGGCCGCGGACTGCACGCCCGGTCCCTGACGGTCGCCTGTTCCGAGGGGTTCGCCCGCCGCGTGGTCCCGCAGGCGGTCGCCGCCTTCCGGCGCGAACACGACGTCACCTTCCACATCGACGTCGTCACCCGAGAAGAAGCGACTCGACGTGTGCTCGAAGGCGCGGCCGACGTCGCCGTCACGTTCGCGACCGGGCCGCAGCACGGGGTGCGTGTCGAGAGCGCGGTCGTCGTCCCGGTGTACGCGATCGTCCCGCTCGGTCATCCGCTGACCGGTCGCGACTCCGTCGAACTCGCCGAACTGTGCCGTCATCCGCTCGCGCTCCCGGCGCCCGGGCAGAGTCTGCGCGACCTGTTCGACATCGCCGCCCGGATCGAGAATCTCGCGGCGCATCCGGTGCTGGAGTGCAACGAACTGAGCCCGAAGTACGAGTTCGTCCGGTGCGGCGGCGGGATCGCGCTCGTCGGGGGCTTGGGTGACATCGAGCAGGACGCGGCCACCGAAGGCGTCGCCTACGTGTTGCTCGACAACGCCGTGTTCCGCAAACGCGAGGCCCAGGTGCAGACCATGGCGGGCCGGACCTTGTCCTTGGCGGCCTTGCGGTTCACCGCGCTGCTGACCTCGTTCGTCCGCCCGCCGGTCAGCCGATCAGCACCCCCGGATTGAGGATCCCGGCCGGGTCGAGCGCGGCCTTCGCGGCGGCGAACGCGGCGGCGAAGGGGCCGGGACGCTGCCTGTCGTACCAGGGCCGGTGATCGCGGCCGACGGCGTGGTGATGGGTGATCGTGCCGCCGTGGCCCGCGATCGCCTCGGAGACCGCGGCCTTGATCTCGTCCCACTGGGCGACGGTGCTGCCCCAGCGCCCGGCGGCGTAGATCCCGTAGTAGGGCGCGGGACCGTCGGGGTACACGTGGCTGAACCGGCACGTGACGACCCCGGCGCCGCCGCACACCTCGTCGATCGCGGCGCGCGCCGCCGAGGTGATCGCGTCGTGGAACTCCGGGAAACCATCCCAGGTGCACGCGGTCTCGAAGGTCTCCACGATCAGCGACCGGCGGGCGAGCGCGTCGCGTTGATAGGGCATCCGCAGGAAGGACGACCGCCACGTCGAAGCGCTGTCCTGACCGGCGGAATTCTTGCTGCGCCTGGCTTTCACGACACCACCGTGACCGGCGGCCAGCTCCAGCGCTCGGTCGAGCCAGGGGTCGACCGGGTGGTCGGCGGATTCGAACGCGACCAGCAGGAGACCTCCGCCCACACTCGCGCCCGCGTTGATGAGCGCCTCCGCCGGGTCGAGCAGCCGGCAGTTCGACGGATGGAGCCCGGACTGCGCGATCACGCGGGTGGCGGCGACCGCGTCCTCCTGCCGTTCGAAGGTGACGGACGCGGTCACCTGCCACACCGGCCGGTCCTGCAGGCGCATCCAGGCTTCGGTGATCACGCCGAGTGTGCCCTCGGAGCCGAGGAACATCCGGTCCGGCGAAGGACCGGCACCCGAGCCCGGCAGGCGTCGCGATTCACTGATTCCGGCGGGCGTGACGACGCGCAGCGCTTCGGTGAGATCGTCGATATGCGTCGCGAGAGTGGCGTAGTGCCCGCCCGCGCGGGTGGCGAGCCAGCCACCGAGCGTCGAATGGGCGAATGACTGCGGGAAATGCCGCAGGGTCAGCCCCAGCGGACGAAGGCGGTCTTCCAGCGCCGGCCCGAAGATCCCGGCCTGGATCCGCGCCGCTCGGCTGACCGTGTCCACTTCGAGCACGTCGCCGAGGCCCGCCAGATCCATCGAGACCGCCGGGCCGTCGAACCGCGGTTCGACCCCGCCGACCACGGAACTGCCTCCACCGTAGGGAATCAGCGGGGTACCGGACGCGGCGCACCAGTCGAGGAGGTCGACGACGTCCTGCTCCGTGCGCGGGCGGGCGACCAGATCCGGGACGTGGTGGACCTGCCCGAGCAGATTGCGGACGACGTCGCGGAACGCCTTGCCGCGGGCGTGGGACAGCCGGTCGGCCGGTCCGTCACTGCACAGCGAGGCGAGTGTCGCGGGCGGGCGGATCCGCGAGGCCGGGACGCCGAGCTCCGCCGGGTCGGGCGGGGCGTGGTCGGTGAAGTCGTGGCCGGGCAGCACACCCGCGGTGCGGGCGACCAGCGCGTCGGACTCCTCTCGGGACAGTTCGCCGTCGAGGGTGCCCCAGCCCCACCAAGACCGCTCTTCGGTCGGCATCGTCGCCCTCCGGTTGATCTGACTCCCCAGTAAGTTACTTATCGGTCAGTTACCGTGTCAACGAATACCGATAACGTGTGCCGCCGTGGCACCAGGTCCGCTGATCTACCTCGATGTCGATGGCCCGCTCATTCCGTTCGGACTGGAGCCTTCCCGCTACCCGCTGTTCGCGCCCTCGCCACTAGAGGACGAGAACCCGCTTCTGGGCAGGCTCGATCCCTCGCGCGGGGTGCAGCTGAAAGCACTCCCCGGAGAACTCGTCTGGGCCACGACGTGGCTCCACGACGCCAACGACTCCCTCGCCCCGAGGCTCGGACTGCCCCGCTTGCCGGTGCTGGACTGGCCCGAGTCCTCGGACACCGACGATGCCGACGCCCGCATCGGTCTGCACTGGAAGACCCGGCCCCTGCTGGAGCACGCCCGGGGCCGCCCGTTCGCTTGGGTCGACGACGAGATCTCCGAGATCGATCGCGACTGGGTGTCCGGCCACCACGCCGGACAGGCCCTGCTGCACCGCGTCGATCCCCGACATGGTCTGACCGGCGCCGACTACCGCGTAGTCGGCGAGTGGCTGCGGGAATCCCGCCACTCCTGACACGCAGGACAGCTTTCCCGTCCAGGACCGATTCGAGGCCTTCGACGGTTTACAACGTTGTATCAACGATGTAAAAACATCTGACGGCCAGCCGTGGCCCGGCTCACACCGGTTCCCCCGGCCACGGGGTCGTGGTTTCACGCCTGCACAAGTCCAGCGGGAGGCGCACCTCCGCCGAGGCGGCCGCCCCCGGAGAAGGGTGTCGAGCAGATGTTGCCAACGTTGTCACAACGTCCCCGGAGGCCGAGACGCTTCCGGAAGTCCCTGACCGCCGCGGTGGTCGCCATAACCGCCCTGGCGTTGACGCCGGGGGCCGCGACGGCCGCGGAAAGCGGCTGGAAGATGGGCAAGCCCCGCCTGACCACCCCGTGGACGAACCAGGTGTCGACCACCAACGCGTTGCCCGAGTACCCCCGGCCGCAACTGGTCCGCGAGAACTGGCAGAACCTCAACGGGGTCTGGGAGTTCGCCGGGGCCGCGCCCGGCGAGGTCCCGCCCTTCGGCGAGAAGCTCGCCGAGAAGATCCTGGTCCCCTACCCCACCGAATCGGCGCTTTCCGGGATCCAGCGGCACGAGGACTTCATGTGGTACCGGCGCACGTTCACCGTGCCCCGGCACTGGAACGTCGGCAGGGACAAC
Organism: Amycolatopsis lurida; assembly: GCF_900105055.1. Lineage (NCBI taxonomy): Bacteria > Bacillati > Actinomycetota > Actinomycetes > Pseudonocardiales > Pseudonocardiaceae > Amycolatopsis > Amycolatopsis lurida. Next base: position 279,110 of record NZ_FNTA01000004.1, read on the forward strand.
ACGCTCCGGATCAACTTCGGCGCCGTCGACTACAAGGCGAAGGTCTACGTCAACGGCAAGGAGGTCGCCGCGCACCAAGGCGGCTATGGCGCGTTCTCCGCGGACGTGACCTCAGCGCTGAAACCCCATGGCGAACAAGAGATCATCGTCGGCGTCGAGGATCGCGCCGACGCCACCTGGCAACCGGTCGGCAAGCAGCGACTGGTCCCCGACCGCGGGATCTTCTACGAGGGCGCCTCGGGCATCTGGCAGACGGTCTGGATGGAGCCGGTCGCGGCGAAGCACGTCGGCACGCTCGGCATGGTCCCCGACCTCAAATCCTCCACGCTCAAGCTCACCGTGGACACCGGCGGGAACTCAGGGCTCACCGTCGAGGCCGTGGTCCGCGACGGCAGGAAGGTGGTCAGCCGCAGCAAGGCGTCCGCCTCCGGGACGATCTCCCTGCCGGTGCCCAAAGCGAAGCTCTGGTCGCCGGACTCGCCTTTCCTCTACGACCTCGACGTCGAATTGAAGGACGGCCGCCGCACCGTGGACAAGGTGTCGTCCTACTTCGGCATGCGCGAATTCGGCACCGCCAAGGGCGCCGACGGCAAACTCCGGTTCACCCTCAACGGCAAGATCCTCTTCCTCCAGTCCACTTTGGACCAGGGTTACTGGCCGGACGGCATCTACACCGCGCCGACCGACCAGGCGCTGCGCTTCGACCTCGAACAGCACAAGGTGCTCGGCTTCAACACGGTCCGCAAGCACATCAAGACCGAACCCGACCGCTGGTACCACCACGCCGACAAACTCGGATTGCTCGTCTGGCAGGACATGCCGTCGATGCGCACCGGCGGACGTCCGCCCGCCGACGCCCAGCGGCAGTTCCAGGTCGAGCTGAAGGAACTGGTGGAGCAGAAGAAGAACTGGACTTCGATCGTCGGCTACGTGCCGTTCAACGAGGGCTGGGGCGAGTGGTCGCGCGAGATCACCGGCAAGATCGCCGACGACGTCAAGGCCCAGGACCCGACCCGGCTGGTCAACGCGCACAGCGGCGTCAACTGCTGTGACTCCCTCGGCGACTCCGGCAAGGGCGACGTCATCGACTGGCACGCCTACCCCGGCCCCGCTAAACCGATGCCCGACGGCAAGCGGATCTCGATCGACGGCGAACACGGCGGCTACGGCATCGAGGTCGAGAACCACATGTGGTTCGGCGAAGGACACGCCTACGAGATGGTGAAGGACCAGGCGACCCTGAACAGCCGCTACGTCCAGAACCAGCGCGATGTGCTCGCGTCCGCGCAGAGTTGCGGGATCAGCGGCTCGATCTACACGCAGATCACCGACGTCGAGCACGAGGTCAACGGCTTCTTCACCTACGACAGGCAGGTGAAGAAGATGGACTTCGCCCAGGTGCGGGCGGTCAACCAGGCGATCATCCGCAACGCCGACGGCAGCGGCTCCGGCGCTCCCGACCCGGGCCCCGGCACCCCCGGGATCGACGGCGTACACGCCTACAAGTTCGACGAGGGCACCGGATCCAGCGCCAAGGACTCGGTCGGCACCGCGCACGCCACGCTGACCAACGCGCAGTGGGCAGGCGGCGTCCAGGGCGGCGGGCTGGCCTTCGCGGGCAACGGGCAGGCCGGCACCGGGGCGAATCTCGTGAACACGGCCGGCAGCTACTCGGTTTCGGCGTGGGCCAAGCTCGACGAGGCGAGCGGCGCGTTCCAGACCGTCGTCAGCCAGGACACCGGCCGCGACAGCGCGTTCTTCCTGCAGTACTCCGGACAGGACCAGCGGTGGGCGATGAGCTTCGTCGGCCTCCGTGCCCTGTCGCCGGAGAAGCCGGAAGTCGGCCGCTGGTACCACCTGACCGGCGTCCGCGACGCCAAGGCGGGCACGTTGTCGCTCTACGTCGACGGCAAGAAGGTCGCCGCGCAGAACGCCTGCTCCGCCGCACCGAGCACCGGGCACACGGTGATCGGCCGCGGCCAGTACGGCGGTCAGCAGGTCGACTTCCTGCGCGGCGCGGTCGACGACGTCCGGCTCTACGACCGGCCGCTGACCGACGCCGAAGTCGCGACGCTCGCGAAGCGCGACTGAGCCCGGACACGCGGCGCCGGGGTCACTCCCGGCGCCGCGTGCCGTCCACCCACTCCCGCACGATGTCGCCGAGCACGGGCAGCGGCACCTGCCCGTGCCTCAGCACGACGTCGTGGAAATCCCGGATATCGAAGGACTTGCCCAGCCGTTCCTCGGCGAAGGCGCGTAACCGCTGGATTTCCAGCCTGCCCGTCATGTACGACAGTGCCTGACCGGGCCATTCGATGTACCGGTCGGTCTCGGACTGCACTTCGACGTCGCTCAGTACGCAATGCTCGGCAAGGTAATCCACGCATTGCCGCCGGGTCCAGCCCAGGGCGTGCAGCCCGGTGTCGACGACGAGCCGCGCCGCGCGCAACGAGTCCTCGGCGACCATGCCCAGCCGCATGACGTCGTCGGAGTACAGGCCCATCTCGTCGGCGAGCCGCTCGGTGTAGAGCGCCCAGCCCTCGTCGAACGCCGAGAGCGGGACGAGCTTGCGCAGCCGGGGCACGGCCTCCAGCTCGTAGGACACGCAAGCCTGGAAATGGTGCCCTGGAACGGCTTCGTGGAAAGCGACCGACTCGGCGATGAACCGGAACCGTTCGGTCACCCGGTAGGTGTTGGTGGAGTAGACACCGGGACGGCTGCCGTCGCCCGAAGGCGGCATGTAATACGCCTGCGCGGCGGAGGGCCCGTCGGCTTCCGGCACGGCGCGCACCACGCATCCGGCCGACGGCACCCGGCGGAACCAGCCGGGCGCGGCGGCTGTGGCCCTCGCGACCGCTTCCGTCGCGGTCGCGATCATCTCGTCCGCGTCCCGCCAGCACAGCGACGGATCGGTGCGCATCCGCCGCCGGACCGCGACGGGGTCGTCCTCGCCGAAGACGGCCGCACCGAGCCGCCGGTACTCCTCGTCCAGCGCCCGGCCGAGTTCGAGGCCGGTCTGGTGCAGTTCCTCCGGCGAGACCCCGGTGGTGGTGTGCGTCTTGACCAGGCCCGCGTAACTCTCCTTGCCGCCGTCCAGCCAGCAGAGACCCGGCCGATCGTCGGAACGGCCATGACCGGCGATCTCACGGGCGAGCACTTCGCGATAGGCGACGAGCGCCGGGCGGACCTTCTCGGTGAACAGCCGCTGCCGTCGTTCCGCGCGGTCACCGGTCAGCGGCGGGACGAGCAGCGGATTGGGTTCGGTGGCCAGAAACCGGTCGACGTGGTCGATCGCGCCGCGCACCGCCCGTTCCACCGGGGTCCGGCCCGCCGCGACCCCGGCGCGATGGCGGTCGGCCAGGGCCGCGAAGAAGTCCGGGAACTCCGCCAGCCTGGCCAGGTAGTCCTCTTCAGCCTGCTCCCCCGACGGCTCGAGCTGCGGAAGCCAGGACAGCACTCCGGTCCCCTCGGCCGCCATCTGATCGGCGAGGGTGAACTCGATCTTCCGCGAGTCGAGCCTGGCCAGCAGCGATTCCGCGTGATGGGCGACGACACCGAGGGTGATCCGATCCGGATCCGTGGAGCGGGCGGCGTCCCCGGCGATACGGACGGCGCGCTCCCTCAGCAGGGCGTCACCCGCCTCCGAGACGTCCCGCAACTCGTGATCGTGTCCCGGGATATTGTCGAAGGTCGCCATCAAGGGCATCTCGGTCGCGAGGACGTCGAGGAGGTCGTCGGCAAGCTGCACCGCTGTGGGCTCATCGCTCATACCCGATGACTACCAGAATCCGAGCGGCGTCCGCTGGCGGTTATGAGGCTTAGGCCACAAGCGCCACATGGTCGGACGCCCTACTTTTAGGGTGACTACGTGAATGACGTCCAGTTCCTCGTCGGGAGCGGAATCGGCCGGATCACGCTGAACCGGCCGCGTGCGCTGAACTCGCTGAACCACGGCATGGTCCTCGCCATGCTCGACCACCTCGAAGCTTGGCGCGCCGACCCGGGTGTCCGCGCCGTGCTGATCGACGGCGCCGGCGATCGCGGGCTCTGCGCGGGCGGCGACATCCGCGCCATCTACGAGGACGCCCGCGGCGGAGGCACCGCGTCCCCGCGGTTCTGGGCCGACGAGTATCGCCTCAACACCGTGATCTCGCGCTATCCGAAACCCTACCTCGCGCTGATGGACGGCCTCGTCATGGGTGGCGGGGTCGGCGTCTCCGCGCACGGCAGCCACCGGGTCGTCACCGAACGCTCCCGGGTCGGCATGCCGGAGACCGGGATCGGCTTCGTCCCGGACGTCGGCGGCACGTATCTGTTGTCCCGCACGCCCGGCGAACTCGGGACGCATATCGCGCTCACCGCCGGGGCGATCTCGGGGCCCGACGCGATCCACTGTGGACTCGCCGACCATTTCGTGCCCAGCGAACGAATCCCGGATCTGCTCGACGCGCTGACGACCCGAACACCGGACGACGCGCTGGAACTGATCGCCGACCCCGCGCCGCCGAGCGCGCTCGCCGTGGACGCCGCCTGGATCGACCGGTGCTACGCGGCGGACACCGTCGAGGAGATCCTGGCCAGGCTCCACACCGAGGGTGACGCCGCGGCCACCGCCGCCAAGGAGATCGAGGCGAAGTCGCCGACCGCGCTGAAGGTGACCCTGCGGGCACTCCGGTCGGCCGCCGCGATGCCCGATCTGGAAACCGCGCTGGCGCAGGAGCTCCGGATCTCGACCCACGCGCTCTCGACCGCCGAGTTCGCCGAGGGGATCCGAGCACAGATCATCGACAAGGACCGTTCCCCGAAGTGGTCCCCCGCCACACTGTCCGAAGTGGATGACGAGCTCGTCGACGCCTACTTCGCCTGACCGGTGATCGTGCGGTAGAGCGGCCGCAGCAGGGCGGTGATCGAGGTTCCGTCCACCGTGGCCGTGAGCGGCGGGACCTCGTCGAGCAGTCCCAGCGGGTCCCCAGCCCGCGGCCGTCGCATGTTCGTGACGTCGCCTGCCGGGCCCCAGCCGAAGAAGTCGTCCATCACCTCGTCGAGTCCGGGGGGCTCGGCTTCCGCTGACGAGGCGGTCACCCGAGCCCCTGCCTGCCGCCCGATCTCACCGAGCAAGGCCGTACGGTCGCGGCCACGGAGCGTGAAGATCGCGAACGGGTCCTCCTCGTCTTCGAGCGCGATCAGCGCGGCGACGAGGTGATCGCAGGGGACGCGGGTGCCGGGGCAGGTGCAGTCCAGCGACAGTTCCCAGGCCGCCTCGGGGAACAGCGGCACCTGCTCGGCCGCGAAGAAGCGTTCGATGTCGTCCGGGATACGGCCGTCGAGCAAGGCCGTCCTCGCGGTCTCGTCCGCGGCCACGGCGGCGATGACCGCCGTCCACACCTGCTTGCCGAACGTCGGAAGACCGATGCGGACCTCGTAGAACCGCTGCCGGGTCACCCGGACACCGGCGACCGCGGCCCCGGGCCCGATCGTGAGAGTGTCGACCCGGCAGGGCGGAACAAGTCCTTTGTGGACACCCAATTCGTCGAGTGCCCGGCGGAATCCGTCAGTCATCGCCCGCCTCCCGCCCGAGCGCGAAGACCTCGCGCAGGGAATCGGTGGACAGCTCCGTGAGCCAGTCCTCCCCATCGGTGACGACGAGATCGGCCAGCGCTTCCTTCTTGGTGATGACGGCGTCGATCCGCTCCTCGATGGTGCCGGGGCAGACGAACTTCCGCACCTGGACGCTGTGCCGCTGGCCGATGCGGAAGGCGCGGTCGGTGGCCTGTTCCTCGACCGCCGGATTCCACCACCGGTCGAGATGCAGGACATGGGTGGCGGCGGTGAGCGTCAGCCCCGCTCCGCCGGTCTTCAGTGACGCGAGCAGGATCGACGGTCCCTCGCCCGACTGGAAATGCTCGACGATCGAATCGCGGCGCCGCTGCGACAGGCCACCGTGCAGGAAGGCGATCTTCGCGTTCAGCCGGTGCGAAAGATGCGGTACGAGCAGGTGCCCGAATTCGGCGAACTGGGTGAAGCACAACGCGCGATCACCGGCGTCCAGGATCTCCGCCAGGAGCTCTTCGAGCCGGTTGACCTTGCCGGAGCGGTGCCCGATCGGCGAGCCGTCGTGCAGCAGATGCGCGGGATGGTTGCAGATCTGCTTGAGCTTGGTGATCGCGGCGAGGATGTTGCCGCGCCGTTTGACCCCGGCGCTGTCGGCGATCTTCGTCATCATCTCGTCCACGGTGGCGCGGTACAGCGTCACCTGTTCGCGGGTGAGGCGGTACTCCTGGAGGATCTCGATCTTCTCGGGAAGGTCGGCGAGCACGGTGGGATCGGTTTTGAGGCGCCGCAACAGGAACGGCCGGGTCAGCCGGCGCAGCTCGGTGGCCGCGCGAAGGTCGCCCCGGCGCTCGATGGGCACCTCGAACCGCTCGCGGAACTCCTGCCTGCCCCCGAGCACGCCGGGGTTGAGCAGATCCGAAAGCGACCACAGATCGGCGAGCCGGTTCTCCACCGGCGTCCCGGTCAGCGCGATCCGGTGCCCGGCGGGAATCCGGCGCAGGGCTTGCGCGGGCCCGGTGTTCTGGTTCTTCACCGCCTGCGCCTCGTCGAGCACGAGCCGGTGCCAGCGGATGGCCGCGAGCTCGTCGGCGTCGCGGGCGGCGGTCGAGTAGGTGGTGACGACCAGGTCCGCGCCCTCGGTCCGGACGCGGCCGCGATCGGCGCCGTGATGGAGGTGAACGCGCAGTTCCGGCGCGAATTTGGCCGTTTCCCGTTGCCATGTCCCGAGCAGCGACATCGGGCAGACCAGAAGGGTCGGCCGTTTGTCGTCCTGTGCCCGCTCGATCGCTTCGAGCGCGAGCAGCTGGACGGTCTTGCCCAGCCCCATGTCGTCGGCGAGGCACGCCCCGAGCCCGATCGACGTCATGAACGAAAGCCACGCCACACCGCGCCTCTGGTACGGCCGCAGGGTCGCCAGGAACGTCGGCGGCGGCTCGACCGGCTCGATCGTGCGCTGGACACGACCGGTGAGGAAGTCGTCGATCCAGCCGTCGGTGGTGACCTCGGTGACCGGCAGCGGCGTTTCGAAGCCGCCGCGGAGCAACGCCAGCAGGTCCGCCGGGGTGGGCAGCGGAGGTTTCTCGCGGTCCGGGTCGCGGCGGAGGTACTCCAGACCGGCGCGCAGCAGTTCGGGGTCCACGCTCACCCAGCGGCCGCGCAGCCGGATGAGTGACGACTTCGCGGCCGCGAGCCCGGCGAGCTCTTCGTCGGTCAGCGCGTCCTCGCCGACGGCGAGCGCCCAGCGGTAGGAGGCGAGCTGGTGACGGCCGAGCCGGTGCACGGCGGCCTGGTCGACCGGCGCGCCGCGGACGGACAACTTGAGCGCGAGCTTGCGCCTGCCGCCCCAGCTCGCCGGGAGCTGGACGTCGAATCCGGCCGCCGCCAGCCGTTCCGCGCCGCCGTCGAGGAACTCCACGGTTTCGGCGACGGTCAGGTCGTAGATACCCGGCTTCTCGGCGTCGACCGCGGGGCCGAGCAACGGCAACACACCGGCGGCGCGTTCCAGCTCGGCGACGAACAGGCCCTCGGGGTCGGTGAATTTCGCGCCCGCCTTGCCGGACCAGACGTCTTCCGCCGGAAGCAGGAGACTGGGATCGGCCGTGGAGCGCAGGAAGAACCGCAGCTGCCACTTGGTCCCGTCGCCCGTCTGGTCGTCGGGGTCGTCGGCCGGGCCATGCAGGGTGGGGACCTCGTCGAGCCGGAAGCAGACGGTGCCCTCGGTCAGGTCCGTGTCGCCGACCGCGTCCCAGGCGGCGATGCCCTCGGCGACGATCCCCATGCGCCCCGGCGCCTGGCCGGTCCGGTCGTCGGCGCTCTTCAGCGCGTGGAGCCACGACCCGAACGGGCCCTCGCGGCCATCGCTCTCCGTGGCATGTCCGGCGGCGGCGAGGCGATCGCGGACCGCGGCGTCGACCAGCGTGTGGAGCGCGTCGGTGACGAGCGCCGCCGGATCCGGCCCGGGATGTTCGGCCCGGCCGACCGGCGGCGTGGCCGCGATCAGCGCCCGGACCGCGACCGCGTCACCGCCCCTGGCCACGGGCCGCCAGCGTGCCCGCGCCACGATTTCGTTCCGCACGAGCGTGGGCAGCACGCGGCCGCGGCGCACCAGATCGTCCGCCAGCCGGACGACGGCGCGGAGATGGCGGACCGAGGTGCCGTAGCCGACCGTCTCGGCCAGGTCTTCCAGCTCCGAGGGGTCGATCAGGAGAGCGGGCACCGACCAGGGTTCCAGGGTCAGTTCCTGCTGCGGGCGGCTCCGGGAGCCCAGTTCGGGCGAGGCGACCGGGCCGCCGCGACGCGACGGGAGGACAAGGACGGCCGACGCCGGTTTGCCGGGGTGCAAGGCGGTCAGATCCGCGACCGAGGCGGCGAACGGATGCGGCCGGGCAGCGCTCGACGGCCGCATCGACGTCGTCGCCGGGCGGTCGCCGTGCTCGCCCCAGAGCACGATCCCGCGGCCCCGGGACCACAGGCCGTGCACGACGAGTGGCGACATGGTCCTCCTTCCGCAGTCTGTTCCCTCCAGCATGCCCGGGACTGATCAGCGTCCGGTCAGCGAGGCGCTTTAGGGTTCGCGGGTGACCGTTCTGAACGCGATCGAGCCGCGTGACAGCCTGATCGTCCTCGGCCCCTCGAAGGCCAAGATCCGAGGCGGCGACGCCCATGCGGGGTCTGGCGCGCCTTGGCCCGAGCCGATGCTTCGCGCGCGGGCCGGGGTCCTGACGCGGTCCAAGGTCGACGGCGGCGGGCTGCGGCCCGCGTGGCTCCGCTACAGCGGGAACTTCTATCGGAACGTCGGCGGCGCCCTCGCCGAGGCCGCCGTGTCAGGGCGGTTGCTGATCCTCAGCGGTGGCTACGGAATCCTGCGCGCCGACGAGCCGATCGCCTACTACGACCGGAAACTCAAGCTCGGCGACTGGCCGCCGGGGGTGCTCGAAGACGCCGTGCTCGGGGAGGCCCGCCGGCTCGGGGCGGCGAACGTGGTCACGTTCGTGTCCGCCAGCGCCGACTACGCGAAACTGATCCGCCGAATCCCCTGGGAGACCTCGGAAATCGGCGGCGTACTGGTCACGATCGACTTCCACGGCGGCGGCGCGCAGGTCGAGGTGCCCCGGCGGCTGGCTCAGTCCTTCGGCGCATGGTGGCGCCGCTCGCCGTCGGACTACCCGCCGGGCATGGTCACAGAAGTACTCGGGTGAACCCCGTCACGGCCACTCGGCTTCGGACAACAGGCGCGCCGCGCGGAGGAACGCCGCCCGGTCGCCCGCGGGCAGCCGTCCGAGCAAGCGTTCTTCCTGCTCCTGGATCTTCGACTGAGCCGACCTTCGCGCGGCTCGGCCGGCTTCGGTGATCCCCAGCAGCCGGACCCGACGGTCCTTTGGGTCCGGCTCGCGAGTGATCAGCCCGTCCTCTTGAAGGGTATCGAGGGTGCCGATGATCCGGGTCTTGTCCGCGCCGATCGCCTTCGCGAGGGCGGCCTGCGTGCGGACGGGCCCGTCGTCGAGCGCGCTCAGCACCACGTAGCCCCACATGGTCAACCCGTGCTCGGCCAGCACCGGCGTCTCGGCGTTCATCAGCCGTCGCATCAGCCCGCCGAGCATCGCCGCGAGATCCGGCCTCCCCTGCTCCGCCATGCGCAGAACCATACCGACCTCGTCGGCGAACCCAGTTGACGAACTCGTACGCGCATGTAGATGATATGCGTATGCATACCAATGAACTCCGCATCCTCGATGCCCTCGTGACCCGGATCAGCCTCGACCTCGTCAGCAAGATCACCCCCGCGGACTTGAGCAAACCGACCCCGTGCAGCGCCTGGACCTTGCACGGCCTGCTGGCGCATATGACCACCCAGCACCACGGGTTCGCCGCCGCGGCCGAGGGCGAGAGCCACCTCGACCACTGGCGGCTGCTCCCCCTGGGCGACGATCCCATCGCCACCTACCGCGCCTCGGTGAACCGGGTCCTGAACGCCTTCGTCCCCCACGACCTCGCCGACCGGAAGTTCACCCTTCCCGAGTTCTCCACCGAAATCACCTTCACCGCGGAGCAGGCGCTGGGCTTCCATTTCGTCGACTACCTGGTGCACTCCTGGGACGTGGCCAAAACCCTGGGCCTGCCGCTCAAGTTCCAGCAGGAGGTACTCGATGCCGGACTGCGGTTCGCCAAGGCGATCCCGGACGGGAAGAACCGGACGGCTCCGGGCGCCGCCTTCGGCCCGGCCGTCGACACGCGAAGCCAGTCCGATTTGGACACGATCGTCGCCCTGCTGGGCCGTTCGCCGTCATGGCCGGATCAGGTGGCCGCGGCGTGACGCACCGCCTCGAGGATCCGGGCGGTGACCAGCTCCGGTTTCTCCAGGGACAATCCATGCGTGGTCTTGGGCACGACCTCGACCTCGATGTGCGGATTCAGTGAGTCGAGCCGGGCCGCCACCTCGCGGGCGCGGAGGATGACGCTGCGTTCGGCGACGATGATCCGGGTGGGCACGTCGATCGCCGACAATTCCCCATCGCTGAACAGGTGCATCTCAGGCAGCCGCTGCTTGTACTTGAGCGCGGCGAACAACAGAGGCCGCACGGTGTGCCGCACGTCCGGATCGCCGGACGCCACCAGCCGGAGAAGCCACTTGGGCAGGAACCAGAGGAAGATCTCCCGGAAGCTCCACCAGATGAAGCTCCGGTCGATCACGCCGAACCCCGCGGCTTCGATGGTGACGACACCGGCGATCCGGTCGGTCGTCCGGGAAGCCAGGTTCAGCGCCAGCCAGCCACCTCGCGAAACGCCTGCCAGGTGGACCTTTTCGTGACCGGTTCCCGCGAGGACCCCCTCGACGACCTCGGTGAGCCAGTCCGCGCAGTCCTCTGTGGACTCGATGGGCGCGGTCTGGATCGACCGTCCCGGCTCGCCGATCGAGTCGACGGCGTGGATCCGGTGCCGGGCGGCGAGTTCGGCGATATGCGGATACCAGGACAGCGACGTGCCCATTCCTCCGGAAAGCAGCACGATCGGCGGACCGTCTTCCGGCCCGCAACTCCGAACCCGGGTCGGGCCGAATCTCGTCGCGATATCCCGTTCTTCGGCGGGAACCGGCCACTTCCGCAAGATCACGTCATAGGTCGCGAAGAAGCGCTCCTCGGCCTTCTTGTCGGTGAACTCCCCCAGCATCGGACCTCCTCGAAATTTTTATGGTGCACTTGCACCATAACAGTGGGTGGCCGCTCCGGCCAGCCCTCGCCGACATGGCAGAGTGATCTCGTGCCGAAACGTGTCGACCACCAAGAGCGCAGGCGCGAAATCGCCGAGGCCCTCTTCCGGATCGCCGCCGCCCAAGGCCTGCAGGCGGTCACCCTGCGTGCGGTGGCCGCGGAGGCGGGCATCTCGATGAACCTGGTCCAGTACTACTTCCCGACCAAGGAAGCGATGCTGCGGTTCGCCTGGCAGCGGGTCGTCGAATTGACCGGCGAGATCGCCGGGAAGACCATCGGCGAGGCGATGAAGACGGGGGACGAACGCGCCATCGTGCGCGCCTACCTGACCGCCGTCCTGCCGGACGGCGAGCGACGACGCATGCTGGCCGCGGTCCAGATCGCGTACTTCGCCGTCGACGTCACACGCGGGAGCCAGGATCCCGATCAGGAACCCCTTCTGCCCCACCTGGTCCACGCGATCGCCGGCCTGCTCCGGGCGGCACAGGAGAAGGGCGCCGTCCCCGCCCGCCTCGACCCTCTGCTCGAAGCGGACGCCCTCGCGACGATGTCCGCCGGCCTGGTCACGGGGATCATGGTCGACGCCTACACGGCCGAACGCGCGTCGGAGATCGTCGACTACCGGCTCGACGGAGTGTTCACCGGCGTTCGATGAGCGCCTCGATGCCGTCCAGAATGCGACCGAGGCCGAACTCGACGTCGGCTTCCTCCATACCTTCCTCGCCGTACGCCTCACCGGAAATCACGGCGGCGACGCGCGCATAGCCCCGCCCTTCGAGGCGCGGGCCGAGGAACGCGCTCAGCGCCCGGACCCGATCAGGCGGGCTCGCGTTCACGTCCTGGAGCAAGGAAGCGGTACTGCGGACCCAGCCGTCGACCAGTACGGCGCAGCCGGTCACGTCCTGCGCGCTCAGGCCCGAGTCGGCCATCCCCTCAAGGAAATTTTCCAGCCACCCCAGGAGATTCGGCGTACTCGGCACGCTCCGGACCGGCAGGTCGATCAGCCACGGATGGCGACGGCAGCGTTCGAGGAGCGCACGCGCCCAGGCGGTGACCGCCGCGCGCCAGTCGCCGGAGACCCGCTCCGGCGGCGGCCCCCAAGCCGCCTCGGCCACCAGGACGAGCAGTTCCTCCTTGGAGCTCAGATACCGATAGAGCGCGTTCGCGGTGATACCGAGCCGTTTGGCGATCGACGGCATGGACAGTGCGGCGTAGCCCTCCGCGTCCGCCTGAGCGATGGCCGCGTCGACGATCTGTTCGAGGCTGTATCCCGGCTTCGGTCCGCGGCGGGGCGCCGGGGCGTGACCCCACGCCAGCGCGGTGCCCGGCGGCAGCGACTCGATCTCCACGTCGTCCATGGCCGCATTGTTGCACCTGAAACAGGTAAAACCATACACTGTTCATTGCTTACACAGTTACTTCACGAGTTGGGGGATCAACCATGAACGAACCGACCAGGCGCAACGTGCTCCGCGGGGCGGCCGCGCTGGCCATCGGCGGAGCCGCCGCGACCATCGGGACCAGCGGATCCGCCTTCGCCGAGCAGAATCCGCGCTACCCGTTCGTCGAAGGAGCGTTCGCGCCGGTGCGGGAGGAGGTGACCGCGTTCGGCCTGCCGGTCACCGGCCGCATTCCCCGGGATCTCTGCGGGCGATACCTGCGCACCGGGCCGAATGTGCTCGGGCTCGAAGATCCGCGCGCCCACCACTGGATGCTGGGCGAGGGCATGGTGCACGGCGTCCGGCTGCGGGACGGGAAGGCCGAGTGGTACCGCAACCGCTGGGTGCGTTCGTCCGGTGTCGCGGCGAAACTCGGCGAGCGGTACCCGTGGCCGGTGCCCGCCGAGGACTTCGCGCCCAACACGCACGTGATCAGCCATCACGGCCGCATCCTCACCCTGCAGGAGTCCGGCGCGCCGCCGTACGAGCTCGACGGCGATCTGAACACGTTGGGGCCGTTCGACTTCGGCGGTTCGCTGGAGGGCTCCTACACCGCGCACACCAAGTTCGACGCCCGCGCCGACGAGCTGCACGCGGTGACCTATCACCCGACGTGGGATCACGTACGGCACCTGATGGTCGACCGCACCGGCCGCGTCGTGCGGACCACCCGGATCCCGGTCGCCGGCAGTCCGATGATGCACGACTTCGGGCTCACCGAGAACTACGTGGTCGTCTTCGACGTGCCGGTCACCTTCGATCCGCAGCCGGGCAAGGTCGTGCCCTACAAGTGGAACACGGACCATCCGGCCAGGGTCGGTGTGATGAACCGCGACGGCGGCCCGGTCCGCTGGTTCGGGGTGGATCCGGTGTTCTATTCGCATACGCTCAACGCGTACGAACAGGGCTCCACGGTGGTGGTCGACCTGACCACGATGCCTGCTCCGTTCGAGGTGGCGGGCAAGCAGGGCTTCGGCGGCCCGTCGGCTTCGGGCCCGCCGGTGCTGGAGCGCTGGACGATCGACCTCGCGCAAGGACGGGTCCGGCGCCGTGTCCTCGATGACCGGCCGCAGGAGTTCCCACGGGTCAACGAAAGCCTGGTGTCGCGGCGGCACAGGTACGGCTACTCGGCCTCGCCCGGCGAATTGTTCGACGTCTACCTGGACAAGCCCTCCGATTCCTTCGGCAACGCCCTGATCAAGCACGATCTGCGGAACGGGCGTTCGGAGGTGCACCGCTTCGGCCGGGGCGCCGACGCGAGCGAAGCGGTGTTCGTACCATCTTCCCGCAGCAAGTCCGAGGACGACGGTTACGCCCTCGCCTACGTGAACAACCCCGACCGCAACGCCTCGGATCTGGTGATCCTCGCGGCGCAGGACTTCACCGCGAAGCCTCTGGCCCGTATCCACCTGCCGAGGCCCGTGCCGCTGGGCTTCCACGGCAGCTGGGTCGCCGACTGACGGATCGGGCGGTCGCCGGACGTCCGGCGACCGCCCTCCGGTTCACCCCCCGGTGAGCACCTCCTCCAACGCCGTGGCGGAGTCCGGATACCGCTCGAGCAGCGCCAAGCCGGTGGACACCGAGCCGCTCCACGGCTCCTCGCAACCCAGCAAGCTCGCCACGGCGTCGCAGGTCGCCGGATGCGCCGCCAGCAACGCGAGGCCACCTCCCCCGGCCTTCCTCGTCACCGCGAGGGACTCCGGTTGCTCCTTCCACGGCGGGACCCATTCGTCGAGCGCCGCGAGCCTGCCGGGGAAGATCCGCCCCGCCTCACGTACGAGCAGCGGCACCAGCTCCGCGCCGCGAGACCGCAGCGTGGTGATCAACGTCGGCAACCACGGCAGCAGCAGCCTGTCCGGTAGCTCGGCGAAAGCGTTCGACACCGCCTCGACGACGAAGTCGGCCAATCCCGGCGCCGGTTCCAACGCGTGGACGAAACCACTCAGATACCGCGGATAAGCGGGCAGCACCATCGGGTTCGCCAGCAGTCCGGCGCAGCGCTCACGCAGTTCCGCACGCGAGAGACGGCCGAGCTGGACCTGCGCCGCCCACAGCAGCGCCACCTTCGACGGCTCCTCCGGATGCGATCCGGCGATCGCCAGCTCCAGCTGCGTCCGGTCGCACCCCAGGGACAACGCGAGCGCCTCCATGCTGAACAGGAAGCCCAGCATCGCGGCGACCTGCTCGACACCGGCCTCCTCGTCCGAGAAAGCCGCCGGGAGCAACGTGCAGTAGTGCGCGTACCCCGTCCGCACGAAGTCCTCGATCCACCGCGGCAGCACCGGCTCGCTGGTCCGGTAATGCGCCAGCAGCCTCCGCACCCGCCGAAGCACTTCCGGGGCGCCGTCGACGGTACGTTCGGTGGCCAGCACCTCCAGAGCACGGGTGCCCAGCTCCCCGGCCAGCCGGGCGCTGCGAAGGTAGAGCGTCGCGTCCTCGACCGCGCCGAGTACCTTCGCGGCGGTGGCCTGCGGATGGTAGGCCGCTCGCCGAAGCCGTTGCTCCAGCACCTGTTCGACGCTGACGCCCTCGTAACCCAGCTCGATGAGGGCCCGCTGGTGGGTGCCCAGCGCCAGATCCCACGACTCCTGGATCGGCCGTTCGCCGAGCCGCCGCTCCCCCATGATCGGCCGTGCCGCGCCGCGCGGCATCAGGTAGCGCAGCATCCACAGGAGATCGGAGCAGGGCTCCAGCTCCGGCCTCGACGCGATGTCGAGCAGCGCCCGTTGCACCCCTCTTTGCTGCAGCTTGAGGTTCAGGGGTTCGAGCCGGTCGTGCACGTCGCGCGCCAGCGGTGGCAACGCGTCGTAGCCGACCTGGCCGATCCGGTCCCCGCCCATCATGATCTCGACGAGGCGGCGCACGTCGCGCCTGCCGGGCACGACGTCCTTTTCGATACAGGTGACCGCCGCGTCCTGGAAGTCGTACGGCGTCGGCTTGGCCCGGTCGCGCAGCCCCGCCAGCAGGATCGAGGTCTCGAACACCGCGATGGCGTCGGCGGTCGAGGCCAGGTACCCGTTGCGGCGCGCCGCGCGGACGATCTCGACCGACCACCCCAGCAGCTCCGCCTCGTCCAGCCGGTCGAGCACCGGAGGTCGTTGCAGGAAGCCGGAAAGCTGGTCCGATGGATCCACTGCCACTGGATCCGGCGTCGGCGCGGGCAGCTCCGCGGCTTTCTTCCGCTTCGGTCCTCCTACCTGCCCTTCCAGCTGGAACTGCTTCACCTTGGTGCGCTTCAGGTTCTTCGCCCACTCGGTCGCGGCGATCGACACCGATCCCCCGGCGAGCCCGAACTGCGCCTCGATCGAGGCGTGGCTCGACGGGATGAGCCCGTACTGCCAGGTGCTCTCGCTGCGCGGGCTGATCACGAACCCGTCCGTGCCGTCGACGCCGAACTCCGCGACCCGGCTGGCCGCGTGGAACGCGCCGCAGATGTAGAGACAGTCCGCGGGATCCGCGCCCGAGGCGGCGAGGTGCTCGCGCATGCGGGTCCACATGTAGCGCTCGCGGTCTTCGTCCACTCGGACGCGCTTGGTGTCGCCCGGCGCGAGACGGCGGAACAGGCTGCCGATCAGGAACATGACCTGGCGGTAGGTGTCGTGATCGCTGTCGCCGAGCGGCAGCTCGACGTACTGGTGCCACCATTCCGACCAGTGCCGCACCCGGCCGTGCCGCAGCAGGTGTTCCTCGAGTTCGGCGAACCGGGGCCGGAGATCACCGATCTCGACGCCGACCGCGTCACCGTGCAGCGCCGCCTCCTCCTCGGCGGGCGGCGCGTCCGTCTCCGGCGACGGTTCGCGTTCGTCCCACTGGAAGACGTGGTCCGCCGACCGGTCGACGAGGACGAGCTCGACGCCCGGGGTGTCGAGGGCGTACGCGATCGCCTGGTACTCGGCCGAAGCCTCGGTGATCGGCGCGACCACGGACAGCGGCGCCCACTCCGCGGGGAATCCCTTCACCTCTGTCGCGAAGGCCTGAACCGCCACCGGGAGACGGCAGTTGCGCAGTTCGGTCAGCAACGGCGCCATGTCTTCGCACAGTTCGAGGTAGACCACCTTCGGCTGCTTTTCCCGCAGCCGCCGTGCCATCGCCACCGCCGAAGCCGGGGAATGGTGGCAGACCGGGAAGATCTCCAAAGGCTCTCGCACCGCGCGATCGACGTCGTCGACGAGCCCGAGCAGGATGCCCTCCAGTGCGCCGGGCCCGTCGGCGAAGGCGGCCGCGGCCTCCTGCAACTGGCCGCGCAACGCCTCGAAGGCGCCGCTCACGAGAGGGAGGCGATCGCGTCGCGGCCGCCGTCGAGGAACTCGGGCCAGTCCCCGCCCTCGTCCTTGCTGCGCGGCTCGACGACACCGTGCAGGTACTTGTTGAGGATCGCCAGATCCTCCGGCTCGCGACGGGCGAGCGAACCGACCAGCGAGGACGCCAGCGCGCGGGCGGTGAGCTCGCGTTCGCCGAAGAAGTTGCTGTGCAGCACCGCGTCTTCGAGCACGCCGATCTGCTCGGCCGTGGACAACGCGGACTCCAGCTTCTCGTCATCGCTGCCCGCCGACGCCGCCGCGGCTCGCAGGTCGCCGAAGCTGCGCAGCAGCACGTCGAGCAGCGTGGGCGGCACGTCCAGCTCGATCTGGTGGCGGCGCAGGAGTTCCTCGGTGCGGAAGCGGACGATCTCCGCCTCGCTCTTCTTGTTGGTCACCACCGGGATGCGGACGAAGTTGAACCGGCGCTTGAGCGCGGACGACAGGTCGTTGACGCCGCGGTCACGGCTGTTGGCGGTGGCGATCACGGAGAAACCGGGCTTGGCGAAGACGATGCCGTCATTGTCCAGTTCCGGTACCGAGATGTACTTCTCCGACAGGATCGAGATCAGCGCGTCCTGCACGTCGCTGGTGGACCGGGTCAACTCCTCGAAACGGCCGATCGACCCCGCCTCCATCGCGGTCATGATCGGTGACGGGATCATCGACTCGCGGGACTGGCCCTTGGCGATGACCATGGAGACGTTCCACGAGTACTTGATGTGGTCCTCGGTGGTGCCGGCGGTGCCCTGCACGACGAGTGTGGAGTTGCGGGAGATGGCCGCGGCCAGCAGTTCGGCGAGCCAGCTCTTGCCGGTGCCGGGGTCGCCGATCAGCAGCAGCCCGCGGTCCGAGGCGAGCGTGACGATGGCCCGCTCGACGATGTTCCGGTCGCCGAACCATTTCTGCGAGATCTCGCGGTCGAGGCCGTCGGCGCGCTCGGAGCCGAGGATGAACAGGCGCAGCATCTTCGGGGACAGGCGCCAGGCGAACGGCTTGGGGTTGTCGTCGACCGACTCCAGCCAGTCCAGCTCGTCGGCGTACTTGATCTCGGCGGGGGCGCGCAACAGGTCGGACATGTCTTGCCTTTCGGGAGGTTCAGGAGGTGAGGAAGGTCTTGAGTTCGTGCACGAGCTTGGTGATGTGGCCGGAGATCACCGGTGTGCCGAGATCCTTGAAACGTTCGCGGAACCACGGGTTCACGCTGCCCCGGCCGGCGCTGGTGACCGAGCCGACCGGGATGAACTTCGCCCCCGACCGGTGGATCGCGGCCATGCTTTCGAAGAGCTGCTCGACGCGGGTCTCGTAGAAGTCGGAGATCCACACCACCACGGTGTTCGCGGGTTCGGCGATCTTCGGCTGGGTCAGCGCCATCGCGACCATGCCGTCGTTGCCGCCGCCCAGGTTGGTGCGCAACAGGGTTTCGAAGGGATCGTGCACCCATGGCGTGAGGTCGAGCGCCTGCGTGTCGTAGGCGATCAGGTGAACGTCCACTTTGGGCAATCCGGCGAAGATCGAGGCCAGCACCGCGCAGTTGACCATCGAGTCCACCATGGAGCCCGACTGGTCGACGACCGCGATGAGCCGTTGCGGTGTGGTCTTCTTCGCCGTCTGCTTGTAGTAGAGGCGATCGACGTAAAGCCGTTCCTCGTCGGGGCTCCAGTTGGTGAGGTTCTTCCAGATGGTGCGATCGAGGTCGAGGTTGCGGAACACGCGTTTCGGCGGGACCGAACGGTCCACCTTGCCCGTCGAAGCCTTCTCGACCTGGGTCCGCAGGACCTCCGCGATCTCGTCGACGTAGCGGCGGATGAGTGATTTGGCGTTGGCCAACGCCACTCCGGACAGGTTGTCCTTGTCCCGCAACAGCTGTTCGATGAGCGACATGCTCGGGCTCAGCTTCGCCGCGAGCGCCGGATCGGCGAGGACCTCGCGCAGCTGCATCCGTTTGACGAGGTCCGCCTCGATGCCGCCGAGTTCCGGGCCGATCGCCGGGAGCAGGGTGCTCAAGTCCGGCGTGGCGCCACCGCCGGTGCCGCCGAGGCCGGTCGGGGCGCCGCCGCGACGACCTCCGCGCAACTCGCCCGGACGGCAGCCCAAAGCGCGCTCCAGCCAGCCCGCGTCGGCCTGCCAGCGGGACAGCTGCCCCGCCGTCACCGTGGGCGGCGCCGGAGCGAAGACGTTGAGCAGCACCTTCGACACCAGCGCCGCGCGCCGCACTTCCGCGGCCTTGTCCCGGCTGTCCTCGGCTTCGGGGACCATCAGCCCGTCGAACTCGGCCGCCAGCTCCGGATGACGCTGGACGACCGAGTCGACCGCGACGTTCGGATCCAGCACGGCGGACGGCAGGCCGATGTCCTCGACCACGGCCACACTCGCCGATTCGAGCGCGGCCTGCTCCTCGGCGTCGAAGAGCCGGGCGAGCAGCCGCCAGTACAGGACCTGGCGGCGGTTGTCCTCGGGTTCGGTCATTTCCGCAACAGCCTTCCGGCGCGCTCGCGCAGTACGGCCGCGGCGTCGGTGGCCGCCTTCTCGGCTTTCACCCCGGCCTTGTCCGTGGTGCCGCCGGCCCAGGCTCCGGCGTGCACGGCGGTGGTCTTCTTGCGCACGGTGGTCTCGACGGCGAGCGGCTGGAGGCGGAATCCGCCGTCCCACCGGATCAGGCCGATGCACGCGCTGGAACCCGCGACCGCCTTCGGTGTCAGCGGGCCGGCGGCCGGGATGCGATCGGTCTCGACGGAGAGCCGGTTCCCGGCGAAGGCGAACGTGAGCGCATCCTCGTCGCCCTCGATGCCATAGCCCTCGAGGAAAACAGGAACGGCGAGCCGCGCCGGGTGCCGATCCAGCGGCGCGACCGGCGGCATGACGGCCCTCGGCAAAGCGACGCGCGCCGTGGAGAACGCGTCCGCGGGCTCTCCGAGCCGAGCATGGTCGTCTCGCCAGAGGAGGTCGCCCTCCGCGGTGACCGGCATGCCGGCGAGGTCCATCGAGCGGCCCTCGCTGATCGCCGTGAGCAGGGAAAGGTGCGGGCGCAGCAACTGCCAGATCCCGGCGCCGATGATCGTGTCCGGCTTCGGCGCGGTCACGTTCGCGCGCACGAGCCGCGGAGCGGTGCCGTCTTCGGGCTCGAAGACCGCATGGACCTGGGCCTGCGCGGCCGTCGCATGTTCCAGCAGGTCGACCCCGAGGGGCAACAAACGGCCGGTGACCGTGCCGATCGACGGCGACGCCGCCGCCCCGGGCAGGGTCAGCAGCATTCCGCGCGACCACAGGTCGCCCCAGCGCCGGGCGGGGATCCGCTCCAGCGCCGCACCGGGACAGGACGCCGCGAGTTCCGCGGCGAAGCCGTCGAGCAGGACGGCCAACCTGCGCAGGCTCGGTTCCGCGAGCAACGCGGAGATCACTTGCGCCGAAGCCGAGATCAAGTCGTGGTCGATACCCTGCCAGCCCGCGCGGGCGAGGTCGGCCAGCCAGGATCGTGCGGCGACCAGAAGATTGAGCGGTTCCGCCTCGGCGGCCTGCCCGGCGGAGTCTTCGCCCAGTGGACGGCCGGTCGCTTCGACAAGCCGCGCGAGAATCGCGTCGTGTACGGAGCCGAACACCGCGATCCTCGCCGCCGCAAGGGAAACGAAGTGCTCCTCCCCCGCGGCACCGGCCGCGGTCTTCTCCGCTGCCTCCGCGACCCGCGTCGCGAGCGGCGACCCCGCGACGGCATCGGCCAGCTCGGTCAAGCCCGCGATCTTCTGGGGACGGAGCAGACCTGCGGCGAGCACGGCGTCGAAGGCATCGACAACCGCCAGCGCCTCGTCGAGACCGGCGATGGGATCGGTGAGCAGATCGACGCGCATCAGGCCACCACCCTCGTCGGCGGGAACCACTGCAGCTCCGGTACCGGCGCGGTGGACGGCTCGAATTCGAGGTAGGCCAAGTGCCGCAAGAACTGGCTGAACACGGAAGCGGCGGCGGTGTTGTCACCTTGCGACGGCCGCGTCGCGCTCATGGTCTGCGAAATGGCCTGCGCGGTCGGCTCTGGAACCTCGACGCGCAAGTACCGCGCGACCCGCTCGGCGCCGTACTGCAGGGTGGATTCGTTGATCAGGGCGAGAATATGGTTGCAGAACATGCCCCGAGCCCCGCCGCAGGGCCGGTTGTTGTTGGTACTGCAGGCGAACTCGTACGTGCTCGCCGCGACCGACGAGACATACACGCGGCCGATGTCCGATCCACTGGACACCACGCCCTGCACCCGTCCGTCGGCCAATTCGACGAACGGTACCTTCGCGAGCTTGCGCGGGCGGGCAGGTGGCAACACCCTGGCCGTGCTTGCTCTTTCCCAGTCTGACAACGCATCTTCTCCTTGCGGGGGTGCCTCGGTGGGGACTGGGATGAACCTAGCGGCAGGCACCGACAGTTTTGATCACAGCTGAAGTTCTCCGAGCTGAGCCGCCAAATCGGCGAGGCCGTCGGCATGGAAGTCGAAGCGATCCGTGGCCTTCGGCGGGTCCCCGACAGGCCTGGCGACGTAGGCGGTCCGGAGACCGGCACTCTGCGCGCCCCGCAGGTCCCACGCGTGGGTCGCGACCATCAGCAGCCGCTCCGGCGGTGCGCCTGAGGCTTCGACGGCCAGTTCGTAGACAGCCGGGTCCGGCTTGCAGGTTCGCACCTCCTCGGCGGAGAGCGCTTGATGCCACCGGAGGCCCGCGTGGGCGTTGATGCGAAGCAGGCTCGTCCGGCTGGCGTTGGAGAGCCCGATCAGCGGGTAGTGCTCGGCGAGCCTCGCCAGCCCGTCGGGGGTGTCAGGCCATGGCGGGAGCTTCGGCACCACGTCCGTCTTGGTGACCGACTGGGCCGCTTCGCGGTCGAGAACATCGCTCGGTGCGTACGGACGCTGCCCTGCGACGATGCGCCGCTGCTCGGTCTCGACGTGGCTCAGCCATTGGTCGACCAGCTCGTCCACGTCGGCGTCCGGCACGGCTTGCCGCACCGCCTCGCGGATCCCGGCCGGCTCGTCGACGAGCGTGCCGAGTATGTCGAACACCAACGCGTCGATCTCCACGGACAACCTCCCGGTAAGGGTTAAAGTAACGATTAACCGTGAACGTACGAGAGGCCGGTAAGGGATGCAAGTAGCGTTAGACGATTACGTCCAGGCAGCAGGCGTCGCTACCGACCTGGTCAACACCGCCCCGGAGGTCTGGCACGGCGAAGACAAGCTTCCCGACCTGGGGTCCCTTACCGCCTTCGCCGGGCTTCACTCACTACCCGAGCCATCCCGTCCCGGTGATCTGCGCGCCGTTCACCGGCTACGCGCCACAGTGCGGGAGCTGATCGACCGCCCGGACCGGGCGCGCCTCATCACCGGCGCCACCGCGCTCACCTCTTCGATCGGCGACGTCACCCTTCTGGCCGGCAGCGCACGATGGGCTGTTTCGGCCCGGCCCGGCGCGACGGCCGCGGACTCCCTCGCCCTGGTCTGCGGCGTCGGAATACTCGGCGTCGTCCAGTCTCTCGGCGCGGAACGGTTCCGGACCTGTGGCGCACCTGCCTGCCGAGGTGCGTTCATCGACACAACGCGTCCCGGACGGCGTCGCTATTGCATGCCAGGATTATGCGGGAATCGCGTCAACGTCGCGAACCACCGGGCACGCAAGCGTTCTCGAGATGGATTTTTCGAGGCGCCGTAGGCGAAATGCCGTAACAGCGGTTCACGAATTCGGCCTATCAAAGAACAGGGCTCGTATCGCAGTATGATGCACGCGAGTGAACTTTCTCGACAGCGGCCGGGTCATGTCGGAAAATCAGATGCGCGCGACGCCTTGGAGTCGACTCTCGTCGCGTTCAGTTCCCTTACTCCCATCATTTGGCGAAAAGGAACCTCATGCATGACGATGATGAGCCAGTAGGCCGGGTACTCGGCAGGCGACAGGCGCTGATTCTCCTCGGCGCCGCCGGTGCGACACTCGCCGTCGCCGGATCCACCACCGCGAGTGCCACCACCTCCAGCCCGGGCGCGCCCGATATCTGCACGCTGGATTGCGTGGTCAAGCCCGAACAAATGGAGGGCCCGTACTTCGTCGACGAACGGCTCAACCGCTCCGACATCCGCAGTGAGCCCTCCACCGGGCAACTGGTTCCCGGCACCGCGCTGGCGATCAATTTCACCGTCCAGCAAATCCGCCAGCAGCAGTGCACGCCGCTACCGGGCGCCATGGTCGATCTCTGGCAGTGCGACGCGTTCGGCCTGTACTCCGACATTCCGTCCCAGGGCAGCCGAGGTCGCCGTTTCCTGCGCGGGTATCAGAACACCGACCAAACGGGAGCGGCTCGCTTCACCACCATTCTGCCAGGATGGTACACGGGCCGCACGCTCCATATCCACATCAAAATCCGCACCACCGGCACCAATGGCCGTCCGTACGAGTTCACCTCGCAGCTTTATTTCACCCCCGAGTTCGGCGCGGCCTATCTGCGGACCGAACCGTACCGGCGGAAAGGACCGGCCGACACGACCAACAGCCGGGACTCCATCTACCGCAACGGCGGGGCACAGATGCTTTTGCGTCCCCAGCAGACCGGAAGCGGCTACACGGCGGACTTCGCGATCGGTCTCGACCTGTCGAACACCCAAGTCGGCCGTCCCGACTAGAGCAGACGACAGGGCCCTCCCCGGCGAGTGCCGGGGAGGGCCCTGTTCAGGCGTCAGACGCCGGCGATCTGCTGGATCCAGGGCCGGTACCGCGTGATGTTCGTGTATGCGGTGGTCGTCTGCCGGTCGCTCGTCGAGGCGACGCCGACCTGACGGCCGGAGGCGAACATCGGGCCACCCGAGTCCCCACCGGCGGTGATGCCGTCACCGCGGCGCGCGCACACCGCGATGCCGCCGTTGTAGTCACGGCAGGAGACCGACGTGACCGAGACGTTGGCGACCTTCAGGTAGCGGGACTGGCAGTTGATCTCCGAGCCGCACTGGCTGGTCGCGCCCCAGCCGTAGACCTGGACGGTCTGCCCGACGGAGACGTTGGCCGTGGTGCCCAGCGGTGAGTAGGTGGCGTTGACCGACGTCGTCAGCTTCACGATCGCGAGGTCCGCACTCGGGTGACGGGTGACGGTGGAGCCGGTGGCCATGGTGCCGCCGCTCTGCTGGTCGAGGCTGCCGATCCGGAAGGTGAAGGTGCCACTGCTCGCGACGCAGTGCTTCGCGGTCAGGATGTACTGCGGCGCGATGATCGTCGAGGTACAGGTCTGCCTGCCGTTGGCGAAGAGCCTGGCCGCCCACGGGCCGCTCGTCGCGTTCTGGCCGCCGATGATCATCGGCTGGACGTCGGAGGACGGTTCCGCGGCGGACGCCACGGGGGCGGTGACGCCGAGCAGCGCCGCGAAGGCGGTGCCGGCGATCAGGGCGAAGGAGCGCAGTCGCATGGTTCCGACTCATTTCTGCGGCCCGGGTTCGGCCGCGCGATGGGGACGGGTGTGCTGATTCTGGTGCGCGGCAAGAGAAACCTGACACCGACGAAAGTCGTGCAGTGGATACCTATCTCTACGCCGCGAAGACCGCTAAGTGGCGCTCTAGGTACCGGGGCCGCCCACCGGTTACGACGACCGGCGTCCGTCCACTTGAGACAGACGGCGGCATAACTCCAAGGACATAACCTCGCTCCGGGGGTAGCCGAAGTGTCCCTTCGGAGTGGGCGGTACAGGCGGAGGGTCGTGAGTGACAAGTGTCGTTCTAACGCTCTTTACCACTCACGACCCCCGCGCGAAGCTGCCCACGGCGGGGCCGACGGCCCGCACGTCGCCACGAAGGCCTCCGTGCGCATGATCCCGCCCACGACGCTTTGCCTTGCGCCTCACGAACCTCGCTCCGGGGGTTCCCGAAAACCGGGTCCGCCGCCAGAATCGCCATCATGACCACAGCACAGTGGACCCCGACCTACGGCGACCCCTTCGAGCCGGTGCCCTACCGCCCGGCGCGCGTACCCGCGGAAGAAGCGCTGGCCACCGCCGCCGACCTGCGCCGCCGCATGGACACCCGCCGCACCGTGCGGATGTTCTCGACGGACCCCGTGCCCGAGCAGGTGGTGGTGGACGCCATCGCGGTGGCGGCGACGGCGCCCAGCGGCGCGCATCAGCAACCGTGGACGTTCGTGCTCATCGAAGACGCCGAGACGAAACAGCGGATCCGCGAGGCCGCCGAAGAGGAAGAACGCGTTTCGTACGAGGGCAGGCTCGGCGAGGAGTGGCTCTCCGCGTTGCGCCCGCTGGGCACCGACGCCGTCAAGACCCATCTCACCGACGCCCCGTACCTCATCGTGGTCTTCCAGCAGCGCTACTTCCTCGACGAGGACGGCACCAAGCACAAGCACTACTACGTCGACGAGTCGGTGGGCATCGCGGTCGGCATGCTGCTCACGGCGTTGCATCTGTCCGGGCTGGCCGCGTTGACGCATACGCCGTCGCCGATGCGGTTCCTCGGCGAGCTGCTCGAGCGGCCGCAGAACGAGAAGGCGTTCGCCGTCATCCCGGTCGGTTATCCGGCGGACGACTGCGTGGTGCCGAACCTGGTGCGCAAGTCGATCGACCAGGTGCTGATCCGCCGGTGACCGTCCGCGCGGCCCGGGTGTATACGCGCACCCGGGTTGCGCGAAACCCGGCCAAGCACGCACTCAAATTGATCAATAGTGCAGTTTATTGCACACTTTGGCGCATCTCTTGACATATCCGATGGCGATTGGACAAGGTCTGGGCACCGAAGGCGACACGAAGGAGTGTTCTTCATGGCCGACCTGCCCTCTGTCTCCCGGCGGACACTGTTCGGCGGCGCGCTCGCCGCCGGGGCGCTCGCCGCGATCCCGACGAGCGCGACCGCGGCGGAAGAGGCGGAAAGCGCGCCCCGCCGTCCTGGTCAGCGCAGCATGATCGGGGTCCCGTTCGAGCGGCACCAGACCGTCCGGATCGCGCTCATCGGTCTCGGCAACCGCGGTAAGTCCATGATCGGCGGGTGGAGCGCCGTCCCGGGCGCCGTCGTCACCGCGGTCTGCGACATCCGCGCGGAGCGCGCGAAGGCCGCCGCGGACAAACTCGCCGCCGCCGGGCGTCCGCGCCCGGCCGAGTACGGCGGATCCGCCGACGCCTATAAGAAGATGCTCTCCCGGGACGACATCGACCTCGTCTACATCGCCACGCCGTGGGAGTTCCATTACGCGCAGGGCAAGGCCGCGCTGCTGGCAGGCAAGCACGTCGGCGTCGAGCTCCCGATCGCCACCGAGCTCGACCAGTTGTGGGACCTCGTCAACACCAGCGAGCAGACCCGCAAACACCTGTTCCTCGCCGAGAACTGCAGCTACGGCCGCAACGAGCTGGCCATCCTCAAGATGGCGCACGAGGGTGTCTTCGGCGAGGTCACCAACGG
The DNA here is from genome assembly GCF_900105055.1 of Amycolatopsis lurida. Lineage (NCBI taxonomy): Bacteria > Bacillati > Actinomycetota > Actinomycetes > Pseudonocardiales > Pseudonocardiaceae > Amycolatopsis > Amycolatopsis lurida. The sequence continues at coordinate 305,514 of NZ_FNTA01000004.1, forward strand.
GCACGGCGGCTACCTGCACGACCTTCGCGAACTGCTGTTCTCCGACACTTACTACACCGACGCGTGGCGCCGGAAGTGGCACACCCGCAGCACCGCCAGCTTCTACCCGATGCACGGCCTCGCGCCGATCGCCGCCTGCATGGACGTGAACCGCGGCGACCGGTTCGCCACCTTGCGCGCCACGGCGACCGAGCCGAAGGGCCTCGCCGACTACCGCGAACGCCACATGCCGCCGGGCCACCCGTCGTGGAAAGAGACCTACATCAACGGTGACCTGGTGACCTGCCTGATCGAAACCGAGCAGGGCCGGATCATCCGCGCCGAGCACGACGTCAGCTCGCCGCGGCCGTACAGCCGCATCAACAGTCTCGCCGGCAGCCGCGGCATCGTGGAGGACTATCCCGCCCGCATCTACGTCGAGCCTGACCACAGCGGCCACGCGTGGAAGGACTTCGGGCCGTACCGCGAACGCCACGACCACTGGCTGTGGAAGAAACTGAAGGACGACCCGAACCTCGGCGGGCACGGCGGCATGGACTACGTGCTGCAGTGGCGGATCGTGCAGCAGATGCGCGCCGGGCTGGTGCCGGACATCGACGTCTACGACTCGGCGGCCTGGTGCTCCCCCGTGCCGTTGAGCGTGGTCTCCCTGGCACGCGGCGGGAAACCGGTCGCGGTGCCGGACTTCACGCGTGGCGGCTGGACGAAACCGCGGGCGGGACTGGACTCGCAGCCTTCGGAGATGCCGGGCTAGGGCGCGCGGCTCTTTGCGGGGTAAGAACAAAGGTGGCACGTTACGAAAGCCACTTTCGCAACGTTGAAGGTTGCGAAAGTGGCTTTCGCAACGTCTGCGGGGACCGTGGGAGGGTGGGTGGAGGGCCCGGTCAGGGCGCGGGTCGCGACAGCCACTTTCCCGACCCGGCGCGTTTGCCTTACCCCTCAAGAGAACATGACGGCGACTCACGAGGAGTACCGAGGCACGACCCGGTAGACACGGAGGTCCTTCGGGGTCCCCTTGGCGCGGAAGCTCCGGCGCGGTCGCACGGTCACCGCGCCGGGGTCCAGCTCGTCGACGACGCTTCCGCTGGCCAGGACCTCGTCGCCGTCGGCGGCGGCCATGATGCGGGCGGCGATGTTCACGTCGACACCGAGGTAGTCGTTGCCGACCCGCCGAGGATTCCCTCGATGCAGCCCCGCGCGCAGGTGCGGGAGATAGCCCTCGGCCTTGATCACACTCACGGCGGAGCACGTCTCGTAGGCGGCGTTCACCGCCTCGCCGGGGTCGGCGAACACGGCCATCACGCCGTCGCCGAGGCCTTTCACGATGCTGCCGCGATGCCCGGTGACGATCGATTCGGTCACCTCGGCGACCGAACGCAGCAGCTCCAGCACCCGCTCGTCGCCCGCCTGCAACGCCCAGGTCGAGAAGCCGACCAGATCGGTGAACAGCACCGTGATGCCGTCCGCGGACACCGGCGGCGCGCCGGACCGGCGGACGGCCTGCCAGGCCTGCACGGCGGCCAGCCCCAGCTCACGGGTGGCGCTGGGCCGGTCCGCGCCCGCCTCGGCGAGCAGCCGGGCGAGCCGGTCGGACGAGCGGCCCGTCGACGGAGCCAGCGGGTCACCCGGGACCAGCCTGCGGAGGAACCGCGCCCCGCGCACCAGCTCGCCGCGCTGATCCGTCGCGCGCAGGAACCTGCGGGTCCGGAGATGCCACGGCTCGGGTCGTTCGGTCACGATCAAGACCCTAGCCCGCTCGCCCCGGGTCCGGCGCACCTGTCACCGAGGTGACAAGAATGCGGGCGCCGTTTCCCCTTTACTCCACCGCATGACAATTCACGAACTCGCCATTCCGCATACGCGTGACAAGATCGAAGCGTAAAGAAAACGCGAGAGATCTTTTCCTTTCCTCGTTGGTGACTTTCCACCTACATTCGCTTTCGAGCCCATTCAACGACGAAAGGACCTGACATGACGGAAACCCTCGTACGGAAGGGTGTTCGGCGGTTCTGCGCGGCCGGGATCGCGGCCGCGGTCGCCGGAACGGTCATGCTCGCCGCGGCGGGAACCGCTGCCGCCGTCGAAAAGAATCTCACGTACAAGGGCGGCTTCCCCATCATCGGCGACCAGAAGGTGGCGGTGGTCGTCAAGGCGGAAATCCCGGCGGCCGCGAAAGCCGGGGAGCCGGTTTCGGTACCGTTCACCCTCGACGTCGACGCCGGTCAGGCCGCGGGCGACGGGCTCCGGCTGGTCGGCGCCAAGAAGCTCTCCGGCACGATCGGCTCGAAGGTGAACATCGCGCTCGGTGAGCAGAAGATCTCGATCCCCATCGAGCTGCCGATCCCGGACACCGAGGTGCCCGCCGAAGGACCGCTCAAGTTCACCGCGGAAGGCAAGGTCGACTTCACCATCCCCGCGGGCACCCCCGCCGGTGAGGCGACCAGCAGCGTGGACGCCGCGGCGACCTCGCATATCGTCACCGACAGCTCGCTCGGCGAGTTCGACGTCCAGCTCGCGCTCGACCCGCCCGACCAGGACGCCGTCCTCGGCAAGACGACCGTCAGCTGAACCCCCGTCTTCCCCCGGCTCGCCGAGCCGGGGGAAGACGCGTCTTGACCTCCAGCGCACTGGAGGTCGCAAGCTGTCGATCATGTGGATTTGCGACAGGTGCGGTATCGAACATCCCGCCACCCCCGAGCCTCCCCGGTGCGTTCTCGACCGCGGCGAGGTCGGCATCGAAGAAGCAGGCGATCTCGGCGCGCACACCGGCCGCTGGTGGACGCACGAGGAACTGATCTCCGTGCCGCACAAGACCTTGCACCGGGATCACGGACGTGGCCTGCACAGCATCAAGCGGGAGCCGAACTTCGCGATCGGGCACTGGTCGTTCGTCGCGGTGACCCCGGCGGGCACCCTGCTCTGGGATCCGCCGTCCTGGTTGGACACGGAAGTGCTCGACGTCGTGCGCGGGCTCGGCGACGTCGCCGTGATCGCCACCAGCCACCCGCACATGTTCGGCGCCCAGCTCGGCTGGAGCCGCGCGCTGGGCGGGGTTCCGGTGCTGGTCAACGAACGCAACCGCGAATGGCTGCCCGCCCCCGATCCGGCGTTCGAGTTCTGGGACGAGCACGTGGAACCCTTGCCCGGCCTCGAACTCGTCCGGCTCGGCGGGCATATGCGGGGCAGCGCCGTGGCCAGGACACCGGACGGCAGCATCCTGGCCGGGGACACGATCTCGGGTGGGCTCGCGCCGAACTGGGTGTCGTTCCAGCGCAACTTCCCCAAGCACATCCCGCTGTCGGGCGCCGTGGTCCGCCGCATCGTCGACCGGCTCGACGAATTCTCCTACGACCGGCTCTACACCCTCGGCGGCGACACCATCGACCAGGATGCCCGCGCGGTGGTGCGCCGAAGCGCCGAAACCCATATCCGGTGGGTGAACGGCGACTTCGACCACCTCACTTGATCGCGCGTTTGTCCTTGCCGCGGAAGGTCAACGCGATGGCCCCCGCCATCGCCATGAAGAACGCGACGGCCCACATCCCGGCGCGGAAGCTCCCGGTCACCCCCTGCAGCCAGCCGGTGAGATAGGGGCCGACGAAGCCCGACAGGTTACCGAAGGAGTTGATCAGGCCGATCCCGGCGGCGGCACCGACTCCGGTCAGGAAGGCGTTGGGCAGCTGCCAGAACACCGGGATCGCGGTGAACACGCCGACCGCGCAGAGGGTCACCGCGACCATCACCCACAGCGGCGAACCGAGATACAGCGCGGCGGCGATCGCGACCGCGCCGACGAACGCGGCGATGGCGACGTGCCCCGCCCGTTCGCCGGTGCGGTCGGAATGCCGCGCCCACAACACCATGGCGACGGCGGCCACGGCGTACGGGATCGCGGTGATCAGCCCGATCTCCACGATGGTGTAGTTGGTCTGGAACTGTTCCTGGAAGCCCTTGATCACCTGCGGAAGGAAGAACGCGAGCACGTAGAGGCCGAAGATGATCCCGAAGTAGACGGCGCTCAGCGCGAGCACACGCGGATCGGTCAGCGCCGATCGCGTGCTCACCTCCTTGCCGACCTCGCGGACGTCTTCCGCGTCGATGGCCGACTGCAACGCCGTGCGTTCCCGCGGCGTCAGCCATTTCGCGTCCTTCGGCTTGCTCGGCAGCAGGAAGAACACCGCCACCCCGAGCAGGATCGAAGGCACCCCTTCGGCGAAGAACATGAACCGCCAGCCCGCGTCGAAGCCCAGCACACCGTCACCGTGCTTGATGAGCAGGGAGGAGACCGGGCTGCCGATGACCGAAGAGAGCGGCACCGCGAGGAAGAACAGCGCGACGATCTTGGCTCGCTGCTTTCGCGGGAACCAGTAGGTCAAGTACAGGATGATGCCGGGGAAGAACCCGGCCTCGGCGATCCCGAGCAGCACCCGGACGATGTAGAAGCTGACCTCGCCCTGGATGAACGCGGTGGCCGAGGCGACGATGCCCCAGGTGACCATGATCCGCGCGATCCAGATCCGGGCGCCGACCTTGTGCAGGATCACGTTGCTGGGCACTTCGAAGAAGAAGTACCCGACGAAGAACAGGCCCGCGCCGAGTCCGTAGGCGGCCGAGCTGATGCCGAGGTCCGCGTTCATGGTGAGCGCCGCGAACCCGACGTTGACCCGGTCCAGATAGTTGAGCAGATAGAGCAGCCCGAGTAACGGGACCAGCCGGATCATCGCCTTGCGCACCGCCGGGGCGGTGGACACCTCTGCCGTCTGTTCGTCCATCCGCGGGAGTGTAGAGGGCGATCAGAACAGCGGAGGCAGGAACGCACCGAAGTTTCCGCCGGCGGCCCGATCGGCCGGATCCGGGTCCACCTGAACCGAGTCGGGGTTCCGCGGGTCGTAGGTGACCTTCACCGTCGAGCCGCGGGCGGGGGCCTGCAGCGGCGGAGTGATCATCGTCGTGATGACGGTCCGCTCGCCGTCGTCCGTGGGGAACCGGACCTGCACGGTGAACCTGGGATTCCCCATCACCCAGATGTTCGTGAACTCGACGCCGAGCACCTCTCCGAGCACCTGCCTGCCGGTCTGAGCGAGTGCCTGCGCGCGGTCGTCCGCCTCCGCCTTGGTGACGAACGCCCGTCCCAGCACCATGATCATGACCAGCGCGGTCACCCCGGCCACCGCCGGAACGAGGTACGGCTCGTAGTAGACGATCCAGTCCACCTCGGTCCACGGTTCGGACGGCAGCCGCTTCCCCACCGCCTCGGGCGGCGTCCAGGACGGGATCGCGACGCCGCTGCCCAGCGCGATGCCGAGGGACGCGGCGAGACTGCTCGCCCGGAAGCCGATGCCCATCCCGCGCAACGACATCCCGCCGCCCCACAGCATCGCGAACCCGAGTGACGAGGCCACCGTGATCGAGACGCTGAAGAACAGGACGAGCGAAACCGCCGGGCCCGCGTCGGGCCCCCACGCGTCGACGCGGTTCAGCGACATCAACCGGAAGCCGTCCAGCAGCCCGAGGGCGCCCGACCAGCCCACCGCCGCCCAGGCGAGCGTCGTCGGCACGCCGAGCAGCCAGAGCCGCAGACCGGGGCGGCGGGCCTGCCGGGGGTCTCCCGGCAGGCCGAACTCGAAGGTCCCGAACATCGCCTGCCGCCTAACCGATCGGGCCGAACACGGCGATCTTCGCCGGGTCGGCGGGGTCGACGCGGGCTTCGTGGCGGGTGCCCGGCGCGTACTGCTGAATCGTCGCCAGCGGCGCGATCAGCTGCGTCACCGTCCGGTAGGTGGTGCCGTCGGCGCGGGTGACCTCGAGCGTCGCGGTGTACTGCGCCTGCCCGGCGATCCTCCGGCCGGTCGGCTCCAGCTCGCGGACCACCAGGGTGGCGGGCTCGCAGGTGTCGTAGAGCCGCCGCAGTTCGGTGCCGTAGGCCTGGAGTTCCTGCTGCTGACGCAGTTGCTCGTCCATCGGCAGCGCCAGGAACGCCGCCATGTCCGGGTCGGCGTTGAGGCTCCGGAAGGCCTGCGCGGCCAGCTGCGGCGTCGGCAGCTGCGGGGTGATGTCGTGCCCCTGCGCGGCGGCGGCCTGCCGGAACTGTTCCGCGTGGCGGTGGAAGTCCTGCTCACCCCGCGCCATGCCCTGCTGTGTCGCGTCGTTGATCTTGTCGCGGATCTTCTTGAACATCGGGTGCCGCCTTTCGCCGTGTCGTTCGTGCTGGACACAGCTTCGGCGGGCCGTCCCGCTACCGAACCCAGGTTTTCCCGTCGTCGGTCGCGTCGAGGCAGGTCAGCGGCGCCCAGAAGACCGGTGAGGCCGCCGGTTCGGGCTGTTCGCGCCAGCGAGCGAGCCGGGTCCGCTGCCAGGCGCACAGTTCGGTGACCGGATCGTCCCCGGCGAGCGCGGTGTCGACGGCGATGACGAGTTCGGACATCGGGTCCGAACCGGGCACCGCGGCCGAAGTCGGCAACGCCCAGACCGTGGCGGCGACCAGTCCCGCTCCGGCCGCGACCGCGGCGAGCAGCACACCGAACGGTTCGGCGAGACCGAAATCGCTCGCGCTGGCGCAGCCGATCAGCGCCACCCGCGCGGGCATGCTGTCCATTTCGGACAGTGCGAGGTCGGCGGCGGTGAACGGCCGGTGCGTTCCGATCGGCGCGGCCGTGCCGGGAAGATCGGCGGAACAGGACAGATGCAGCGCGGTCTGCGCGCCGTACTCGTCGCGGACCCGGCTGACGTGCCCGACGAACACCAACCGGGAACAGGGGCCCGCGAGCAGTTCGGCGAGCAGACGGCGGTCGGTGTCGGTGCGGCGGACCAGCTCGAGCCCGGTGGCGGCGGCGGGCAGGACCGGGCCTTCGGCGAGCCGCTCGTCGAGATGGCGGATCAGCGGCGACGACGGATCCTGTTTGCCCAGTACGGAACCCAGCTCGCCGAACGCGCTTTGACCCGGGATACGCGGGTCGAGCAGGTAGACGGGCGGGCCGTCGGCGGCGGGCGGACGGCGCGGGATCGCGGCCGGGGCGAGCAACGAGACGTCGGCGACATCGAGAACGCGCTCGTCACTGTCGAAACAGCTGCCGATCTCGTCGATCTCGAGGACGTGATCGGCCCGCCTGTCGGGCAGCGCCAGCAGTCCCCACGGAACACCGGCCAGGCTCGGGGACGGCTGGATCCGCAGGAGCGGGCGGGTTCCATCGTCGGCGGCGCGCCGGAGCCGCTCGACCAGATCCGCGGGCAGGAGGTTGAGGGCGAGGACGCGGGCCAGGCGTTGTTCGCCATCGAAGCTGCCGAAGGCGTCCGCGCTCAGTGAGCGACGGACGGCGTCGGCCGCGCTCTCGCCTTCGCGTGGTGTGGGCGACGCGGCGTCCAAGAACTGGCGAGCGGTCCCGACCAGGGCGAATTCGATCGGATGGGTGTGGACGGTGTCGAGGTCCTCGGTGGTCCGCCAGGTGAGGAAGGTGTGGCCGGCGTCGGCGTAGCGCAGGAGGAACGTCTCGCGTCCGGGCTTCGCGGACGGCCAGGTCTCGACGGTTTCGGCGACCGTGCCGGGCAGCTGATACCGCTCGGCGGCGAGGCGGAGCCACGGGTCCAGCTCCATGGGCGACGAGGGTGACCAGCGCAGCGCGGGCGGCGGGGCGAGCCGCAGCGGAAGCGACGACGTCACGGAACCCAGCGCCGCCAACGGAAGCCCTTCGGCGACCGGACGCACTTCGAGGGTGGGCAGCGAGCCGGTGAGATCCAGCGAGCGCCCCTCCGCGCCCGTGTACGCCCCGACGGCGCAGGTGCGCTCGATCAGTTCCGCCGCCAGCCTCGGCTCTTGGAGCTGCCCCAGCAGCGCCATCAGCATTTCCGTCGCCGGACCGGCGACTTCGCGCGCCCAGGCCGTGCGTGCCTGCGGCGAAGTGAACTCGAACCGGTACTCCGCCGCCGCGAGGGCGAGCGGGAGCAGCAGATCCAGCACCGAGCGCAGATCTTCGCCGTGGGCGAAGCCGATCGTGGCCGCCACGAAATCCGTGTGCAGACGGTCCGACCAATCCCCCGATGTCCGCGCCGACTCCCGGGCGCGGGTCACGTGGTCCCTCGCCGTCGCCCAGTCACCTTCGGCCATCGCGCACCGGGCCAGCGCCACGTCGAGACGCCGCAGGCCCGGAACGTCGGCGTTGGCCGTCCAGATCTTCCCCGCGTGCTCGAACTGGTCCCTCGCCTGCGCGACATCCCCCGCGAACAGCAGCAGGGTGCCCAGCGCGTGACTCGCCTCCGCGACATCGCCGTTCAGTCCCGCTTCGACGAGTTCGTCACGGGCGGCGACGATCGTGGCGACCGCACCGGGGAAGTCGCCGCCGAACGCCCGGTCCGCCGCCAGCTCGATGCTCGCCCAGGCGGCCAGTGGACGGCCTTCGTGCTGGGCGCTCAGCCGCAGCAGATCCGCGCGCGCGTCGGCGTCTTCACCACCCGTCTGGCGGACGCGGGCCCGCTCGGCGCGCGCCATCGCTTGCAGGGCCGCCACTTGCCCGCGGATCTCGTCGATCTCCGCGAGGGCGTCCAACGCCGTCAGGATCTCCTCGATCGCGGCCCGCGCGCCCGCCATGTCCCCGGCGGCGATCTGGACGCGCACGTCGAAGATCCGCAGTTCCAGCTCGTCCGCGCCGTACACGTCGAGCAGCTCGGGCGGGTACTGGTCCGGCCCCTCTTGCTTGCGCAGCGCCGCCCGGCGGCGTTGCCCGGCGATCAGCTCACGTGCCTTGGCGATGTCGCCTTCCTCCGTGTGCAAGGAGATGAGCACGCGCTCGGCGACCTCCCGGGAGCCTTCGATCATCCGGATTTCGGTGTACTGTCCGTAGTGGACGATGGCGGCCGTGCTCACCTTGAAGGCCTGAAGCACGGCTTCGGCGCATTGTCTCGCGTTGCGCAGATCGCCCGCGGAATAGCAGACGGTGGCCAGATCGCTGACCGCGGCGAGGTCCAGATCCGTCCGGTCGAGCCGCTGCGCGATCTCCCGCATCTTGCCGTACGTCCGATGCGCGCCGGCGACGTCCCGGGTGACGGCGAGCCGTTTGGCCTTGTCCTGGAGCTTGACCGCGTCGGCGAGCAGCTTCCGGTACTGGCGTTCGGACAGCGAGCACGCGTGCAGTTCGCCGTACGGCGCCGGATCGAGGCCGAAATACCGTGCGACACAACGACAGTTGTAACCATGCGAGGTCGCGGGCCCCAATTCGGGCGGAAGCGGCCGGTCCGGTCGATTCCGGGGCGGTGGCATGCCGACGAGCACGTCAGAACTCCTCATCGGCGGAAGCGGCCGCCGCCCGTTCGGCGAGCGTCCTGGCCTCCGGCGGGCGGGCCCGCACGAGCGCGACCACTTCCGCCCGGTCTCCCGCCGTCGTGCCGGCGACGCCTTCCCCCGCAACGCCGACGACGACGGCTAGCTGTCCACTGTGGACACGAGCGGTGAGCCTGGTCGCGGTCTCGTCCAGCTCCGCCGTACCGGAGAACCGTCCGGCGCCCAGTTCGAGCGGCACCTCCGCGAACGGCTCGCCCGCGTGACTCGCGAACGCCGCGATGGCCGCGTCGGCGAACGCGCCCGCGACGACGACTTCGAGTCTCGTGGCGGCCGCGGCCGCGACGATCCGCCAGGTCACCGTGTCCTCACCGGCGTCCAGGATTCCCGGTGGCACGCGCGCCCAGTCGACACTCGCGCGTCCGGTCGCCAGTACGCCTTCGCCGGGTGCGAGCGGATCGAGGCCCGCGGCCAGCGCGTACTCACGTTGGCCGGGTGTCGCCATTTCAAGCCGTGCCGACACTTCGGCCGCCGCCTCGGCGCGCACGACGTCGTCCTGATCGTCGAACCAAGCCGCGAGACGAGTGCACGATTCCCGGGCGTCGCCGGCGACCGGGACCGCGGCCGCCAGAAGGGCGCCGTCCGCGATCGCCGCGTCGAACAGCTCGGCCGGGGAGGCTTCGAAACCGTCGAGAAGGCCTTCGGCCACGCTCTCGACATCGGCCGTCGCGACCGCCGTTTCGAGGTCCAGCAACGCCGGATCCAGCGAAGGGATTCCGAGTGACGGGCCCGCGGGCCACCAGCGACGGAGCCACAGCAGCAAGGCGAGCCTGCCGAGTTCCGCCCGGGCGGCGACTTCCGCTTGGCCTTGGCCGAGTGCGAGGAGAGTGGCTTCCGCGCCGACGAGCCGGGTCAGCCACGGTTCGGCGGCTCCGGCGTCGGTGAGTTCGATGTGCATCGTCGTCGTCCGGCCGGCGAGGAGATCGGCCAGGGCGAAGCGGACGAGCGCACCGTCGGCCGCGATGACGGGAGTGTGCACCGGATGCGTCACGACACGGCCTCCAGCTCCGGCAGACGGGCCACGAGCGCACGCCGCACCTTCGTCCTCAGGTCCAATGAGGTCGAACGGACCACCCCGGTGACGAGGTCGCGTACGTCGGCGGCGTCGGCGGGCAGATCGCCGCGGACGTCGAAGCCGTGCAGCCGGACCCACAGCCTGCTGAGGAAATGCTTGGCGAACTCTCGAAGATCGCGCAGGAGTTCGGCGTCGGGCCGCGGAGTGAGCGGCGTGGCACCGGCCAGGGCCCGGCGAGCGTGCAGGACGTAACCCTCGCGGGCGACCTGCGCGTTGAGCTGCCGCGCGAATTCGGGAACACCGGCGGGCGCCGCGCCGTCGAGTGGCCGCAGCGCGGGCGCGAGGACGACACCAAGCGCGAAACACGCGGCCAGCGCGGGCAGGCCGAGCCCGAAGCCGGCGGCGACCCGGGTCAGTTCGTCGTCGACGAGCTCGGCGACAGGAGTCCGCTCGTCCGGAGGCAGCCGGCGCAGGGTCGCGCGCACCCGCCGCTCGACACTGCGTTCGAGGAGTTCGGAACCCGTTTCGTCGCCCCGGTTCAGCGGCGGGACGGCGGTGCGATCCCCGCGCTGCAGGCCGAGATCCGGTGCGCGAAGCCCTGAAATCTCTCGGACGACTTCGCTCAAGGCTCGGGCCCCGCCAGGCTCTCGCAGCATCAGCCCGAGAGCGTGCCCGGTCGCCGAATCGGCGAGAGCTCGCCAAGTGGAATCGGAAAGGCCGTCGACGAACGCCCGGAGCGCGGTGATGTCCTGCGATACGGCGGTTTCGGCGTGCCAGCGACGCCGCAATTCGGCGGTCAGCTCGGCCGAGTGCCGCGGATCCGAGAGATAGGAGGTGAGCTGATCGACGCCCACCGCGCCGCCCTCACCGTGCAGCTCCCGCAACGCCGCCGCGGCCGCCTCCGCCGCGTCCGGACCTGGCGAGCCGAAACCCGTCGCCAACTCGTATGCCAGCGGGAAACACACGTCCTGGACGTTGCCCGCGGTGATACGCAGGGCGCGGCGCTGCCGTTTGAGGTGGGTGAACCACGCGGCCGTCGCGCGCAGCCTGTCGGCATCGGCCAGCAGCACTTCCGTCAACTCCACCGCCGTGACCGCGTCCAGCACGGGACGACCGAGCCGGGGGCGCGCCGCGGTGCGGACGACCAGCGGGTCGATGATCTTCTTGATCGTCCGGGTCAGCGGGCCGCCGTCGGCCGAGGACAGGACTTCCACACCGGGGATGCTCGCCCATGCCTGCGCGAGAACGGCCGACCGCAGCCGGGACTCGCCCGATCCCCTCGTCACTCGCCCTCCCCGTCTCCGGCCGCAACTCTATCCGAGAGACCGTTCGGCCTAACTTTTGTCCATTCTGTACATACTTTCGTTGACTTCGTCCGAAAGTCCTCTTAGGTTCAGCGTCGTCACAGAGGTGCTCCGCCGCCGACCCGAGGAGCAACGATGCTTCCGTCCGTCCGCAAGCGCTTCAACCGGACCATCGTCGCCTCGTTGGCGCTGGTCACGGCAGTGTCCGGGCTGGTCACAGCCCCGGCAGAAGCGGCCATTCCACCCCAGCAACCCGGTGTCACGCTCCGCACGTACGACCTGCAACGCGAGCTCACCAAGCTCTGCGCGATCAAATCCGGCCAGACTCCCAACGTCGACAAGCTGATGCCGACGATCAACTGGACCACCACCGCCGACTTCGGGCTCAACGAGCAGTTCGTCTCCGAGGTCATCGGCAACATCAACGTCACCACCGCCGGGCAGTACGAATTCCGGCTCACCAGCGACGACGGCTCCCGGCTCCGGATCGACGGCCAGACGGTGATCAACCACGACGGCTTGCACGGGGCGACTCCCGCGACCGGTTCGGTCCAGTTGAGCACCGGCTATCACGCGCTGCGGATCGACCATTTCGACAATCTCCACGACCAGCAGGTCACCCTCGAATGGCGGCCGCCGGGCGCGACGGACTTCGCGCTCGTCCCGAATTCGGTGCTCAGCACCGACGCCGACGTCGTCCGGGTGACCTCGCCGGGGCGCAAGGATTGCGAGGGCGCCACGGACTCGCCCGGTGACGGCTTGCCGCTCAACGGCGTCCACCCCGGCTTCACGCTGACGAACCTGCGTCCCGACGGATTCCAGCCGCAGGTCACCGGCATGGATTGGCTGCCGGGCGGACGGCTCGCCATCGCCACCTGGGGCGGTTCCGACAAGACTCTCGGCGAGGTCCACCTGCTGAGCAACGTCAGCGGGAACACCGACCCGAGCAAGGTCCGCACCCAGCGCGTCGCCAGCGGGCTGAAGGAACCCATGGGCGTCAAGTACGTCGACGGCAAGCTGTACGTGTCGGAGAAGACGCGGCTCGTCGAACTGAACGACACCACCGGTGACGGCGTGACCGACGACTACCGCACCGTGGCCACGTGGCCGTTCGGCGGCAACTTCCACGAGTTCGCGTTCGGCCTGCTGTACAAGGACGGCTTCTTCTACGCCAACCTTTCCGTGTCCATCAACTACGGCGGCGCCACGACCGATCCGCAGCCCGCGCCGAACCGCGGCACCACGATCAAGGTCGAAAAGGCCACCGGCAAGGTTTCCTACGTCGCCGGCGGGTTGCGCACCCCGCACGGCATCGGCTGGGGACCGGAAGGCGACGTCTTCGTCACGGACAACCAGGGCGGCTGGCTGCCGGCGAACAAGCTGGTGCGGGTCAAACAGGACCGGTTCTTCAATCACTACACCAATCCCCCGGGCCCGTTCGACTCGAAGCCCGTCACCGCGCCCGTGTTGTGGTTGCCGCACAACGAGATCGCGAACTCACCGAGCAATATGGTGATGCTGTCGCAGGGCCCGTTCGCCGGGCAGATGGTGTACGGCGACGTGACCTACGGCGGGCTTCAGCGAGCGTTCCTGGAGAAGGTCAACGGCGAGTACCAGGGCGCCGTTTTCCGCCTCACGCAAGGACTCGAGTCGGGTGTCAGCCGGATCAGCCTCGGCCCCGACGGCGCGATCTACACCGGCGGGATCGACGGCGGCGGGAACTGGGGCCAGCCCGGCAAACTCGCCTACGGCCTCCAGAAGGTGACGCCCAACGGCACGAACGCCTTCGACATCCGGGCCATGCGGGCCGTCGCGGGCGGATTCGAGCTGGAGTACACCCAGCCGCTGTCGGCCGAGACCGCGCAGAACCTCGCGGCGAAGTACCAGGCTCAGCAGTGGCGCTACCAGCCGACTCCCGCGTACGGCGGACCGAAGATCGACGAGCAGACCCTGTCCGTCACGTCCGCGAGCCTGTCGGCCGACCGCAAGAAGGTCACCCTGCAGGTGGCGGGGCTGAAGGCCGGGCACGTGGTCCACGTGCGGTCACCGCGGCCGTTCGCGGCGGAGTCCGGTGCGGCGCTGTGGAGCACCGAAGCCTGGTACACGTTGAACTCGCTGGTCGGTGGGCCTGCGGCGAGCACCACCTACGAGGCCGAGCGGGCCGCGCTGACCGGTGGCGCCGGGACGAACGCGAACCACGCCGGCTACACGGGCACCGGGTTCGTCGACGGCTACTGGAACCAGGGCGCCGCGACGACGTTCACCGTGAACGCGCCGAAGTCCGGCGCCTACAACGCGGCCTTGCGCTACTCGAACGGCCCGGATCCGGCGCCGGGGACCAAATCGGTGACCGTCTACGTCAACGGGACGAAGGTGAAACAGGTCCGGCTCGCCAGTACCGGCAACTGGGATACCTGGAACACTCAACCCGAGACGCTGAACCTGAAAGCCGGGTCGAACACGATCTCCTACCGTTACGACACGGGCGACGCGGGCAACGTCAATCTCGACAGTCTCACCCTGACCGAGTCGAAGCGTGTCCAGTTGTTCAAGGGGACCGATCTGAACGCGTGGGAGAAACGCGCGGGCGGTGCGGCGACCTGGCCGGTGACCGGCGGTGCGATGGAGTCGAACGGCGGGGACATCCGCACGAAACAGCAGTTCGGTGATTTCCGGCTGCACGTCGAGTGGAACGAGCCGAACTATCCGCCCGAGGTCACCGGACAGGCCAGGGGCAACAGCGGCGTCTATCTCCAGGAACGCTACGAACTGCAGGTGCTCGAATCCTTCGGGGACACCACGCTCGCCGACAACGAAGCGGGCGCGATCTACTCGAAGAAGGCACCTGACCGGAACATGGCGACGGCTCCCGGCACCTGGCAGACCTACGACGTCACGTTCCGCGCGGCACGGTTCGACGGTGCCGGGAACAAGACCGACAACGCCCGCGTGACCGTGGTCTGGAACGGCGTCGTCGTCCACAACGACGTCGCGATCGACGGCGGGACGGGCGACAGCATCCCGGAAAGCGCGGCGCCGGGCGCCATCCGGTTGCAGGACCACGGGGATCCCGGTGAGAACCCGCGGTTCCGCAACATCTGGATCGAGCCCATCGGCTAGGACGGCGCTGTCCCGAGTACATGAAGGCCCCCTTCCTTGCGCCCAGGTACAGGAAGGGGGCCTTCATATACCTGGGTGGGCAAGGGGGTCTTAGGTACGTACTGCCGGTGCGCGAACGGCGGTTTCGCGTGATTGGACGGACGACACCCGTGTTGGGATGGACGACACGCGTGATTGGACGGACGACACGCGGCGGCGCCCGGCCGCGCGTCGTGTCGTCCGTCCAGTCACGCGTGTCGTCCGGTCGGTCACGGGACAACGCCTGCTGGACTCGTGAGTGATCCGGGTCGTCGGAACGACCTGGATCGCTCACGATCAACCTGCCTCAGCGGTGGCAGGGGCCGAGGTCCACTCCGCCGGTGGCCTGCCCGGTGGTGACCGGAATCGGTGTGGCGGAAGCGAAATCGGCCGCGTCGCGATACCAGCACTCGGAAGTGGTGTAGTACCTGATCTTGACTTTCCCCGTGGTGAGGCCGTTGACGGTGTACTGCCCGTTCGAGTCCGGCGTGGTCCAGTCGACGATGTCTCCGGTGCGCGCGTTGTAGGTGTACACGTACCCGAAGGTGGGCCTGCCGTCCGCGCCGAGGATCCGTCCGGTGACCGAGCCGTTCGGCACGAGCGCGGCGTTCTCGGTCACCGTCGCGCCGGGCCGCACCCGCACCGGACGGGCGGCGAACCGGTCCGCGGCTCCTCCCGACCACTGCCACGCGTAGTCGCCTCGGGACGAGGCGAACTCGAGCGGCCACTGGTACGGACCGAGGCCCTTGATCGTGTAGGTGCCGTCGTTCCGGCTGCAGTTCACGTCGAAGCGGAAGCCGATCCGGGGATCGACCGCGTACGGGTAGACGCAGACGCCGCCCACCGCGGCCGACGTGGCGCGATCGGTGACCTTGCCGGTGATCGTCCCGGCGGGATCCATCTTGATGTCCGGCGTCGTGACCACCTTGCCGAGTTCGGCGGTGACCGTGCGGGCCTGCCCGATGTCGCCGGTGCCGCCGTCCGGCCCGGCCCACTGCATGCCGTAACGCTCGTCCAACGACTTGACCAGCAGCTTGTACGCGCCGGGCTCGATCGGCCCGATCACCAGCTTCCCGTTCTCGTCACTGCAGTGGTACAGGTAGTCGGCGTCGAGGACACCGACGACCGGAAGGGCGTAGGTGTCGACGCAGACCCGCGCCAGCGGTGCCTTGGTCTTCGCGTCCCGCACGGTGGTCACGATCGAAGCGGCGGGTTTCATCGACGCCCGGAATTCGGTGGTCTCTCCCGGAGTCAGGTGCACCCGCTCCCAGTTCACCGGTCGATAGGAACCGTCCGGCCCCCAGACGCTCAACGAGTAGTAGCCGAACGGCGGCATGTCCTCGTAGAGCATGACGCCGTCCGCGCCGGCGCATTTCCGCAACTGCGGCGGATGCCCTTGCTCGACCTGCGAGCACGCACCCGCGACGGGCGCGCCGGTTTTCTCGTCCGTCGCGACCACCCGGAGCTTCCCGTACGGCGCGATGGCCTCGTCGACGACGGCGACCTGCTCATCGGCGACGGCGAAGGTCTCCGCCTCCGGGAAGCTCGCCTTCTGCCGGATCCATTGCGTGCGATCGCCGTAGGTGATCGCCATCGTGTAGGTATCCGCTTTCACGCCGTCGAACGAGTAGGTGCCGTCCGCCGCGGTGAGGACCGTCGACCACCACCGCTGGTTCTGGTCGGTGAGGCTCACCGACGCCCCCGCGGCGGGTTTTCCCTGGTCGGTGATCTGCCCGCGGACGGTCGCCGTGCCGTTCCGCAACCCGAAGTCCAGTCCGTGCGGCAGGTCCACTACCTCGGCGGCGAGCGCGCTTCCCCTGTTGTACGCCCAAAGCTCGGCGTATCCGGCGGCGGTCGCGCGTGCCTTGTACTTGCCGGGCACGACGCCGGTGATCTCGTAGCGGCCGTTCGTGCCCGCGCACCCCGACCCCGTCTCCTTCAGGTCGAGATCGAACAGCGTCACGCACGCTCCGGCGATCGGCTCTCCGGAGTCCGCGGCTTTGACCACCCCGGACACGATTCCCTCGTCGGCGACCGCCGGTCCCGTCGTCAGCAGGGCCGCGATCGGTATGGCGGCGGCCAGGAACAGTGCTCTCTTCATCGGAAGCTCCCCTCAGTGTCGCGCCAACGATGGCGCCGGGGAGCCGCGGTGTCTGCGTCATCTGACACAGACGAAGCTCAGGCCGCCTCCGCCGCCAGGACCTCGCGGGCGACGAGCACACCGCCGACGAAGCCCACCGGCATCACGATCAGCGCGGCGAACGGGATCAGGCACAGCAGCGACACGGGCAGCCCCAGCCCGAGGGCGAGCGCTCTGTGCCGGCGCAGCAGCGGCCGGCGCTGCTTCAAGCCCATCCCGCGCCGGTAGAACGGCACGGCGATCAGCTCCAGCGCCAGGAACCACGCCGTCACCAAGGCCAGCAGGACCGGCACGACCGTTTGCCCCACCACCGGAATGAAGCCCGCGAACAGGAGCGGGATCGTGAACATCAGCGAACGGAACACGAGAGCGAGACCGTCTTTCAGGCCCAGCACCAGCAACCGCCACGCCGAGAGGTCCACCGCTCCGGGCACGCCACCGAGGTCGTCCTCGACCTTCTCGGCGATGTGCTCGTAGAACGGCCCGCCGACGGCGAGGGTGATCGCCGTGAACCCGATCATCGCGATGGCCAGCGCGACCCCGAACACCGCGATACCGGCCGCCACCCGGGTCGTCGTCCGCCAGCCCGGCGACCAGTCGTCGGCGAACGGGGTGATCAGCAGCGAGAGATCATCGATCCAGAACGCCAGCGCGACGATGCCGCCGATCAGCAACAGCGTGGTCAGCAACGCGGGCAGCGCGCCGATCAGCAGCAGTCTCGGCGACCGCAGAAGGATGCCCAGGCCTTGCCCGAACATCCGGAAACCCTTGAAGAAATCCCGCATCGGACATTTCTACCAGTGGCCCCGGCCCTCAGGGCACCCGCAGGCACTGGCCGGGGTTGAGCAGGTTCCCCGGCGCGTACCGGGCCTTGGCGTCGGCGAGTTTCGGCCAGGCGTCGCCGAAGTGCGCGCGCCAGTCCTCTGTGGACATCGGCAGCGCGTTCGACGGGTAGACCTTTCCGTCCAGCTCGCGTGCCTTCCGGTAGAGGTCCACATTGAGCTCCAGCAGGCGGGCGTTGTGCAGCGGATCGCGGGGCGAACCGACGCGCAGCGGCGAGAACAGCCAGGAGATCTCCCCCGGCGGCACGGTGAACAGCGGAGTCTTCAGTCGGTCGTTGCGCACCGGGTAGAGCAGCACCAGCCCCGTGGCACCCAGTTCGGGTTCGCCGGTGGCGGCGAGGGTTTCGGCGACGAACCGCTCGACCGTGTCGTCGGTGAGGAACACGTTCAGCCACGGATGCGGATGGAACCAGCTTCCTTCCGCCCGCAGGGCCGCCTCCCCGTCGGCCATCCGGTTCAGGAAGTCGAAATACCCCGTGTCCTCGTCTTCGGACTCGCCGAAACCGAGCGAGTCCAGCAACGCGTCCTCGTCCGGCCCGGCGGGCGGCGAGTAGTAGGCCACCGCCTCCAGCATGTACCTCCACCCGTCGCCGACGGGGATCAGCTGACCCTCCACGTAGTCGAAACGGCCGTCACGGACAACGGCGCGCTGGTCCGCCAAGAACGCCGGAAGCGAGTCGTAGTAAAGCTTCCACCGCCGGGCGCGTGCCGGGGCCGGGCTCAGCCGCAGCGTCGCGCGAGTGATCACCGCGCATTGCCCCAGGCCGCCGAGGACGGCGTCGAACAGGTCCTCTTCGTTCTCGCGTGAGCAGGTGAGCACCTCTCCGGCACCGGTGACGACCTCCAGTTCCACCACGCCGTCGGTCTGCGTGCCGTGGTGGTGAGTGGCGCCGCCGATCCCGCCGACCACCAGGGTGCCGGCGACGGTCAGCTCGAGATAGTCGGTGAGCACCGGAGGCGCCAGCCCGTGCGGCAAGGTCGTCTCCAGCACCTCCCGCCAGCGGGCGCCCGCGTCCACCGACACCACGTCACCGGTGACCACCCTGCGCGGCGGCAGTGAGGTCATGTCCAGCAGGATCCCGCCCTCGACCTGCCCCTGCCCGTACGGCGAATGCCCGGCCCCGCGGGCGGCGACCGGCAGTTCTCGCGCGGCGGCGAACCTGAGCACAACGGCGACGTCGGTCACCGAGGCCGGCCTCACGACCAGCCCCGGCCTGGTGTGGATCAGGTTCCCCCAGTCCTTTCCCGCGACGGACAAGGCGGCTTCTCCGGTGAGGATCTCTCCGGCGATGGCGGGCAGGATCTCGTCGGTCATGCCCGCACGCTACCGAGCGCGGGCGGACATAGGCGATTTTCACCGACGCGAACCCCGGTGTCCCGCTGCGAGATTGGTGGCGTGACGAACACCTTGGCACCGACGCGGCGAGCCCGCGGCACCGTGCTGGCCGCGGCACCGCTGACCATCATGGCCGCGGCGATCATCGCGCCCAGCCTGCCCGCGATGCGGGAGGTCTTCTCCGGTACACCCGGCTCCGATCTTCTCGTGCGGCTGACGCTGACCGTGACCTCCCTCGCGATCGCGATCAGCGCGCCGCTGTCCGGCATCGTCGCCGACCGCGCCGGACGCCGCCCTCTGCTCTTGACGGGCCTCGGCCTCTACGCGATTTCGGGTACGGCCGGATTCTTCGTCGACGACCTCTTTCTGCTGTTGGTCACCCGGGTGGGGCTCGGCTTCGCCGTCGGCGGGATCATGACGGCGGTCAGCACCCTGATCACCGACTGGTTCTCCGGCGAGCGCCGCGCCTCGTTCCTCGGGTTGCAGCAGGCTTTCGCGAGTCTCGGCGGGGTCGTCTTCCTCCCCTTGGCGGGAGTGCTGGCCACCGTGAGCTGGCAGGCGCCGTTCTGGATCTATTCGGTCTCGGTGATCGTGGCGATCTTCGCGATCACGTCCCTTCGAGAGCCGGTCCGGAGCAGTCCAGCGGCCGGTGAGAGCGAGCGGACCCGGCTGCCCGCTCGCGTCGTCGGCGTCTACGTCCTCGCGTTGGTGGTGACGCTCGCCTTCTACATGGCGCCGACGCAGTTGCCCTTCCTGCTGGAGGGGTTCGGCAGCGGTCCCGCGGTCGTCGGGGCCGTGGTCGCCGGGAGCACGCTGACCAGCGTCGCCGGTGCGCTGGTGTTCCCCCGCCTGCGTGAGCGCTTGAGCCCCACGGCGATCACCACCGCGAGCGTCGCGCTCATGGGCGCGGGCTGGCTGGTGATCGGCACGGCGGGCACCGTCGCCCAGGTCGTGGCCGGGTTGCTCGTCGGAGGATTCGGGGTCGGCCTCGTCGTCCCGAACCTCAACCTGCGCCTGGCCGACCTCGCCCATCCCGCGCATCGCGGCCGCGTGCTCAGCGGCCTGGTCGCCGGGATCTTCCTCGGGCAGTTCCTGTCCCCTCTCGTCGTCCAGCCACTCGTCCAGGGCATCGGCATCGCCGGCGCGTTCACCTGGACCGGTGTCGCCCTGGGCGCTGGAGCGGCACTCGCCGCTCTCCTCCCGAACCGGAACAACGGAAAGGAATCACGATGATCTACCACGGCAACCGTTTCACTCTGCGCCCCGAAGCCTCCCCGGAGCAGGTCGAAGAAGCCTTGGAAAGCCTCCGCAACCAGGGCCGGGTCATCCCGTCGGTGAAGTCCTTCGTCGTCGGCCGCGATTTCGGCGGTGACTACGAATGGGGCGCCGTCTTCGCGATCGAAGACCTCGACGGGTACTGGGAGTACCTCATGCACCCGGCGCACCGGAACACCGACCGGGTCGGGCTGCCGCTGGTCGACCGGTTCGCGTCCTTCGACGTCACCGACGACCCGGATCCCGAGATGGGCGCGAAGATCGCCGAACTGCACCAGCGTCGCTACGACAACGACGCCGAACTCACCTCGCTGATCTCCGATCTCGGCGAGTACTCGGGCAGCGCGGCGCCGGGAAAGCACGGATCGGCTTCAGCCACCGTCCGCGAGTGAGCCACTGCCGTCGGGGCCGGTCACGATCACCCGGGTGCTCACAGCGGTGCCGAACGGGACGATCGTGACCTGCCACGTCTGCGGTTCCCCGACTTCGATGGTCGCCTTCGCCCGCCGCACCAGGGCGGGGACGCGGTCGACCTCCAGCGCGCGGAGGTCGAACCGCGGCACCTGGGCGCCCGTCGGCGCGAAGACCACGGTCAACCGCCGGTCCTCGACGACCACGGTGATCACCTGCGAAACGTCCGCGGCCTGCGCCAGTGAGTCGATCGCCCGGCGCAACTCCCCTTCGCCCAGCAGGGATCTGTCGACGTCGACGGTCGCGGAGCCCGAGGAGGACGTGGTCACGCTGGACTGGGTCTCTTCCGTCCGGGCAGGTGCTTCGGGCGCGAACAGTTCCGCGCGGAACAGGAACAGCACGAGCCCCGCGCCGAGCAGGAACCCGAGGACGGCGAGCGCGGAGAACCCGCAGCCCTCCGGCGGTTCCTGCACCAGGCTGGACTCCGGAGCGGAGTCGATCGTGGCTTCGGCCGCGCGGCGTTCCCACGACGGCGGCGGCCGGTCCACGACCTCCGCCTTCCACGGCCGGTCCGGCGGGTACCGGACGACGAGGACGTCGCCCGGCCGGTAGTTCGGGATGTCGACCAGGTTGATGTGGTGGGCGACCTTCAGCCGGAACGTGGCCATACCGTCGGGGGCGACGGTGAAGACGAAGTCGACCGGGATGTCCCCGGTCTCGGTTCCCCCGGCGCGAAGGCTTTCGATCTTGGCGAGCGCGGCCACCGGAACGATCTTCGCCTCACCGGCACGTCGCGGTGCCCCGGCGAGGTGGAGCAGGATCCCGTAGACGATCGGGAGCCCGACACCGGTGACGATCAGCGGGACGTACTCGATGACGATGCCGGTGATGAACGCGCACAAGGTCGTCCCGCTGATGATCCCGGTCAGGAACCCGCGGACAAGGGTGAGCGGCATGGACACTCCAGAGCTCAGTTCGCGGACAGCCAGTCGCTGAGGGCGGGATGACGCCGCAGCGCCACGAAGATCTTCTTGTCATCGGCGGGTGAAGCCGGGTCGAACAGCACTTCCGCGCCGGCGATCGCGGTGTCGCCGGTGCGGCGGGTCACCCAGTGCCGGACGCCCGAGAGGTCGACGAAGGACACCGTCACATCCGCGCCGACGACCCGGGTGCCCGACTCGTCCCCGCCCATGCGCACCTTCACTTCGACGAGCTCGGCGGGCACCCGGCGGCCGTGCCGCAGCAACTGGTCCCTGGTGCGCGCCAGTTCGGCTTGGTGCCGGGAAACTCCGACGGCGTACCACAGGGCCAGCACCGTCAGGACGAGCAGGAACGCGGGCGCCCACAGGTCGGCGTAGTACAGGAACCACCCCCAGAACCCCCACTTTTCGTCCTCGTGGAAGACGGGGTCGACCGCCGTGCCGACGGCGAGCGGCGGAAGCCACGCTCGTGACGATTCCCAGAGGCCGAGCGTACTGGCCGCGAAAGCCAGCACGACCGGGAACGCCGGTCCCGGCCGCCGTCCTTGGTAGCGCCGCATCGCGGCTCGCGCGAGGTTGCCCGCGGCAAGACATCCGAGGAAGCCGAAAGTCCCCCAGACCGAGCTGTACGGCGGCTCGCCGTCACCGCGGTCGTCGAAAATACTGTCGATCGCCATCGTGCGGAACTCCTCGAGGAGTGCGCCGAATCCGTACCCGGTCAGGAAGCCGCAGACCAGGGTGACCAGCGAAGCCAGGATCGCGACCGCGAGCAGGCGGCGATCTCCGCGCCACCGCTCGATCCGGTCGTGCCGGGCCTTGGCCGGGTCCACCGTGTTCATCACGTCCACCTCCGTTCGTACCGCGCCCAGCCTCCGCCGGGCCCAGCGCTACCGAACCCAGGTTTCGACTTCCTAATCTCATTAGGCAATTTCCAAATGGACTATGGTACGGTGGCGACCATGGTGCGAGCGGGGCTGACGACGGAACGGGTGATCCGGGCGGGCGCGGAGCTTGCCGATGAGATCGGCTTCGAGCACGTGACCCCGACCGAGCTCGCGAAACGGTGCGGCGTCAAGACCGCGAGCTTGTACTCGCACGTGAAGAACGCCCACGAACTGAAGACCGAGATCGCCCTGCTGGCCTTGGCCGAACTCGCCGACCTCGCCGCCACCGCGGTGGCGGGCCTGGCGGGCAAGGACGCGCTGATCGCCTTGGCGAACGTCCACCGCGACTACGCCCTCGAACACCCGGGCCGGTTCACGGCAGCGAGGTTCCGGCTCGCCCCGGACAAGGCGGTCACCAGCGCCGGCGTCCGCCACGCCGAACTGACACGGGCGATCCTGCGTGGCTACGACCTCGCCGAACCGCATCAGACACACGCGGTCCGGCTGCTGGGCAGTGTGTTCAGCGGTTTCGTCGGCCTGGAGGCCGCCGGAGGTTTCAGCCACAGCACCCCCGGCTCACAGGAGAGCTGGACCGAAATCCTCGACGCGCTCGACGTCCTGCTGCGCGCCTGGCCCCGAACGAAATGAACGGAAGAATGCTCACGACCCCGATCACCGCCGGCCTCGTCCGCGGCGCGCTCGACCTCGAGTCCACCGAGCGCGGTGTACTCCCCCACCGGCTGCCCGCGCGGGCCAGGCGGCAGATCCCCGACGGCCAGCTGACCATGGCGGAATCACAGCCGTCCGGCGTGCGGCTGGTCTTCCGCACCGCGGCATCCTTCGTCGAACTCGACGTCCTGGCCACCAAACGGGTCTTCGTCGGCACCCCGCCTCGGCCCGACGGCGTCTACGAACTGTTCGTCGACGGCAGGCGCTCAGGGCAGGCGAGCGTGCCCGACGGCGACACGATCAGCGTCGACCTGGCGACCGGTGCCGCCCGGCACGAGCCCGGCCCCGTGCGCACCCTGCGGTTCGACGGCCTGCCCGGCCACGAGAAGACCGTCGAAATCTGGCTGCCGCACAACGAGACGACCCGCCTGGTCGCCCTGCGCACCGACGAGTCCGTCCACAGTGCACAGTCGAGCGACCGGAAGACCTGGCTGCACCACGGCAGCTCGATCAGTCACGGCTCCAACGCGACGACCCCGACCGGCACGTGGCCTGCCACGGCCGCGGCCCTCGCCGGGGTGGACCTGGTCAACCTGGGCTTCAGCGGCAGCGCGCTGCTCGACCCGTTCACCGCCCGCGCGATGCGGGACACGGCCGCCGACGTCATCAGCGTCAAGATCGGCATCAACGTCGTCAACGCCGACCTGATGCGGCTGCGCGCGTTCGGGCCGGCGGTGCACGGTTTCCTCGACACGATCAGGGAAGGCCATCCCGCCACGCCGCTGCTGGTCGTCTCGCCGATCCATTGCCCCATCCACGAACACACGCCGGGGCCGGGCGAGTTCGACCCGGACGCCCTGCGCGAGGGGAAAGTGCGCTTCAGGGCCACCGGTGATCCCGCGGAAACCGCCTCGGGAAAGCTGACCCTCACCGTGATCCGCGACGAACTCGCCCGCATCGTCAAGGAACGGAGCGTGACCGATCCGAACCTGCGCTACCTCGACGGCCTGGAACTGTACGGCGAGGCGGACCACGCCGAACTGCCGCTGCCCGACGCCCTCCACCCGGACGCGGCCACGCACCGGCTCATCGGAGAGCGCTTCGCGCGCCTGGCCTTCGACGCCGCGCTCACGTGATCACCGTTTGCTGTGCGCGTATCCGTCGGTAGCCCGAACGGCGGGTACCTATTTTTCTTCCTGTCCAACGAAAGTCGGTATCCGCCCCCGGTGCGGCGGATCACCATGATCGGCACCGGATCACCGGTGCCGGGTCACCTTGGCCGTGCCCGGCTACCCCACCGTGTCCAGTGCGGCCACCCCTCGCGCTGGATGTCCCCTCGCGAAAGTGAGACACCGGTATGCGCACAAACCCCTTAGCCCGTACCGCCACGACACTGGTGGCCGCGGCCGCGGTCGTCGGCTTCCTCGCCCCGTCCACGGCCACCGCCACCACCATCGCGGGCTACTCCCCCACGGTGCAGCACGAGGCGGTGACGTCCCTCGCCGCCGAAGCCGGGATCAGCCAGGCCGCCGCCGTCGAGTTCCTCCGGACGCAGACGGCGAGCGTCGAGAAGCTGCAGCAGGTCACCGCGTCGCTCGGCGCGCGTGCCGCCGACGGGTATCTCGACGACGCCGCCAAGCCGGTCGTGAACGTGCTCGACCAGGCCGCCGCGGACCAGGTGACCGCGACCGGGGCGCAGGCCCGGATCGTCAAGCACTCCAGTGCCGCGCTGGCGGGGGCGCAGAACGCCCTGCAGGCGCTGCCGTCGGTCACGCACACCTCGATCGGTCTCGACCCGAAGGCCAACCAGGTCGTGCTGACCATCTCCGACGCGGCGAAGGGCACCGAAGCCCTTGTGAAGGCCGCCGAAGCGCTCGGCGACCGCGTCCGCGTGGAGCGGACCACCGGCGAGATGCACACCGCGATCTACAACGGCGAGGCCATCACCGGCGGCGGCACCCGGTGCTCGGTCGGGTTCAACACCAACCGCGGCGGCCAGAACTACATCCTCGACGCCGGCCACTGCACCCGTGCGGTGTCGCAGTGGAACGTCGGGCCGTCGCAGGGCGCCAGCTTCCCGACCAACGACTACGGCCTGATCCGCAACACCACCGGCAGCGCGCCCGGCGCGGTCACCCTGTGGAACGGCTCCACTCAGCGGATCGCCTCCGCCGGTACCGCCACCGTCGGGCAGCGGATCAGCAAGAGCGGCAGCACCACCCGCCTCACCTCGGGTTCGGTGCAGCGGCTGAACGTCACGGTGAACTACGCCGAAGGCGCGGTGCACCAGCTGATCCAGACCAACGCGCTGGCCAACCCCGGCGACTCGGGCGGCTGCCTGTTCTCCGGCAGCGTCGGCCTCGGCATCACCTCCGGCAAGGGCAGTGGTACTTCGTACTACCAGCCGATCGGCGAGGCACTGAGCGCCTACAGCGTCACGCTCAACCCGTAAGCGCCTCCCGCCGGGCCCCGGTCACCCCGACCGGGGCTCGGCCCGCGCGTGGAAGTGGCCGACCAGATGGTCGCGAAATCTTTGGGCGGCAACGGAAAGGTACGTATCCTCGCGCCACGCGACGCTGAGCACGCGCCGGCATTCGGGGTCGTCGACGTCGAGCCAGACCACCGCCGAACCGGTGACGGCGCGCAGCCCCAGAGCAGGCACCAACGCGATGCCGAGACCCGCGTCGATGAGCTGAAAGAGCACCGCGGCTTCGTCTCCCTCGCAGACGACGTGCAGATCGAGCCCGGCTTTCGCGAAAAGACGATCGACGAGCGCACGCTGCCAGTAACCGGGGCGCGTGGTGAGGAACGGCTCACCCTCGAGATCCGCCAGGCCGACCCTGCCGCGCCCGGCGAGCCGGTGCCCGGCGGGCACGCAGAGCATCACCGCTTCGTCGAGGAGCACGCGACTACGGATGTCGTCGCCCGTCAAGGGTTGCGACGTGACGCACAGGTCGACGTCGCCGGCTTTCAGCTTCTCCGCCATCCCCTCCCCAGACGCCTGGGAAAGCCGTAGGTCCACCAGCGGGTGACCGGGGACGAAGGTGCGAAGCGGTTCGGTGAGGACGAGCAGGCTTTCGGCCGCGACGGCGACGGTGCCGCGTTCCAGCCCGGCGGCATCGTCGAGTTCCTGACGGGCGTCGTCGAGTTCGGCCAGCGCCCGGTCGACGCGGCGGAGGAACGCGGTGCCGAACCGGTTGAGCCGGATCCGGCGGCCGTGCCGGTCGAACAGCGGTACGCCGAGGTCGTTCTCCAGCCTGGCCAAGGTCCGGCTGAGCGAGGGTTGCGCGACACGCAGCTTTTCGGCGGCGCGGCCGACGTGTTCGAGCCGGGCGACCGTCTGGAAGTACCGGAGCGCCAGAAGATCCACTGCTGATACCTCGCCTGTTATGAGCAGATAACCGATCTTGTCTTGGACAGCATAAGGCGTCGGCTCCTACGTTCGAGCACGTGAGTGAAACCCTGACCAGCCCGAGCCGGACGGCGCACGGCACGCTGGTGGTGAACCGGGTGCTGGTGAGCGCCCACGCCGTCGCGATCATCGGCCAGCCGGTGTTCGCCGGCGGCTATCTCGGCGGTGACTACGACATGCTCTGGCTGCACCGCTGGGGCGCCGACGCCGTTTCGTACCTGGCGTACGCGCAGATCCTCGCGGCACTGGTCCTGTGGCTGGTCCGCGGACCGCGCTGGCTGTTCTGGATCAGCCTGCTGCTCGCGCTGGGCGAGACCGGGCAGTATCTCGCCGGAATGAAGGGCGCGCTCGATCTGCACGTCCCGCTCGGCGTCGCTCTCGTCACCGCGACGGTGCTGACGACCGTCGCCGTCTGGCGGCCGCAGACCTGGCGGGCCGACCGATGACTCGGCGACTGCCCCGCAGGGCCTTCCTCGGGCTCGCCGGCGGGGCCGGTGTCCTCGTCGCCGCGGGGATCACGGCTCCCCGCCTGCTCGCGCAGGGCGCTCCGGGGACCGGCGAGTTGCTGCGCAGCGGCCTCCCGTTGCCAGAGCCCTTCCGTGTTCCGCTGCCGATCCCGCCGGTCCTGCGTCCACAAAGGACCGCCGACGCCGATCACTACACGATCACCCAGCGGGCGGCGACGGCCGAGATCCTGCCCGGCGTCCGGACACCGATCTGGGGCTACGACGGGATCTTTCCCGGCCCGACGATCGAGTCGCGGCGGGGCCGGACGGTGGTGGCGCGCCACCGCAACGAACTTCCCGTGCCGACCGTGGTCCATCTGCACGGCGGGCACACCCCCGCCGACTCCGACGGCTATCCGACCGATCTCGTCCTGCCGCGATCCGGCTGGAGCATCGCGCATACCGGGCACGGAATGGCCGACGCTCGCGCCCGGATCTCGAACGGGGAGCGTGACTACGTCTTCCCGCTGCGGCAACGGGCCGCGACCCTCTGGTACCACGACCATCGCATGGATTTCACCGGTCCGGCCGTGTACCGGGGCCTGGCCGGCTTCCATCTGGTCCGCGACGACGAGGAAGACTCGCTGGGGCTCCCGTCCGGAGACCGCGAGCTGCCACTGATGATCGCCGATCGGTCTTTCGACGAGGACGGCGCCTTCGCCTATCCCTCGCTCGACCGGTCGCTGCGGACCACACCGGGCGTCGAAAGTGCTTATGTGGAAGGCGTTTTCGGTGACGTCATCCTGGTCAACGGCGCGCCTTGGCCAGTGCACGAGGTGGCGGCCGTCAAGTACCGCCTGCGTGTCCTCAACGGCTCCAACGCCCGGCGCTACGACCTGGCGCTGGACCCGCCGCCGCCCGGCGGAGGCGGTTTCGTGCAGATCGGCGCCGACCAAGGCCTCCTGGACGCGCCGCGCGAACACGACCACCTCCCCATCGCGCCGGCGGAACGGTACGACCTCGTCGTCGACTTCGGCCGGTATCCGGTCGGCACCGAGGTCACCCTCGTGAACCGGCTCGGCACCGGTTCGACCGCCAAGGTCATGCGGTTCGTCGTCGCACGCCGCGCGGCGGACGACAGCCGCGTTCCGGCGAAACTCGGCGAAATCCCGCCGCTCGGTCGCGACCAGGCCACGACCACGCGGGATTTCTCGTTCCGGGCGGGCACCGTCCACGGCCGCGCGGGCTGGGTGATCGGCGGAGAACCGTTCTCGCCGGACGTGATGTCGGCGAGCCCGCGCCTCGGCGACACGGAGATCTGGCGGTTCGTCGCCGACATCCACCATCCCGTGCACCTGCACCTGGTGGGCTTCCGGATCCTCTCGCGGGGCGGGCGGCCACCGGGGCCGTTCGACGGCGGTATCAAGGACACCGTGGACCTGGCCCCTGGCGAGTCGGTCGAGGTCATCGCGCGGTTCGACGGCTATCGCGGCCGCTACGTCTTCCATTGCCACAACGCCGAACACGAGGACATGGCGATGATGGCGAACTTCGAGGTGGTCTGAGGGTGCCGGGAAAGGGTCGCTCAGGACGAACGACCCTTTCCCGGCACATCCGGCCAGGGCTCAGCTCACGCCGAGCAAGGCCGCGAGTGCCTGGACCAAGGACGCGGACAGCCCCGCGATCGTGCTGTCGAGGTATTCGGCGATCGGGGTCAGTTCCGCCGCGGAGGCCGAGCCGCCGAAGACGGCCAGCATCGGCACCGCCAGCAGGCCGGCGGCCAGGCCGCGTTTCGCCCACCGGCGGGTGGTGCTCCGGGTGTCGCTCATGGTGTTCGTCCTCTCGACTGGTGAGTGCGCGGACAGGGGACCGCACGCCGAGGAGGATGGCTTGATCATCGAAGGCCGGACAAGGCGTTTCACCTCCCTTTGATGATCAGGAAACAGCCGTCGCTCGTTCGAGTGAAACCCGTTAACACAGCCGCCTACCGGCGAGTAACACGCCGTTCACCCCCGTGAGCGGCAGGTCACTTCTTATTCTGTTGGACTTTTCGTCCAACACTTATACAGTCAGTCTCGTGACCAACGAGCATCCGTACCCGCCCGCCTTCCGCAGCGGCGATCTGGTTTCCGTGTCCGGGCGGCTCGGCGTGACCGAGACCGGCGCACTGGTACCCGGCGGATTCGACGCCGAATGCCCGCAGGCCTTCGCCAACCTCGACGCCGCGCTGCGTTCGGTGGACGCGACCCGGGCCGACGTGGTGAAGGTCGTCGTGTACCTGACCGACATCACCGACCGCGACGGCCTCAACCGGGTCTACGAAGAGTTCTTCGCCGAACCCCGGCCCGCTCGGACCTGCGTCGGGGTCGCGTCCCTGCCCTACGGCGGCGTCGTCGAGGTCGAGGCCCTCGCCCGAGTACGCGATGTCTGAGCAGGACGCGATCCTCGACGCGCTCGCCCCGGTCGCCGACGGCATCGCCGCGACACTCGGCTCGTTCTGCGAAGTCGTGGTGCACGACTTCCGCCGTCCGGAGAAATCGGTGGTCGCGATCGCCGGCTCGGTCACCGACCGCACCGTGGGCGGGTCGATGAGCGAGATCGGCATGGGCCTGCTCGCCCGCGGAGACGACGCCGAAGACCAGCTGAACTACGTGACCAGGACAGCGTCCGGGAAGCTCGTGAAGTCGTCGACCATGCTGCTGCGCGACAGCGGCGGCTCGGTGTTCGGCGCCTTGTGCGTGAATCTCGACGTCACCGCGCTGAGCCAGCTCAAGACCCTGGTCGGCGAACTCGCCGACGTCGGTGCCGTCACCGAAACGCCGACCACCACCTTCGGCGACGACGTCGACGCCGTGGTGGACGCGATCGTCGACGAGCACCAACTCCGGCTGAACAAACCCTGGACCGCGCTCAGCCGCGAAGAACGCCTCGACCTGTTCCGCAGCCTCCACGCGCGCGGCGTCTTCGCGGTGCGGCGGGCCGTGCCCCAGGTCGCCTCCCGCATCGGGATCTCCCGTGCCTCCGCTTACAACTATCTCGCCGAAATCCGTGATCAAGGAGCATCATGACCACCCCCGTGACCATCGACGACATCCGTGACGCCGCCGCCCGTCTGGCCGGTGTCGCGCACCGGACCCCGGTCGTGCGTTCCCGGACCCTCGACGACCTCGTCGGCGCCGAGGTCTTCATCAAGTGCGAAAACCTCCAGCGCGTCGGGGCCTTCAAGTTCCGTGGCGCGTACAACGCCGCTTCGCGACTTTCGCCGGAACAGCTGGCCAAGGGCATCGCCGCCTACTCGTCGGGGAACCACGCCCAGGCCGTCGCGCTCGCCGCGCGGGAACTCGGGAGCAGCGCGGTCATCCTGATCCCGGAGGACACCCCGCAGTCCAAAAAGGACGCCACCGCGGGCTACGGCGCCGAGATCGTCACCTACGACCGGTACACCGGCGACCGCGTCGCGATCGGCGAGGCGCTGGCGGCCGACCGCGGTCTCGCGCTCATCCCGCCGTACGAACACCCGCACGTGATCGCCGGCCAGGGCACCGCGGCGCTGGAACTGCTGGAGGACACCGAATCACTGGACACGCTCGTCGTCCCCGTCGGCGGTGGCGGTCTGATCGCGGGCAGTTCGACCGCCGCGAAGGCGGTGCGGCCCGGTATCCGGGTCGTCGGTGTCGAACCTGCCGCGGGCGACGACACCAAACGCTCACTGGAGGCCGGGGAGCGCGTGTCGATCCCGGTGCCGCGGACCATCGCCGACGGCCAGGCCGCCTCCATTCCCGGTGAACTGACCTTCTCGATCAACCAGCGGCTCGTCGACGACATCGCGCTGGTCACCGACGACCAGGTCCGGGACGCGATGCGGTTCGCGTTCGAACGGCTGAAGCTCGTCATCGAGCCGAGCGGGGCGACCGGGCTCGCGGCGCTCCTCAGTGGCCAGGTGCCCGCCTCGGGCCGGGTCGGGGTGATCCTCAGCGGCGGGAACGTGAGCCCGGAACGCTTCGCCGAACTGATCGCCGGCTGACCCTTCGCAATTAGTCCTCTCAATGCGAGCGCTCGTGAACGACCTGCGGTGTGCATGCGTCGCGAAAGCCACTTTCGGGACGTCTGATGTCCCGAAAGTGGCTTTCGCGACGCATCCGGCAGGCGCTGACATCTCGTTTCACCGCCGCGCCCACCGGCCGACGTTGCGAAAGCCACTTTCGCAACGTTGAAGGTTGCGAAAGTGGCTTTCGCAACGCCTTGACTAGGGTCTAGCGCGTGACTCGCGTGATCGGACACGGCACTCACGTGATTGAACGCGTATCTCACGTGATTGGAGGCGTAACTCGATGTGCGGCCGCTGATCACGCGAGTTACGCCTTCAATCACGCGAGATACGGGTCTGATCACGCGAGTTCGGCGTTCGGTCACATCACAGGCCGAGCCCACCCGCCAGCACCGGCCAGGAGTTCCGCAGCGCCCGTTGCCAGTACGGCCAGCTGTGCGTGCCGTCGCCGTAGTAGTCGACGGTCGCCGGAATCCCCTTGGCCTTCAACCGGTCCGTGAAGCTCACCGAGGAAGCCAGCGCCTGCGGTTCGAAGATGTCGGACTGCCCCGGCGGGTCGAGCGGACCGGTCTTCCCGTTCCCGCAGGAGATGTACAGCGCCGTGCCGCGCAGGCCGTCGACGTTGTCGTACGGGTTGTTCGCCGTCCAGAGCGGCCGCATCCCCCAGGAGTCGCCCCAGAGTTCGAGGTAGTTGAAGATCCCCGCGCGCGCCAGGATCCCCTGGATGAACAGCGGGGCTCCCTGGTTGAGAGTGTTCGGCACCCCGCTGTAGGACGCCGCCGCGGCGAACATCCCCTTGTGCTTGTACGAGTACGCGAGCGCGCCGTAGCCGCCGATCGACAGTCCGGCGATCGCCCGGCGCGGACCCGCCCGGTAGCCGCGTTCGACGATCTGCCGCACCTCCAGGGTGTGGAAGGTGTCCCAGTCGGGAGTGCTCCGGAGCCCGAAGTTCCACCACTTGGTGTACATCCCGGCGGGCCCGCCGGTCGGCATGACGACGAGGGCGTCCTTGTCCGCCATGAACGCCTTGACGTCGGTGAACTGGTCCCACGAGCGGTAGTCGACCGGTTCGCAGCAGCCGTGCAGCAGGAACAACGTCGGCCAGGTCCGCGTGGGTTGCGCGGCCCAGCCCGCCGGGACCAGCAGGCGGACCATGCCGGTGGTGCCGAGCGCGGGCGAACTGATCTTCAGGTCGACGGTGCGCGCGTCCAGCCAGGTCTCCTCGACGAGCTTCGCGCCGTTGTCGGCGGTGACCGGCGCGGGCGCCGCGCTCGCGGGGACCGGGCTTCCGAGCAGGGTCGCCATGGCCAGTGCCAGCAGACCCCACCGCCGGGTTCGCTTCATCGTTTCTCCTTGCTCACAACGGGATGTTTCCGTGCTTCTTGGCCGGAAGGGTCTGCCGTTTGGTCCGCAGCGCGTGCAGCGCCCTCGCCACCTGAAGGCGGGTTTGCGACGGCGCGATGACCTGGTCGACGTAGCCGCGTTCGGCCGCCAGGTAAGGGTTCGAATGCCGCTCGCGGTACGCGTCGGTGAGCCGTCGCTGTTCGGCCGACCGTCGTTCCGACGGCAGGGCCGCCAGTTCGTGCCGGTGCAGCACCCGCACCGCGCCCTCGGCGCCCATCACCGCTATCTCCGCGGTGGGCCAGGCCAGGTTGACGTCCGCACCGAGATGTTTCGACCCCATCACCGCGTAGCCGCCGCCGTAGGCCTTGCGGATCACCACGGTCACCTTCGGCACCGTCGCTTCGGCGTAGGCGTAAATGAGTTTGGCGCCGCGCCGAATGATCCCGTGCCGTTCCTGCGCCTCGCCGGGCAGATAGCCGGGCACGTCGGCGAGGGTGAGGATCGGGATGCCGAAGGCGTCACAGAACCGGACGAACCGCGCGGCCTTCTCCGAGGCGTCGATGTCGATCACGCCCGCTCGATGGCGTGGCTGGTTCGCCACGACACCGACCGTGCGGCCCCGGATCCGGCCGAACGCGCAGATCATGTTCGGCGCGAAGCCGCTGTGCACCTCCATGAAGTCGCCGTCGTCGACGAGACGCGAGATCACCTCGGCCATGTCGTACGCCTGGTTCAGCGAATCGGGCACCAGCCGGTCGAGTTCGAGGTCGGCGGCGGTGAGTTCGGGCGCGGTCTCGTCGGCGTATTCCGGGACGGCGTCGAGGTTGTTGGACGGCAGGTACCCGAGCAGAGTCCGCACCCAGTCGATGGCGTCGTGCTCGTCGGCGGCACGGTGGTGGGCGTTCCCGGAGACCTCGCTGTTCACCGCGGCGCCGCCGAGGCGCTGGGCGGTGACCCGTTCACCGCTGACGGCGTGGACGACGTCCGGCCCGGTGACGAACATGTGCGCGGTCTCGTCGACCATCACGGTGAAGTCGGTGATCGCCGGCGAGTAGACCGCCCCGCCCGCGCAGGGGCCCATGATCAGCGAGATCTGCGGGATCACACCGGACGCCAGCGTGTTGCGCCTGCCGAGTTCGGCGTAATAGGCGAGCGAGACGACGCCTTCCTGGATGCGGGCGCCGCCGGAGTCGTTGATCCCGACCACGGGACAGCCCAGCGTCATCGCCAGGTCCATCACCTTGAGGACCTTCTCGCCGAAGACCTCGCCCATGCTGCCGCCGAAGATGGTGAAATCCTGGGAGAACACGCAGATCTGCCTGCCGTCGACGGTGCCGTGCCCGGTCACCACGCCATCGCCGTAGGGCCGGTTGGCGTCCATCCCGAATTCGGTGCACCGGTGCCGGGCGAACTGGTCGAGTTCGACGAAGGAACCCTGGTCCAGCAACAACTCGACACGTTCGCGTGCGGTCAGCTTGCCCTTGGCGTGCTGCCGGTCGACGGCCCGCTTCTCCGCGGTCCGCAGATCCTCCCGGCGGGCGGCGAGGTCGGCGATCCGGAACGCCGTCGTGTCGGTCATGGCCGCGCCGCCTTGGGTGCCCCGAGCCGGGCCGCGAGGGCCGCGGCGACCGTCTCGACATGCGGCGGGTCGATCATCGAAAGGTGGTCACCCGGCACCCGCACGACCTCCAGATCGGGGCAGAAGGTGTCCCAGCCCAGAGCGTCGTCGGTGCGCAGGTACCGCGGATCGAGGGAGGTGGTCAGCGGATGCGGCTCCTGCGCGCGCAGCAGCAATACCGGCCCGGCATAGGATTCCGGCTCGTACCGTTCGGCGACCCGTGCGTCCATATAGGACTCGTACTGATGCCGCAGCACGCCGTGTCCCAGCTCGGGCACCTGAGCGGCCAGCCTGCCGATCACCAGCCGGATCTGTTCCTCGTCGCCGAGCCGGGCGAGCTCTTCACGCGGGATGTCCAGCGGGACACCGTAGGTGCGCTCGATATGCTCCGCAAACCGCTCGAACCGGTCCAGCAGAATCTCCTGAGCCGGTTTCCCCGGCGCGGGCAGCGGCAGGATGCTGTCGATCAGGAACACGAGAGCGACCCGCTCCCCTGCCGCGGTCAGCCGCCGAGCGGTCTCGTAGGCGAGGCAGCCGCCGAACGACCACCCGCCCAGCCGGTACGGGCCCTGCGGCTGGATTTCCCGGATCAGCTCGACGTAGCACTCGGCTTTGTCCTCGACGGTGTCTTCGTCGTCGATCCGTTCGAGCCCGTAGACGGCTCTGTCCTCGGGCAGCAGGCGGACCAGCCCCTCGTAGACGCTCGTCGGACCGCCCGCCGGATGGAACAGGAACACCGGATCCGTACCGCCTTCGCGCAGCGGCCGGACAGGACAGCCTCCGCGTCCTTCGATCTCGTCGCGCAGCAGGTCGGCCATCGCGGCGATCGTCGGTGTGGCGAAGAGCCGCTCGGGAACGGCTCCCAGCCGCCCGGCGATCACATCCCGCAGCCGCTCCGCCGCTTCGGCGTCGCCACCGGCGGCGAAGAAGTCCTCGTGGACGCCGGGCTCCGCGCCACCGAGTTCGGCCTGCCAGTGCCGGGCGATCCAGCGTTCGGCCGGATCGCGTGGCCCGACGGCCGTGACCGGGCCGGCGGGCCGGGTGCCTGTCTCACCGAACCCCGCCTGATCGGCGAGATGGCCGGCGACCTCGGCGAGGCCCGCACCCCGCAGCAGCAGCGGGATCGGCAGTTCCAGGCCGAAGTCTCGTTCCACGACTCCCTTGGCACGCAGGGCGGCGAGCGAGTCCAAGCCGAGCCGGGTGAGCGGCGTCCGCCGGTCGATCTCGTCCGCGGCGAGGCCGAGCATCCCGCCGACGAGCCCGGCGAGGTAATCGGCCAGCATCTCGCGGGCGGCTTCCGGGAGGACCGCCCGCAGCGCGTCCAGCCCGTCCCAAGTGGACGGTCCGGCGGCCTGCTCCTCCCCCGGTACCAACATCTCGAAGAACGGCCGTCCGGCCAGCCGGGGGAACAGGGCGAGCACGGTCCCGGCATCGACCCTGGCGATCCCGGTCGACGCGCGGTCACGGCGCAGCACGGCCTCCATCGCCGCCAGCGCCTCCTCGGTGCCGAGCGGCTCGAGCACGGGGTTGCGGCTGCCGACGGCCGCTCCGGCTTCGCCCCACGCTCCCCAGCCGATGGTCGCCGCCGGCAATCCCGCGGCGCGGCGCCACGCGACGAGCGCGTCCACCCACGCGTTCGCGGTGGCGTAGGCGGTCTGTCCCGGTGACCCGAACAACGCCGCGGCCGACGAATACGTCAGCCACCAGTCGAGTTCGTGTCCGGCTGTCGCCTCGTGCACTCGCCACGCCCCCAGCGCTTTCGCGCGCCAGACAGCCTCGACGGCGTCGGCGTCGAGGCTGACGGCGGCGCCGTCGGACAGCACACCGGCCGCGTGAAGCACCCCGCGCAACGGCAGGCCGCCTTCGGTCGCGGCCGCGACCAGCGCTTCGGCCGTACCCGGCTCGGCGATGTCACCCGTCACCACGCGGACGTCGACGCCCTGATCTCGCAGATCCGCCAGAAGCGGCTCGACGGAAGGGCGCGCACCACGCCGTCCGGAAAGGACGAGCCTGGTCGCGCCGCGCGCCGCCAACCAGTCCGCCGCGACCAGGCCGAGGCCGCCGAGACCACCGGTGATGACGTAAGCGCCGTCGCACACCACGGTTTCGTGGCGAGGTTCGCCGAGTGTCGGGCGGGCCAGCGACCGCGTGTACCGGACGCCCTCGCGCCAGGCGATCTCGTCGTCCGGCGCGTCCGCGCGGATCTCCGCCACCAGCCTGCCGACCCACAGGTGGGCGGGGTCCGGCTCGGCATCGAAGTCGATCTGGCTCGCCCGCAGTTCGGGGTGTTCGAAGGCGAGGACGCGGACCAGCCCACGCAGCCAGGCCTGACCGGGGTCGCCGCGCTCGCCGGGTTCGATGGCCCAGGCACCCGTGCTGACGAGCCACAACCGCGGCGCGGCTTCGGCCAGTTCGGCGAGGACGCCGGAGAACTCGGCGACCCTCGCCGCCGCGCTCATCGGATCGGGCCCGTCCGAAATCCCGGCGCAGACGAGGACTCCCGCCACCTCGCGGGATCTCAGGACTTCCGCGAGCGCCTTCCGGTCCCCCGGCCGGACCGTCACCAGCTCGTCCCCGGCTTCGGTGAGCCGCTCGCGCAACGCCGTCAGCCACGGCGCGTCTTCGTGCAGCACGGCCCAGCGGCGCGAGCCCGGCGCCGCCACCGGCAGGTCCGCCTCCCGCCAGACCGTTTCGAACAGCAGCTCCGCCATGGGCACCGGAAGCGCCGAACGCTGGAACCGGCGGCAGTAGACCTCGCGGAACTCGACCAGCACGACATCGTCGGCGTCGACCAGCTGGACACCGCCCACCAGGCCGTCGCCGGCCGGATCAACCGACTCGAGGACCGCGTCGACCCGGACACCGCGGCGCGGATCACCGGCGAGGACGACCTCGCCCAAGGTCAGCGGCAGGAACACGCCGTCGGCTTCGCGCAGCGCGTCCCCGGCCGCGGCGGCCAGCGCGTGCAGGCAGGCGTCGGCGATCACCGGATGCAGGATGAAGGCCGGATCGTCGGCGGGCAGGGTGATCGACGCCGAGGCACGGCCCGGCGCCGCCAGAACGTCGCGTAGCCCACGGAAAGCGGGACCGTAGCTCTGCCCGGCCCTGGCCAGCGACTGGTAGAGGTCGACCGGCCGGGCGTCGTCGCCGACCGGGCCGAACGGCACCACCGGGGTGACCCCGTCGCGGACGCGGGCGGTGGCATGCCGCACCCAGCCGCCGTCCGCGGACCGCGCGTAGACGTCCACGCTTCCGTCGCTCAGGCTGGTCGTCACCTCGGTGTGGGCGGCGAGTGGAAGGACCCGGTGCAGTTCGAGACCGCCGATGCGCACTCGCCCGGCGGGACGCAGGACCGTTTTCGCCGCCGCGAGCGCGAGTTCGAGGAATCCGGCGGCGGGGAACAGCGGGACACCCATCGCCGCGTGGTCGGCCAGCCACGGCAGCACCTCGGTCCCCACGTCCGCGCGCCACAGGTGCCCGCCGGTCGGCTGTTCGATGTGGACACCCAGCAACGGATGCGCGCCGGCGGCCCGGGCCGCCGGGCGCCGCGGCCAGAACCGCCGGTGCCGCCAGCGCGGACCCGGCAGTTCCACCGGAAGCGGACGGGGGCCGCCGTCGTCGAGCACGACGGGCTGCCCGAGAGTGTGGAGCCGGGCGAGCGTGGTCAGGAACGCCAGTCGCTCGTCGCCCTTGCGGCTCGCCGTCGGAAACGCGACCGCGCCGGTGCTCTGCTCGATCGCGGCCAGTGCCACCGGATGCGGCGAGATCTCGACGAACACGCCGTATCCGTCGGCGGTCGCCGCCGCCAGCGCCTGGCTGAAGCGCACGGGACGGCGCAGATTCGCCGCCCAGTACTCGACGTCGAAC
Organism: Amycolatopsis lurida; assembly: GCF_900105055.1. Taxonomy (NCBI): domain Bacteria; kingdom Bacillati; phylum Actinomycetota; class Actinomycetes; order Pseudonocardiales; family Pseudonocardiaceae; genus Amycolatopsis; species Amycolatopsis lurida. The sequence goes on from NZ_FNTA01000004.1 coordinate 343,571, forward strand.
ACCACTGACCTTTGTGGATCATCGAGAACGCTGCTGTAACAGGGAATCCGCACCGGTCGCGGGGGCAGGCCGCCGAGTTCGGCGCGGAGCCTGCCGAGAACCGCGTCAACGGCTTCCGAATGGCCCGCACCCCCGACCGGCAGCCGCTTCGCGAGCCTGCCGAGGCTCTCGACGTGCGAGACCAGCGCCTCGACCTGTTCGGCGCCGCCGCTGACGGTGCACTGGACCGGCGAGGCGTAGACCGCGACGGTGATCCCGGGGAAGTCCGTTTCCAGGTCGGCGAGTTCGGCCGCGGACAGTTCGACCACCGCCATCGCGCCGTCGCCGGACGCGTCGACCTCGGCCAGCAGCCGGGAGCGGATGGCCATCACGCGAAGGCCGTCGGCGACGTCCAGCGCCCCCGCGACGACGGCGGCCGCGACCTCGCCCATCGAATGCCCGAGCACCGCGGCCGGGACGACGCCGTGCGCGCGCCAGAGCCCGGCGAGGGCCAGCTGCATGCCGAACAACGCGAGCTGTGTCGCCGCGAGATCCGGCAGGTCCCGCGCGCCGGAGAACACCTCGCTCAGGGTGAAGCCCGCTTCGGCACGGAACACCGGATCGAGTGCCTCCACCTCGGCCCGGAACGCGGGCTCGGTGCGCAGCAGGAGGCGGCCCATCCCAGGCCACTGGGAGCCGTAGCCGGAGAAGACGAACACGACGCCCGGCACAGGTCCGGCCTCGCCGAAGACGACGTCACCGCTCGCGCTTCCGGCGGCCAGTTCCCGCAACGCGGAGGCCACCCGTTCGCGTCCCTCCGCGACCACCGCGCCCCGGAGGGGTAAATGGTCACGGCTCCGGGCCAGTGTCGCGGCGACCGTGTCCAGCGGGATCGAGCGGTGGGCGGGATCCTCCAGCCAGTCCGCCAGATCGGCCGCCCGCGCCCGGAGCACCTCGGCCGACCGCGCGGACAGCGCGAAGATCCGCGGGCGCCCGGTCTCCGTCCCGCGAGCGGCGAACGACGCGGCAGGCCATTCTTCGAGGACCACATGGGCGTTGGTGCCACCGAAGCCGAACGCGGAGACCCCGGCGCGCACGACGTCGGTGTAGCGCGGCCAGTCCGTCGCGGTGTCCACCACCCGGAGGCCGAGACCGGTGAAATCGACATGCGGGCTGGGTTCGTGATGACGCGGGGTCGGCGGCAGCCGCCGGTGGACCAGCGCGAGGACGACCTTGATCAGCCCGGCCATCCCGGCCGCGCCCTCCAGATGGCCCAGGTTCCCCTTCACCGAGCCGATCAGGAGCGGGCGGGCGGGTTCGCGTCCGGCTCCGAGCACCTCGCCGAGCGCGCCCGCCTCGATCGGATCCCCCACCTCGGTCCCGGTCCCGTGCGCCTCCACGTAGTCCACAGAGGACGGTTCGACACCCGCCGCCGCGTACGCGTCCCGCAACAGGTCGGCCTGCGCGCCGGGACTGGGCGCGACGAGACCATTGGACCGGCCGTCGGAGTTGACCGCGCTGCCGCGGATCACCGCGAGCACGCGGTCCCCCGCACGACGGGCGGCCTTCAGCGATCTGAGCACGATCACGCCGCAGCCTTCACCTCGGGCGATGCCGTCGGCGGCGGCGTCGAACGGTTTGCAGTACCCGTCCGGGGCCAGTACCCCGGCCCGCTGGAAGGACGCGGTGACCACCGGCGAGAGCAGCAGGTTCACCCCGGCGGCGAGCGCCGTCCCGCATTCGCCGCGGCGCAGGCTCTGCACCGCTTGATGCACCGCGACCAGCGACGACGAGCACGCGGTGTCGACGGTGAGACTCGGCCCGCGCAGATCGAAAAAGTACGACAGCCGGTTGGCGGCGATACTCGTCGCGGCACCGGTGGCGGACCAGACGTCGACGGTGGAGGGATCGGCCATCGTCAGGTGGCCGTACTCGCCCGCCGAAAGCCCGACGAACACCCCGGTCCGGCTTCCCCGCAACGTGGACGGCGGGATCCCGGCGTGCTCCAGCGCCGCCCACGCCACTTCGAGCAGCATCCGCTGCTGGGGATCCATCGCTTCGGCCTCGCCCGGGGTGATGCCGAAGAACTCGGCGTCGAAACCGGCGATGTCGCCGAGGAACCCGCCGCGCGAGGGGATCTCCCAGCGGTCCTCCGGAACGTCGCGGATGCCGTCGCGGCCGGCCTCCAGGAGACGCCAATAGCGCTCCGGGGAGTCCGCGCCGCCCGGCAGGCGACAGCCGACGCCGACGATTGCGATCGGTTCCTCTTCACGGCCTTCACCGCGCGCGAGCGTGGAGTCATCCACAGTGGACAGACGCGCGGCGAGGGCGGTGATCGTCGGGTACTGCCACACCAGGGTCGGCGGCAACGGACGGCCGAGATGCCGTCCCAGCTCCGCCGCCAGTTCCATCGACTCCCGCGAGGAAAGCCCGCTCTCGTGCAGCGGCCGGTCCGGATCGACATGCTCCGCGGGCGACCCGGTCCGCTTCGCCACCCGCGCGATGAGCCAGGCACGGATCTCCGCGGTCACCCGAGCCGCCGCGCGGTCAGCGAACCGTCCAGATAGGACTGCCGGCACCGGGCACGACTGATCTTGCCGCTGGAGGTGCGCGGCACCTCGCCCGGGGCGAGGAAGACCACGTCGTGCGGCCGCAGACCGTGCACGGCCGAGACCGCCCTCCGGATCTCCGTGGTCGCCACGGCGAGGTCGGCCCCGGTCTCCTTGGCACGCTCCACCAGCACCACCGCCGCTTCACCGTCTTCGCGCTCGATCGCGAAAGCCGCGGCGGAATGCGGCCGGACCGCGGGATGCGTCTCCACGGTCTGTTCGATGTCCTGCGGGTAGTGGTTCCGGCCGTCGACGATGACGAGATCCTTGAGTCTGCCGGTCATGAACAGTTCGCCCTCGTACCGCACGCCGAGATCGCCGGTCGCGAGCCAGCCCGCGCCGGACTCCGGATCGATGGGTGGCAGGCCGAACACGCCCTCGGAAGCGGCGGGCCGCCCCCAGTAGCCCACGCCGACGTTCGGGCCGTTGACCTGGATCTCCCCCACCCTGCCCGGTTCGACCAGCGCGCCGGTGACCGGATCGGCGATGCGGACCCGTTGTCCCACCGGGAATCCGCAGGAGACGAGCGTGGTGGCCGCCGCGCCGGGCAGTGCGGGCGTCGCGAGTCCGGCGGCGAGCCGGTCGCGGTCGAAGGCGACTTGCCGTGGTGCCTTGCCCGCTTCGGTGACGGAGACGAGCACTGTGGCCTCGGCCAGTCCGTAGGAGGACCGGTGCACCTCTGGGCGCAGCCCGCATTCCTCGAAAGCGCCGTGGAACTTCGCGATGGTCGAAGGAAGGACCGGCTCGCTGCCGTTGATCAGTGAGACGACCCGGCTCAGTTCGAGGTAGCTCTTCTCGTCCTCGGTGACCCGGGAAGCGGCATAGGAGTACGCGAAGTTCGGTGCCGCGCTGATCGCGCCGGGGCTGGCCGAGAGGGCGCGCAGCCACCGTGACGGACGTTCCAGGAAGGCGCGCGGATCCATCAGGACCGACGCCGCCCCCGCCGCCAGTGGCGCGCCGATCCCGAGGATCAGGCCCATGTCGTGGAAGAGCGGCAGCCAGCTGACGGTGGAGGTCGTCCCGGTTTCGATCGCGTAGGCGTCACAAGCCTGACGGGCGTTGGTGAGCGCGTTGCGGTGGGTCAGCATCACGCCCGCCGGCGTCCGCGTGGAACCGGACGTGTACTGCAGGTACGCCACTCCGTCCGGTTCCGGTCGCGGCCAGGAGCGATCACCGGCCGCGACCGGAGCTGTGGTGTCGACGGCGAGCACGGCGGGCCGCTCGAAATCCGTCGAGGCGAGGAAACCGGCGGCTTCGCCGAGTCCGTCGGTGGTCGTGAGCACGACCCTCGGGGCGCAGTCGGCGAGCACGGCGGCCAGCCTGCCCGCGTGCCCGGGGAGGCCCGGGGAAAACAGCGGGACCGCGACCAGCCCTGCTCGGATCGCGCCGAGGAAGGCGACGACGTAATCGACGGACTGCCCGGCCAGGATCGCGGCCCGGTCACCCGGACCGGTGAACCCGGTCAGCCGGATGGCGAGCGCGTCGACCCGGTCGTCGAGTTCGCGCCAGGACAGGGTGATCGCCCGGCCGTCCGCCCCGGCTCGATGGTCGAGGTAGGTCACCGCGACGTCGTCGCCGAGCCGCCACGCCCAGTACCTCAGCAGCGTCGCGAACGACTCCCCGCCGCGTGCGTCGTCCGGCGCGTGGGCGGCGACGACCGATTCCGAAATGGTTTCCATGGCCCCTCGTCGTGACGATTCGTGCAGGAGCGGGTGAATTCGGAACGGCGCCGTTGCCGAAAGCGGATTCCATTCCGGAGACCGTTCTTTTATCTGCCCGGAACTGTATTGACGTCCCGGGAAGAGTGTCAATGAAAGGATGATGGAACGCCGGCGAAAGCGCGGACGTGCTCACGGGGACGTGAGAAAGGGGGCACTCCGCTTGTCACTTCGGCACGAACTTCGGCGCGGGCGGATCGGCAGAACCCCGGCCACGCCCGTGTCGTCCGTCCAGTCACGCGTGATCGCCACTCGAGCACCGGCGATTCAGAGCCACCCCTGGCGCGAAGCCTGCGCTCCGAGCTGGAACCGGGTCCGCGCGCCGAGCAGTTCCTGCAACCGGCTGATCCGCCGGAGCACCGTTCGCTCACTGATGCCGAGCTCGCGCGCGATCGCCTCGTCGGTCAGGCCCCCGCTCAGCAGCGCGAGCAGGCGGCGCGTGGCGACGGTCGGTTCCTGCGCCGCTTCCGCCTCGTCCGGACCGCCCGCCCGCACCGGCACGGCCATCCGCCAGAACGATGCGAACAACTCGATCAGCGCGCTCAGCAGCATCGACGGATGGATCAGCAGGGCGAGCACGTCACCGGCGTCGGAATTCGGGACGGCGATCAGCGCCCGGTTGCCGTCGGCGATCACCAGCTTCAGCGGCAGCCCGGGGAACACCCTGGCCTGCTCCCCCAGGGCGATACTCGACTGCACCTGGGCGAACCCGTCGTCGTGCTGCAGCACGGACGAGTCGTAGACGACGCGGTACGCGATGCCGCGCGCCATCGAACCGGGCTGCACCGTGCTCACTTCGGCCTTCGGACTCATGTACGACCCCGGGTCCAGCGCGACGATGTCGACGGCCGCCTGGGTCTGCATGGCTTCGAAGGTGGCGATCACCTCGTCCCGGCTGCGCAGCACTTCGACGAAGTCCGCGTCCCGGCCCGTCCGCAGCGAGTAGGCGGCGCCGAGCACCTCGGCCGCTTCCCGCGCACGGATCGCCGCGGCCTCGTGCTGCGCCGCGAACGCCGACAGCGCCGCACGCGGCGGGCACACCTCGACCCCGGACGCACCCGCCCGGACCAGGCCGAACCGCTCCAGCTCCGCCAGCTCGGCGCCGGGCGTGATCGGACGCCCGTCCAGCAGGGCGCGGTACAACTGCTCGGCCTCCATCGACAGGCCCCGCGACTCGGCGAGCATGACGCTTCTCCTCCCCACCCCGGGATCGATCGACGTGACATCGATGTCACGATTCACCGTTCTTGAGGGGGAAAACGGCCGGATCGTGCGCCTGGACCGATAACGAAAGCGTCACAGATCATGACGGAGAGGCTCCCGCGAACCGCGGGAGCCTCTCGTCGACACCGTCCGAGATCAGGCGTTGGCGGGCATGCCCTTCTCGTCGGCTTCCGGCGTAGCGGTGCCTTCCAGCAGCTCACGGACGATCTCGTTCGCCTTGCGCACCTGGGGCGTGATCATCTTGATCTTGATCTTCCCGTCGTGCCCGAGGTGACCGCCGACCTCGACCGTCTTGTCCTCACCCGGCAGCGGCAGGCCCTGGCAGCCGGTGAACTTCTTCTTGGGCGTGAGCCCGGTCTGGAAGTAGGCGACGATCGGGTCGTCGACGCAGTCGGTGTTGTACGGGAAGATCCCGTGACTGCCTTCGTTGTCGACGCTGATCATCTTGGCGCCCGGCAGGCCCTTCGCGGTGGCGAGCGCGCCCTCGTACGGCGTGGCCGCGTCGAGTTCGGTCTGCGCGATCAGCAGCTTCGGGAACGTCTTGGCGTCCGGCGCCGGCTTGGCGTTGGCGGTCGGCCAGAACGCGCACAGCGGCGCGCCCGACAGGGCCATGATCGGCGCGATGAACGGCGCGTTCACGGTCAGATCGGCCTGCCAGAAGTTCCAGTAGTGCAGGTTCTGGTTCCACTGGCCGTCCTGGCAGCGGATCGCCTCGAACGCGGCGTCCCAGGTCTCGACCTCGGCACCACCCTGGTAGGAGGCCTTGCGCTCGACCGAATCCTTCTTCGCGATGGCCTCCAGCGCGTTGCCCTTGGCCTTGGTCAGGAACGCCTTGTTCGCGTCGGTCAGCCCGGGAGTGGCGAGCGCCTTCGCGACGACCTGCTCCAGCTTCTCCGCGTCGGTCCCGGCAGGCGCCGGTCCCTTCGCCAGCGCGGCCACCATCGAGGCCGCGGACGGGTACTGAGACGTGTCGTACATCGCCGGGATGATGAACCACGCGGCGTAGAGCATGCCCGCGAATTCCCGGGTGCCGCCCGCCTTCTCCCAGTTGCGGCGGATCTCGAGCGGGTCGGTGCCCACCTTGTACTTGGCGTCGTTGCGCGCGACGTAGGGCAGCAGCGCCTCCTGGAACTGGCGATCACGGCTGCGCGGCTGCAGGTCCCAGGTCTTCTCCAGCGTCGAGCGGCTCGCGTCGGTCGACGAGTCGAGCAGGAACCGGTGCGCCTTGGACGGGAACGTGGTGGCGTACCAGGTGCCGAGCCACGTGCCGTACGAGTAACCGATGTAGCTGGTCTTCTTCTCCCCGAGCAGCACCCGGATGAAGTCCATGTCGTACGCGGTCTGCTCGGTGGTGATGAACTTCGTCAGCGGGTTCTTGAGGCAGCCCTCGACCTTCGCCCGGCTGATCACGTTCTGGTCCGTGCTGTCCGGGACGGTGTAGCTACAGGTCAGCGGGGTGCTCTGGCCGACGCCGCGGGGGTCGAAACCGACGAAGTCGTACTGCGAGGCCAGCACGGGGCTGCGCATCGCCATCGCGGCGCCCCACGGGAGGCCTTCGCCGCCGGGGCCGCCGGGGTTGACCAGCGCGATGCCCTGCCTGCCGGTGCCGGGGTAGGCGGTCGCGGTCTTGGAGACGCGGACGCCGATGGTGTTGCCGTCCTGCGGGTTGTGCCAGTCACGCGGCACCTGGACGGTGGCGCAGGCGAGACCCTTGACCTTCTTCAGCTCGGCTTCCGTCGCCGGCGCGACCGAGGGGAACGAGCACTCGCCCCAGGCCACGGCCTGTTTGGCCAGCGCGCCGGCGAGCGCCGCGGTGTCCGGCTCGGCCTTGACCGCGGGTGCCGCACCCGCTGCCGGGGCCAGCACCAGGCCGGAGGCCAGGAACGCGCCGGCGACCACGGCCACCGTGCCCCTCCGCGTCTTTCTCGTACTACTGATCACCATGATCCCTTTCGACAGGAGCCCCCGACGTCCGTACGTGAAGTAAAGACGGGTGATCAGGTTTCCCACACGGCCGGTAGATGGCGGATACCCGACATGGCAGGATCTCGACACTCGCGTGATCAGACCCGTAACTCGCGTGATCAGAGGCGTAACTCGCGTGTTCCGCATTCAAGCACGCGAGTTACGTCCCTGATCACGCGAGTTACGCCTTCCCTCACGGATGCAGGCCGGGTCCGTGATCGGGGTCGGTCGACGGCGCGATCGGGGTCGGGCTGAGCGACGCCTCGTCCTCCCCCTCCTCCAGCAGGGTCGCCGCAGCGCCGACCACTTTCAGATCCGGGTCACCGACGGCGTCCTCGTCCTTGTCCGCGTAGTCCACGCGGGCGAGGACGCTGCGCATCGCCTCGATACGCGCACGCTTCTTGTCGTTGCTCTTGACCACCGTCCACGGCGCGATCTCCGTGTCGGTGGACCGGAACATCGCGACCTTCGCCTCGGTGTAGGCGTCCCAGCGGTCGAGCGACTTGATGTCGTTGGGACTCAGCTTCCATTGCCGCACCGGGTCGACCTGCCGGATGAGGAACCGGGTGCGCTGCTCGGATCTCGACACCGAGAACCAGAGTTTGACGAGCACGATCCCGTCGTCGACGAGCATCTCCTCGAACGTCGGCGCCTGCCGCATGAAGCGCTCGTACTGCTCGTCCGTGCAGTACCCCATCACCCGTTCGACGCCGGCCCGGTTGTACCAGGATCGGTCGAACAGCACGAGCTCGCCCTCGGTGGGCAGGTGGTTCACGTAGCGCTGGAAGTACCACTCCCCCTGCTCGCGTTCGGTGGGCTTGCTCAGCGCCACCACTCGCGCGCCACGCGGGTTGAGGTGTTCGGTGAACCGTTTGATGGTGCCACCCTTGCCCGCCGCGTCGCGTCCCTCGAACAGAATCACCATCCGGCCGCCGGTGTCCTTGATCCAGTACTGCAGTTTCAGCAGTTCGATCTGCAGCGACCGTTTCACGACGTCGTATTCCTCACGCGACATTCGCGTCGTGTACGGGTAGTTCTCCCGCCAGGTGTCGATCGGCGAGCCGTCGGGGCGGAGCAGGACCGGATCGTCGGCGTCGTCGTAGTCGACGACGAGACGCTGGTCCCTCAGTTCCGGGAAGTACGAGTGATCGAGCACGCGCCGCTGATACCCACGCCGGACGGCGCGCAAACGCGGCGCGTCAACCACCGAGCCCTTCGGCGAACCGTCGCGCCGCTTCGAGATCGACCGTACCGGGTCGGTTCTTGCCGATCCCGCCGACGAGCCTGAATGGCAGCCAGGTGTCGAAACCCCGGCACGAGAACGCGCCCACCACGTCGAAGCCTTTACGGCCTAGCGTCCGTGCCAGACGACGGGTGTAGCGCCGGAATCGCGGTTCCGGCAACCCGCTGGCGCTGAACACGAACGCCTTCCTTCGCTGCTTCGGCGGCATCTCCTCGGCGAGACGCCGCAGGCGGGGATGGAAGTCCATGCCGAAGATCCCCGAGCCGAAACCCACAAGGTCACAGGAATCGAGCTCGGCGGGGTCGATCTCCTCGGGGCTGACGACGCGGGCGCCGAGAACCCCGGCCAGCACTTCGGCGACCCTCGCCGTGTTGCCGTGGGACACCGAAACGCACACGATGACGACCTTCATGCCGATCCTCCACTTCGCCGGTTCTTTCCCCTTGAGAACCGGGCAGCGGCGTAGAACGTGACGTCACCCTTCGCGCAGGTGATCCCGCAGCGCCCGCGCCACGCGGGCCATCAGCACTTCGGCCTCCGGCTGGATCGCGGCGGGCACCCGGGATCCGGTCAGCGCGGCGATCGCGTACAGCCCGCCGTCGGCGTGTTCGACCACCCCGACCTCGTGCCGCAGGTTGAGCACCGTGCCGGTCTTGGACGACCATTTCGCGGCGTCGGAGACGAAATCCGGGCTCAGCCGCTGACGCAGCAGGTTCAGCCCCATGAGTTCACGCACCCGCGCCGCCACTTCCGCGTCTACTTTGGACGGCTTCCACAGCGCTTCGAGCAGGTTCACGAACGCGCGGGCCGAACCGGAACTCGCCCGGGTGACGTCGAGCTGCGGAACGGGATGGCCTTGCCCGGCGGTGCCCGCGTTGATCGCGAGCGCGTGCGCGAGGTGGACGTCGGCCGGGGCGAACCGTTCGGCGGGCGTGTCGCTGAGGTCTGCGGCCGGATGCCGTGCGGTGATCCCCGAAACGCCCCATTCGCGCGTCATCCTGGTGACCTCGGCGGGAGGTGTCAGCGCGAAGAGCGCGTCCGCGGCAGTCTCGTCGCTGATGGCCATCGTCAGGTAGAGCAGGTCGTCGATCGCCACCCTGGCCGGATGCCGGAACCGCGTCAGCCCGGTCGGTCCGGGGGCGGTGGCCCGCCCCGGCTCGACGTCGATCGGCGCGGAGCCGTCCAGCTCGCCCCGGCGGATCCGCTCCAGGGTCGCCGCGGCGAGCGGGATCTTCACCAGCGAGGCGCTCGGGAACTCCAGGTCCGGGTCGATGCCGACTTCGTATCCGGTCCGCAGATCGCGCACGAGGAACGAACCCCGCAGGCCGCCGTCGTCCAGCTCGGCGCGCAGCCCGAGGAGCAGGGTCTCCGTGTTCATGTCGTCTCCTCCGCGCCGAGACACCGGGCGATGTCCGGCCACAATCGTGCCCGGAGCCGCTGCGCGTCCTCGCCGGGCCCCGCCGTGATCTCGAAGCCGCGCGCGAGCCGGACCTCGCCGATCGGCCGCCAGTTCAGGCCGAGGTCGGTCGCCTGGGCCGTCGAACACAGCAGCAGATCGTCCGAACCGAACACCGCCGCGGCGGCCGCGGTGAGGGCATCGGCGACGGTCACCTGCGCGGGTCGCAAGCCCACCGAGTCACGGATGCGGAAGAGGCGATCCCGGATATGCGGCACGTCGTCCTCCGGCTGGATCCAGACCCGGCGAGGCACCCGGCCGGACCGGCCGACCCGCAGCGTTTCCAGGTGGAGCGCGCCCGCTCGCGACCTTCCCCCGCCCGCCAGCCCGAGTGGCACCGTCCAGCTGCCCTCTTCGGCGGGAACGGCCGTGAGCGCCGCGCGGACCTCCTGTGTGCGCACGAGTTCCGCCCGCTCCCCCGGCGGCGCCTGCCGGAACTCCAGGAAGACGTCCAGCGCTCGCGCCGCCGCGTCGAGTTCGGCGAGCTCACGGACGGTGCAGGTGCCCGGCATCGCCAGCCGCATCGGGCGCAGTTTGGCGCGCTGCGCGTCGTGCTCGAGGGCGTCGGCCAGTGACACCAGCCGTTTCGCCGACGGCAGCATGTCGCGGCCGAACGGCGTGAGCACGGCGCGGCGAGTGGAGCGGTCGAACAGCCGCTCGCCGAAATGCCGTTCCAGCGCGGCGATCCGGCGGCTCGCCACCGGCTGCGGGATGCGCGCGATCGCGGCTCCCGCGGTGAAGGTCCCGGCTTCGCTCACGCTCACGAACGCCCGGCAGCTCCCGATCAGGTCCACGACCACATGCTATGCCGATAATGCATGAAAGAGGTCGTTGGTGTCTTGGACAGCATGACCGGCGCTGGACAGACTGCGTGCATGTCCGTCACTTCTCGCCGCTGGGCCGCCCTGCTGGCGCTCTCGGTCGCGTCACTCGCCGCATGTTCCACACCCGCCCCCGCACCGCCGCCCACGGCCGCCACACCGGTCGCGGCGTCCGGGCGTGCCGACTTCGAACAGCTCGAACGCGCCTACCGCGCCCGGCTCGGGGTGTACGCGGTGGACACCGCGACAGGCCGAGAGGTCGCCTTCCGAGCCGACGAACGCTTCGCCTACGCCTCGACGCACAAGGTGTTCAGCGCCGGTGGCGTCCTGCAGCGGACGCCGGTCGCCGACCTGGACCGCACGGTGACCTACGAACGCAAGGACCTGGTCGTGAATTCGCCGGTCACGGAGAAACACGTGGCGACGGGGATGCCGCTGCGCGCCGTCATGGACGCGACCCTCCGGTACAGCGACAACACCGGCGGAAACCTGCTCTTCCGCGAACTCGGCGGCCCCGCAGGGCTCAACGCGGTCCTGCGCGCGATCGGCGACACCACGAGCCACGCCGACCGGATCGAACCGGAACTCAACGACACCGCGCCCGGCGACACCCGGGACACCAGCACACCGCGTGCGCTCGCCGTGAGCCTGCGCGCCTTCGCCCTCGGCGACGCCCTCCCCGAGGACAAACGCAAGATCCTGGTCGACATGATGCGGGCCAGCACCACCGGCGACCAGAACATCCGCGCCGGGGTGCCCGGCTGGCCGGTCGCCGACAAGACCGGAACGGCGTCCTACGGCACGCGCAACGACATCGGGGTCGTGTGGCCGCCGGGCCGCGCGCCGATCGTCGTCTCGGTACTGACCGACCGGTCGGAGAAGGACGCCGGGATCGACAACAAGCTCCTGGCCGACGCCACCGCGGCCGCGGTGAAAGCCCTCCCCTGAGCGAACCGCCGGGACGGACGAGGTTCCGTCCCGGCGGGATTCAGCGGCTCAGCGACGGCAGGGGTTGCCCGCCGGATGTGCCGGGGTTCCGTGCACGTCGGCCTGGGACTCCGCGAGCACGATCTTCGCGAGCGCGGTGTCCAGCGCGACGGCCTGCTGCTTCACCACGCCGTTCGCCACGGTCTGGCCGTTGAGCTTCAGCGAACCGATGACCAGCGGGATGGTCAGCGGCGCCGACCCGACGGTGATCGACTCGCCGTTGATCTTCAGCGAGGCGACGTGCGAACTGCCCGCCAGCACCGGCGCGAGCCCGCCCGGCGACGGCTGACAGGTCGCGGTCGCCTGTGACTGGATCACGCCGAGTTCGACGGTCAGCCCGAGCGTGCTGATCACCGTCTTGTCGATCTTGGCCGACGCCAGCGCGCGATCGCCCGCGGCCGGAGCCGCCGACTGGTCGTCCGGCGTGAGATCGGTCGACGCGGTCAGCACCTTGGTGTCGACCTTGATCAGGCCGGCGTTGAGCGTCGCGGCGGCGACGGTGCTGCTGTCGTCGGCACAGGGCAGGTTCGCCGGGTTGGCCCGCGCCGCGGTCACCCCGAGGACGTTCGCCGCGGTGCCGGTGCAGGAGAAGACGCCGTCACGGTCGTCGTCGACGATCGTGCCGACGCCGGTCGCGTCGATGAGGCCGGCGCCCGACGGGGCCGAGAGGTTCACCGTGAACGTCTCGTTCGGCTCGTCGACGGTGTCCGGGTTGACCAGGACGGTCACCGGTCTGGCCGTCTGGCCGGGAGCGAACGTGACCATCCCGCTCGCCGCCGTGTAGTCGGCGGGCGCGGACGCGGTGCCGTTGGCGGTCGCGTACTGGACCGTCACCGGATTCGGGCTGGGGCCGCCGAGCAGCGACACCGTGAACGTCGCCGGCACCTGCGCGCCACCGGAGCCTTCGCCGACGGTCACGTCGTCGATGCTCAAGCCGAGCACGCGCACGGTCGTGGTCTCGATGTACCCTCGCGAAACCCCGTCGACCTGGTAGTCGACGACGCATTGGTAGGTACCGGGAGCGGCACCGGCGGCGGCTTTGATCGTCTCGGTGAACGTGGCCACCCCGCCGCTGGTCACCTTGACGCTGCCCGGATCGTTCGTGGCGGTGAGCTGCGGGTCGCAACTGGTCACCTTCGGGGTCACCGTGACCTCGATGGACTTGATACCGTCCAAAATGGCCTGGGAGACCTGACCGGCCGGGACGTTGTTCAGCAGCACGCCACCCGTGGCCGAGGTGATGGCGGAAGCCTGCCCCGTGGCGTCGAGCGCGCCGACGTTGACGGCGACCACGCGGATCTTCGCCGCCTGCAACGCCGCGATGGTCTGGGCCAGGGTGTGCCCGCCGCTCGGGTCGTGCGACGGCGCGTCGCCGAACCACGCGATGATGCGGGTGCCGTCCGGCCGGAAGGCGACCGCCCCGGTGGCGAGCTGGTAGAGCGCGTTCAAGTTCGCCTCCGGCGTGTCCCCGCCGCCCGAGGCCGCCCATTGGTTGATCCCCGTCTGGACGGCGGTCGTGTCCCCGGTGATGCCCTGATTGACCTTGAACGGCACCGAGTCGGTGAAGTCCTTGTACTCGGCGACACCGAACTGCGCGGTCGGCTGCGCGGCGAGGACGTCGGCGGTGATGGCGCCGGCGTTCGTCCGCACGTTGCCGATCGGCCCGCCCATGCTGCCCGTGGTGTCCGCGAGCAGGACGAGGTCGGGATTCGGCGGCACGGCCGAGGTCGTCACGTTCTTGGTCACGGTCGTGCTCTGCCCCGCGTTCAGGGTGAGATCGAGCGTGGCCGGGTCCACTCCCGGTGGAGCCGCGGCGGCGACCGCGGTGGAGGCGAGCATCGACGAAACGGCGGCCAGGACGGCGAGCAATGGTCTTCGTGACATGGACTTCCCTTTCGAGACCCGGCCGGAGCCGGAATACCTGTGGGCTCCTGAAGAAGACGGAATTTTTCGCATTTCGTTAGCGCGAGAACCGGGCTTCACCCGGAGCGCCCTGTGTCAAGGTTCCCAACGGGGCTGTTACCGAGGGTCCGGGCTACGCGGACCAGGTGCGCATTGCACCGTCCAGCCGAAGGCGCTTCGGCACCTCTCACTCTTCAGTGTGAGAGGTGCCGAAGATTTCGGCGTTTTCCGTGGTCACCGCGCCGGGCAAAAATCCGAATTCACCGGCGAATACTCACCGAATGTCGCAACGGTCGATACCTCGGCGAGACCTCGATCAGTAGACGCACTGGATGATCGCGTCGTCCAAGCGGATGTACTTCGCCGGCCCGCCGTTGTTGCCGTAGATCGGCTGGAGATAGACGGTACCCACGCCGTTCAGATTGAGATTGTTCAGCGTGATGATCTGATAACCCGCCCGGTCGTCGATCCACTTCACCGTGTGGGAGATTTTCCGCCAGCCGACGGGGTCCCAGATCTCGAGGCCGATGTTCGCCCCGCCGCCGACCGGGTCGGCGTGGATCGCGGCGGCGCAATTCGATCGATTCGCCGGGAAACTCGCGAGCGACTTCGCGGTCCTCATCGCCGACCAGCCGTTGTCGGCGAAGAGCCAGCCGTTGTTGTTGCCGGTCCGCGCCACGCCCATGCCGATGTCGAACCACGAATGCCCGTCACCGCCTTGGATTCCCCGCTCCCATACGCCATGGGGATTCGATTCGTAACCGTCGGACCACTGCACGATCCCGGCGTGTGCCGTCCCCGCGACACCCACGAGTGCCATCAAAAACACCGACACGACGGCGAATATCTTCTTGAACACGAGAGTTCCCCCTCTTCGCGTGAATTGAACCCTGCCAGGGGAACAGAGTCCGGAACGCGTGCACAAGGGCCCTTCGCGCGCACAATCGACTGCCTCTCAGGACAGTGCCTAAGCGAGGTCGGCGGGCCGCGTCCGCAGTTTGGCGGCGATCCGCGCCAGCGCATGCTGATCCTCCGCGGTCAACGGGTCGAGAACGAGCTCCCGCACCGAACGGACGTGCGCGGGAGCGGCCGCGACGACCACGTCGTAGCCGTCGTCGGTGAGCACGGCGAGCGTGTACCGGCCGTCTCCGGGATCCGGCGTCCGCTCCACCCAGCCCCGCTGCTCGAAGCGTTTGACCACATTGGACAGACGCGAGAGCGAGCCGTTGGCGAGGTAGGCCAGCTCGCTCATCCGCAGCCGCCGGTCCGGGGCCTCCGAAATATGACTGAGGGTCAGGTACTCGAACAGCGTCAGCCCGGCGTCCTGCTGCAGCGGCGACTCGAGCCGCCCCGGCAGCAAGAGGACCAGGGAGACCAGCCCGGTCCAGGCCTCCTTTTCGGCAGGGGTCAGCCACAACGCGTCGTCGGGGTCCGGGGTGGCCATGGCGGAACCTTACCCAGAGCTCGATCACTTCACACGTAAAGTCAAATCGTGCTACTTTGACTTCAAGCATGAAGTCAACGAGGGGATTCACCATGACCCAGCCGGAGTTCTTCGCCACACCCGGCTACGGCGACCGGCAACTGAAGGTGATGCGCTACAGCCAGGCGGTGCGCGTCGGCGATCGCGTCGAGATCTCGGGGCAGGGCGGCTGGGACGACGACTTGAACTTCCCCGAATCGCTCGAAGAGGAGATCGTCAAGGCCTTCGAGAACGTCGGGCGGACCCTCGCCACGGCGGGCGCCACCTGGCGTGACGTCATCGCCGTGAACTCGTACCACGTCCCGGAAACTCCCGGTTTCCTCGGCGAGACCCACAACCGCGTGATGGTCGAGCAGTTCCGCGAGCACATGGGCGACCGCGCGCCGATCTGGACGGAGATCGGCGTCCCGGCCCTCGGCGCGCCGAAGATGCGGGTCGAGATCAGGGTCACCGCGATCACCGGACGCGCCCACGTGTGAACCCCGCACCCCTTGGGTACTCCCTCACTGCGCCCATGCTCTTGGCCAAGCTGGGAAACCCGCTAAGGAGAACGCGTGGGTATGACGAGAACACGACAGGCTTACGAATTCCCCACCGGCATCGCCCCGCCGCTGGGAGAGGTCCGGGCCTGGCTGCGAGAGCGGCTGAGCGAGGTCGGCCGCGCCACCATCGCGGACACCGAGCTGCTGACCACGGAACTGGTCACCAACGCGCACGAACACGCGGACGGCGTCGCCGAGCTCAGGGTCTCCGTACCCTCGGGCCGGGACGTCGTCCGCGTCGAAGTCGACGACCGCCGACCTCGGCTCCGGCCGTACCGCGTGGCCAAAGCGGATCCGACGAGCCCCCACGGGCGAGGGCTGGCACTGGTCGAGGCGATCAGCGACCGTTGGGGTGTGATCGCCCGCGCGGGACGCAAAACGGTGTGGGCGGAGATCCCGGTGCTCTGACACGATCATCCGGTGACAGCCTCGCGCAGCACCCTGATCGCGCCGATCCCGCGACCGGGTGATCACGTTCGCCTCGTCTCCCCCGCCAGCTTTCCCACCCGCGAGCAGGTCGCCGAAACCGCGGCCGTCCTGGAAAGCTGGGGGCTGGTCGTCGAAATCGGGACGCACGCGCTCGATCGCCGGGGTTACCTGGCAGGCCGGGATGAAGACCGGTTGGCCGATCTCGACGACGCGTTCCGCGATCCGGCCGTCCGCGCCGTGATCGCCACCCGCGGCGGTGCGGGCGCGTACCGCATCGCCGACGATCTCGACTTCGACGCGGTCCGGGCCGACCCCAAGCCGCTGGTCGGCTTCAGCGACATCACCGCCCTCCATCTCGCGCTCTGGCGGCACTGCGGGCTGGCGGGGATCCACGGTTTCGTGGCGGGTTCCCGTTCCGCGGCCGCGACCCGGCGGCTGCTGATGGACGGCGAGCCCGCCATCCTCCACCGCGATCCGCAGGCCATGACCGTCGCGGCCGAAGTGCCCGGCACCGCCACAGGTGACCTCGTCGGCGGGAATCTCGGCACCGTCGCCCACGCGGTCGGCGTCGGCCTGCCTTCGCTGGCAGGCGCCATCCTGTTCCTCGAAGCCGAGCGGACGATCGGCCTCGGGCAGGTCGACCGCCAGCTGACCCAGCTCATCCGGTCCGGCGCGCTCCACGGCGTACGAGGGATCGCGCTCGGCCGGTTTCCCGGCTTCGAGGACTACACCGATCGCGGCTGGACCCTCGTCGACGTCCTCAAGGACCGGGTGGGCGCGCTGGGCGTGCCGGTCCTCGGCGGAATCGACGTCGGACACGGCGCGGACCCGCTTTCCGTTCCGCTGGGACCGCTGGCCGTACTGGACACCGCCGCGGGCACGCTCACCGTCGCCCCGGCGGTCAGCTCACAAGACGCGGATCCACGGCTCCCCCGAGCCAAGCGCGAAGGACTCCGTTGAACAGCTCGGGATCCTCCACATTCCAGATGTGGTGCCTCCCCGGCACGAGCCGCGACCGCGTCTGGGGCGCGGCCCGCGCGATTGCCGCGAGGGATCGTCGCACCGCCGCGGAATCCTTCTCCCCCGCTGTCGCGAGCAGTGGCCCGGTATAGCGGCCCACCTCGGCGGGCACCCCGCCCGCGCACACCTCGGCGGCCATCGCGGACGCGGTTTCGCGGCGCACCGAGAGACCGTGTTCGACATACCGGGCGCGTGCATCTTCGGGAAGCCCGAAGACGGCGGCTTGGGCGCGCCAGTACCAGCGGGCTCGCGAGAATGCCGACTGCACCGCGCAGTACAAGCGCATCCCGGCGCCGGCGGGCGTGAGCGGCGCGCTGGTCAGGAACGCCGAACTCACCCGGTCCGGGTGCCGCGCCAGCACGCGCAAAGCCGTGAGTGCTCCGAGGGAGAGGCCGACGAGATCGAACGGACCGTCGACGCCGTACCCGGTCACTCTCGCGACGACGTCGTCCGCCACCGCGTCCAGGCCCGGCCAGCGCTCGCCGACCCGTTCGCCGAAGCCCGGCAAGTCCGGCGTGAGCACCGTCCGATCGCCGAACGCGGGCAGCTGCGCCTCCCACATCCAGTTCGCGACGTTGCCGCCGTGCAGCAGCACCACCGGCCGCTCCGTCGTGGCCGTCCCGGCGGAATGCACTTCGGGGAACGTGTTCACGCGAGCTCCTTCGCGAGCGCGTCGAGCCAGTCCAGTTCGACGCGCAGGTTCGCGATTCCGTAGTCCAGTGTGGACAGTCGCAGCCTGGCCGCCCGGTCGGGCGCGTCGGCGTCCGCCCGCGTCCGTTCGAATCGCTCCAGCCGCGCCCGGGTCGCCTCGCGGCGGGCAGTCAGGAGGGAGCGGAAGGCGTCGTCGTCGAGATCCGCACCGAAGAACACCCGCGCGAGGAACGGATCGCGTTCGACGTGCCGCTCGGGTTCGCTCGCCAGCCATTCGGCGAGCGCCGTCCGCCCCGCGACGGTGATGCGGTGTTCTTGCCGGTCCGGCGCCCCGGCGCCGGCGACGGTCTCGACCTCGGCGAGCCCGTCCGCGACGAGCCGGGCGAGGGTGCGATAGATCTGCGCCTTGTCCGCCACCCAGAAGTGCCCGACGGTCGATTCGAAATGACGTTTGAGGTCGTAGCCGGTCATGGGCGCGAGAGCGAGCAACCCCAGGATGAGGCGGGAAAGAACCATGTCACTAGTAGACTAGTCACCTATGGGACTTGTCAACTAGGCTAGGCCGAGCGCTGTTCCACAAACAGACGGAGCATCGTTCCGCTTTGTCAAACCCCCTTCGCCCGGGCCGCGAGCGCACGTGCGAGCGAGACCACCTCGGCCGAAAGTCCGGTCCAGTCATCGGAAGCCGTACCGAGGTAGCCCGCTCGCGCCCGCTGGAGCAGCGCGCGGCCGTCGCCGTCGAGCGTCGGCGCGACGGCCGCCGCCGCGGCGTCCTTCGAGACGATCCCGCCCGTCTCGACGGTCACGACGATGCGCGCGAGCGTGAGCAGGACATTGCGTTCGTCGCCTTCGATCTCGGCCAACAGACCGGGAACGACGCCGAGCGCCGAGTGACGGAGCAGCTCCCGCGGCACCGGATCGAGGAGTTCGGCGAGCGCGGGGCCGCGCAGAACGCGATGCGCCGCATGGGCGGTGGCCGCGAGGATCACGACGTCGGGATCCTCCACAGGCCGGGGAAGACGACCTCGCACGAGGTCTTCCCGAAGCCATTCCCCGTACTGGAAATCACGGCGCGACGGCTTGTCCCCGGCGACGATCCCCGTCAGTTCGATCGGACGGCGGTCCGCCGCGTCCGGGAATCGGGCGGCGTGGCCACGCCAACCCGAAAGCCGCACCAGCAGGGACACCAGCGCGGCGCGTTCCG
Organism: Amycolatopsis lurida; assembly: GCF_900105055.1. Taxonomy (NCBI): domain Bacteria; kingdom Bacillati; phylum Actinomycetota; class Actinomycetes; order Pseudonocardiales; family Pseudonocardiaceae; genus Amycolatopsis; species Amycolatopsis lurida. The sequence goes on from NZ_FNTA01000004.1 coordinate 362,804, forward strand.
ATGCGCCGAGCGAGCGGCGGGTGACCAGCAGCAGATCGATGTCGCTGTCCGGTTTGAGCCCACCCGCCGCGGCGGAACCGTAGAGGTACAACCCGAGGACGCCGCCGGGATCTTCCCGGTCGAGATGGTCCAGCAGAGGCTCGATGCGCATGCCTCAACGATCACGCACTACGCAAGATATTTCCGCGCCCAGTCGGCGAATCCGGTGAGCGGGAGGCCGAGTTCCCGCGCGTATTCCGGACGTCCGGGCTGGCCGACCACGTTCAGCCACTCGTGCGAGGCGCCCATCGGCGGCATCCCGGCGGCGACCGCCTGCTCGACGGTCATGTCCGGTGCCGCCAGCGGGGTGCCCAGCACGCAGGAAAGGACCTCGGCGATCTCCGCCATGGTCAGGAAGTCGCTCGCCAACTCCAGTTCGACCCCGGTGAACCGCTCCGGTTCGGCGATGACCGCGGCGGCCGCGGTGCCGATGTCGTCGACGGCGGCCAGCGACAGTGACGTCGACGGCTTGATGACGCTCACCAGACCGCCGTCCACCCCGCGCGGGAAGAGGAACTTCATGTCGGGCAGGAAGTTCTCCATGAAGAAACCCGGCTTCAGCAGGGTCCACTGAGGAAATCCGGCTTCGCGGAGATGGTCTTGGATCGCGGCTTTGGCATCCAGCGTCGGCTCCATCGACGCCCAGCGCCCCTCGGCCCATCCCTCCGCCTCGACGTGCTGACCGGCGCCCGAAACGGAGGTGTGCACGAACTGCGGCACCCCGGCCGCCTTCGCGCCCTCGATGAGATTGACGCCTTGAGCCACCTCGCCGGCGAAATCGAATCCGTCGGCGTTCATGCCCGGCATCTGTACCGAGAAGACGGCGCGGGCGCCCTTGGCCGCCCGGATCACGGAATCGACGTCGCGGAGGTCGCCGACGACGAGTTCGGCGCCGAGCGCTTCGGCGGCTTTCGCCCTGGCCGGGTCGCGCACCAGCGCTCGGACGGGAACACCGGCCGCGAGCAGGGCACGAGCGGTCGCACCGCCCTGCCTGCCGGTGGCGCCGGTGACCAAAACGGGCGATGGGGACATGGTGACTCCTTCGGTCGACTAAGTGGCGGGGCCCGCCACTTATCGTCCGCTACGATATGGCGGGGCCCACCACTTACGCAAACTCCGAGGTGAAGACATGTCCGACGGCCGGCGTGCCGACGCACGGCGCAACTACGCGCGCATCCTCGCGGTCGCCGAGGAGGAGGTCGCGGCCCACGGCTCCGGCGCCTCCCTGGAGCAGATCGCGCGGACCGCCAACGTCGGCTCGGCGACCGTCCGGCGCCACTTCCCCACCCGGCGGGCACTGCTGGAGGCGGTCTCCGCGAACCGGATCGCGGCGTTGTGCGCCCGCGCCGTCGAACTGACCGGAAAGGACGACAGCCGGAAGGCGCTCCTGACCTGGCTCGACGAGGTCGTCACCTATTGCGTCTCCGCCCGCGGTTTGGCGGCCGCGCTCGCTTACGACGGTCCCCTGGAACACGAGAACTCTTGTTCCGCCGCCATCGAGGAAGCCGGGGATCCGCTCGTGCGACGGGCCGCACAGGACGGCGTGGTGTCTCCGGACGTCACGGTCGCCGATCTGATCACCCTGATCGTCGGCATCGTCCTGGCCACCGAGCACTACCCGGATCCCGCCGCGCAGGCGGACCGCCTGTTCCGGTTGGCCGTCGCGGGTCTGAGCCCCTAGGCATGACAAAGGGCCGGAGCGGTCTCCCGCTCCGGCCCCGAATCACTTCCGGCCTACCGCGTGCGGCGGCCCGACGAGACCACCGCGGGCACCGGCCCGCCGGTGATCACGAACTGCGACCCCGGCTCACGGACGATGTCGCCGTTCGCGGAGTTCGTGATCGTCACTTTCGTCAAGGTCGCACTACCGCGGGCGCCGCTCATCGCGAGGATGCCCGCTCCGTTGTTCGACTTGTCGATCTTGACGCCGCTGAGGGCCGCGGTCACGACGCCGCCGCCGGTCTTGAACTGGACACCGTCGTAGGTCGAATCGTGGATCTCCGTGTCCCGCAGGACCACCCCGGGGATGTCCTTGCCCTGCGCGAAGAACGTGATCGCGCCGAACTCCTGCTGTTCGCCCCAGAACACACCACCGCAGCGGTACAGGGCGTTGTTCGCGATGAGCGTCTCCCCGGAGAACGGCAGCGGGTCGTGATCCGTCGCCAGCATGATGCCCGGGTAGTTCATCGTGTCGTGGACGACGTTGTTCTCGATCTTGTTGCCGTAGCCGCCGTAGATCGCGATCCCGTTGGCACGCCACGGGAGCTGGATCGTGTTGTTGGCGAACACGTTGTCGTGCGCGATGTCCTGCGACGGATCCTTCACGTACTGGTTCGCCCACACCGCGAGCGAATCGTCACCGGTGGTGCGGAACGACGAGTTGAACACCTTCGAGTTCCGGGTGCCGTTGGTGAAGTTGATGCCGTCGGCGTAGGTGTTCCGGATCCGCATGCCGCTGAACTCGAGGCCGTCACCGGGGCCCCAGAGCGCAGGCAGGTTGCTGTAGTCCCGGCCGACCCACACACCGACGTTGGCGTGCTCGATCCACACGTTGGAGATCTTCGTGCCGGTACCGAAGCGGCCGTTGAGACCGACACCGCCTTCCGCGCCGCCGTCGCCGCCGCGGATCCGGCCGGAACCGAAGATGGCGATATCGGAGATCTGCGTGTTCTTGTCGATGTCGAACCCGAAATTGCCCTCGTGCGGATGGTTGATGCCGCCCGCGTTCTGCGGCTCGATCTGCGAGTACAGCTGCGAATGCCACATGCCCGCACCGCGGATCGTCACGTGGGAGATACCGATCTGGTTGTACTGGCCGCCGCCGTTGGGCACGTTCGGGTCGTCGGTCAGGATCTTCTTCTCCTGCCGCCATTGCCCCGCCGGGATCCAGACACAGCCGATCACGCCGTTCTGGTCGTCGGTCACCGCGCGCTGGATCGCCGCCGAGTCGTCGTTCCCGTCGTTCGGCACGGCGCCGTACTCCGTGATCGACACGCAGTTCGCGGGCTTCTCCGACGCGGGAGCGACCTGTTCCAGATCGATGAGGTCGACGATGTAGAACGTCGCGTTGTCACCGCTGTCCCGTTGCAGCTTGAACTTCGTGCCCGGTGGATACGACTGCGCCAGCAGCGCGTGCGACTCGTCGAACAACCGGCGCGCGTTGGCCTGCGGGGTGTTGGTCAGGCCTTCGGGATCGTCGGTGCTGCCATAGAGCCAGCTGTGCTTCGACGACAGCGTCAGCTTCTGCGCGAAAGTCCCGTTGACGTACAGGCTGAGTGTCGCGTCCTGCCCACCACCACCGGGGGCGTCGGGAATGGAGTTGCGCACGACGATCGAGTTCGCCTGGTTCGCCGACGTGAACTCCACGTACTGGCCCTGATTCGCCAGCCGCACGGACTTGCGGCCCGAGGATTCGGTCGCGAAGTTCGTGTGGCCGAAGGTGCGAAGCGGGTCGGCTTCCAGCAGCTGTCCTTGGTACTGCGCGGCTTCCGCCTCGTATTCGACATACGGGACCGCCGCGCCGCGGCCCACGACGATGGCCCGCGAGAGGCTGTTGTTGGACTCGTTGGTCTCCGTCACCGTACCGTTCGCGTCGGCCGTCGCGGTGAGGGTCGCCCCACCGTCGACGGCGGTCCACGTGCCCGAGATCGCGACGTTCACGGTGGCGCCCGCCTCGATCGCCCCGGTGGTGCCGGTCAGCGTGGTGCCGCCGACCGCCAGCCGGGTCACCGAAGCGCCCGCGCCGCTCGTGCCGCGGTTGCGCACCGCGACGGTGAAGGACACCGCGGCACCGGCCGCCGGATTGGGTGGGTTCGAGGTGACGCCGGTGACCTCGAGGTCGGGCCCCGGCGACTGGGCGATCACCAGCGGCATCGGTGAGGTGTAGGTGTTGTTCGTTTCGTCCTGCTCGGCCACCTTGCCCGCCGGGTCGGCGGTGGCGGCCACGGTGTACGTGCCCTGCGGACGCGTTCCCGCGTCGACGGTGACCGTGGCGGACTCGCCGGCGGCGAGCGCCCCGACCGGTGCGTCACCGGCGACGGTGCCGCCGAGGCTGACGTTCACGGTGGTGGCGGCCGCGTTCGCGGTGCCGGTGTTCTTCACCGTCGCCGACACGGCGAGCCTGCTGGTCTCCGTCGGGTTCGACGGCGTCCAGGTCGTGCCGGTGACGACGAGGTCCGGGTTCGGCGCGGGAGTGCCGATCACCTGGAATTCCGCGACCTGACCGCCGGGGGCACCCGAGTTGGCGAAGAACTGCAGGCGTACCTCCGCGGCGCGTCCGCTGACCGGGATGACCACCGAATTCCGGTGGCCGGCCGGGTCGAAGCGGTGGTCCGCTCGCGGCGACAGCGCGGTGAACGCGGTGGACCCCTGCGGACGACCGAGGACCTCGAAGTTCTGTGTCCGCGCGCCCCAGATCGCGTCCGGGTTGAGCTTCACCACGACCGAGTCGACGTCCGCGTCGACCCCGAGCTTCACCGTCAGCGCGTTCGGGTAGCCCGCGGCGGATTCCCAGTACGTGGCGGTGTTGTTGTCGTTGGCGTTGGCCGCGACGAACGCATGCACCGTCGACGTGGCCTCGATCGGTTTGCCCGCAGCCAGGTTCGCGCCCGCGCTCGTCCCGGAGCGCACGACGTGGTTGCTGTCGCCGGATTCGTTGCCCGCCACGTCCTTGGCGCGCACGAAGTACTCGACCCGGGTCCCCGTGGGCCTGGACTCGGTGAAGGTGGTGCCGGTGATCGTGGTGACCGGCGTCCCGTCGCGATAGACGGTGTAGCCGGAGACACCGACGTTGTCCGCCGAGGGCGACCACGTCAACCGGATCTGGCCGGCGGTGGGCTCGGTCAGCGCGAGATTCGCCGGCGCGCTCGGGGCCTGCGTGTCGCCGGTGTCCGGCCCGTACAGCTCGAATTCCGCGAGCTGCGCGGCGGGCCACCTCGAGTTCGCGGTGACCTGCAGCCGCACGTAGCGGGCCGACGCGGTCATCGGGATGGTGACGGTGTTGGTTCCGGGAGCGAACGCGTAACCGGTCGGCGCGGCGAGGTCGGTGAACGCCGTGCCGTCGGTGCTTCCGCGCACGGCCAGCGTCTGGGTGCGGGATTCCCAGCCCGCGGGCAGTTTCAGCATGATCCGCGAGAGGGATTTCGCCGTGCCGAGGTCGGCCTGGATCCACTGCGGGAACGCGTTGCCGGCCGATTCCCAGTAGCTCTCCTGATTCCCGTCGACGGCGTTCGCGACGGGATAACCGGGCAGCGCGCTGCTCGCCGACACCGTGCGGGTCAATGGCACTTCGGCGAGCGCCGCCGGAACAGGGTCGGGAGGTGGCCCGCTCGCGGCGGAAGCGAGGGAGAGTCCGGCGACGGAAAGCCCCGAGACCAGGAGACCGGCGATGAGCCGGGACAGGCGCATACGTGTCATGGCGTCTTCTCTTCTTTGAGACGGCGGGGAGGGAGCCAGAGCCGTACGAGCATGCAACAACCCGGAGACAAAACGCAAGAAGTTGACATCTTTCAGAAATTTCTCGACTGCCATCTGCGAGCGCCCGGCCTGGCAGCGACTGCGCTTACGCACGTACGCCCAGTTTCACCGCTTTTGTTTCCTGCGAACGAATACAAGATCGAGTATTCCGTGAATACGGAGTACAGCTGTACACTCAAATCCAGGCTAGCCGCGTGGAGGTCGATCCCTGATGGACGTTACGAAAACCCTGAGGTCCGCACTCACCGGGACGACGAACGAGTCGAGGTCCGCGGTCCGGGAGCTGCGACGGGAGACCGAAGACCTCGTGGCGCGCCGCGCCGGCCGGGCGGCGAACCGGCTGACCGAACTGGGCGAGCGGCTCGCCGATCTCGTCCTGATCTCCGGCAGCAGGCTCGCGGGCCTCGCCGAGCGGCACAACGTGGCCGCGGGTGAGGGAGTGCGCCGGGAGGCGGACCGGATCGGCGAGTCGGTCGAGCGTTTGTCCGCCACGCTTTCGGAGCGGACGATCCTGCTCGCCGAGGAACTGCTCGACGCCAGGCCCCGTCGTCGATGACCGCGAGATAACTTCCGAAGTACGTGAAGGCCCCCTTCATTGCGTCTAGCGCAGTGAAGGGGGCCTTCACGTACTTCAGGGGCTCCCCCGTGACACATCGGTGCCATCGGCACTCTCGTGCCGAAAGTGCAGGTCCGGTGCCGCCCGGCGCGGTCTTCTCCCGTCTTTAGTCGCTATCTACCGCCGTATCCGCCTGCCTAGCATGGGAAACCGATTTCGGATCCGGCCGGGCGATCCCTGGCGATCCGTCACGGCCGCAAAACGGGTGACCCGTCGATTTCCTTTCCCCGATTTCCCTGCATTGGAAGGCACCCATGCGCATCCGAGGTCTCCTCACCGCCCTGCTGTGCGCGGCCGGGCTCACGACGGTCGCTCCCGCCGCCGTCGCGGCCCCCATCATCGACGGCGAATACGCCCAGTCCGGCCCGTGGGCCGCCATGATCGAACAGAACGGCAGCCAGTGGTGCTCCGGTTCGATCATCAGCGCCCACTGGGTGCTCACGGCCGAGCACTGCGTCGACGAACCCGGCGCCGATTACTCCGTCCGGGTGGGCGACGTCGATCATCGGGCCGGAACGTACGCCGTGGTGACCGACATCCACACGCCCTCCAACGGCGCCGACATCGCGCTGCTGAGGCTCGACCGTTCGGTGAGCACGACGTACGCGTCCCTCGGTACTTCGGTCGCCGTCGGCGACACCGAACACGTTTACGGCTGGGGCTACAACGAAGACGGTGACCTGCAGCGCTACCTGAAGGTCGCCCGGATGACGGTGACCAGTGTCGGAAGTGGACTGATCAAGGCCCGCCGGGGCGACGGGCTGACCAACGGCGGCGACTCGGGCGGTCCGGTCTTCGTCGGCGGCAAGCAGGTCGGCGTGCACATCGCCGGCAACAAGGTGGACACCTCGACGCACACCAGCATCTCGGCGAACCGCACCTGGATCCGCGACACGTCGGGCGTCTAGGTTTCGGCGAACCGGTCCGGGAGTGGTGGCGCCACCACTCCCGGACCGCTGAGAAGGCAGGTGGAAAGTGGGATCGACGACTTCTCCGGATGGGCTCGGCGCGCAGCTGGCCAGACTGGGTCTCGGCGAGACCGCCGCCCGGATCTACCGGCGGATGCTCGAAAGCGCGCCCGTCACCGCCGACGAGCTGGCCTGGCGGGAGGACGACGCGGAGACCGTCCAGCTGGCACTGAAGGAGCTGGCCGACGCCGGGCTCGCGGTGTCGGCCGGAGTGGACGGGGCCGAATACCTCCCGGCGAATCCCAGCGAAGCGCTCACCGCGCTGACCACTCGACGGCAGGCCGAACTCCACGACGCGCGGCTCGCGGTCCAGACCGCGTACCGTGCCTTCCGTCGGGCGCATTCGGGGATGCCGAACGCGCAGGACCTGCTCGAAGTGGTCACCGGCGACGCCATCATCCCGCGGCTTCAGCACCTCGCGACCACGGTGCGGCATCAGGTGCGCCGCCTCGACTCCCCGCCCTACTTCACCGGCGGCCGCAGGAATCTGCTGGAGGAGGACCAACTACGGCGCGGGATCACCTACCGTTGTGTCTACAGTGGAGCTTCGCTCGGCGATCCCGGCTATCTCGCCGCGAACATCCTGCCGTGCCTGCGCGCCGGCGAACAGGCCCGCCTCCTGCCCGAGCTCCCGGTGAAACTCACGCTGTTCGACGACCGTGCGGCGACCATCGCGCTGACCATCCGCGAGGCGGATCGCAACCAGTCCATCGTCATCGTGCGCCCGTGCAGCCTTTTCTCCGCGCTGGAGGGACTGTTCGAAACCTCCTGGGCGGCCGCGCTTCCGCTCGACCGGTATGGACGGACTTCCGAGCAGCCGATCCGGCCGGCCGAACGGGAACTGCTGCTCCTGCTCGCCGCCGGGCGCAAGGACGACGAGATCGCCGCCGAACTCGGCGTCAGCAGGCGAACCCTGTTCCGCTATCTCGAAAACCTGATGGACCGCGCGGGTGTTTCCAGCCGGTTCCAGCTGGGGATCTTCGCCGCGCACAACGACTGGCTCTGAGTGCGGGGGCTCACCCGGACGGGGTCACCCAGGTGGCGGCGAAGGCACCGAAAGCGGATGGTGATCTTGGAAGGAGGGCGGAATCATGGGGAATCACCGACACCACACCGGCACCACGTCGCTCCGGATCGCCACCGCCGGCCTGCGGGTGGTCGCCGTCGCGGTCGCGGTCGCGGCCTGCGCCTGGCTCGCGCTCTGGCTCGCGTTCACCCTCTGAGTCCCGCCGGTCCCGGCTGGGCTTCCGGCGGGCTCTCGGGTTCCGGAACCGGGCGGTCCGGCCCCGGATCGGGGACCCGTTCGGGCACCCCGGGATCCGGGACCGGCTCCGGCCTGCCAGGGTCCGGGACCGGCTCGGGGATCCCGGGGTCGGGTACACCGGGGTCCGGCGGCATGGGGTTCGGCGGCGCCGGAGGCGCGGTCATTCGAGCATTCGTCATCGCACTACCTCCTGCTCACGCCACTACCCTGTCCGCCACCGGACGAAACGGCCCGTTAGCCCGTCCGGGTGGCGATCCAGTCCGCGATGACGTCCGCGCGCGAGGTCGTCTCGATCCCGGCGTGCGGGCACTCCGGCCCGGTGGCCTCCAGCGAGACCAAGGTGCCGCTGGTGCCTCCCGGGACGAAGTACGGCGCGCCGGAGTCGTAGGTGCAGGCACTGGTCGTGATCGAGGGTGCCGCGCCGCGGACACCGATCGTCGTCGGGGCCACCGTCGCCACCTGGACCGTGCCTTGCTGCATCCGGGTGGCCGGAGCGGGGTTCTTGGCGGTCAGGCTGCCCCACCCCGCCAGCGTCAGCTGCTGGCCGATCTTCGGGAGAACGCGGTTCACCGTCAGCGGGGTCACCGTGGTCACCGGGGTGTCCAGTTTGATGAGCGCGACGTCGTTTTCCTTCGCCTGCAGCACTTCGGTCGCCTTGCGGGCCACGCCTGACTCGATCGTCTCGTCGACGAGGCCCAGCGTCACCAAGGTGGGATACGGCACCTTGCCCGCGACGCGCTTGCGGTGCGCGTCGTGGAAGCAGTGCCCGGTGGTGACGACCCAGCCGGGCGCGACCAGCGCACCCGTGCAGTAACTGCTGTAGGTCGAGCCGTCCGGGCGGGGGATCTTCGTCATCGCGATCTTCGCGACGAACCCGAACTGCCCTGGTGGGACATCGGTGCCGTGGGCGACGTCCGGCGCGGCGAACGCGGCCGGAGCGGTGGTGATGGTCAGGACAGCAGCGGCCAGCAGGGCGCGCAGACGCAATTTCTTACCCTTCGTCGATGAGGTGATCCGAGGCTAAGACCACTGCGCGACAAGGGGAATTCCCCGACCAGGTGTCACCCGATGGCACGCCGGGCGGGTTGTTCGCGACGTTCGAGCCAACGCCGGTAGGGGTGACTGCTTTCGGTGTCGGACCGGTAGGCCGCTTCGGCCGCGGCGATCAAGACATCGCTTTCCGCGCCGAACGCGCCTTCCGTGCTCCAGGCGATCAGATACCGCATCCACAGCGGATCGTCCGCGAGGGGCCGGATCGCTATCCCGGGTGAGGTGGGAAAGGTGACTTGGCACGGGGAAATCGCCCGGCCGGCGGCGATCAGGCGTTGCAGGGGCCGCAACTCGGTGCTCCGGTGCGCGACCAGCGGCCGGAATCCCGCCTGGGCACAGGCTTCCTCGAAGCACTCCGGCCAGCCGGCACCGTCGGACGGCCCGAGCACCCACCGCTCCGCGGCCAGGTCGGCGAGGTCGATCTCGGCGCGGCGGGCGGCCGGATGGTCCGCGGCGATCGCCACGAACACCGGTTGCGTGGCCAAGGGCCGCGACGCCACCCCGGGGGCCGACGGCAGCCTGTGCCCGGGATAGTCGGCGACCACGGCGGCGTCGAGTTGCCCGCCTGCCACGAGATCCAGCAACCGCAACGGCGAGAACTCGGTGGTCACCGAAACCGCTTGCCCCCGGCCGGAATCACCGAGCCGGTCCGCCAGCTCGACGACCATCGAACCGCCGATCCCACCCAGCGCGACCGGACGCTTCTCGCCTTCCGCCAGGAAACGCGCCGCGTCCCGGTGCATCGTGTCCGCCGCGGCGAGGACGGCGCGGGCACGGACGAGCACACATTCACCGAACGCCGTTGGGAAGACCCCGTCCCGGCCTCGGACGAACAAGGTTCCCCCGAACGCGCGCTCGATCCGCTGCACGGCGGCGGTCAACGCGGGCTGGGTGCTCCCGAGCCCGATCGCCGCGCGCGTGATGCTGCCGGCGTCGGCGACGGCGCACACCACGCGAAGGTGACGTAACTCGACGTCCATCACGCGGACCTTATGGCCACTTGGGATGTGCCGGAAGCCGTCGAAAGTCGGGATCGTTTTTCGTACTCCCCCTCGTCCCCGCAAGGAGTACGCATGCGACGCGCCTGCCTGATGGTCGCGCTGACCGCCACCCTCGTCGCCGGGCTCGTTCCCGCGACGGCGTCGGCGGCGCCCGGATTCACGACGTCGATGGAGGCCTTCGAACCAGGAGGGACCATCACCCGGGTGGACGTCACCCGGCCCGCTTCGGACAGATCCGCCGCGCCGCGGCAGATCGCGAGCGCCGCCGCGGTGACCCCGATCGAAACCAACGGCCCCAGCGAGACCACCTTCGACCTGGTCTTCGTCGGTGACGGCTACACCTCGACGCAGCTGGGCACCTACTCGCAGCACGTCCGCAACAGCGTCGCGGCGCTGTTCGCCATCGAGCCGTACAAGAGCCACCGCAAGCAGTTCAACCTCTGGCAGGTCGACGTGGTGTCACCGCAGTCCGGCATCACCAACGACCCGACCCAGGGGGTGCGGCGCAACACCGCACTGGGCTCCTACTTCTGGTGCGGCGGCATCGAACGGCTGTTGTGCGTCAACGAAACCAAGGCGAACCAGTACGCCGCGGCCGCGCCGGACGTCGATCAGGTCATCATGCTGGCGAACACGACGAAGTACGGCGGCGCCGGCGGCGGGGTCGCGACCTCCTCGGGCGGCAACCTCCAGGCCAGCCAGATCGTCGCCCACGAACTCGGGCACTCCATCGGCGGGCTCGCCGACGAATACGATTACGGCACCTGCGACACCCGCGAGCCCCGGGAGCCCAACGCTTCCGCGCTCACGGCCCAGCAGATGAAGGACCGCCGGGCCAAGTGGTACGCCTGGCTCGGCAAGCCCTCCCCCGACGGCGGCACGGTCGGTGTCTTCGAGGGTTCCCGCTACTGCAAGACCGGGATGTACCGCCCCAGCGTGAACTCACTCATGCGCACCCTCGGCCAGCCCTTCAACCCGCCGAGCACCGAAGCGATGATCGCGGGCTTCCACCGCGAAGCCGCCCATCGGCACTGATTCCTCGTCATGGCCTCCGGACCGGGCCGCCGGCGTGCTCGGCGAGCCCGGTCGCCATGTCCCGCATGAAGCGGCGAAGGTACCAACGGAAGATCCACGCGTTGCCCTTGCCGACGCGATACGTTCCGTGCCAGCGGATCCGGGTTCCGCCGCCGGGTGTTTCGCACAGATCGACCGAGGCCTGGTAATCGACCATCACCGGGACGTCCACGCCCTCGTAAGCGAAGCGTCGTTCGGGGTCGAGGGCGGTGATCCGCTCCTTGGTGACCGTCTTGCCGGTGCGGAAGGCACGCACCGCGCCGACACCGTCGCGTCCGTCGGCGGAAAGTCCTTGCGACGCGGCGACTTCCAGGGAACCCACCCGTGACCAGACCGGCCAGCTGCGGGCGTCCAGCAACAGTGCCCACACCGCGGCGGGTGGCGCCGTCGATTCGGCGGTGACGTCGTACGACTGCATTCCACTCATAAGGCTCACCCTAGGAACGGGCGGACGGCGTCACCATGCGCCGGATTGCGCGGCGGCGATCAGGAATTGCGGTACTCCGACGGGCGCGACCCGGTGTGCTTCAGGAAAGCGGCCGACAAGGCGCCGGGAGTGGCGAATCCGCATCTGCCCGCGATGGCGGCGATCGGGAGATCCGTGTCGCGCAGCAGCCTTCGCGCTTCCTCCATCCGTAGCCCGCCGAGAAAACGGTGCGGGGTCTGGCCGGTCTTCTCCTTGAAGACCCGGATGAAGTGGTAGACGCTCAAATGCACTTCCCCGGCGATTTCGGCGACGGTGAGCGGTTCGGACAGCCGGTCGCGCATCATCGCCGCCGCGGCGCGAACCCGCTGGTCCTCCCGCCCCGCGTTCGGCGGCTCCGGTTTCCGCGCGTGGCGGGTGAGCAGATGCACGGCGAGAAAGGCAGCCGCGGATTCGGCGTAGAGATCGTCCTGCTCCCCGGCGTTCCCGACCGCCCGGACCAGCTCGTCGAGCAGCGGGTCTCCCCCGGCCACGGACGCGGCCATCGCCTCGTGGTCCACCGCGCGGCCGCCCAGCCGGGCGGCCACCGGCTCCACCGTGGTGCCCGGGATGTGCACCTGCAGGCTTCGCATCGTTTCGTCACCGCGGTAGCGGCGCTGCAGCGGCATGCCGGGAACGGCGAGCTCGAGCCGTCCCGGCCCCCACTGGTGCCGGTTCCACCGGCCTTCGCCGCGGCTCTCCATCACCGCCCGCCCCGAAAGCGGCAGGACCAGATGCAGATCCGCGACGCCGGGCAGCCGCATGTCCTCGGCGACGGGAACGTGGTCGAATCGCTGGACGAGCAGTGACTCCCAGCCGGAATCCTCCCAGCTGCAATACGTCCGCCGGACATAGCGGGACATGTCGAAACCGGTGTACGGCTGAAGGTCGAATCGCTCGGAATCGAACACCACGCCTCCGAGGCTAGCCGAGCAGCTCCTTCACGCGCGGGACGACCTGCTCGCCGTAAAGCCGGATCGAGTTCAGACGCTGCTCGTGCGGAAGCGCGCCGACGCTGTATTTGAGCTGGAATCGCGACAGGCCGAGGGTCCGCGCCGCCCACGCGATCTTCCGCGCGACGGTTTCCGGAGACCCGACGAACAGCGCGCCGCGCGGTCCCGCCATGGCGTCGTAGTCGGCCCTGGACATCGGGCCCCAGCCTCGTTCGGCGCCGATCTTGGCGAAAGCGGCCTGGTGATGCGAGAAGTGCTGGGCGACGGCGAGTTCGTCGGTCTCGGCGACGTGGCCGGGGCTGTGCATCGAGATCGGCAGCTCCTGGTGGCCCGCCTCCTTGACCGCGCGCCGGTACAGGTCCGCGAGCGGGGTGAACCGCTCCGGAGACCCACCGATCACGGCCATCACCAGCGGCAGGCCGTACGCGGCCGCGCGGACCACCGACTGCGGCGTGCCGCCGACCCCGACCCACGCGGGCAGACTGCCCGATTCGGTGACTGGGAAGGCCTGCGCGCCTTCCAGCGCGGGGCGGACGGTCCCGGACCAGTCGACCGGCTTCTCCCCCTGCAGATGCGTGAACAGGTCGAGCTTCTCGGCGAAGAGCGCTTCGTAGTCCTCCAGCGAGTACCCGAACAGCGGGAACGACTCGGTGAACGATCCCCGGCCGAGCGTGACTTCGGCGCGCCCCCGGGAAACGGCGTCCAGCGTGGCGAACCGCTCGTACACGCGCACCGGGTCGTCCGAGCTGAGCACCGTGACCGCCGTGCCCAGCCGGATCCGCTCGGTCTGCCCCGCGATCGCGGCCAGGACGACGTCCGGCGAAGACACCGCCATCTCGGCGCGGTGGTGCTCGCCGACACCGAAGTAGTCCACGCCCACCTGGTCGGCGAGGACGCCCTCGGCCACGACCTGGCGGATGGCTTCGGCCTGGCTCACCGGCTGGCCGTCGGCGCCGTTCTCGACGTCGCCGAACGTGTCCAGGCCGAAGGTCGGCGCCTGCGGGGTGCCCAGGATCTCGTAACCCATGTCCAACTCCTCAAGTAGTTGAACGCTCAAACGTCGGGTTGCGTGATCGTATTCCGCGCCCTCCCGAGAGCTCAGGCCCCGGCGATGTCCCGTGCCAGCTGACGGGCGTCGGACATGGTGAACTTGCCGGTGATCTGGGTTTCCCCGCCGGTGATGGCGGACTGGATCATCGGCGCGGTCAGCACCCGGCTCTTCAGCACCATCGCGACCTGCTTGCCTACGTTCGCCGCGGTCCAGTCGGCCCACGTCCGCCCGCCCGCGTCGGTGAAGCTGAGCCCGACCAGCGGGCCACCCGACTGCGAATCGAGCCGGACGTTCGCGCGGCTGAGGTCGGCCCCGGTGAGGAAGGCCGGGCCGAGCAGGTATTTGGTGCCCTGCACGCGGTCACAGCTGATCAGCGGGAGCGCCGGATCGTCACGGCCGTCCAGCGGGTCCGGCCCCTCCGAGCAGTCCAGTGCCGCCGCGGCGGCCTGCTGTCCGGCGGGATCGGTGCTCTGCCGGTTGGTCGCCGCGCCGGTCGCCGGACCCGGCGGGAACTCCGTCAGGACCGGGCGGAACCGCAGCCGCGACCCGTCCTTGATCGCGAAACTGTCGCCTTCGGGCTCCGCTTGGCCGGAAACCCCGCCCTGACATCCGGTGACACCGAGCAGGACGAGGGCGACCGCTACGAGAATATTCCGCACGGAGGCATTCTGCCGTGTTCAGTCGCCGCGCGTGGGTGAAATGCCTCGGCGCCGCACGGTCCGCTCGAGAATCCCGAGCGTGGCCTTGAGCGCCGACTCCGGGACCACGGGGAACGTGATGCGCTCCTTCCACTCCTCACCGACCTCCGACCAGTCGTAGTACGACGTCACCAGCGTGCCGCCCTCGGCAGGCTTCAGCCGGTAGCCGTAGATGTGCCGGGCATGCGGCCGGACCCGGCCTTCGACGGTCCAGGCGATCTCCTCGTCCGGGACGAGGGTGGTGATGACGACCTCGACGTCGTACTTGCCCAAGGGCACGTCCCCGAGCGCCTCCCGGTCCATGTGCACCACGAACCGGTCACCCGCCTGCTCGACCGGATCGCCTTCCGCGGCGAGGAGCATTCCCGACGCGTCGATGTCGACATGGCCCTCCGGGTCGCTCAAGACGGCGAAGATCGCGTCAGCGGGAGCCGGGATGAGCCGGGAGACCTCGATGCGTTCAGGGCCCGCGGTTTCCGCCGTGGCGACCAGGACAGCGCGACCGAGTACGCGCTGGGCGATGCTGAAGCCGAGGAACGCCGGCGTGCAATCGGCCGGAACGCCGAGCGACTCGACAGCGAGGGCGTGCACCACGACGAAGTAGCGGTGCACGCCGTGCCCGGCAGGCGGTGCCGCACCGAGGAAGCGGGCCAGGCGGGCGTCATTGGGCAGCTGAAAGGCGCCTTCGGGTAGCCCAGAGCCACTGTCGTCGCCGGCGCCCTCCGGCAGCTCCGTGACCGCGGCCGGGATGTCGGCCACCGCCCAGTGCCAGAAACCGGAACCGGTGGGGGCGTCGGGGTCGTAGACGGTGACGGCGTAGCTCTTCGTGCCGCGCGGGGCGCCGCTCCAGCTCAGGTGCGGTGAGACGTCCTTACCGGCCAGCTGATCGGGTGACCAGGCGGCACCGTCGGCGACAGAAGCGCTGGTGACGGCGAAAGAGGCCACCTCAGGCAGCCGGGCGAAGGGATCGTTGGCGAGGATCATAAATCGACTCTAACACAGATAATCGATTATTCTTTGGTTCGTCTATACTTCACGGATGGCTTCACCGGACAAGCGGATGCTCTCCGAGCAGGTGTACCACCGCCTGCGGGACGCGATCATGCGCGGCGACCACACCCCCGGCGCCCCGCTCAAACCGCAGGACCTCGCCAGGGAACACGGCGTGAGCCTGGCGGTCGTCCGCGAAGCCCTCGTGCGAGTGGTCGGCGACGGCCTCGCCGACCGCCTCCCCAACCGCGGGTTCGCCGTCCCGGCCTTCTCCGACCGCCGCTGGCAGGAGATCACGGAAGCCCGCCGGACGATCGAACCGCTCGTGCTGCGCCTCTCCGTGGAGCGCGGCGACCTCGAGTGGGAGAGCCGCGTTCGCGCCGCCCATCACCGGTTGAGCCGGACACCGCCGTTCGATGAAGGCGAGCACCTCAGCGGCGCGTGGTCCGAAGCCCACCGCGTCTTCCACCGGAGCTTGCTGGACGGCTGCGGAAACCCAGTCCTACTGGAGACCTTCGACCGGATGTGGACCGCGAGCGAACTCGCCCGCCGCTGGGCCGCGCAGCGCTCCCCCGGCCGCGACCACCTCGCCGAACATCGCCTGCTGGAGGAGACCGCGCTGGCCCGCGACGCCGACGCGGCGGCCGAGGCACTGACCCGGCATCTCACCCTGACCGCGGCGGCACTGACCGAGCAGTCGTAGATCCGGTCGGATTTCCGCGGTCGCCGGGCCGCCCGACGCCCGACATCCTGCCGGTCGCCGTTCCGGTCAGCCCACCGCGACCGTGATGGCCGCCGTGTGCACCCGCCCGCCATGGGAGAATTCGAGGAACAGCCGGTACTCCCCACGCTCCGAGAACAGCGAATGGAAGGTCAGCTCGCCGTCGACGAGTGCCGAGCCGAGCGGCTGCACCGGATGCAGATGCGTGGCCGACAACAGCATGGTGTGGAATCCGGTCATATGGCCGTTGGCGCCCAGGTGCGGGTCGACCGCGGTGACGAGCGCGCCGTCGAGGCCGCGGATGGCGAAGCGGAGGACCTGCGCGCGCATCACCGGGATCCGGGTCTCCCCGTCCACCCGCGTCACGCGGTATCCCGTCGACGTCATGGTTTCGCCCGCCGGAGCGGGCACCGGAACGAAGGTGGTGTCGCCCGGCACGGTGAACGGGACTCCGAGCACCACCGGATGCTTCGGATCCTTGGTGTCGAGCGGGACGAACTCGGCGAACATCCGGTAGGCGCCGCCGTCGGTCAGCGCGAGGCTCGTGTGCCAGGTGTCGCCGTCCAGCGTCGGGTGCACGTGCTGGAAGACGTTCATGTCGTCGCGTACGGCGAAGAAGTGCATCTGTTTGGTCTGGTTGTCCAGGAACCGGGTGACCGGACGCCCGTCGGGCCCGAGGATCCGGAACGCGACCGGTACCTCGGGACCCCGGGCGGCCGGCGTGGTCACCCGCTCGAACCGGTACCCGCTTTCCGCCTCCGACAGCCCGTCGCTGTGCGCGGCGGGAAGCAGATCCGCCGTCACGACGGGCTGCTGGTGAGCGGAGTGCGCGGAGCCGGGTGTCGGCCGGAGCGCGACGAACACCGCGGCCACGCCGATCACCAGCGCCAGCGCGAGGAACAACCAATCCGTGAACCGGGGCTTGCGCACGCCTGCCCTCCGGTCACTTGCCGCCGAGGTTCGGCTTCACCACGACCAGGCCCTGTTCGATGCCGTTCACGATGACGATGCCGCTGGCGAAGTACGGGTAATTGCTCCACGCGCCGTTGAAGCTCGCCGCGTTGCCCGCCGGGTAGATGTCGAAATAGCCGACCTCGGACAACCGCGCCGAAGCGACGCCGCTGACGTCGAGGATGCGGAGACCGGCCTGGTAGTTCGCCTGGTAGGAGTACTGGCCCTTGATGTACTGGTTGTGGTCGATCGCGGTGGCGGGCGAACTGTAGACACCGGTGTGCACGGGGGCGGACAGCTTGGCCAGGTCCCAGATGTAGGTCTTGGTGCGCTTGTCGGTGCCGCGCGACTCGTCCAGTTCGTCGTCGAGCAGGAAGTAGCGCTGATCGCCGGTCAGCCAGCCCTGGTGCGAGTACTGCGCGCCCGAGTAGCCCTTGCGCGAGATCTGGACCGGCCTGGCCTTGTCGGTGACGTCGACGATGGTGAGCGTGTCCTCGTTGGCGTTGAAGCAGATTTCCCGGCCGCTGTAGGCGGTGTCCGGGCCGCGGTAGACGACGCACTGCGTGTCGTGGGTGTAGCCGTCCTGGGACACGCAGCCCGCCTTGGCCGGCGCCTTCGGGTTCTGGATGTCGACGATATGCGGTCCGCCGCTGCACGTGTTGGAGCCGATGGCGTAGGCGAAACCGGTCTCCTCGTTGATCGCGATGTTGTGCGCGGGACCGAATTCCCGGTACAGCGCGTCGGCGGTGAAGGTCTGCGGTGTGGTGATGGTGCGGAGCCTGGTCAGGTCGAACACCTGCATCCCGTGCCCGGTGATGAAGTCGGCCACGATGAACGCGTGGTTCTTGTACACCTTCATGTCCCGCCATGAGCTGCTGCCGCCGTTGGAGGGCAGGTTGCCGAGGAACTTGGGCGAGGTCGGGACGCTCAGATCGACGAACGCGGTGCCGTTGGTCCGCCCGACGATGGCGTATTCCTTGCCGGACGACGGGTCGGTCCAGCCCCAGATGTCGTTGCCGTTCCCGCCGCCGAGGCCGGACAAGGGAAGCACGCTGAGCAGGTCGACGTTCTTGCACGGGTATTTGTCGGCCATGCCGTTGACGCACGGGACACCCGCGGCGGTGCCGGTGACGGCGTGCCGTTCCGCCGGAACATGGTCGGCGAGGAAGGTCCGGGCCGCGGCCTGTCCCTCCGCCGTTTCGGGATCGTGCGCGGACGCCGCCGTCATCGAAAACACCAACGCGGAAGCCGTCAGGACGGCCAACCCCATCATGCGCACGAGTTTCATGGAGTGCTCCTCACCGGGTTTCGGTCGGCTTCCGACGTTAAGAGCCCCCACTCCCGGTGTATCCCCCCGAACGTCGGGGGTTCTTAACCGTTTACCGGCAGATCCCGAAATGTTTCCCGGATTCCGGACACCAGCAGGTCCGGCTGCTCCAGTCCCGGGAAGTGCCCGCCGCGGTCGAGTTCGGTCCACCGGTGCAGGTTCGGGTAGCGGCGCTCCGCCCAGCGTCGCGCGGTCGGCCACGGGTCGGCGGGGAAAAGCGACACGGCGGTGGGCACGGTCACCGGCCGCGCGTTCTCCTCCTCCGCGCTGCGCGGCACCCATCGCATCGCCTCCCAGTACCAGCGAGCGCTCGAAGCACCGGTGCCGGTCAGCCAGTACAGCGCGATGGTGTCGACCTGCTCCGCCAAGCTCACCCCGCCGCCGTACTCCGGCCGGTCGTCGGTGTAGGCGGCGAACTTCTCCCCGAGCCAGGCGGCGAGCCCCGACGGCGAATCGAGCAGGGAGTAGCCGAGCGTCTGCGGGCGCGTGCCCATGAGCATCCCGAAGCCGTAGCCGTCGGACAGATGCAGATCACGCCGATCCAGCATGCGCCGTTCAGGTGCGCTCGGCGCCACCCGGTCCTCCGGCAACGGCGACGCCGACGGCATCGTCAGGTGCAGGCCCGCGACCCGGTCGGGCGCGTGGAGTGCCAGTTCCGTACTGACCACGGCACCCCAATCCCCGCCGTGGGCCCCGAACCGCCGGTACCCGAGCGCGGTCATCAGACCAGCCCACGCCCGAGCGGTCCGGCCAGGGTGCCAGCCGCGCTCGCTGGGCCGTTCGCTGAACCCGAAACCCGGCAACGAAGGCACGACCACGTCGAAGGCGTCACTCGCGGAACCACCGTGGGCCACCGGATCAGTGAGCGGCCTGATCACCTTTTCGAATTCGAGGATCGAACCCGGCCAGCCGTGGGTCAGGATCAGCGGGCGCGCCGTGCGCTCGGGCGAACGGACATGCCAGAACCCGATGTCCAGACAGTCGATCCGGGCCCGGTAGTGGGGAAGGGTATTCCACCGGATCTCCCGCGCCCGCCAGTCGTGTTCCCGCCACGCCCGGAGCAAGGCCGTCAACCGGGCCAGCTCGATCCCCTGGGTGGCGTCGGAAACCGTCTCGGCTTCGGGAAGGCGCACCCGGGCCAGGCGAGCGTGGAGATCGGCCAGCTCGCGATCGGGGACATGGATGGTGAACGGTTCGATTTCGGGCACGGCGCCGAAACTACGGTCGGCTCACGAGGTTTCCCATGCTCGGAATTGACGTTCGGCGATCAGGGATTGCGCACTTGCCGCTACCGCATCAGGCGCAGGGTGCCTTCGACCGCCGGGACGATCACGACACGCGATCCTGGTGGACCATCTCCTCGGATCAGGTCCGCTTGCGGCTCGCGATCTCGTCAGAGAGCCACCGCACCTGGGCGGGGTCGGCGTCCCGGGCAAGGGCGACGTAGTGGTCCATGACGGCCGGCCGATAGCGCACGGGCAACGTCTGTCCTGGGGCGAGCCGGGTGAGCTCGGTGATCGTGAGGTCTTCGTCCGCGATACCGCGGAACGAGATGCCGCCGGCGGTTTCCACGTCGAGCATCAGGACCACGCGCGGGCTTCCGTCGCCGCCGACCTCCCGCCAGTCGACGAGAACGCCGAGCGCAAGGGCCCCCGTCCGCAGTTCCGCGTTGCGCTTCCGCGCATCACTGCTCAGGAGCGGGTTCGGGGCGACGCCCGGGAAGGCGGGCCCGACGCCGAGCGATTCCCGACTCAGGTCGGGCCTGAGCTGCGCCATCAGATCGTTGAGCTTCTTCGAACCGAACATCCTAGCCTCTCACTCGCATCAGGTGCCGGAACCTCGGCTTGGCGCTTCGCCCCGTCTCGGCGGGGGCGCCGTCCGCGGTCGGTGCACCTGTCTGCCGGCCAAGCCGTGATCGATACTGACCCAACAGTAGCGGGCTTCCGAGAATCGCACAGTCGCGCGACATCGTGGACGCGGTGATGACCGTCGGCCTGATCCTGAACGTGCTCGCGCTCGTCAGCTCGGCGATCGTCTGGGAGTTCGGCGACCCTCATGTCGCGTCCTGCGGCAGGGCCGGGGTGGTGCCGCGGTCTGTGCGGAGCGGCGGTCACTCACGGCCCTCGCGACCGAGTGGACGCATGCCGAGGGGCCCGTCGCCGGTGTGGCCGACGGGCTCCTCGGGCTCAGGCGTGGTGCAGGGTGTTGCGGCGGGGATGTCGGAGCGGATCTCGGTATTGGGGTGGGATGAATTCCGGTAGCCCGTCGGCGGCCATGCGGACTTCCCAGTCGCCGTGGTGGATCAGCCGGTGATGGAATCCGCAGAGGAGTACGAGATTCCGGAGGTCGGTGGGTCCGCCGTCTGCCCAGTGATGAATGTGGTGAGCGTGGCAATTCTTGGGTTTCCGATGACAGCCGGGGAAGGCGCAGCCGCCGTCGCGGATGTTCAGTGCCCGGCGTTGGCCTGGGGTGACGAAGCGTCTGAGTCGTCCGACGTCGAGGGGTTCACCCGCGGCGTTCAGCACGACGGGCAGCATCAGGCAGTCGCAGGCAGCGAGTCGGGCTTCCCTCGCGGTCATCGTCCCGACGAAATCCAGACACGCGGTCCCGAGACCCGACTTCAACTCCTCAAGCCCAATGGTGACGTTCACCAACGTCCGATACCCGCTGGCGCCGGGCTGGTCCGGGCAGGCGATCGCCAGATCGAGAAGGTCGACCCAGGCGTCACCCATGCGCTCGCATTTCATCCGCAGATCGGCTTGCCCGAATTCGTCGACGGGTCGTGGCTGGGCGTAGGCCTCCAGGGCGGCGGCGGTGCGGGCACCGGTCTCGTCATCCAGGAGACCGGTGAGTTTCCAGAACCCGTCCTTGCGGCGCTCCAGGGTGATCTCCCGGCGCGGCTCAGCAGGTTCCGGGTCTTTGGGTTCGTCCCCGTCGGGGTCCAGTAACGCCAAAAGGTTCGCCTCGGCGTCCGCCAACTGGCGAGGACCAGCATTGCGAGCGAGAGTGGCGAGAATCTTCTCCGCGTTCGCCCGGTCCTCCACCGAGGTGTCGGCCGGAAGCCTCTTCAAGATCTCCAGGATCTGATCGATCCGCTCATCACCGACCAACCCCTCGGCAGCGACCGCGGCAGTGGCAGGCAGCGCGGCGGGAACCTCGCTGCCGTCCAACGCGCGGCTGGGATTCAGGGCGATCGCCCGCTTCACCACCGCACCCGCCTCACCGACCGACAACCCCGCGATATCGGCGAACCATGCAGCCGTACGGCCATACCCGTACAAATCCTTGACACCCCGAGACTCGACCTCCGCCAAATACCGCCCCAAACCCGCGGTAGCCATCCGAATCACCCGCAAAGACTGCTGCACGCCATGAGCAAGCTCCAGCTTGCCAGCGCGCCACAACTCCTGCGGCAACTCGGGAAGGAAAGTCTCGGACACACCCCCAGAATACCGCAATTCATCGAACATGTGTTCGTAATTTTAAGCAACCGTCATGCGGCTCATTTAACACTGAAGGGTGATTTGATTACGACTCTCCTTGCGTCCGGCGCAACCGAAGCACCGCGCCGTTCAGGACCAGAACACTCGTGACCCAACCACAAAGAACCCCACGCAGAGTAAGCGCTTACTTCCATGGCCTGCGAAGCGGTACAGGACTGCGCCGTGATCGGGCTGCCGCACGAGAAATGGGGCGAACAGATCACCGCCGTCGTCCAGCTCCACACCGGGAAAACCGTGTCGGCGCACGAACTCCGCACCGCCGTCAAGGAGCGGCTGGGCAGCATCAAGACCCCCAAGGAGATCCTGCTCTGGCCGGATCTCCCCCGGTCGAAGATCGGCAAGGTGCTCAAGACCGAGATCCGGAAAGCCTTGCTGGACAACGGCTAGCGCCGCGCGAGTTCGTCCGCGGTCGGCAACGGCCACTCGTAGCGTTCCTTGGCGATGCGGAGGTGGACCCACGTGTCCGCGGTCACGACGTCGGGCCTGCCGCTGATCTCTTCGAGCGCCCTGTCGAGGGCGCGGGCGGACTGTGCCGCGATGGTGGCGACGACGTCGAACCGGCCGATGGTCCTGGCCAGGAATTCGGTGTCGTCGCGCGCGGCGAGCGCTGCCGTCACGGAATCCCCGGCGCCCCGCACGTTCAGGCCGATCCCGCAGACCAGACCGGCGTCCGGGCGGGCGCGGCTGAGCACCGGCGCGATCCGGATGACGTCATGCTCCAGAAGGAAACGCACGCGGGTGCGGGTGGCCGACGGCGAAAGCCCGACATGCCCGGCGATGCTCGCGTAACTTTCCCTGCCGTCGGTCTGCAACCGCAGCATGATCGCGAGGTCGCGGTCGTCGAGCCGCAGCCAGGGCGGCAGCGGACGGCCGGGCATGAACAGGCCCTTGACCACGTCCACGTAGACGAGCGTGTTGACCTGCTCCACCTCCGGCAGGCCGCGGATGTCCGCCACCGTGCGGTACAGCTCCGGCGAATCGGGCAGCCGCAGCTCGGCGACGGTCTGGTACTCCCCGCTCACCGCGGAGACGAACGCCGCGGCCGGCAACGCCGCGATGGCGTCCGTTGTCTCCTGCGAGCGGCCCGACGTGCGGATCGCGAGATGCGCGTACGCGGTCAAGCCGAGGAACTCGGGATGGACCGCCGCGACCACGTTGAGCGAACCGTCGGCCTGCAGCTGCTCCAGCCGCGCCGACACCGCCGCCCGCGACGCCCCGACGCGCTTGGCCAGATCGGCCACGCTCATCCGGCCGTCCGCGCGTAAAGCCGCGACCAACGCGTCGTCCACGGCGGTTCTCCTCTGCTGAATTTCCGACGGCTCGCAGCACCATATCACCGGCCAATATGCCCGATAGGCAGTCGATACTGCGTGATCTGTCCATGATCGCCCACATATCGATCGTGAACACCGTCCGTAAACGACTGATCTGATTGCGCTCTCGGTTTTCGTCGCTTACCTTCGCCCCACTTCACCGACGAACCCCTGGAGTCCGCGCGATGCGTCTGCTGCCCCTCGATCGTTCAGTCCTCGACGCGAGAGCGACGATCCTGCTTCCCGACGAGCTGGTGACCGTCGACGACGCCACCGAAGGCGCCGAAGCGGTGCTCGTGTTCGGCGAGGAGATCGCCGCGGTCGGCTCGGTGGACGAGTGCCGCGCCCGCGCCGCGGGTCTCGGCCGCCCCGAGCCGGAAGTGCGACGGCTGCCTGGCACGCTCCTGCCCGGATTCATCGATCCACACGCGCATCCCTTGATGTACGGGCAGATGATGACCTGGGTGGACTGCGGCCCCGAGCGCGCGTCGACCATTCCCGAGATCGTCGCGCTGCTGCGTGAGGCTGCCGAGAACACCCCGGAGGGCAGGCCCGTCCGAGGTTATGGCTACGAGCACCGCAACCTCGCCGAGAAACGCCACCCCCGCAAGGAGGAGCTCGACGCGGTCGCCGAAGACCGCGAGGTCTACCTCATGAACGCGAGCGGCCACGGCGGCGTGGTCAACAGCTTCACCTTGCGGCGCAACGGCGTCACCCGTGACACCCCGGATCCCGACGGCGGGGTGTTCTTCCGTGACGAGCACGGCGAGCTCACCGGGGAGCTGTCGGACGCGGCGTGCAACATCCTCACCGGCGTCACCGGGGTGAAGGTCGGGCGGCACGGGCCGAACTTCCACCTCGAGGACGAGCCGGAGGAGCACGCGCGGCAGCTGGCCGCCGCACAGGAGAAATTCCTCGCCGCGGGCGTGACCGCGATCGGCGACGCCCAGGTGACGCGCCGCGAGTTCGACATGTACCTGCGGCTGGACGAAGCCGGCCTGCTCAAGACGCGTGTCCACATGTACCTGCTGTCGCATCTGCTCGACCAGGCGCTGGAAATGGGGCTGCACGGCGCTTTCGGCACCACTCGGCTCGCGTTCGCGGGGATCAAGTTCTACGCCGACGGCACGCTCGGCGGCTGGACCGCGTACTTCCCGGACGGCTACGTCGGCGATCCGTGCCGCACCGGGCAGCTCTACCACGACCCGAAGGACTACTCCGCGCTGATCGGCAAGGCGCACGAGGCCGGGCTCCAGACCGCGACCCACGCCCAGTCCCCCGACGCGATCGCCATGGTGCTCGACGCCATCGAGGACGCGCAGCGGCGAAATCCCCGGCCGGACGCCCGTCACCGCATCGAGCATTGCGGGCTGCCGTCCCCGGACCAGATCCAGCGTATGGCCGAGCTCGGCGTCCATCCCGTCAACCAGCCGCAGCATTACTACAACTGGGGCGAAGGCGTCACCGACGCCGTCGGCACCCCCGGCGAGCGGTTCAACCCCCTCGGTGAATTCCAGGCGGCGGGCGTGCCGGTCACGTTGAGCTCGGACGCCCCGGTCGCGGAGCCGAACCCGCTCGAAGCCATCCAGACCGCGGTGACCAGGACGACCCGTCGCGGTCACCGGCTCGGCGGGGACGACCTGCTGATCGACGTCCGCTCGGCCGTCGCCGCGCATACGATCGCCGGTGCCAAGGTGCTCGGCCGCGAACGCGACCTCGGCTCGATCACTCCCGGCAAACGCGCGGATTTCGTGCTGCTCGGCGAGAATCCCCTCACCTGCGAGCCGGACCGGATCGCCGGTATCCGCGTGGTGGAAACCTGGATCGACGGCGAGGTGGCCCGATGACCGTCCAGACCGGCACCCACTCGCTCCGCCGAGCCCGCCGGGCCGGGCTCGCGGCCTTCGTCGGCACCACGATCGAGTGGTACGACTTCTACATCTACGCCACGGCGGCGAGCCTGGTCTTCGGCACCGTGTTCTTTCCCGAAACGGGCGACCGGCTGACCGGTGTCGCGGCGGCCTTCGCGACCTACGCCGTCGGCTTCTTCGCGCGGCCGCTCGGCGGCATCGTGTTCGGCCACGTCGGTGACCGGGTGGGCCGCAAGACCGCGCTCGTGGTGACCCTGACCATGATGGGCGCGGCGACCTTCCTCGTCGGCTGCCTGCCCGGATACGCGCAGATCGGCACGTGGGCACCCATCCTGCTCGTGGTGCTCAGGTTCGTCCAGGGGCTCGCCGTCGGCGGCGAGTGGGGCGGTGCCGTGCTCATGGCCGTGGAACACGCGCCTCCGGACAAGAAGACCTTCTACGGCGCCTTCGCGCAGGCGGGGAACCCGGCGGGCGCGCTGCTGGCCACCGGTCTGTTCAGCCTCCTGAGCACCGGCGGCACCGAATGGCTCACGACGTGGGGCTGGCGGATCCCGTTCTTCGCGTCCGTGCTGCTCATCGGCGTCGGCCTCATCGTGCGCCTGAAGGTCGAAGAGTCCCCGGTCTTCGAGGAGACCGCCGAAGAAACCGGCGTGCCGATCCTGTACGCCGTCCGGACGAACTGGAAACCGATCCTGCTGGGCATCTGTGTACTGCCCGTCGCGGTCGGCGGCTATTACCTGGTCACCACCTTCGCGACGGCGTACGCGACCGATCCGGCCGTCGGCGTCTCCGAATCGCTCGTGCTCAACGCGCTCACCATCGCCGCGTTCGTCGAACTGGTCGTCAGCTTCGGCGCGGCCTGGCTCGGTGATCGCTTCGGCCGCGTGCGGGTGGTCGTGATCGGCCTGATCGGTGTCGCCATCCTCGCGGCTCCGCAGTTCCTGGTGCTCTCGACCAAGAACGCGGCGCTGATCATCGCGGCGTTCGTGGCGATGCGCCTGGCGATGACGGCGACCTACAGCCCGATCGCCGCCGTCCTGTCGCAGATGTTCCGTCCGCGGGCGCGGTACACCAGCATCTCGCTGTCGTACCAGCTGGCGGGCGCGCTCTTCGGCGGCCTTTCGCCGTTGGTGTCGACGCTGCTGTACCAGGCGACCGGCAGCATCTGGCCGGCGATCGGCCTGCTGATCGGCATGTGCGTGCTGAGCATCGTCTGCGTGCTGGCCGCGCCTCAGCACACCGACTCCGTGGACACGGCCTAGCGGATGCGCAACCGCCGCATGAGTTTCAGCCCGGACAGCATCCCTTCGACGTACTTCTCGTAGGTCTGGCCGCCGCGGGGACCCATGACCTGTTTCTTGAGCACCGCCACGTTCTTCACGTCGGTGTATTTGAGCAGGCCTTGGTCCCCGTGGCGGGCGCCGACGCCCGAATTCTTGACGCCGCCGGACGGCGTTCCCTTCGATGCGTACGCGGTGGCCAGGATGTCGTTGATGTTGACGTTGCCGGACTCGATCCGCGCCGCCACGGCGCGCGCGGCGCCGACGTCGGTGCCCCAGACCGAGGCGTTGAGTCCGTACTCGGTGTCGTTCGCGAGTGCGACGGCCTCGTCGACCGTGCGGTACTTGTGCAACGCGACGACGGGCCCGAAGGTTTCGGTGACGCCGCAGAGCATGTCCTTCGTGACGCCTTCGAGGATCGTCGGTTCGAAGAACGCCGGGCCGAGGTCCGGCCGTGGCTTTCCTCCACAGAGGACAGTCGCGCCCTTCGCGACGGCGTCGTCGACATGGGACTTGACCCGGTTCATGTGGTCGACGGAGACCAGCGAGCCCATGTCCGGCCCGAAGTCGTAGGCGGCGCGGACGTCGAGCGCCTTGGTCTTGGCCAGGTATGCATTCTTGAACTCGTCGTAACGAGACTCGGGCAGGTAGATCCGCTCGATGTGCATGCAGATCTGCCCGGTGTTGCCGAAAGCGCCGAAGATGGCGCCCTGCACGGTCTCGGCGAGGTCGGCGTCTTCGAGCACGATCATCGGGTTCTTGCCGCCGAGTTCGAGACAGCAGCCGATGAGGTTGCGGCCCGCCCGTTCGCCGATCACCCGGCCGGTGGCGGTGGAACCGGTGAACATCACATAGTTCGCCTGGTCGATGAGCGTCGGGCCGACATCCGGCCCCTCACCGCACACCACCTGGAACAACCCCTTCGGCAGTCCCGCTTTCTCCAGCAGCTCGACGCCGTAGAGCGGGGAGAGCGCGGTCTTGTTGTCGGGCTTCAGCACCACCGCGTTGCCGGCCATCAACGCCGGGACGGCGTCGGAAATGCCGGTGGCGAACGGGAAGTTCCACGGCGCGATGATCCCGACCACGCCCTTGGGCTGCCTGACCTCGGTGGACGTCGTCAGGAACGGGACCGGCCCGCCCCGTTTGGCCGGTGCCAGCAGCCTGGCGGCCCGCGTGAGGTAATGGCTCATCACCATCGCCGGGTCGCAGGTCTCCTCGATCGCCATCCGCCGGTTCTTGCCGCTCTCGGCCTGGATGAGGTCGGTGACGATCGGCGCGTTGTCGACGAAGAGCGTGTGCGCCCGTTTGAACACCTCCAGCCGCTGCTTGAGCGGGGTGGCGGCCCACTTCTCCTGCGCGGCGCGCGCGGTGGCGAACGCCTGCTCGATGTCGGCGGGTGTCGATTGAGGCAGCTCGACGAGCACGTCGCCGGTGTAGACCTCAGTGAGCTTCCAGGTCGCGCCGGACGAGCCCGGCACGCGGGCGGCGAGCCGCTGAAGGAACGCGTCGGTCACCGACGCCGGACGGGTGAGCGCGAGCGGTGTGACGGTCATGGCCCTCTTTCCGTCAGTTGTCCGAGAGGACGAGCTGCGCGCCCATCTCGCCGATCATGATGGCGGGCGCGTTGGTGTTGCCGCCGGTGATCGACGGCATGATCGACGCGTCGCAGACCCGCAGACCGTCGACGCCGCGGACCTTGAGGTCAGGGCTCACGACGGCGAGCTCGTCGACGCCCATCCGGCAGGTGCCGACACCGTGGTACACCGACGTCGCGCGGTTCAGGATCGCGTCGCGCAACTCCTGGCCCCGCAGCGACTTGCCCGGGTGGAGTTCTTCCTTGATCGAACCGTTGAACGCCCCCGAAGCGAAGATCTCGCGGACCATCTCCGAGCCCTCCCCGAGCACTTCGAGATCGGCCGGGTCGGACAGGTACTGGGGGTCGATGAGCGGCGCCGCCGTGGGATCAGCCGAGGCCAGACGCAGCGTGCCGCGGCTCTTCGGGTAGATCAGCGTGGTCAGCACGGTGAGCGCGGGCCGTTTGTCGACGTCGTGCCGGATCGGCGCGTCCTGGTTGGGCGTCACGTACGCCCACGGCAGGAGGTGCAACTGGAGATCGGGCACCTCGGCGGCCTGGGAGGTCTTGAGGAACGCGACCGCCTCGAAGACCGAGTTCGCCAGGAATGTCGTGCCGGGCCGCAGCAGTTCGCTGACGAGGCCGCGCGCGAAGTACGGCGGCGTGCCCCGGTTCTTGCTCGACGACGCGCGGAAGGTCAGCGCGTGGAACATGTGGTCGTGCAGGTTGTCGCCGACCGGCAGGTCCGCGACGACGTCGATGCCGTGCTCCTTGAGGTGCTCGGCGTGGCCGATCCCGGACAACATCAGCAGGTGCGCGGACCCGACGAAGCCCGCCGAGAGGATGACCTCCTTGCCCGCGCGGAGGATTCGCTGTCCCCCGTTCGCGTCGACGACCTCGACGCCGACCGCGCGGCCGTTCTCGATGACGACCTTCTTCGCCAGCACCCCGGACTGGACCTCCAGCGTGGCCGGCGCGAGGTGGTGGATGTAGCCGCGCGAGGCGCTGTACCGCAGGCCGTCGGCGGCGTTCTGCTGCATCCTGCTGACGCCCTCTTGGGACTCGGCGTTGTAGTCGTCGAGGATCTCGCAGCCGATCGCGTCGGCGGTCGCCTGGAGGAATTGGAGCGTGCCCTCCTGCGGGGTCTTGTTGCGGGTGACCCGGATCGGCCCGCCCGCGCCCCG
The DNA here is from genome assembly GCF_900105055.1 of Amycolatopsis lurida. Taxonomy (NCBI): domain Bacteria; kingdom Bacillati; phylum Actinomycetota; class Actinomycetes; order Pseudonocardiales; family Pseudonocardiaceae; genus Amycolatopsis; species Amycolatopsis lurida. Next base: position 392,169 of record NZ_FNTA01000004.1, read on the forward strand.
GAACTCGCTCTCGCCGTCCTCGAAGTCCTCCATCCGCTTGTACGCGGCGTTGACGCTGTCGGCGTCCCAGCCCTTGTTGCCCTCGGCGGCCCAGGAGTCGAAGTTGGCGCGGTTGCCGCGGACGTAGACCATGCCGTTGATGGAGCTGGAGCCGCCGACCACCTTGCCGCGCGGCACCGGCATCCGCCGATCGAGAACGTGTTTCTGCGGCACCGAGTAGTAGCCCCAGTCGAACGGTTTCTTGAGCTGGGGCACCGCGTGCATCGGGCCGACCAGCCCCGGCTTCCTGACGAGCAGCTTGTCGTCGCTCTTGCCTGCCTCGAGCACGATCACGCTGGCACCGGACTCCGCCAGCCTGCCCGCGATCGCGGCCCCCGAGCTGCCCGATCCGACGACCACGTAGTCGGCCTCGTCGCCGCGCGCAGCCCTGTTCGCCATGTCCGCTCCTCGGTCCGCCCACCGTGCAGAACTGTAACCTGTTCTAGTTCTGTCACCGTATAGCGAGACCGGCCGGTTCCGCAACGGGCGGTCGCTCCCCGGCCGGTCTTCGAGACCTCAGCGCAGCGGTTCGAGCACCTTCGCCAGCGGCTCCAGCACGGCCGGGGTGTGCGGCGGCGGGAGGTAGATGATCGCCAGGTCGAGGCCCGCTTCACCGAGGGCTTCGACGTCCGCGGCGACCTTGGCGTAGTCACCGTCCGTACCGAGCCGGACGTGCGAGGACAGGGTGATCTCGCTCGGATCCCGGCCGATGTCCGCGCAGTGCCGGTGCAGCACCGCACGCTTGTGCGCGAACTCCTCCGGCGTGCCGCCGACGAAATTCCAGTGCTGGGCGTACTTGGCGGCCGTGCGCAGGGTCCGCTTCTCGCCGCTGCCGCCGATGCAGATCGGCGGATGCGGCTTCTGCACGCCCTTCGGTTCGCAGCGGGCGTCGGTCAGCTGGTAGTGCTCGCCCTGGAACGTGGTGGTCTCCTGGGTCAGCAGGCCGACGAGCACCTCGCAGGCTTCCTCGAACCGGTCACTGCGTTCCTTGATGGTGCCCAGTTCCATGCCGTACGCGCCGGATTCCTCCTCGTTCCAGCCCGCGCCGACACCGATCTCCAGCCGGCCGCCGGAGACGATGTCCAGTGTCGCGGCCATGTTCGCGAGAAGCGCGGGGTGACGGTAGTGGATCCCGCTGACCAGCGTGCCCAGCCGGAGCCGTTTCGTGGCCTGCGCGAGCGCGGTGAGCGTCACCCACCCTTCCAGGCACGGACCGGTCGAATCCGAGAAAATGGGATAGAAGTGGTCGAAGGTCCAGCCGGATTCGAAGAGCTCGATCTCGTCGGCGGCCTGCCACACGGCGAGCATGTCGGACCAGACGGTGTCCTGCGGCGAAGTCTTGATGGCGAATCGCATGATCTCGAGCGTAAACCTGGAGTTCCTCCAGTCGCTCACGGAATTCAGCGGGCGATGCCACGGCGAAGGTAATCGTCGGCGTCCACTCCGGACTCGACGAGCAACGCTCGCGTGTGTTCGCCCAGCGACGGGACGTCGCCCATGCACGCCTCGAAATCGTCGAAGGTCACCGGCGGCAGCAAAGCTTCGATCCGGGCGAATTCGGTGCCGACCTCGCGCCAGCGATCACGGGCCCGCAGCTGGGGATGCTCGGCGACCTGGGCGACGTCCTTGAGCTGGGCGGCGGGAACCCCGGCCGCGGCGAGCTTTTCGTCGAGTTCGCTGTTGGACCACAGGGAGGTCCGGGCCGCGACGGCGGCGTCGCATTCCGCGCGGTGGGCCACGCGCTGCACGTTCGTGGTGAAACGCGGGTCGTCGGCGAGTTCGGGCGCGTCGAGGACGTCGGTGACGAGGGTGCGCCAGCCGGTGTCGTTCTGGACGCCGATCAGCATCTGGCCGTCGCGCGTGGGAAAGGCGTCGTACGGCGCGATCGAACTGTGGCTCAGCCCCATCCGCTCCGGCTCGGTCCCGGCGTACATCCGGGTGTTGAGCGCGTAGCCCATCCATTCGACGGTGGCTTCCAGCATGGAAACCTCGATCGTCGCGCCCTCGCCGGTACGCCAGCGGCGCAGCAACGCCGCCAAAACCGCCTGCGCGCAATACATGCCCGAGGCGATGTCGGCGGTCGGGATCCCGGTCTTCGCCGGAGCTTCCGGGGTGCCGGTGATCGCGATGAGGCCGGCCTCGGCCTGGATCAGCATGTCGTAGGCCTTGCGCTGCTCCATCGGCCCGCCCGAGCCGAAGCCGGACAGGTTCACCACGACCAGCTCCGGGTGCTCCGCCCGCGGATCACCGAAACCGAGCCGCTCCGCAGCGCCCGGGGCGAGGTTCTGCACGAACACGTCGGCCTTCGCGACCAGCCGCCGGACGACGTCACGGCCTTCGGCGGACTTGAGGTCGACGGCGAGCGACTCCTTGCCGCGGTTGAGCCAGACGAAATGCGCACCGCTGCCGTGTACGGCATGGTCGTAGGCGCGGGCGAAATCCCCGCCGTCGACGCGTTCGACCTTGATCACGCGTGCGCCGAGGTCGGCGAGGCTGCGGGTGGCCAGCGGGGCGGCGACGGCCTGCTCGATGGCGACGACCGTGACCCCGTCGAGTGGCCGGGTCATGCTTTCTTCTTCTCGGCCCGCACCAGGCCACCGCCGATGATCAGCCGCTGGATCTCACTGGTGCCCTCGTACAACCGCATCAACCGGACGTCGCGGTAGATGCGTTCGACCGCGACCTCGCGCATGTACCCACTGCCTCCGTGAACCTGCACCGCGAGATCCGCGGCCTTCCCCGCCATTTCGGTGCAGAACAACTTCGCGGCCGACGGCGCGATCCGCCGGTCCTCTCCCGTCACGTACAACCGCGCGGCCTCACGGGCGAGCGCACGGCCGGCGAGCACACCGGTCTGCTGATCGGCGAGCATCGCCTGCACCAGCTGGAAATCCCCGATCGGTGTGCCACCCTGAGTCGCCGTCGCGGCATACGAGACCGACTCGTCGAGCGCCCGCTGCGCCGTCCCGACCGCCAGGCCCGCCATATGGATCCGGCCGCGCGCCAGCGACGTCATCGCCGCCTTGTACCCGACCTCCCCGTCTCCGCCGACCAGCGCCTCCGGCCCGACACGGACCTGCGAGAACGTGACGTCCGCGGTACGCGAACCCTCCTGCCCCATCTTGGCGTCCTTCGCCCCCACCGTGATGCCAGGCGCGTCGGCGGGCACCAGGAACACCGCGATGCCGCTGTCGATGCGCGCGAAAACCACGAACAACCCGGCCTCGGTGGCGTTGGTGATGAACTGCTTGCCGCCGTCGAGCACCCAGCCGTCGCCGTCCGGTTTCGCGCTGGTCCGCAGACCGGCCGGGTTAGATCCGGCGCCCGGCTCGGTGAGCGCGAACGACGCGACGACCTCACCCGACGCGATACCCGGCAACCACCGCGCCCGCTGCTCGTCCGTGCCGAACCCGACCAGCACCTGCCCGGCGATCCCGTTGTTCGTCCCGAACATCGACCGCAACGCCAAGGACGTGTACCCCAGCGTCATCGCCACCTCGACGTCCTGCACCAGATCGAGGCCGAGCCCGCCCCACTCCTGCGGGATCGCGTAACCGAACAACCCCATCTCCGCGGCCTGCGCCCGCAGATCGGCCGGGATGGCGTCCGTGCTCATGATCTCCAGCTCGCGAGGCATCACCCGGGTGCGGACGAAGTCGTCGATCTGGCCGAGAACGTCCGCGAACACGTCGCCGGGGACGTCGGGGTTTCCGGTGTACATGCCCCTCACTATCGATCACCGGCCCCGGCCGGGTCCACACCCTCGGGTGGACCTGACGGCAAGACCTATCGGAGATGTCGATCACCGTCCTAACGTCGAAGGGCCCGTTTTCCGGAAAGGACACGTTTCATGCGCACACGAACCGCTTTCCTCGCCGTCGCCAGTGCCGTCGCCCTGTGCTTCACGATCCCCGCGGTGGCTTCGGCGGCCGAAGGCGAATTCAGCTACCGCTACTACGACGAAGACGAAGAGCTCCAAATGGGCGTGCTGGTCGATCCGCCCAGTGGCGAGTGCATCGAGATCCCCGAAATCGCCGACTGGGACGTCGACGCGTTCCGCCCGCGCAACGACACCGATTCGAGGGCGGTGGTGTTCCTGGACGACGACTGCGCGAGCGATTCCTACTTCGTGCTCCGCCCCATGGGCGGCCGCGGTTCGGACCGACTTCTCTTCCGCTCGGTCATCTTCGGTTAGGCCAAGCGGGCGTCGACAATTCACCCTGCTCGCCGGAAAGATGACTCGCGGGGTGATTGTCATGGTTCGGCGCCGTCTGACCTTCCTTGTCCTGCTGGCCATCGTGCTGGGGCTGGTGGTCGTTCCCCGTGCCTCGGCGACAGGCCCGGCCACCAGGTACGAGGGCGAGCTCGAAGGCGCGCGCTATCTGGTACTGGTGCCGGAAAACTGGAACGGCACGCTCATGCTGTGGAGCCACGGGATGTACTCCCTGGCCTACCCGGAGCCGGAGCGGATCGCGCTGACCTCACAGCCCACCACGGAGTCCTATCTGCTGGAGCAGGGGTACGCGCTGGCCGCGTCGCAGTACCGGACCGTGCGCGGCTGGTCGATCGAGGAGGCGCTCACCGACCAGATCCGGTTGCACGACTGGTTCTCCCGCACCGTCGGCCCGCCGCGCCGGACCATCGCGGCCGGCGAATCGATCGGGGCGATCACCGCGACCCTGCTCGCCGAGCGGAACCCGCGCCGGTTCGCCGGTCTGATGACCTTCTGCGGCAACCTCGCCGGCGGGGCCGCGCACTGGAACTCCGGTCTCGATCTCGGGTACGCGCTGAACACGTTGCTCGACGCGCGACTGGACCTGGTGCGCATCGCCGATCCCGCGGCCAACGCGGGCCGGTTCACCGACGTGGTGCGGGCCGCCACCGCGAACCCGCAAGGCCAGGCCCGGCTCGCACTGGCGAACGCGCTGGCCGAAATCCCCGGCTGGTTCGACGCCACCCGCCCCCGCCCGACGGCTGTCGCCGACCAGGTTTTCTGGCAGGGCGTCTGGGATCGCTTCTACCGCGTCAGCGCGTTCGGCGTCGACAGGGTCGCGTTGGAACAGCGCGCGGGCGGCAACCCGAGCTGGAACGTGGGCGTCGACTACCGGCGGATCCTCGCGAAGGCAGGTGAGCGGCCGCTGGTGGAACGCGCGTACTCGGAAGCGGGCCTTGACCTCGCCGCCGACCTTGAAAAACTGGCGAAAGCGCCGCGAGTCGCGCCCGATCCGGCGGCCGCCGGCTATCTGGCGCGGTTCGGGCTGCCACTGGGACGCACGCCGGTCCCTGTGCTGACCATGCACACCGTCGCGGACGGCACCGCGCCGGCGGCGCACGAACGCGCCTACGCCGAGCGAGTCGCGCTGGCCGGTGACCGGGACGACCTCCGTCAGCTGTTCGTGAACCGGGCCGGGCACTGTGTGTTCACCGCGTCCGAGGAGATCACCGCCCTGCGCACGCTGGAGCGGCGGCTGAACGCCGGGCAGTGGCCGTCGAGCGCGCCTGCCGCGCTGAACTCCGAAGCCGGCGGGCTCGCCCCGGAACACCAGACGATCTTCGACGCCGTCGGAGAAGCGCGGGTGACGACCACTCCGGCGTTCGCGCGGCACTCCCCTCCCCCGTATCCGAGGGTCCTGCCGTTCTAAGCGCCGGTGAGGATCGTCAGCCCGTAGGCCGACAGGACGCGGTTGACCGGGACGAAGTACGTGGTGCCGCCGCTGGAGCAGTTCCCGCTGCCGCCGACCAGCACTCCCTGCGCCTGCGTCCCGCTGACGAACGGCCCGCCGTTGTCACCCGGCTCGGCGCACACGGAGGTCCGGGTCAACCCGGTCAGCGTTCCTTCGGGGAAGGTGATCGACACGTTCTTCGCCTGGATGATCCCGCAGCGCCAGCCGGTGGTCGCTCCGTACCGGCACACCGACGCTCCGACCGGCGCCTCGACCGCCCCGGTGATCGTCACGCGGCCGTCGGTGGGCGGGATCGAGCCCACCAGCCGCCAGTCGGTCGTATTGGTCACGCGGATGACGATCGCGCCGGTCGGCGGGACCTGGGCGCCCACGACCACCCCGACCACGCGGCCCGCGCTGCGGATGGTGTCGCCGGGTTTGCCACAGGCGGAACTCGCGATCAGGTAGCCGGTCTTGCCGGAGACGGCGGCGAATCCCGCCGTGCAGCGGGACGCGGCACTGCTCTGCAGCACGCTCCCGCCTCCGAGCGGGGCGGGAGCGCTCGCTTGCGCGGTCGGCGACAGGGCCAGACCGAACGCCAGGACAAGGCTGGACAGGGATCGGGGCAGTCGCACGGGACCCTCCGATGGCCGGGGATCCCACGATCGTAACGAGCGAGCGGCCCCGGCCCATCCGCCGAACCGCGCATTCTCAGCGCCAGCCGAGCTCCGGCGCGACGTGCTCGAGGATGCTCTCCAGCACGTGCGCGTTGTACTCGACACCGAGCTGGTTCGGGATGGTCAGCAACAAGGTGTCCGCGGCCTCGATCGCCTCGTCCTCCTTGAGCGCCCGCACCAGCTCGTCCGGCTCGGCGGCGTACGACCGGCCGAAGATCGCCCTGGTCGTCTCGTCGATCATGCCGACCTGGTCCCGAGAGTCCCGATCGCGGCCGAAATAGGCGCGGTCCAGGTCGTTGGTCAACGCGAAGATGCTGCGGCTGACCGACACCCGCGGCTCGCGCGAGTGGCCGGCCTTCTTCCAGGCTTCGCGGTAGGCCTCGATCTGCTTGCGCTGCTGAACGTGCAGCGGCTCCCCCGTCTCGTCGTCCTTGAGCGTGGAACTCTGCAGGTTCATGCCCTGCTCCGCCGCCCACACCGCGGTCGCGTTCGAGCTGGAACCCCACCAGATCCGCTCGCGCAATCCCTCCGAGTGCGGCTCCAGCCGCAGCAGCCCCGGCGGGTTGGCGAACATCGGCCGCGGATTCGGCTGCGCGAACCCCTCGCCGTCAAGCAGCTTGAGGAAGACCTCGGTGCGCTGCCGGGCCATGTCCGCGACGGTCTGCCCCTCCGCCGGGCCGTAACCGAAGTACCGCCAGCCGTCGATCACCTGCTCCGGGGATCCCCGGCTCACCCCGAGCTGGAGCCTGCCCCTCGAAATGAGGTCGGCGGCGCCCGCCTCCTCCGCCATGTACATCGGGTTCTCGTAGCGCATGTCGATCACGCCGGTACCGATCTCGATCTTCGACGTGCGCGCCCCGATCGCCGACAGCAACGGGAACGGACTGCCCGCCTGCCGCGCGAAGTGGTGCACACGGAAGTACGCGCCGTCCACGCCGAGCTCCTCGGCCGCGACGGCCAGGTCGATCGACTGATGCAGGAAGTCGGCGGCGGACCGCGTCTCGGAGTGCGCGCTCGCCGACCAGTGGCCGAAGGACAGGAAACCAATCTTCTTCACAGCACGTGTAAGCGTCCGATGACCGGGTTTGATTCCCAGCCGCCCACACCTGCCCGTGACCCGCTGTCATCATCAGTCACGATGCGTGCTTTCGGCGTCCGACCTGGGGAATTGCCCCCGTCGCTCACCCATGCAGGGGCACGGAATCTGTCGGAGGGTAACCGATCATCATCTCAATGTCGGTCTGCGTGACGATACATACCCCCCTGATTGAGGCCTTCCAGGCGACGTATACTCTTCTCACATCAGCAAGTCCGAGTGGCGGAATGGCAGACGCGCTAGCTTGAGGTGCTAGTGTCCTTAACGGACGTGGGGGTTCAAGTCCCCCCTCGGACACACGCAATATCTACACCGGGGCTGGTCATCGCATAGATGGCCAGCTCTTTTGGTTCGTAGCGTAACTCCAGGTTCAACCGCTGGTAGAGCCGGGCCAGCCCGGCTGGCTTCGCATCGGCGAGCATCGCTCCGACATCCCCGAGCGAATCGATCATCGCGTAGACCTCCGCGTCCGTGACTCTCCGGTCCGCAGGCGCGCCGTCCAGCTCGGCCTTGGCCGCAACACGCTCCGCGTGCGCCTGGTTCATGGCATCGACGACGGCCGTGGGATCGACTCCCGCCCCGATGGCTTCCTGGAACCGACGAAGCCGCGCCTCCGCGTCCGCCAGCCGGCGCCGAGCCGCCTCGTGCGCACCGCCAGTGTTCCCACCAGCGGAGTCAAGCAGCGCCGCAACGGTCTGGTCGACGTTGTCGGGCGCGAACAGCCTGTGGGGTTCCAAAAGTCGGTCTCCGGTGCTGACCAGTGGATTTACGCGGCTCGTTCGTATTCGTTGATCAGGCCTCCGAGAAGCCGCTGTCGTTTGATCCGGTGGGAGTTGAGGTCTGCCACGGGGTGGGTCGGCCGTGGTGGGCGGAGCTCGCGGGAACGATGCGGCCGTCGTCCGTTGTAGTGCCGGACGTACTCGGCGAGCACGGCACGCAGATGCCGCTCGCCCAGGATCAACATACGGTCGGTGAGCTCGGTTCTGACCGTGAGCACAAACCGTTCCGCGTAGCAGTTCGCCCGCGGGCAACGCGGAGGGATCTTTACCGTCTCGATGCCCACGTCGGCCAGGACGGCATCGAACGAGGCCGAGAACTGGCCAGCCCGATCACGGATCAGAAATCTGAAGTCGTCGATGCGATCATCGAGATCCATCACGAGGTTGCGGATCTGTTGCGTAGTCCACTCGCCGTCCGGATTCGTGGTCGTGCCGAGGACGCGGACGTAGCGGCTGCCGACCTCCAATACGAAGAACACGTAGATCCGCTTGAGAGTGACCGCACAGTCGACGTGGAAGAAGTCGCACGCCAGCATCGTCGAAGCCTGCGTGCGCAGAAACTGCCGCCACGTCGTGTCGGTACGCCGGACCGGCACTGGCGATATGCGCGCCCGCTTCAGGACCCGCCGGATCGTCGACGCGCCGACCCGATATCCAAGCTTGAACAGCTCACCCTGAATCCTCTTGTAGCCCCAGCCGTGGTTCTCTGTGGCCATCCGCTCGACCAACCCAGCGATCGCCTCGTCGACGGGAGGACGTCCGACCCGGTGTGGATAGGTCCACTTCGCGGCTACCAGGCGCCGATGCCAGCGCAGGATCGTGCCCGGAGTGACCAACCGGTGCAGCCGCAGCCTCTTGGGCAGCCTGCGAACCAAAACGGCGAACACAGCCCGATCAGCCCAGTCCAGACGAGGTTTCGGATTTCCTCTGCGCAACACAGCGACCTCGTGGCGCAGCACCAGCAACTCGACGTCCTTGGATGCCGACGAGCGGCCGAGCAACACCACCAGGCCCACCAGTCGCAAGAAGATCAGATAGAGCAGACGCAACGACATGGCCGCCGATCATGCCCTGCTCGGCGAACGCGTCTGTAGCCGCAGGCCGGACGTGTGGACCGACTTTCTGGAACCCCACAGGTACGCATGCACTCCACACTTCGCCGAACGCGTAACCATAGGAAGTCCTCGCCATCACGATTCTCGGAGCAGTAACACACCGAGGATGCGGCGGGCGATGCGTAGACTCGGCTGCAGCGATCGAACGAACGGCTGCAAAGATTCTGGCCCATTCAGCAATTCTGCGCCAGGCCAACCTTGGCCAGGTTTCTCACCCGGATGCTGCCGTTCCACTCGAGCACAGCGGTCCACCGCTGCTCGCATTGACCGGCGCCTTCGTAGGACTTCCAGCTCACCGACACGTGGCCGTCCCTGCTCTCCAGCCAGTCCACCTCGGAATGCTCCGCTGGCACGAGGTCACCCAGGTTCACGGAGCCTATGACCTGGATATCAGGCGTATAGACGACGAGGCTTTCCGGCCAGTTGACCCCGCCCTGGGAACAGCCGAAAACCGCGACGATCTCGGCCTTGCCGTCACCGGTCAGATCCTGCGCGAGCGCTGGGTCGTCTTCCAACGCCACATAACCGTCGATCTCGGGGATTCCAGGCAACGAACCTTCGACCAGCTTGCCTGCCGGATGCTCGCACAGGCTGGGCACGGGCGCACTGTCGAGACCAACAGTGCGCGCAGACTTGGACGTCTGCGAAAGCACCGGTGCGGTGTAGAGGGAAATGACTCCCTCGGCGATCGCCTTCCGGCCACCATCCTCGGCGATCTCAAGCTTCTTCTCGCGGAGACTGACCATGCTTCGCTGATCCAGCCTGCGCACAAAAGTCGTTGGGGTGGTGTCCTCCTGAACCCACTTAGACCCGTCAAGCCGCCACAGGCGGGCGGGCCCCCGCAACACCTTCTTGGTGGCTTCGTCCGGCTTGCTCTCATCGCACGTCCAGGAGCTAACGGACGCGTGCAGCCCGCGGTCAGTGTCCCACCACAGATCATGGACCGCTATGCCGCCGCCAGTCTCGTTCGGCACGAAGCCGGGCGGCTCGGCCGCAGACAGGTTGGTTTCGCGAGACTTACCATCGGCCGTGATGAGAAAGACCGAGGAGGCGTTGAAGCAAAGCCCGGGACTGTGACTGACCGCGACAGCGAAAGAGGAATCGCTCTCTGCGGGGCCACCGACCGCTGCCGCTGACATGGCCGATTCGAAGAAGCCCAGATTCCGTCCGTTCGCTCCGTCCGGCCGGAACAGCTCCAGGCGATCGCTGAAGGCCGAGGCGCCAACCTGAATCGTTTGCTGGGTCAGCACCAGATGCTCAGTACTGGCGAGAAAAGTTCGCGAGTAGCCCTTGGACGGCGGGGCGGACAGGCTCACCGGTGCGCCATCTCCGGGTATGTCAAGGTCGAACCTGATGTGGCCACCCGGAATGGCCGCCAGCACACCGTCACGTCCCACCGCGGTGAGCTCCGAGCACCGCGGGCATCGCCGTCGTTGCTGCTCCCCTGTGCGAGTGTCGACGGTGATGAGCTCTTCAGTCTCCGGTGGCTCCTGCAGAAGAGCCGCCCCGGCCAGCAGAGCAACATAGTTGCCGCTGACAGTCCAGGCGACCTGGTGGGTATTGGGCAGGTCCCGGTCGAACGGCCTGGCGACCTTCATCACCACCGATTCCCCACGCATGAGGACGAACTCCCTTTCGGTGGTGTAGGCGTACGCGGGAGCGGTGGTGTCGGCTGCTTTCGGTGGCTCAGCGGTTACGCCGTTGTCCTTTCTGAGAACGAGCACTGTCACGACAGCCGCCACGACACACGCCACCAAAGCGAGAAGGAATACCTTGCGCAACGACATCCGTACTCACTTCTGTTCGTAGGTCGTCGGGTCGACGCTCTGCCAGACCAGCAGCTCGTTCTGAACATATGCAGCCCTGTAGCCGGAATAGGGCCGGTCCGGCTGTTTCGGCATCGCCTCGGCTGACACCTCGAACGGCCTGCCGCCCGCATCGACGTCCTGAGTAAACGTGCCGTTAGAGGTAGCCACTACCAGGCGAAAGGTGAACTTGCAGTGGCTGTGGCGGGTGTACGCGCCCACTGTGATGGTCTGACTTTCCCCACGAGCCAACACGACCGTCCGGTCGGCGAAATAGTTGGTCCCCAATCCCATCAGCCCAGTGGTCACGAAGGCCATCCGCTCAGGGATCGGATCGGGCTGGTCGAGGTTAAACCCGATCTTGACCGTGTCCTCACCGCCGCCCTGCGTATAGCCCTGCAACACGGTCCCGTCGACGGGATGGCCGCAGTTCTTGAGCACCTTCATGTCCGTGATCCGGACCGGGTCACGATCGTTGCCCTGCACGGTGATGTTGGTGAAGCCAGAGTTCAGGGCGACACCACCGTGCCGGCCGTACCACTCCTGGAACGTCGCGGATGTCGAGGCGGTGCCGTCCTTGAAGGACCCCACTTCAGTGGGCGTCATGGTGACCACGTCTGGCAAGACGAGCTTGTCATCCTGTTTGCTGGTCTTAAACGTGGTGACGTCCTGCACTGTCACTGGCGGTGCGTCAGGCGAAGCCGCTTCCGGCGTGTCGGAGTCACCACCGAGCGTGGTTATCGCGACGGTCGCGCTGACTGTCAAGGCGACGGCGGCCGCCAGAATCGCCACGGTCATGCCGCGACTGACGGTTCGCCGCTGCGAGCCTGTCCATTCCGTTCGCACGTCTTCGCGCTTCGCGTTCACCAGGCGCGCGAAGACGTCATCGTCCAGCAGGGCGACGATCCGTTCCGCGCCAAGGGCAGAATTGTGGAACCTCGGGTCATCAGCACGGACAACCCCGAGGACCCTGCTCCCGTCCTTGGTCAGCAGCGGCCCACCGGAAAGCCCCGCCCAACTGGACGGGCGTTTCTCGCCGGATTCGCGCGGACGATCCCTTGGCGGGGCGTCCACTAAGTGCAACTCGTAACGCTGGACGGCGCTGGACGGCGTCGGAGACGCCCGGCAGGCCAGTTCAGCCACACGCGGCCCCGTACCGTCCTTACTGACCCACGGATAGCCGAGGACGAGACACTCGCCGTACCCTGCGCCGCGTAGCTCCGCCCAGCCGACGCCAGCGGGGGCCCAGACCTCTCCCAGCACCTCGACCAGGGCCGCGTCCAGACCGAGATGGTCCGCGCGCCAACGCACCACACCAATGTGCTCACCGCCGGATTCGGGCCACACGGCACAGTCCGATCCGACGTCGCCGACGACGTGCCCCGATGTCAGCACCAGGCCGGCGGTCACCGCGTATCCAGAGCCGCGGGCTTTGCCCTGTATCCGTGCGAGCCGACGCACGTGGGCTTCCAGCCGCTCGGTCGCCGCCATGTCAGTCGTCGCCGATTAAAGTCTCTTCATCCGGGGACAGCACAGTGTCACGTGGCTTGAGTACCAACTTCAGCCTGTGCTTGGCGCCCGACTCGTACTGCTTCGAACCCCCGGCCGATAGCACCCGCCACAGGCTGAGCTTGCCGTCCACCTTACGCACGTCCTTGATCACCATCTCGAGTTCAAGCTCGATCGACTCGGCCACGAACCGCACACCTGCTTCGCGGCCAGCGTCGATCGCTTCTGCCAGTTCTGAGCGCAGGAGCGCAATAGCCGTCGACAACGGCACCCCATCCCGATCCATCAGCAATTGCCCATCCGCACCCGACTCGTTCACGCGTCGTCTCCACCTCCGGGCTCGCGCTGTCGACGAACCTCCTCCGACAAGTCGCTGACGGGCATGATTCGTTACAGCCCAAGTACTGCAGCACAAGCCGAGCTGATGGAGTCAACGCTTCCTGCCCTGGCCACCGCAGACCCCGCCAGAGCCCTCCTTAACCTAGGAATTGTTAGACCCGGCCTGCCCAAATAGGGGGACGGGATAACCTTCGAGGTTCGGCCCCACCCCTTCCGCAACTGCAGAGACCCTCACGTGCGCCGAGTCCCGTGACACCGGATCCCGACAGGTGTACGACCACCCGAAACTGGCCCGAGGCGGAAGATCGTTCACATCGATCCCCAACAAACAGGCACCCACAGCGACTGCCACCCCAGTAACGACATCGCCAGCAACAACGACTATCGAAGGTCGCTCAGCAGGAACACAAGGCTCATCTCATGAGCAACACCGAACACTTCACAGGCCGGCCAGCGTCAGGCGAAGCGCACCACCCGGCTCGACCTCCAGGACCGCCGCGCCGCCAATCCCCGCGGCTCGGCCACCAGTGCACGCCGCAGCAGGGAGAAGAATGCCGATGACATCTCGCCGGACTTCCGCCAGGAACCAGCGGAAACCAGCTCGCGCCACAACAAAACCCACGAAACGGGCATCGGGATCTTTCAGCAAAACCAATGACGTGCCTGCGCAAGAAATCAGACAGGGAGACAAAATTCTCGGAGTTGATACACGAATTGCCTTTATAGGGCTTGTTTTTGCTTGCGTCGCCGCAATTGTAGCTACGTGCACCTACTTCGCTCCCCCACCTGCGCCTCCGCCTCAAACCCGAGATGGCCAAGTGACAATGACACTCGGCACAACCTCCTACATGTACCCCAAAGAAGGGGTGCTGCCCATGACAGCCCCGCCACGCTACCCATCAACCGAGAATACTCAACATTGTGACGAATGGTACGATTGGGCGGTAGCAAACTCAGCCGCCATGATCGGTAATTCCGTGGAAATTGAAGTCAATGCCAACGTCACGTCGCCGATCACGGTGAAAAATATTGCAATTCGGACAATATCGAAAGCTCGACTAGCCGGCAATGACCGCATTAAATGCCAATATGGCGCCGGAGGCGAACTGGGAACGAACGTCAAGGTCGATCTGGATTCGCCCGCGCCAAGGCTTCCAATGGATATTGACGCCGATGGTGAGCCGGAGACCACGATACCCGGCGGCGTCGTTGTCGTGGAGACCGCGCAGACAGGATACATCACCGTATACTACTCCGGCGAACCCGACCAAGTGTACGGGTCAGTAGTATCCGTAACATACTCAGAGAACGGAATCGAGAAAACGAATACCTTTGGCTCGGCCAACTCGCCAATCTATCTGGCCACCCAGGCGGAATCAGTATCGCCAAACGAAAAACAATTCGACTGGGATTTCTGCGTTAACACCTGGAGGTCAGCGCCGAGTTTTGATTCACTCGTCGGCACCATACCCTGCCGTGGACATTAGAAGTACAGACCAATTCATTTAACTCATCAGAGTCTGACGATTACGGCCCTGCCTACGTCAGACTTGTGGGTCCCGAAAACGGGGTCACATACCGCTTTCACGCTGCAGTGCCGTCCCAGCGCGCTCATTCCCCTCGACCAGACACGCACCGGCGGGCTGGTGACCCTGCTCGGCGCTACGTCGGCGTTTTCATCGTCGAGACCGGCGGTAGGGTCTTCCTGGTGGATGAGTTCGCGCTAGGGCGCCTGACCGACTCGACATCGAAGAGCTCTGCAAGGACCTCTTCGAGATCGTTCTCGACTGTCCACTGGCCCGCTGAGGCTGTCAACTACGTGCTCAATGAGATCACCGGCGTCGAAACACCTGAACCGCGCAAGCTACGCCGCGCGATCAACATGCTACGAGGAAACTGTCAAAACTCGTCGTCGGCGATGCGGCAGCCCAGCACACCACTATCCTGGGGATGCCCAGTTTCGGTCCGGCTGCGGGAAGGTCGAGTTTCAACGACTGATCCACAAACTGCCCGTTCACTCGCTCATGTAGCTGAAGAGCGGCTGCAAGGTAGTCCCACAGACCGAGGAGCTCGGACTCCGTCTGCTCCACTCCGACCTTCGCGCGCCACCCCGAGGCGCCGGTGCGATGCCAGACAGCCGAAGACCTTCCACCGCAAGATCAGATGGTCGCGGTGGCTACGTCGCTGCGGAATAGTCTGGGCATGCGCAACCGAAACTTTCGAAGCACGCTCGAGCAACGCATCGCACAGCACGTCCGACGGGGGAGCCGATAGCGCTGGCGTCCGCGTCGGCAGCGGCGATTACCCGGGTCCTGCTCAAACGCGTTACTTCGCAGCCCGGGCGAACACCACTGTTCCACATGCGTGATACGCAGATCACCGGTGCGCTCGAACTACAGCATACGTCCCTCGGAATCCCACTCCTGTTCGAGAACTGCACCTTCGACGAGCCGGTGACTATTCGGGAGAGCGAGGTGAAGGTGCTGGAGTTCCGCTCGTGCACCCTGCCGGCCTTCAAAGGCCAGGCTCTGCGGGTGGCTGGTGACCTTGCCCCCACCGACACCCACATTTGGGTCGATCGAACTTTTCGGCGCGCAGATCGGTGGCCAGCTCTGGCTCACCGACTCACACGTGGAGAGCCCGAACTCGGACTCCTACGCCATCAAAGCGCCGAGCATCCACGTCACGGGGGGTTTCTACGCCAGGCGACTTACTGCTATCGGTGGCGTCAACCTCTGGGGCGCCGACATCGGCGCGAGTCTAGATCTCCACGGCTCCACTCTTTCAACCACCGACCACCCGGCGCTTCGTACGCATGCGCTCGCCGCGCGCCTGGACGTCAACATCACGAACTGTCGGATCGAAGGGGGGATCGACCTGTTCGGTGCACGGGTCGGCGGCCAGCTCTGGCTTGAGGCAGAGATGCCAGCCGCCGTCTTACAGATGCGTTCGGCACAGCGGCGACCGCTCAGGCATGTGTGATTCTAGGCGGCAAGTCTGTTGTCGTGATCGAGGCCGGGCACTGGCTGGGCTTTCGCCGCGCACACCGCGAGTTTCGGCGCTAACCGTGCTGGTCAACGACGTCGAACGAGCAGCCGGCCGAGTAGATCGTGATCAAGGGCGATAAGGCCGTGGTAAGTCACCAATCCATAGCAGGTACGACGTTGGGCAAGACAGGAAGGCAGCGGACCCACCCGAGTGAGCTCTCTCATGCGGCTACTCGATGCGACACTCGGAATTAGCCTCAACTGCCGCGATGGCTGGTGACTACAGCAGTCGTCATCGCGCCAAGTCCAGGCGTGTGGATAGTGAGCAGCTCCCCCCTCGGACACATGATCAAGCCCCTGAACAGGGGCTTTTTTCTTTGCCTGCTTGCTTCGAGGCGTAATACGCAGGTCAGCGTTGTGGGGGCTCAAGTCCCTCTCTGACATGCTCGCCGTTCGTCAGGTTCCTGCGGAGAGACCTTGTCTACGTCGACCTGGCACGCCAGCCTAGCCGACCCCTACCATCGAATGCAGGTAGAGGCAAGGCCGATCGCCGAAGCAGGCGCTGACACCCACCGAGGTCGATCCTCACTGTGCCGACGTCTTGTTCACGACCGTGAAGACTAGATTGAGCACGGCAACCGGGACGAAGATGAAGAACCACCACTTCAAACTCTTCAAGCACGCCCCCCTCAGCCAGTTTGAGCTTCGGCTGCAGATGCCAGAACTCGTTGCCGCCCACGCCAAGACGAACCCCAACGTCGCGAGGTACTGAAGAACTGTTTGCGCCGTACCGTCCAGCAAGACCGCAACCGCCGTTAGCGCGATCGCAGCGATGAACGCAACCATTGCGAACCTGGTCGCAGCGACGACCCGCTCAAGGCCCTCTGCGACGTCGGTGCGCGTGGAACCAATCCCTCGCTCTACTTGGCGGTCATCAACGGGTTCTTTGAGGCGGGCTTGCCTGATCCGGCGCCATGCGGCCGCCGCCGCAGCCGGCAACTGCTGAAGTACAGATAGCGGCGGACGAGGGTATCCGCGCTGGTATAGCAGCGTTGCCCCGGCCGGTCGCAGCCTCAGCATTCCCACCCCATGTTCGGGACGATCGATGATCACGTTGCCCTGGCCGAAGGTCTGCCATCGTCGGATGTTCGGATTCACCGAGTGTCCAAACCGGTAGCTTCGCCGGCTGTTGTGATGCCTGCACCGGGACCACTCGCCCGGCACCCAGTTCCGACATTCCCACCCACGGCTGGTCTTGGGGTAAGCGCAGTGCACCAGCCAGCGCCCCCGTAAGAACCAGACGACAATCGAGATCGCCGCTACGTAGATCGGGAACAAAAGGCCGATCCACAACGGCCAAGGCACGGCGGACACGGACCCGAGCTGGTTCGACACCCACTGCAAGGTCGATGGCAACAGCGACAGATAGTCGTTCAACTCGCCCTCCCCGGCGGCGCAACACTAAGGTCGACTACTAGCTGTACTTGACCAATCGCGCTTCGGAAATCCGCCAGCAGAAGAACTGTAAGTCATCAGTTGCGCACGTGACGTAGTCGCCGTGATTGCGGTCGTAACTCTGGTGACTGGCGGGGCGAGCTGTGGTCATGTGGGTGACAACGGGTAACTGATCGATCCCACATCGCCTGAGTTTCGAGCCGGAGCCGCCAGCCCGGACCTCACTGCAGCGGCGGCATCAGTCTGAGGACCGCAGCCGGGCGCACAGTAATCCACTCTGACGGGCCACGGCCAGATAACGACGGACCACCACGTTTGTTCGACTCGCACGACGTCGACGCCACTGACCAGCCGAGAGTCCCGCTCAGCGAACATCCACCACATCTATGGCGCATACACAGGTCAGCTCCATGACATGCAGGCACCGAACCCACCAGCTCGCGCTGCGCTTGCGCACTCAACAACGTTGTCACGCTACATGAACCTGACTGTCTAGCTCAGCCAGCCTGCCTCGGGTAACTACATTCTGCGGACCGACATTATTCAGCGGCAATACCAACTCGCGAACTGGCCACCGGGGAACGCCCGTGAGTTCCCCTGTTGAACTTTTGGTTCAGAACGTTCGGTGTACGTTGTCAGGCAGGTCATCCATTGGCCAAGCTCGCACCGAAAGGCGGGCAGCAAGCGTCTCGAAGAAGCGCTGTTCCCGCCAGAGACCGCGGTTACCAATGACGTAAATCCGTCGTTTCGCCCGGGACACCGCGACATTGAGCAGGTTCGGTGTTTCCGCTGCCCACTCTCGAGCTCGAACCTTACGTGGCGCACTGCCCAGAACGAGGATGATCACGTTCGACTCCTGGCCCTGTACGGTGTGTACCGTACCGACGTTTTCTCTGGCAAACGTCCAGCCGAGTCGGTTGCTGGAGACCCCCGTGGCTCCCCGGACTGTGTCACGGAACGGGCTGATCACACGGATCTCCTCGGGAGCAATGCCATCCCGTTTCAGCTCGTCGAGCAAGTGGGCTAATGCTTTGCCCTCTTCAGGCACCCAGTTGTCAGACGATGGGCCGCGCACATCGATCCATGCACTGTGGCCGGGATAGTCACCCTTGACCTGGGTTCCGTAGATCATTAGGTCGCCACCGTAGGCTATATCGTTCGAGATGCCGAACATCAATCGTTCGCAGCGTCGATGCACCCGTAGTGGCGCGCCAACCCATACCCGACCGTTGCCATCCGGTTCCGGAAGCGACGTGCCGAACCGAGCCGAACGATCGGCAAGCCGCTGTACCGAGGCGTTTTCCGGCGTCCACTGCTCGTCGACGCGATGGTTGCGCCTCAACGCGTGCTGCGCGGACAGGGGCAATGGCACAATCGGCTTCAGCTGCTGCGGGTCTCCGACGATCACGCTGCGTCGAGCACGCCAGATCCCACCGAGTGCCTGTTGCGGCGTTGCCTGACCGGCCTCATCGATGAACAACCATCCGAACGTTTCACGCTCAAGACCGCGAAACAGGTGCGGCAGCGAGGCAAAGGTGGTGGAAACAACCGGAACAACGAGGAAGAAGGATTGCCATACCATGCGCAGTGTCTCAGCCGGCATGCGCAGACCTTCGCGCAACATCGCCATGGCGACGTCGAGGTTGTCCTTCAGCCGGGGCTCCGCACCGAGGATAAAGGTCTTGTGCAGACGGAGCGCCTCAAGGAACAGACGATTGCGAGCCTCGGTGTACGCGGCGTCAGCCCACGGCGTGCAGAGTTGGAACTCTTCATCTGTGGCGAAATCCGCCCGATACGGAAGGCGCTCCGGCCACCGCGCGCGGGCCTGCGCAAGCTGGTTTTCCAACGCGGCGATTTCATGCAGGGTCTTCTGCAGCCTGACCTCGTGCCGCCGCTGCGCGGTGCTGGCCTCCCCCACCGCAGCCCTATGGATGGCCACTGTCGATCGGACGGCCTCGACAGCCGCCTTCGCGTCATCGAGTGCTCTGTCGAGTTTACGGCGTTTCGTGTCCCACTCACGTCCAGCACGAAAGAAAGTAGAGAGGGACACCCAGAAGTTGGGTTGGCGCGCCGCGTGCTCGTCGCATGCTTCGCCGGCATCCGCGGCCTTCTTCTCCACAACTACCAGCTTGGCGTTCGCTTCGGCGAGGGCTGCGGTGTGGTGTGCGGTTGCCGTGCGTGCCGCGTCGACAGTGGCTCGTAAATCGACGAGTCCTGCCTTGCGAGGGACGAGTCGATCAATCACATCAGCGGCCTGCTGCCGCTGGGCTGTTAACTCGTCGACCTCGGCACGCACCTGCTTGAACCGACGCACAGATTCTGCCCAGATGTCCGCGGTCAGCGGGCGCGCGGCCGCGTCTTCGAGGATCTCTTTCATGCCCTTAATCGGCGCCGGCTGCTCCGGCGCTGAAGCGCTGCCCCCACCAGCCTGGTCACCCCACCAGAAACGCTTGACAAACGTACCGCGGTTGCTCCGTTTCCCGAGCTTGGCCGCGATCAACCCCCACGCTTCTGCCCCGAGCACATTGCTGGCCAGCTCGGTGAAGTAGTCGGCTCCGCAAGCCGCGTCCTCTGCTCCACGCACCGCATCAATTCCAGGGATCTCCATGGTGATGTTGGCCGCTGCCTTGTTGCCCGCGGTCGCGACCACGATTTCGGAACCGGTCAGCTCTGGTCGAAGCCAGTGCACAGTCGCGGTGTACTTCGGCCTCAACGGGACTCGATCGGTCCGCTCGGCGAATGCATCGGTCGGATGCGCCACCCGTAGGTCGACGATGCGCTGGGCACGGTCGACGACAACGGCGGCCACCACGTCGCGCAACATGGTCGTCTTGCCGGTGCCGGGTGGTCCGTTCACCGCGAAAACTCCGGACGCCGAGGCGAACTCGCCCATGATCTCGTTGACCGCGAACTGCTGACTCACCGCCAAGGGCCTATCGATCGCGGTCGGCCACCGTCCTCCGGGAATGTGCTTCGGCGCGACCTTGCCCACGACAGTCTCGGGGAACGAGCGCACATCGATCCGATTGCCGACCGGAATGGAGGCTGTGTCGGCCAGGTAAGAGTCGATCCCGGGACCGACATCACCGTCCCGCACCGCGGCCTCTATACGGAGTAGGTCATCGGAGATGAAGCTGTTCAGGAAGTTCTGTTCTGACGCCTCGTCCGCGGTGCGTTGGTGGACCTGAACGCACTTCACCCGTACCCCTTCGACCTTGAGCAGGTCAGTCACGTCCAACGCTGCACCGAGCCGCGACACGAAAGCATGCACGAGCTGCGGTGTCATCAGCGGCGGTTCGGATAGTGGCGGCTCGGTAGTCTGCTGGTCAGAAGTGGCTCCCGTGGCTGCGGTTGCCGATTCGGGCTTCGGTGCCGGCGGGGTAAGCAGCTTCTCCACGAACGTGCCAGCCGCCGCCCCAGCGATACCGCCGATGAGCGGGCCGGCCACGGTGGTCAGAGCGGCTGCCGTCGTGACCTTGACTGCGTCACCAGTCGCCTTCGCCCCAGTCGTCACCGCATCGGCGGCCGCGCCTTTGAGCTGGCCAAGCACTGCTTTACCAGCCTTGGCCGCAAACCCGTTACCCCTCGAGCCGGACCGAACCGGCTTGGGCGGAGCAAGTCGATTGAGCGCTGCGACGAACGCCTTCTCCTCGGTTTTGAATCCCTCCAGCCAGCCTGGTGCGTCCGGTCCAGGCTTTTGGAGCCTGCTGATCGCCCATGCGCAAGCGGACAAGCAAGGTGAGTCCTCGACCAAGTAGCCTTCGGCGTCGAGGGTGAACGCGAACATCGCTGTATCCGAGTCGTCGCGTTCTACGAATTCGTTGTTCTCGCGACCGAAAACCGCGGCTAACGCCTCACGCGCAGCGGGCAAGCCATAGATTCCGCCGTACACGCTGAACTGCCATACTTTACCCTTGGGCAACGCAGCTTTGGCGATCCAATGCCGCTGATCCCAAGGAGCAATATCGTCGGCTGCCAGGTCCAGTACGATTTCGTCCGCGCCCTGACGTCGGTTCCGTGTCGGGCGCGGCGCGCTCTGCGGACTGAACGTTTCCACTGCCCGCCAAAACCGCACCACTTGCGCGGCGCGTGGATCTCCAGCCATCGATGTCCCCCGCAGCATTCTTTGCTCGAAAAGAAGCAGCCGACACGTTACCGCGCCGAGTACTGCCACCGTCGTCAGGGCGAGATCCCGCCACGCCCACTTGGAAAGCTCCCACCAGACGTCGTGTCCCCACTTTGATCGTCATCCCTCTAAACTCGTGCTCGTGACGATCGATGATCAGCCGCCTGGCGTGCTACTGCAGCCTCGCGGACGTTTGGCTACTGCACGCCGCCACTACGAGCGGTCAGTGCGTCGAGGCATCAGTCTCGCCGAGTACGCCGGATCGTTGAAAGCCCATCTCGAGACCCTTGCCGAGCTGTACCCGGATGGTGACGCGAGGCTGTGGGGCGCAACGCCCACCGAGAGCACTGGCAACGAGAAGTTTCAGGCGCTGCGGGACAGGCGTGTAGGAGACACTGTCCTGTTCTATGCCGACAAGGCCTTCTACGCGAGTGCATCGATCGCGCATCTGTTCCGCGACCCCGCCGCCGCGCGTGCGATCTGGGGCGCCGAACTGAGCGAGGGACGCGAGGTGACGTGGGAGCACATGATGGCCCTGGCTGACGTGCAGCCGCTCGATCCGCCGGTCCCCGCGGAAGAGCTGGGGGTGCCGGTTCCGCTGCGAGGCATGCGTCTGGCCGAGTCCAGCCAGGCCGCAACCATCCATGCTTTGCTGGACGGTCGAACACATAGCGCCAAGCCTTCATCCACATGGTTGAAGCAGGAAAGCTTGACACGGCGAGAGTTCGTCACTCAGCTCACGACGCTGGGAGCCTCGCGGTGGTCAGACGCTTTAACCGTATTGTGGATGATCGGCAAGCGAGCAGACTGCGGACTGCGCCGGGCGATTTGGCCGGAGTTTCGCGATGCGCTCGGGCCACTACTGGTCAAGGTCGGCTCGTCCGAGCCGCCTGAACAGCCCGTCCTGTCACTACGTTCCACGACCTTCTGGGAGGTCGACGGATTCGACCCACAGCGTAACGCGTTCGGCGAGGACGCTGCGGCAGGCTTCACGGTCGCAGCGAATAAGCTGCTCAACTCGACCAACGCACAAGGCGAAGTCATCGCCGTGACGATGCGGCAGCTGCCCGATGAAACCGACAGGGTCGAGCTTCTTGAGACCGTAGGTTTGGCCGGATTCGCGAGCGCAAGCGGGCAACCGGTCGAACGGGTCGAAGGCCGGGGTCTGCGCATGCGGCGAGATGCCGAGCTTGCCAAACGAGTCAAGTCTGTTCACGAGGACACCTGCCAGGTCTGCGACGTGCAGCTAGAGACCAGGGACGGTTTCCGAAGCGAAGCGGCCCACATCCGTGGCCTCGGCGCACCACATGACGGACCCGACGAAATTGAGAACCTTCTATGCCTTTGTCCGAATCATCACGCACAGTTCGACGGGTTCGCGATCTACGTCGACGAGGAGTGGAACGTTCGTCGAACCCGCAACCGTGAGTTGATCGCTCCGCTTCGGCGCGAGGCCGGCCACACCATCGACGACGTCCACGTGGCTTACCATCGCGCTCTGTGCGGCCGCGAAATCTGATCTCGACGAGAGAACTACGACGCGAATCGCTTGCAGCAACTGGTCGAAGCAACCAAGGATCCCGACGTGACGTATGGTGCCCAAGTGAACGACCGCGACATCCGGGCCGCGCTACGTGTCCACCTTGAGTCAACCACGGAACGCGGCGCGATCATCCGCGATGAGCTGGGCTTATGCCTCGGAGATACCCGTGTCGACATCGCGGTCATCGGAGGAACCTTGGCGGGGTTCGAGATCAAGAGCGACCGCGACAGGTTAGACCGACTACCAGGCCAAATCGACCGCTACAGCCGCGTGCTTGACTTCGCGACTCTCGTTTGCGGACCACGTCACCAGACCAAGGCATCGACCTTGCTGCCCAGCTGGTGGGGTATTTGGGTGGCGGAGGAGCAGGACGGCGCGATCACCTTCCAGCCGATGCGTGATGCGTCGCGCAACCCAGCCCCTGACCCCTATACCGTCGCGCAGCTGCTGTGGCGCGACGAGGCTATGGCCGCGCTACGCGAACGTGACCTTCACCGAGGCATGTCCTCCGCGACCCGCTTCCGACTGTGGGAACGCATGGCAGACACGATGTCGATCACGGACATTCAGCAGACGGTGCACGCAGCGATCATGGCGCGCCCAGACTGGCAAGTCTGCTCGTGACGTATTCGAGGTGATGGCTTGTCCCATATGCCCGCCATTTCTGGGGGTTTCCAGGGCCTATCTCCTCAGCGACGACCTTGGCGATGCTTGCGTCACCCCAGCTGAGCTCTGCGCCGCCGAATTCCGGCAGCTCAGAGACAACCCGGCAAACCTCACGGTACTGCTCATTCCCCCGAGGATCCTTCTTCGTGCCTCGCAGGACCATCCAGTGACCATCGACCGCGTAGCGGATATTCGGCGAGGGTGTGGCAGGAGCGGGCGGAGTATGGGGCGGATACCCCACGCCGTAGTCGCCAAAGATCGGTTGCCGGGCAAAGAACCGCCTCCGCGAGGCTAGCCCGCCCCATAGATCGACCTCTCGCCTGCGCAGTGATGTCAGCACCCACGGGTCTACGTTCGACAGGTCCTTGGGGAAAGCTCCCCCAGCGACTACGACAGAACGCCACCGGTCGAGCCACGGAAGACCTTCGAGATGTTCGATGGCTCGCTCAGCCGCATGTGCGACCACCTGGTCATCCCCAAGCACGCCGAAGTCCAGGACCAAGTCCACTTCTTCAGGCTCGACCAGCAGGTCCGCCACGAGATCTGTCGCCCAGATGGTGAGGTCCCGAGGGTTCTCGTCAAGCTCCGACGCATCGATACGCAGACAACAGCCACGCTTATCGGCAGCAATGGCGGTGCGTAGCACCTCCAGAACCGGTGCTTTGTCGGCGAAGTGGACGACGGGTCTCAATTTGACCTGGTAGCGCCGCGCGTCCGTGAGTAGCTGGTCCCATCGCATCGGTTGACTGTCTGAGCCAAGGCAGTCGAGGTCGACCGCTATCGCCTCTCCTAACGGCCAGTCGGTCCTGAGCTTGTGGACGAACCCTGCGACATCGAGTTCCGTAGTGCCCGACTTGGGTACCGCCTCGATCAGCGGCAGCACTGAGCCCGCCGTACTTCTGGCGATATGGGCGAGCGCCTCGAATTCTCCGCTCCGCCCCTTCAGGATGGGCATGTACAACAACCCCATGGCAACCCCCTACCACTCGGTGCTTCCAGTCGAGTACACAGGGTGCCCACAGTCAATCCACCGTTGTGAGGCAGTTGCGCAAGAGCGTCGCTGAGCCGGCCAAGCCACCGAACGATCACCACAGTGTGTGCACGTCAGAGCGCAACAACTCCCGAAAATAATCACGTTAGAGTGACGATTAGTTGCCTGCAGTAACAGTCCGGGATGGCTGGCGCGACAGCCGAGGTGGGACTACTACCTACCCGGAGCAGGTCGACGATCCCCTGCTGGACGATCGAAACAACCATCCAAAATGCGGGCGACCTCAATGTCGGACATGGGTTCGCTCGACCAGTAGCATGGCGATTCGGCAGGTCACAGAGAGCCACGAGAGAGGACAGGTGTCGGTGTCACAGACGTCTGGGAGGCCGACTCCGAAGCCAACGCCTCCACCCGCGCAGCAACGGTGGTTCCAGGAGCGCCCCTCCCCGTATCCGTGGGAGCAGGACGGCCTTGACCACATCCGGAAGCTGATGCCACGCGCCGAGCCATACCGAGCGTGGGCCACCTTCTCCTTCACCGCTGCCTCCAGCCGTATCAACGAATGCGATCTGCTGATCGCGGTCCCAGGCGGCCTCTACCTGGTCGAGCTCAAAGGACACCCGGGCAACGTCGTCAACAACGGTGAGACCTGGAGCTTCGGTTCGCCGGGCACACATCGAGTGCGCACCATGCGCAATCCCCTGCATTTGACCGATCTGAAGTCGAAGGAGCTCAAAGGCAGGCTGGATTGGGCGGCCAAGCAGCTCGGTATCAGTCTGCGAGTACCGCGAGTCGAGCCGGCGGTGTTCTTGTCGGCTCCGGGCCTGCATTCCGCACTCGACGATGTCCAGAGCACAAGGGTCTATAGCCGCGACGACAACTCGACCGGCCTGCCCTGGATCTGGCGAGATCTGCTCTCCCGACCGCCGCAGCGTGAGTCGCAGCGAGTCACCCCGGAGTTCTCCCGGCAGCTGCCCAAGCTGCTGGCCAAGATCGGCCTGGGTGTCTCGACAGCGCACCTGCGGTTCGGTGACGATTGGACGTTGCAACCGGACCCTCTCGACGCGGGAACCACCTGGGAAGATCGACTCGCCTCACGTAAGGGCCTTGTGCTCGAAGAGGGGCGCGTCCGGATCTACCTCACTTCGCAGCAAGCCACTGAAGAACAGCGTCAGTCGGTGGAGCGCGCCGCACGACGCGAGTACCAGGTGCTCCAGGGCATCACTCATCGCGGCATTGCGCAGGCAGTACAGATCGGCAATCACCAGGGTGGTCCTGCGATCCTCTTTCGTCACCGTGCGACGGATGTCCGATTGGACTCCTACCTCGCGGTCTACAGCGAAACGCTGAGCCCGGAGGTCCGTCTCGATCTGGTGCGGCAACTGGCTGAAGCCATCCGCTATGCGCACAGCAGGTCGCTTTACCACCGCACGCTCGCGGCTCGCTCGATCTACGTCACAGCCAAGGACGACGGTTCGTCGCCGGTGTTGCGGATCATCGACTGGCAGGCCGCCGCACGAGACTTCGACACCACCGGCATGTCGTCAATCGGCAACACCTCGCTACCGGGAGAGCACGTAGGGGACGCCGCGGAGGTCTACCTGGCACCGGAGTTCGACACACCGTTCGCCGACCCAGTGGATCTCGACGTCTTCGGCCTGGGATCGCTGTCTTACCTCATCATTACCGGCCAGCCGCCGGCCACCCGCCGGACCGGCTTGATCGAGCGGTTGACAGCGGAGCGAGGACTGCATCCCTACGCCGTATCAGATTCTGTCTCCGACGCACTCGACGAGCTGATCTTCCACGCCACCCGCACCGATATCGCCGACAGGCTGGACTCGGCGGACGCGTTCCTCGACGGCCTCGACCGGGTCGAGCAGGACTCCCCCGCTCCCGAAGTCGCCACGCCGAGCATCGACCCGTTGACCGCGATGCCCGGGCAAATCCTCGACGGCGACTGGAGTGTCGAGCGAGTGCTGGGCACTGGCGCCACAGCGCGCGCACTGCTGGTGGCCAGGACACTCGAAGACGACCACGGCGAACCACATCAGGAACGCAAGGTCTTCAAGATCGCGCTCGACGAGAACAAGGCAGAGCGGCTCCATGCTGAGGCCGGCGCGCTCGCGCTGGTCGGTGGCGGCGTGGTGATACGGCTGCTGGCCGAACCCCGCATCCTCGGTGGACGGACGGTCCTCGAACTCGAATACGCAGGCGGCGAGGATCTGGCGGGACGTACCCTGGGGGCGCGGCTGCGCGCTGAGGGGCAACTGACCTACCACGAGTTGGAGCGCTTCGGTAACGACCTGCTGACAGCGCTGGATCAGCTGGCCGCCAAGGGCGTGCGACACCGCGACCTGAAACCGGACAATTTCGGAGTCTTCCAACGAGCCGACCGGGTCAAGCAGCTCATGCTGTTCGACTTCTCGCTCGCCAATGTCTCCGAGCGGGACATCAAGGCCGGGACCCGCGGCTACCTCGACCCGTTGCTCGGGACAGTGCGTCGTCCCTCGTTCGACGACCACGCCGAGCGCTACGCCGCTGCCGTCACGCTGCACGAGATGGCCTCCGCGGTCCGGCCGATCTGGGGCGACGGCATGACCGACCCGCGAACGACTACGGATGAGACGCCGACCATCGCGGCGGAACTGTTCGAGCCGGCGTTGCGGGACGGCCTGACCAAGTTCTTCTTGAGAGCCTTCCACCGCGACGTAGACCATCGGTTCGACACGTTCCGGCAAATGGAGGACGCCTGGCGAGCCGTGTTCACCTCCGCGGACGCCGACACGCCGGTGACCACCCCAGCGACCGTCGGTCTCGAAGCCGAGTCTTTGGCGGAGATCCGGGACGCACACGCCGCGGCCGCGAAACTGGACACCGCGTTGGAGGCCGCGGGGCTCTCACCTCGCGCGGTGGCGGTCGCGCGTGGATTCGAAGCGACGACCGTAGGCGAGCTGCTAGGCGTACCGCTGCACAAGATCGCTAAGGCCCGCGGTGCCGGCGCCCTCGCCCGCAAAGAACTGAACAGGCGACACAAGCAGTGGAGTGCCACTCTCCTGCAGAGCGGATCCCAGGCTGCAAGGAAGTCGGCGGACAGCGCCGAGGAGGTAGCCTCCGGTGGGCCTTTCTCAGTCGACGACCTGGCTGCGCTGCTCACACCCAAGCCTGGTCGGAAAGGGTCGAAGAAGTCCGACACCATCCGGCTAACTCTGGGTTTGCCCAGCGACAACGGCGACGTCCCAGACCAGCTGGACATCTGGCCCACTCAATCCGAGGTGGCGAAGAAGCTGGCTATTACGCAGGCGTCGGTCTCGCGTCATCAGCAAGCCGCCGCCGCGGAGTGGGCAGGACAGTTGTGGATGCGTCCGCTTCGCGACGAGCTGGTGGATGCGGTCTGCTCGGCAGGCCGCGTGATGACCGCGTCCGAGCTGGCAGCGGCTGTCCGGACTCGCCGTGGCGCTCCGGCGAGCACCCCTGAGCAGGCCGTCGCCCGCGCGCTCGCCGCTGTCCGAGCTGCAGTGGAAACGGAGATCTGGATAGGGCTCAAGGCGGAAGACGACGAAAGCGACCCGCGCCTCGCCGTGCTGCGACGCGGACACCGGGTTCTGATCGTGGCCGAATCCATGCCTGGCACCGACGACCCGAGCGCTCCGGAACTCGCCGACTATGCACTCGAACTGGGCCGGAAAGCCGATGAACTGGCAAAACTCGAACCGCTGCCTGGCCGCGGTGTGGTCATCCGTGAACTACGGGCCATCACACCGCCGATCGGTCTCCCACCGATGGCGGACACGCGGCTTGTCGAACTCGCCGCAGCAGTCTCGCAGGGCGCGGCAGCATCACCTCGGCTCGAGGTATACCCCCGTGAACTGGATCTGACCCGAGCGTTCCGCATCTCCCAGGCGGCCGCGGGTGTGCGCCGCGACACCGGCATCACCGTGGACGATCTGCTGGCGAAGGTCCGTGCTCGGTTCCCTGAACTGTTACCGGGCCGGCAGCCGACGTACGTCCAGATCGAGGAAGCGCTGAAGGCCGCGGGCGTGCCATTGGAATACGACACGACCAAGAAGCGGTTTCTGCCGCCCGCCTTGGAAGTCTCCCGGATCGTCACTTCGTCGAGTACGTCGCTCAGTACACACAACCGTACGGCTATAGCCGGTCTCGACCCGCAGGACGTCCTGACCCGCAAACTTGCGTCCGCCGTCGAGCGCGGCGGTTTCCTGGCATTGACATTGCGAGGGCGCCACTTGCCCGGCGCCGCGGACGTGATCTCGGCTCAGAACACTGTGCGCCCAGTGGACCTCAACGATCTGTTCCTCCAAGAGTTCCGTGCGCTGGCGGCCGAGCGCTCGCAGGACTGGCAGAAGGTGCTCACCATCGACGCCAGGTTCGACGCCACTGGGCAGATGTCCCGCGGGCTCTCCGTCTACGTCCGTGACACGTGGGCCCGGGTCGAACAGCAGCTCGACTCGCTCGGCAGCGAGGGCCCAACGGTCCTTTTCCTGTACAACGCCGGGATGTTCGGCCGTTACTACGAAGCAGGTGGCCAACCGCTGCTCGCTCGTTTGCAGAACGCGGCTCGCCTGCCCTCAACCACACCTCACGGACTATGGCTGCTCTGCCCGGCGGACTCCGCTGTGGGCGCCCCCCAAATCGACGGCAAGACAGTCGAGATCCTCACCGAGTCCGAGCGCGTCGTACTGACCGGCGAGTTTCTGGCGAAGCTGCGCGGCGAACCCGAGAGCGCGGCATGAACGATCAACACGGAAAGGGGACGGCAGTGGCCGCCCAAAATTTCGACCTGGCGGAACTCGTCAAGGACCTGCGCAAGCAAGTCACTCTGCTGGAAGACGACCTGCGCGCCCGTAGCGAGGAAGTCGAAGAGTCCGCGACTGCCCTGCGCACGGAGTACGACGAAGCCTTCGCCGCGAAGCGGATCGCCGCGACCTATGAAGCTTGGCGGGACGACCGGGTCACGCAGGTGGCTGCCGCATGGGTGCTGGGCACGGTGTTCGTCCGGTACTGCGAGGACAACGATCTGATCGAGTGGCCGTTCATCGCCGGTCCTGGCGAGAAGCTGATCGATGCCGAGGAGCGGCACGAGAAGTTCTTCCGTGAGCATCCTGAGCTGAACGACCGGGACTGGATCATCGAGGCGTTCAACCATCTGGCGGGGACGAACCCGACGGTGGCTGGGTTGTTCGACAGGCAGCACAACCCGCTGTGGGAGATCATGCCTTCGTTCGAGGCTGCGACCTCGCTACTGGGTTTCTGGCGTCGACGAGGCGACAATGGCGAAATCCGGTACGACTTCACCGGTTCGGATACACGATTCCTCGGTGATCTGTACCAGGACCTGTCAGAGCATGCCCGCAAAACCTTCGCTCTGTTGCAGACGCCTGAGTTTGTAGAGGAATTCATACTCGACTTGACCCTGGAACCGGCCGTCGAGGAGTTCGGCCTCAAGAGCCTGCGTACCATCGATCCCGCTTGCGGTTCTGGCCACTTTCTGCTCGGGATCTTCCACAGGTTATTGGACGCCTGGCGAGCGGCAGAACCGGGAACTAACGACTGGGAGCTGATCAAGCGCGCACTGGAATCGGTTCACGGGTGCGACAAAAACCCGTTCGCGGTCTCGATTGCGCGCTTTCGGCTGATGATTGCAGCGATGCAGGCGGCCGGGGCGCAGCAGCTCAACGAGACGCGACGGTTCCCGCTCAACATCGCAGTCGGCGACTCGCTGATGCACGGTGAAGGCGTGAAGAATGAGCAGGCTGATCTGTTTGCATCTGAGGATGCATATACGTACCGTACCGAAGATGTCGGCGAGTTCATCCGTTCCTGCGAACTACTCAAGACTTCCAGCTACCACGTGGTGGTAGGTAACCCGCCCTACATAACGGTAAAAGACAAGCAGGAGAACGCGAACTACCGCGAGCGATACAGCACTTGCTCGGGCACCTACGCGTTGTCAGTTCCTTTCGCGCAACGGCTGTTTCAACTCGCGATTCGCGGGGACGGTAGCGAGCGAGACGCCGGATTCGTTGGCCAGATCACTGCGAACTCGTTTATGAAGCGCGAGTTCGGCAAGAAGCTGATCGAAGAATTCTTCCCGACCATCCACTTGACGCACGTAATCGACACTTCAGGTGCCTATATCCCGGGACACGGTACACCCACTGCGATCCTGGTCGGTCGCAACCACATCGGCCGACCTCACCAAGCGATACGTGCCGTGCTTGGCATTCGCGGGGAACCATCACAGCCAGAGAACCCAACGAAGGGGCTCGTGTGGTCAGCGATTGTTGAACAAGTTGACAAACTGGACAGTGAATCCGAGTGGGTCTCTACGGACAACATTGATAGGTCCGTTTTCGGCGTGTATCCTTGGTCGCTAAG
Source organism: Amycolatopsis lurida (assembly GCF_900105055.1). NCBI lineage: Bacteria > Bacillati > Actinomycetota > Actinomycetes > Pseudonocardiales > Pseudonocardiaceae > Amycolatopsis > Amycolatopsis lurida. Next base: position 423,358 of record NZ_FNTA01000004.1, read on the forward strand.
CGGCGGCGGTTCCGCGACGGTCGTCTCCGCTATCGAGGAAAATGCGACGCGGCTAGGAATTCGCGCCACGAGTATCGGACGAACCACCGCAACGGGTGCCGACGAAGCATATTTTCTCCCCAATCAACAGACTGCTCAACGCCTGGGCGAACTTGCTCAAACTCGAGATCTTGTGACCGGAGAGTCAGTCCGCGATTTTCGGTTTACGAGCACAGTTCGAGTCCGAAACCCTTATGTCAACCAACAACAAACTTCTTTTGTTCCCGAGTCGGATCAACCCGCCGCACGCAGTCTTTGGCCCTATCGAAACCTGCTGTCTAAGCGAATAATATTCGGCAAGAATGTCATTGAAAATGGATTTCCATGGTATTGTCATCTTGAAAATTATTCAAGCAAGCTAAAGTCCAGGAAAGGAATAAGCTTTGCGTTCGTCGCAACCCATAACCACTTTGTATACGATCGAAACGGACTTCTGTTTAACCGAACTGCCCCGGTCATAAAACTTCCAGAGGAGGCGACTGAAGACGACCACTTGGCGCTACTCGGAGTGCTTAACTCTTCCACGGCATGCTTCTGGATGAAGCAAGTTAGTCACAGCAAAGGCAACGCCACAGCGGCGAGCGGGATGCCCGACCAGCCGTGGTCATGGAACTGGGAATTCACTGGCACGAAAATGCTAGAATTTCCTTTACCCGGAAGTCTCCCGCTTGAGCTTAGTCGAGTGATTGACAATCTTTCGCTGCAGCTCGCTACACATGAGCCCTTGGCATTGATCGATTCCGGGGCGCCAACCCGGGGCCGTAACGACATTGCAAGGAAGGGGTACGAGCACATTCGGCAGCAGATGACCGCACTACAGGAAGAGCTCGATTGGAAAGTTTACGGCGCCTACGCGCTACTCAACACAGCCGAGCTCGCCAAGGTTACCGCATCCGATTTAGACAATATTCCTAAGATCAAGCCAGGTGAGCGCGCGTTCGAAATTATTCTTGCTCGCGAACTGAAGGCGGCTACAACCTCTACTCGATGGTTCAGCCATCACGGACATTGTCCTGTAACTAACATCCCCAGCCATTGGCCGGAGTGGTACCAGCGAATCGTCCAAGCACGGATCGACATCATCGAGAAACGCAAGGACATCGCGCTTATCGAGCGTCCAGAATGCAAACGACGCTGGGCAACCCAGCCGTGGGAAAAGAAGGAAGCCGAAGCGCTCCGCACCTGGCTCCTCGACCGCTGCGAAATCAAGGACATCTGGTTCACCCTCCGCGACGGTATGAAGCAACCCCGCACTCTCACCATCAGCCAGCTCGCTGACCAGTTCCGCGACGACGCCAACATGAACAGCGTCGCCCAGCTCTACGCCGCCGATCACCTCGGCAAACGCGATCTCACGTTGGCGCAGGTACTCGAGCAGGTCGTCGCCGATCAGCACGTTCCCTACCTCGCAGCCATGCGCTACAAGGACACCGGCTTGCGCAAGCGCGAGCAGTGGGAGCGCGTCTGGGAGATGCAGCGCGAGGAGGACCGAACCGGCGAGCGGCTGGACATCCCCGTGCCGCCGAAGTACGGGAACCCTGACTTCCGCAAGACCAGCTACTGGTCGCAGCGCGGCAAGCTCGACGTGCCCAAGGAACGGTTCATCTCCTACCCCGACGCCAATCCGGAAGCGGACCCGACCCTGCTGCTCGGCTGGGCAGGCTGGGATCACAAGGATCAGGCGCAGGCGCTGGTCAATATCGTTAACGACCGCGTCGAGCAGGCCGGCTGGGGCACGGACAAGCTGACGCCGCTGCTGGCCGGGCTACGCGAGCTGATGCCGTGGGTGCACCAGTGGCATGGCGAGTACGACGACGCGTGGGGCGGGACGCCTGCCGAGGAGTATCAAACGTTCCTCGACGACCAACGCGCCAAGCAACAACTGACCGAGGACGACCTCCGCACTTGGCGCCCCGTCGCCGGCAAGCGGAGCCGACGAGCCACGACGAAGGATGATCAGCAGTGAGCACGACCGAGAAGTATCTTCGGGACGTCATCCAGCTCCCCGAGTCGGTGCACGCGGGCGACTTTAAGGTTGAGCTGTCCGGTGGGTTCACCGAGACCGCGGCACGGCTCGATGAGTACGTCGTCACCGACCAGCTGCGGCAGGCGTTCAGCAAGTCGCTCTCGATCGTTCAGGCGGCGGTTCGCGACAACACCCCGCACGCCGCCTACCTGCATGGTTCGTTCGGATCCGGTAAGAGTCACTTCCTGACCGTTCTGCACGCGATCCTGAACAACGATCCCGCCGCGCGAGCCAAGCCCGGTCTGCAGTCAGTGATCGCGGACAATGACAGCTGGTTGCGCGGCAAGAAATTCCTGATGGTGCCGTATCACCTGGTCGGTGCGACGGACATCGACTCGGCGCTGCTCGGCGGGTACGTCTCCACCATCCGCAAGCTCCACCCCGGGCAAGCCACTCCCCCGGTCTACCGTGCCGACGCCATGTTGGCGGATGCACGACGCCAGCGCGAATTCCTCGACAACGACGCCAAGTTTTCCGAATGGCTGGGTACTGGCAGTCCTTCGAGCACCGACGATGACATCGACGATCTCGAGGTCGCCGAAGAGATCGGGGCAGCCGGCTGGACGACAACCGAGCTGGATCAGGCATTCGCCGCACCGGCTGGCGACCGCGTGCGCGATGCACTCGTGTCTGCGCTGTTGACCGGGCCGATGTCGTCCTACGTCCGTGGTGCCAGCGGGGACGCAGAAGCGTTCATCCCGCTGGAAGACGGACTCGCGGTCATCAGCAGGCATGCCAAACAGCTCGGCTACGACGGGTTGATCCTGTTCCTCGACGAGTTGATCCTATGGCTCCAAGCTCACATGTCCGACCAGAAGTTCCTGGACAATCAGGTCAGCAAGCTCGTCAAGCTGATCGAATCCGGCGAAGGCCAGCGGGCACTTCCGATGGTCTCCTTCATCTCTCGTCAGCGTGACCTGTCCAAATTGATCGGCGACGACGTCACCGGCGCTGACGTGAAGAACCTCGAAGCGCATGTGGAGTACCTCGCCGGCCGGTTCGACGTGGTCAGCCTCGAAGATCGCAACCTTCCCGCGATCATCAAGGAGCGTGTGCTCAAGCCCATCCCTCCTGACGGCGCCTCCGCATTGGACGAGGCCTTTGCTGGGATCTCTTCGGTCAAAGCCGCGGACAAGGACGTACTTCTCGACTCCGCCGGTGCGACCGGCGCCACCTGGGCTGACTTCCGCGATGTTTACCCGCTCTCTCCTGCGCTGCTGAACGTACTCGTGGCACTGTCCGGAGCGCTGCAGCGCGAACGCACTGGTCTCAAGCTGTTGCAAGAGATGCTGTACCGACGCCGCGGGGACATGAAACTGGGCCAGCTCATCCCGTTGGGTGATCTGTGGGACGTGCTGGCGGACGGCACGGGTGAAGCCTTCACCGACCGGCTACGCAGAGAAGCCGAGGCCGCACAACGCTTCCACGTCAAGGTCCGCACGCACCTCCTGGAGAAGTACGGCAGCGAGAGCGATTCGCGGTTCATCGCCGACGATCGATTCGTCAAGACGCTACTGCTGGCCGCGCTCGCGCCCAATGTGCCCGCGCTGGCCCGGCTCAACGGCAACAGGCTGGCCGCGCTGAATCACGGCTCGATTCGGTCAAGGACTGTCGCGGCGGGTTCGATGGTGGTCAGCAGGCTACGGGAACTTCAGGCCGAGTTCGGTGAGCTGAGGTCCGACGGTGACGAAGACCCGGTGTTCACCCTGCATCTGTCCGATTTGGATGTCGAGCCCCTGCTGGACTTGGTGGGCGAGCAGGACTCTCTGGGTGCCCGCCGAATCTGGGTCAAGAATCAGCTGTGGTCGGCGTTGGGCGTTCGCGACACCGGCGACTTCGTGTGCGAGCGGGAGATCGTCTGGAAGGGGACTCGCCGCACCGCCGAGTTCGTCTTCGCGAATGTCCGCGATGGCGACGATTTACCCGACCTTCAGTTCACGCCGGGTGTACCGGGTCGGATCAGGTTCATCCTGGACTATCCGTTCGATGGCCACGAACGCACACCACGCGAGGACGCCGCACGGGTGTCCAAGCTGCAGCGCAGCGGGCTCGAAGCGGCGACCATCGTCTGGTTGCCGCACTTCCTGTCAAGTCAGAAGTCCTCTCAGCTCGGACGGCTCCTCAAGATCACGCACCTCCTCGAGCGCGATCGGCTGCAGGACTATGCCGCGAACCTTCCCGCGGACGACCGCATCCGGGTACAGAACCAACTCCAAGCCCAACGCGCGAACCTCACGTCCCAGCTGACCGCGGCGCTGCAGCAGCTCTACGGCATTTCCCGGGCAGACGATTCCACTGTGGGTGCCCAGGTCGGCGACGAAGGGCACGTGCTGTCGCTGTTCCCCGGGCATACCCCGCAACTCGCCGGTGGCGCAAGCTTTGATTACAACGCCCTTCACCTAGCTGATGGCCTGTTCAACAAGGTTTACCCAAATCACCCGAACTTCGATCCAGCCGGCAGCCGCAAAGCGATCACCAGCGGCGAGTTGCGGACGGTGCTTGGCTGGATCACCAAGGCCATGGAAGACGGCCAACGCCGCGTCGTTGTCGACCGTAACCAGCTCACGCTAGTGAAGCGGATTGTGCACCCACTGGAGCTGGGTGAGGTCAGCGATGGTCCGCTCAACCTTTCCACCGAATGGCGCAGGCGAATCGAGCAGTACGCCGCCCAGCAGGGAGTCACCGGAGACTTCAGCGCGGAAGACATCCGGCGCTGGATCGGTGAACTCGGCTACACCGGACTCGACAAGCTGGTCAGCAACCTGATCATCGCCACCTACGCGCTACTGTCCGACCGGGCGTGGATGTACCACGGTTCGCCCCTGCCGGGGGTACCCGAACTGGACAAGATCAGCACCGGGTACGCGCTGCGGGCTCAGGAACTGCCCACGGAGGCAGAATTCGCCGCAGCTCGCGAAAGAGCAGCGAAGCTGTTCGGCGTGCACGTGCCTGACGTCCTCTTCGCACGCAATGTGAATCGGTTGGCGACCGATGTCCAGCGCAAGGTGACCGAAGCGGAGCCTGCGGTCAACGGCGTGTGGCGATCCCTGGACAAGCACGCTTCCGCGCTGGGCACCGACGCCACCACACCGAGTTCTCGGCAGCGAAGCGCGCGAGATGCCGCAGATCTCCTTGCGCGTCTTTCCCGCACTCACGACGCCACTCCGCTCGTAAGGGAACTGGCTGCGGCGACCTATGCGGTGAGTGAGCAGGTACTCGGTACCGCGATCTCCTCCGCACCGCAGGTGCTCCGCGCACTCGAAGCGGTCGACTGGTCGCTCTTGGAATCCGTCCGCGGGTTCACGGGGCACGCAGCACTCGGTGACCGGGCCGAGCGGTTGATCAGGGAGGTGACCAGTGCCGCGAGCGACGACGAGTTCACTGTCCAGCTCGCGCCTGTGCTGGACGGGATTCGTGAGCGAGCGGTGGCGTTGATCAGCGAGGCGGGACGACTCGTACGCGCGGCGGACCCTGTACCGGCACCTGTCAAGACCGTCGAACCCGAACACGCGACCTCGGCTTCGGACATCAACCTGACCCAACAGGGTTCGCCTTCCGTATCCGGCCAGGCAGCGACACAAGCAGCGTTTGGCGTTCGTCCGAGATCACATCGGGTCCGAGCGGGCGTAGTGGAAGCGGAACTCGCCAGGATCATCAGCGAGGTCCAGGGAGAGATCGCAGGCTACGCTGAGCATCACCCAGGTATGGAAATCGAGATCACCTGGCACGCCCTGCACGCCGACGAGGAGAACAGCTGATGGCAGCTGTCCCCGAGCTCAATCGGCGTGTCATCGAGGCGTTACTGCAGTCGGAGTTGCCCTCTGCACCAGAGCGGCGGCTGGTGCTCGTGCACGGCCGATACGACGCACTGTCTCCCGCGGAGTTCAACCTCAAGCTCGCGGGCGCGACGCGCCGTGTCCACGTCACGGATCAACCGTCCGTGTTGGGCATCGCCGAGGCGTGGCAGCACCATCAGAAGGCACTTCCCTCCAGCGACGACGTTCTTGTGGTGACTACCGCAGTCGATGACGCGCACCTTGGTTGGGACTTGCGGGCATATGCGCTGCGTCGCGGCATTCGCAGCGTCGATCGAGCGGAAATCGTCAAACAGCGGTTCGGTGCGGCCGATATCGATCCGCGTATCCGACGGGAACCGTGGCTGGTCGATGCCTTGCTGGACGCGGAGCCGACCAGCGGTTGGCGGCGCAGCGGTTCCGTGCTCACGAGAGATGCGGCGGTCCGTGCGCTCATCGGAGCGCGGTTGGGGGGTGACGAACTCGGCGAAGGCACCCTCGATATGGATGGGTTGCTGGCTTGGTCCCAACGGGCAGGTGGCCCCGAACGGTTCGCTGAGCTTCCCCCGGCGGAGCAGGACGGGCTCACGAATTGGCTCGGTGACGTGATCGGCGGCGCGGCGACGGTGGTGCTCGGGCTCGCGAGGATCGGGCGAGCGGCCGACGCCATGGCGCTGGGGGTCATCGGCACGGTGACAACCGGACCGATGGCCTCGGCGGATTCAGCAGTCGCGTTCGGTGCGCTCCTTGGTGGTCCGCAGTTCTCCGGAGCGCACCGACGGGCCTTTATCGAGGCTGTCGAAGGAACCTTGGAACGATGGGTCGCCGAAGCCGAGAACTCTGGACCGTCCGCGGGGCATGCCCGAAGCCGGGTAGTCGATCTCGTCCGGCGCGCCGACGACCTCGCGGCAGGTACAGAACTGGCTGAGGCTTTGGCCGAGAACCGGTTCGTCCCGACCGGACTGCAAGCCCGGCTGCGTTCGCTGGCTACTGCCTTGTCCGGCGCACCCACGATTCGATCAGTGGCGGCAGCCGAAGCCGCCCTCGTTTCGGTACGCGGCCACGCGCTTGCCCGGCTTTACCCGGAGCGGCTATTGGCAGCCGAAATGGCCGTCCGGGTACAACGCTGGCTGGCCGCTCCTGTACCGACTATCGAGTCCGTCGCCTCAGGGATCGACGCACAGTTTGCCGATTGGGGCTGGGTCGATCGCGCGCTGAGCGCGCTCTGGCTCGGCGATTCGTCGGCCGACCTCATTATCAGCCGAGCGTACCGAGCAGTCTATAAAGCCGGAGTGGCCCGGCGGGACTCACTCGACGAGACCTTTGCCCAGCGGCTCAGCTTGTGGACCACGGGAGCAACCACCCAAGCGCCGGGCGGCTGTCTGCTGATCGAAGATGTCATGGACACGATCGCACGGCCCCTACTGACGGGGCAGGCTCCACTGATCATCGTGCTGGACGGGATGAGCAGCGCTGTAGCCGTTGAACTGGCTGAACAACTCGCCGGACGAACCTGGACAGAAGCATCTCCGAAGGCAGGCCGTCGGTCCGCGGCGGTAGCGGCGATCCCCTCCGTGACGCGTGCGAGTCGAGCCAGCCTGCTGACCGGCGGGTTGACGACAGGCGACCAAGCCACCGAGAAGGACGGTTTCGCGTCGTTGTGGCGTAAACATCACCGTGACGGCGCGCTGTTCCACAAGGGCGAGATCGCAGGGCAAGCCGGTCACCGCTTGTCCGAACCTTTGATCACTGCCCTCGCCGAAGACGTAGTGGTGGGAGTTGTCCTCAATACCATCGATGACGCGCTCGATCACGGGCGCGAAGGTGATCGAGTCGGATGGCGGCCGGCCGACATCACCTATCTGCCTGAGTTACTGGACGCGGCGCGCAGCTATCGCCGTCCAGTCGTGCTGGTGTCCGACCATGGGCATGTCCTGGAACGTTCGGCTTCAGGTGAAGGGCCGCTGTCTGCTGAGGGCGTCGAGTCCGCCCGATGGCGCACGGGCACAGCAGGGTTTGGCGAGGTCGAACTCGCAGGCCCGCGGGTGCTCTACGGGAATGGACGCGTAGTCGCCCCGTGGAACGCAAGCATCCGTTACACGCCAAGGAAGTCTGGGTATCACGGGGGCGCATCGCTAGCCGAGATGACGGTTCCTGTGCTGGTTCTCCTTCCTTCCGCCGAGCTGCTGCCGAAGGGGTGGTCGGTGCTACCACCCGAGTCGACCGCGCCACTGTGGTGGGCACAGCGGCGCGCTGAAGAGACGACGACCAGTCGGGCGCCGAGCCGTAGGGCGACGACCAAGCCAAAGCCCGCGAGCCCTGCGTCATTGTTCGAGGTAGAGGTGGGAACGCCGAAGAGCCTCGGAGCGCTCGTAGTCGAAACTGACTTGTACACGACACAGCGCGCCTTCGTCCGCAAGCCACCGAACAAGTCAGACATCGCGGCTGTGATCGACGCGCTCGTCGCTGCGGACAACACCATTTCTCTGACTGCCGCGGCAGCAGCGGGTGGCCGAGCTGGGCGCAGCCCTGAGGGCTTTGCCACCATTTTGCAACGTCTGCTCAATGTCGAAGGATACCCCGTTTTGTCCGTTGTGGACGGTGGCCAGAATCTTAGGCTCAATCTTGAGCTTCTTCGAGTACAGTTCAAGATCGGATCAGCATGACCGGGCCAGTCAGCGAAGCGCGACGTCGTGCCGTCATCGACGCACTACGCCGAGGCACCGTCCCGCAGTCCGGGCTGGATCTCCTGGCTGTCGGGCTGGACCGCTTCACCCCGTCCAGCGACGACGACCTGGCCACGGTCGCCCGAGGTGGTGCAGCATTTCATGCAGTACGCGGCGACTACGGATCTGGTAAAACGTTCTTCGCCCGCTGGCTCGCCGAACGGGCAAAACGCGCGGGCCTGGCCGTATCGGAAATCCAGATATCGGAGACCGAGACTCCGCTTCACCGGCTTGAGACGGTCTACCGTCGATTGACAGAACGCCTGAGCACCGCGACGCATCAACCCAGCGCGTTACGTCCGATCGTCGATTCGTGGTTCTACACGCTCGAAGAAGAGGTCCTGGACGCTGGCGAAGTGGAGGCGTCCGATTCCGGCGCTCTCGCGACCGCCGTCGATGTGCTGATGGAACAGCGTCTTGCCGAAGTGGCCAGAACGACGCCGGCATTCTCAGCCGCCCTGCGTGGATATCGGCACGCTCAGTTGGCCGGTGATGCCGCCACTTCGGAGGCTCTCATCGCGTGGCTCGGCGGCCAGCGGTCAGTTGCAGCCGCGGCGCGACGCAGCGCAGGAGTGCGCGGCGAGCTTGACCATTATGCCGCGCTCGGGTTCTTGCAGGGACTACTGACCGTCTTGAAAGACTGCGGACACCCTGGACTGCTGGTAGTCCTCGACGAGATCGAGACCCTGCAACGGGTGCGCGGCGACGTTCGGGAGAAGGGGCTCAACGCGCTGCGCCAGCTTCTGGACGAGATCGATGCTGGGCGTTTTCCTGGGCTGTTTTTGATCATCACAGGAACCCCTGCCTTCTACGACGGTCAGCAGGGAGTGCAGCGGCTACCACCGCTCGCGCAGCGTTTGGCCACTGATTTCACCACGGACCCGCAATTCGACTCGCCGCGAGCGGTGCAGCTGCGACTACTCGGCTTCGATCTCGACCGGCTCAGTGAACTCGGACGCAAGGTGCGTGACCTCTACAGCGGGGTAGCGCGAGACCCGATACGGATCTCCTCGGTCGTCGATGATGCGTACATCGCCGAACTCGCAACCGCCATCACAGGTGGCCTTGGCGGCAAAGTAGGCGTTGCGCCCCGAATCTTCCTCCGCAAGTTGGTGGCGGACGTGCTGGATCGCGTCGACGATCACCCCGGTTTCGACCCCCGCAAGCACTATGCGTTGACACTGACAGATAACGAACTCAACGACGTAGAACGAAACGCGGCAGCGTCGAGCGCGAACGACGTCGAGCTGGATCTCCCATGAGCGTCGACCGGTTGCATCCGGTGATCGCACATCACCTGGTCAACAGCCTCGGCTGGCGATCACTCCGTCCACTTCAACGCGACGCAGTGGTCCCCCTGCTTGAAGGCAGTGATGCACTGTGTCTGGCCCCGACAGCAGGCGGCAAGACCGAATCGGCTTGCTTTCCGCTGCTGACGGCGATGGAAGAGCAGCAGTGGTACGGCCTGTCGGTCGTGTATGTCTGTCCGCTCAAGGCACTTCTGAACAACCTCCTCCCCCGTTTGGAGACCTATGCTGCGTGGCTCGGGCGTAGCGTGGCCGTGTGGCACGGCGACGTGGCCGCCGGCACTCGGCGGCGAATCTTGCGTGAGCCGCCGGACATCTTGTTGACCACCCCGGAGTCACTCGAGTCGATGCTGGTGAGTGCCAACGTCGATCATCACGAACTCTTCTCCGGACTTCGCGCAGTGGTGGTTGACGAAGTGCACGCGTTCGCCGGTGATGATCGGGGCTGGCATCTCCTAGCGGTCCTGGAACGGCTGACTCGTATCGCTGGACGCCCACTTCAGCGTGTTGGCCTCTCGGCAACGGTGGGTAATCCCGCTGAGCTGCTGGAGTGGCTGCAGGGTTCGGGTCGCAGCCGACGTCCTGCTGTCGTGATCGCACCTGATCTGGTCGTCACGACCAAACCGCCTCCGGGCGACATCGAACTGGACTACGTGGGCTCGGTGGACAACGCAGCCACCGTCATCACGGCGTTGCACCGTGGCGAGAAGCGTCTCGTCTTCTGTGATTCGCGTGTGTTGGTGGAGCAGCTCGGGGCCGCGCTGCGCTCGCGAGGTGTGACCACCTTTCTCTCCCATGCGTCTCTCTCCAAGGACGAACGCCTCAGGGCAGAGCAAGCGTTCGCCGAGGCACGAGACTGTGTCATCGTGTCCACTTCCACTCTCGAGTTGGGCATCGACGTCGGCGATTTGGACCGCGTGATCCAGATCAACGCTCCGCGCACGGTGTCGTCGTTCCTGCAACGTCTAGGCCGCACAGGCCGCCGGGCGGGGGCCTCGCGCAATTGTCTGTTCCTCGCGCTCGACGAGTGGCAATTGCTCTGGGCCGCGGGCCTGCTTCGGCTATGGGGCAACGGTTACATCGAGCCAGTGACGGCCCCGCCGGAACCGCGCCACATTGTCGCGCAGCAAGTACTGGCGGTCTGTTTGCAGGAGAACAAGATCGGCAGGAAACTCTGGCATCAGGAGTGGAACAATCTCGCTCCCTTCGATCAAGGCAGCGGCCCGATCATGCGCTACCTCGTCGACGAAGGGTTCATCGAGCGAGACGGGGAGCTATTCTTTATCGGACCCCAAGCTGAACAGCGCTTCGGCCGCCGACACTTCATGGACATGATGGCGGTGTTCACCGCGCCACCACAGTTCACCGTGCTCGCGGGAAGGCAGGAGATCGGGCAGACCGACCCTTCGCTGCTCACCGATAAGGTCGAAGGACCGCGGTTACTGCTTTTGGCCGGACGTAGCTGGCGTGTGACCTGGATCGATTGGAAACGCAAACGCTGTTTCGTCGAAGCAGCGGACAGTGGTGGCCGGGCTCGATGGCACGCCCCAGGCGCTGGCGGCGCCAGCTTCGCATTGTCCCGCTCCGTAAGAGACGTACTACTCGGAGAAGACCCGCCTGTCAAGCTCACCCAACGCGCACACCGTGTACTCGCCGAAACACGTGACGAGCGCGGGCTAGCCGCCCACCCTGCCGGTACAGTCGTTTCGCGCAATGGCATGGACATCCGATGGTGGACTTGGGCCGGCTACCGTGCCAACGCGACGCTGGCAGCGACGCTGGGGGGACTCACCGACGAGAAGCAACGGTTCGACGACGTATCCATTCGCCTCCGGACTGATCTCACGTCCGAGATCTGGCGAACGGGGTTCTCTTCCGCGTCCTCTCAACTCAGCCTTCCCGAAGTCGACGAACGAGCTCTTGCGGGTTTGAAGTTCAACGAGGCGCTATCAGAGCGCCTGGCCATCGCGACTCTCTCCGCTCGACTAGCCGACCTCGACGCGGCGTCGGCAGTGCTGAGCGAACCGGCCAGATTTGTCGTTCGAGGTCAGTGACCTGATTAGCCGTGCACAGAACGCCGCCAACCGAACTGCGTGTACCGGCCTCTAGTTCGGCCAAGCCTTCACTGCGTTGATGAAATATCTAAATACTCATGTGGTGGGCCACGCGCAGGCGCAGGCAGGTAAATCCTCGCTCATCGAAGCTGTGAGCGTACATTCGGTGCCGGTCTGGTAAGGGCGTCGCGATACAGATTCCAGCGCGTCTGTCCCCGGGGCCATCCAGCTACTCGGGTACCAGCAAGCCTTCCTCGCCGCGAGCGACCTCATTTTGTCATGCACCCATAGTTTCGAACTGTTTGCGCTCAGTAGCATCGAAGCTTGCTTCGATCGCCGAGCCAGGGCGAGCCTCCACAATCCAAGCAAGTCACCTCCGCAGCGGAAGAAATCCTTGTCCTTCACCCGATAGTGTGGAAGTTGTCTAGACTTCCAGGTAGGCAACTTCGATCACTCAAGGACGCGAAACGTGAAGACACTCTGACTATCCGTAACCGCGACACGGACTCCGGTTCAGAAAGGTCGGACCTGCTTGCACCCGACTGAACCGCCCTAGCCAGGCCGGCATCTCGTCCGGCCAGACGACGGACAGACGACGGACAGACGACGGATAGACGACGGATAGACGAGCGTTACAGATCTTCGAGAAACCCTGGTGGAATGGCTCAAAGCAGCTCAGCAAAGAACAAGTGGAAGCCGATAGAAGCCTATTGGCCGGCCCGAGAGTTCCTCCGGGACAGCGGCAGGCTGATTCCGGTGATCGAGCAATGTTACGCCGAAGCACATCCCGTCGGAAAAGCACCTGGCGAAGGAGAGGTGACGTCATGGAGGGAAAGCGTGTACTGGCTGGCGTCCATGCTGGATCGCCTCGGCCTCGACCAGGTCTGGATGTTCGTAGAGTATCGCGTCACCCCGGAAATGAATCCCATTGACGTCGTCCTTGCAGGCTGCCACCCGGATGGTCATCCCAGCTACGCAACCATCGAACTGAAGCAATGGAGCAAGGTCACACGCCCGACGCCTGACGTTCCTCATGGCCTGTGCGCGACCTGCCGCCGAGCAGGAACCGTATTTATGTGCGCTCGGTGTACCCTCGACAAGGTGTACCTAGACGATTATGGGAAACACAAGAAACATCCGGCAGTGCAAGTATATGAAAACATGCTCGCACTCAAAGTTCACCACAGCATCTTCGATGACCGCTACGTAAACCTTGTTGGCGCTTCATATCTGCACAATCTCAAGAATCAGGAATCTCAATGGGTCAAGAATGTTTATCCCCACCCTGGGATACCGACGTTCACGGCTCGCTTCCCATCCGAGCTTGAGGAGTTTCTCAAGGGCAACTTCAGCAGCGAATCGGGCACAAAAGCAGCCGAAGGCCTACTTGAACAGCGCCGCTCCTCTTCCCTGATCGAGCCAGATGTCGGGGCGATTGTGAATGGACACACACGGTTCAGCCTCGTGGAGAATCAGCTGACCGCTGTGAACAGAGTGACTGAGGCGCTTGACGAGACGTCGAGTGCTGGCGCCAAAAAGGCCTTCGTCATCAGCGGCCGCGCTGGCAGCGGGAAATCCCTGGTTGGGCTCACCCTGCTCGGCCAAGCGCTCAGCGCCGGGCGCAAAGCCTGCTATGTATCCGGTGGAGTCGCGTCACGCGAGACATTCAAACGTGCCTCCGAAGGGAGGCGTACCGCCTTCACCACGCTGAACAATATCGCCGATAACCGAAAGTCAGACGAACTGGATCTAATTCTCTGCGATGAGGCACACAGGCTGACAGAGCGACCAATGAAGGGCTCGTACTCCATGAGGCCCGGCGAGTCGTCGGTATCGGTGATCGTGACACGAGCGAAGGTGCCGGTATTTTTCATAGACGGTGATCAGCGCTTGTTTTCCGACGAAGTCTGGTCACCTGAAGCACTCATCGACGAACTCCAGCAACTCGGCGTGGAGATCGTGCCGATCACTCTGGATCGCGTGCTCCGCGCTGTCGGCAGTACGACCTACGACACATGGGTTCGGCACTTGCTCGCCGGCGACCCACTTCCGTGGAAGCCCGATGGCGGGGACGACCCTGAGCCGTTCCAGCTCTTCTACTCCGACAGGCCCGCAGTCATGGAACGGTTCCTGCGAGAAAAGGAGAATTCAGGAAGAACTGCTCGGATGTGCGCCGGCATCTGCTGGAAGTGGGAGGACCGGAGCGGAACCGTCCCGGAGGTCAACCCGGAACCGGGCTGGGCACGCCCGTGGAACGCTGGTGACCAGCACAACACTCCCGGAATACCAAAACGAAGGTACTGGGCCACCGAATCCGGCGGGTTCGGACAGATCGGCTGCGTCCACACCGCACAAGGCCTCGAGTACGAGTGGGGTGGCGTGATCATGGGGCCCGATCTCACCTGGAATGGCGATCGCTGGGAAGTTCACCGCGAGCACGTGCTGAGCAAGGCCAGCAGGATCCGTGCGGACGATGACCTCGCACGCGCGATCCGCAACGCGTACGGGGTGCTCATGAATCGTTCGATCCGCGGTACCGTGCTCTACTCGGTCGACCCGGTTACGAGAAGACTCTTCGCTGATCTCGGCGTTCAGAAGCTGTGACAAACAGAACCGTACGGAGTGTGTGCTTGTGTCGTCGAACGCCCCGTTGAGATGCTAGGTAGCGAGCTCAAGTGAAGCGACAAGCGACGTGGCCCACCATCGCCCCGCGAGCCTTGGCGATAGAGCCCGCGCCAGCTCCAGATCGCCTCCGCCGGGCTGAGTGGAAGCGGTCTCTGACACGCCCGAAGTTGTAGTGTAGGTCTGCATCCACCTGCGGTTTGCCTTCTGGATCATCAGGGAGTCAATTCCGCCGCCCGCGGGGGCGTACGACGCCTATCCAGCCGAGCAGTTGAGCCAAGGCGGAACTTCGACGCATGCGCCATGAGATCGATGACCGTGCTGCGGGCTAGTGGCGACCTTGCGATCACCACGGTAGCGCGATGAGATATCAGCTCGCCCGTGTCAGAGGCGGGCGATCGATGGTCAGCTAGAAGCGGGGCCGCGGCGTGTCGGTGAAACGAAACCGCGGTGACCACCGACGGAATGTTCATGATCCAGCGAGGATATTTCCGAGGTACCACCCGATGACCGCGGCGGCACATGCCCAGGTCGCGGGTCCTGCGTGGTGCGAACCAGGCCTGGACCTCAGCGGAGGCCGCTACCCCCTTTCGGTCGAATCATCGGTGATGGGCATGGTCGACACGTTGGTGCCCGGCGTCTCGACGCTGACCAGGCTGGTGCGCTACTACTCGCTCTATTGGGCGCTAGCGGATATCGCAGGACGGAGAGGCTGGGACGCCGAAAAGTGCCAGACGGTCCTGCGATGTTCCGAGGTCGCGCTAGCTCTCGTCTCACGCGGCAATGAGATCGCCGCGCACGGTGGCGACCGGGTCGCGTCGTTGCTGGACAGTGGTCGGGTCGATGAGCTTGCCGAACTGGGTCGCGGCTCCTATTCGCCTCGGGCCTGGGGCTTCTGGTCGCAGTACAGCGGACCCAGTGCCGTCATGGGAACAGTTGCGGTCGAGGACGGCGCACTACGTCCTGGTCGTCGCGACTGTCCAGTGGCCGTGCGGCAGATGTATGCGCCTCTGCTCGCGACTGCGGCCGATCGTCCGATTCGGCCGGAGGAAGCCATCGACCTGGCCGAAGTCGCCATGGACGCGACCGGAACTGCGGATCTGGGACCACTGCGAGACCTCTTCACCGCCACCCGCGACGGACTTCACCTTCCCGCTGACTGGACGGGTGACGATCGCACCCGCCGCTCGACGCTGCGGATCCTTGCCAGATCGGCACAACTCGAGCCGACGGCTTCGACCTGGTCGGATGCGTTGTATCTCAGCGTCGCTTACGGCGGCCGCATCAGTACCGACCCTGTGCTGGGCGGAGAGCAACGAGCATCGGCTTGGCGGGGAACCCTTCTCCGGAGGCTGTCCGTCGGTGCCTGGCGGCGGCTCTGGGCCGAGTTGGTCAGTGAGGTCAGTATGAACGGCTCGGCAACGAAGGATGACCTCCATGAGTGGATCTCGGCGGAGGCGACCGCGGTGACCGTGCAGGACTTTGTCGCGAGCTGGCCTGCTCTGGTCGATGACGAGAACGAACCGAGCCCAGCCGAGCAACAACTATGGGCCGAACATCCGCCGGTCCTGGCAGATCTCGCCGTGTTGCTGGCCGGTGGACGGCGTAAAGAGCAGCTCACCGGGCGCAGCCGTGCCGCCTTCCTCGGCCGATATCCCGAGCGGAAGCAGTTCCTGGATCCGAATTGGGTGGCGAACCGGCACCGCGAACACGCGAGTGGCACCATGGCCGAGCTCGCTCGTTCCTTGGTCGACGACATGCTCGCGCAATCCCGCCGAGTCGCGCTGCGCAAGCTCAAGTTCGACACCCATGGCCGGATGAAGCTGTTCACCAAGCTGCACGAGCGGAATGGCCGGTACTACGCGGTCGGCGCGGAGGGCGCGGGCAACGTCGGACTACGGGTCGAACAGCTAGAGTTCATGGCCGGGCAACTGGGATTCACCGAGCCGAGCGGCGACCGCCTCGTAATCACACCGCTGGCCGAGACATTGCTGGATCTTCACACATGAGCCAAACAGACTTCCAGTTCCATTCACCGCTTTCGCTCCTGCACGAGTGGGAAGACCGTACGGACGGCGCGCCGCTGCGCGAGTTCCTCGTCACCGGCTTCACCCTCGATCTGGTCTTCTTCGAACGCCACTGCGCCTCCATCGCACGCGCACTGGGCGCCAGGATCACGGTGCTCGGCGACGCTGCCCAGGCCGTCCACGAAGCCGTCGACGTGCGGCACGCCGGCAGGAGCTATCAACACGGTCAGGTGAACTGCGGTGGAGCGTTTCACCCGAAGCTCGTCGTCCTTGCCGGCGACGACGAGGTCTGGGTAGCCATCGGATCAGGTAACCCGACCATGTCCGGCTGGGGCCACAACCACGAGTTGTGGCTCGTGATTCGGGCTTCCCGCCGAACGGGGCCACGGGCACTGCATGATCTCGGCGCCTGGCTCGCCGACCTGCCACGAGTCGTTGATATGGCGTCCTGGATCGGCGACACCGTGGCGTTCATCGGGGAGTGGATCACGCCGTCCGAGATCGACGACGCCCTGCCAGAAGTCCGGGTATTCGGTAACCTTCGACGCTCGCTGATCGACCAGCTTCCGACGGGCCCCGTGGATTCGTTGCGGATGACCGCGCCGTTCTTCGACGCGCGTGCCCGCGCGGTAGAGGCGCTGATCGGGCGGATGCGCCCCGACGAACTCTCCGTAGCGCTCCAGGAAAGCCTTTCCCAGTACTGCGGGAAAGCCCTGCTGGAAGCCACGGCCTCCGTGCCACGAACCGATTTCTCTTTTCTCGACGAGAACCGAACCCGGCATGGCAAACTCGTGGAATGGAGGGTCGGCGGTACGACGACGGCCATGACCGGCAGCGCGAACCTCAGCGCCGCAGCACTGCTCACGACCACGGTCGACGGTGGCAACTGCGAACTCGTGACCACGGCCCCGATCCCCGCGTCGCTCTTGCCCTGGGAAGCACCAGTAGATCGGTCCACGCTCAGTCAAAAGGACACGATCCCTGACGACCTGCGCACTGACCCCGCCGTGGCGCTCGTCGTCCTGGGCGCGCGACGAGTCCAGCACACGATCACCGTCGAGCTGATGACCACCACCCATGAGCCGATCACCCTTGAGTCCTCCCCCGACGGCTCCCCAGACACGTGGACGGCCCTGCACGTCTTCACCCCTGGCGGTTCCACTGTCCAAAGGGTGCAGTTCATCGCGCCGGAACAGCTCGGTGGCGCCGTTCGTGCCAAGACCCGGGTGAAAGACCAGCAGGTCGTCTCACCGGTCGTCTTCCTCACCGATACGGTTCGGTGCCGCCCTCGCGCGGACACTCCAGACCAGCCGCGGATGACCTTCGTCGGCGACGACGACACCGTTCTCACCGACAAGGTCCTGGCAGGCCGGTTCAACGCCGATCTGCTCCGGCTCCTCGGTCATGTGCAGGAGCACAAGGCGGCCACCGCCACGGCACCCCTTCGCTCAGCGGCAGTCACGGCATCGGCCGCGGACTCCGACGATCGTTGGGGTATCTGGCTGGAATCCGTGGAACGTAGCCTAGGTCCCCACCTCACGGGTGTGCTTTTCCCCGGCGCCCTCGTCAGTCCCGGTACCACGACAGCCGAGTGGGCGGTCGGCCCCGAAGCCAACGATTCGGAGATCGCCGAGGGAGAGTCCGACGAGACGATCGATGATCTGGCCGATACCCCAGCCGAGTCTCGCCGCACCGCGCCGGACATTCCCACATCGCAGAGGAGTCAATATCGAGCATGGGCGCGCCGCTGGACGAAGGCGGCGACGGCCGTTCCCCGGCCCCCCTTGGAACTGCGCATGCTCGTCGCCCGCACCTACTTGGTCCTCCTCGCCGCGTCAGTCTGGGGCACGGACGAAGACTGGAGACCGGAACTTCGCGACCTCACGTGCTCACTCGTCCCCGACGCCGACGAACAGTCGAGTATCCCAGGACAAGCACTGGACTTCTTGAGCTCACTGATCTCCGCATGCTTGGCCCTATTACTTCAGGACGCCACACTGCACGGTGGTGGCGAATACGACGTCATCGCGAAGTCGGCTTGGGCGGACACAGCAGAACTGGTGGCCTACGCAGACCCGGAGCTCGCGTACGAATACCTCTACGCCCCGGGCAAGCCCTATGCACGGGTCCCCACGTGGAGCGAGGTGAAAGGCGTGATCGACCTCGCCGCGACCGCAGCCGACGATCCGCATGCGGAGGATCGTGCCGCGTTGGAGCAAGAAGACCTCCCCGCCGAAATGCAGGACGGTGTATGGGTCATCGACGGCACGTTCCGCAACCCCCGACGTGTTGCGGCATGGGCCGCGACTCTCGTGCGTACACCGTCCGCGGTACTCGCCCGCAACGAGCACAAGACCACCGTGCTCCTCAGAGAAGGCAGAACGCTCGCCATCGCCGAATCCACCGCGCCCCGATGGCGCGTGTACGAACTGGGCCCCATGAGCACTCCACTCTCCGTGTTGGCCGGCGACGACGGTCTTCCCCAGGGAGGAAAGACCTATCCCCTTGAACCAGTACCGACACAGGTCCACGCACTGGCCGAGTCCATACCTGTCAACCATCAGCTTCTCGTGGCGGCACTGCAGGCATACCGACGCGGTCTCACCGGGAGCAACCCGCACAGCAGGTAGGCACGACGAGATCACCCCAACCCGCGCATACACGGAGGTACTCACTTACCGGCTACCACTACAGTCACGTAATCTGGAGGCGTGTGGTTAGTGAGCAACTCGCCCCTCGGACACCGCTTTAGGTGAGATCTCACCAGTTGCGAGAACCTTCACTCAACTCTACCGAGTGAAGGTTTCTTCTTTTTCAGCGGTGGGCGGCCCGGCAGCACGACGCGGGCGAACAGCCCGACAACGGATGCGATCCGCGGCGACCGGCCACGCGAGGCCAGGCCAGGTAGTATCGCCAGCCAGGTAGGCGGCCCCGTCGAAGTATCCAGCCAGCCCGAAGCTGATCGACCGAGTAGGTACGCACACTCGTAAACGGTGAACTCGGCACGCCGATCAATGGCGGCTGTCGAACTGACGCGTCGACTGCCGCGGATCCCCGGCGCGAGCGCGTTCGCACGAGTGGGCTAGATCGCCTCCATCCGGCCCGACGAGTGCGTTCGTGCCCATCCGAGCGATCCGGGCCCGAGGTCGAACGGAGTCGGCCACGGACACCCGATTGCCACACCGTCAGACGTGATCAGCCTCTTGATCAGGCACAACAGTCTTGACACATCAAATTTTGTGCATAATGCTTCTGAGTCGCCCCTCCCCTGCCGAGCGAAAGAGGTGTCCATGGCGGCCACCGAGCCCGACGTGACGAACCGGACGATGCGGCGCATCGCGATAGCGAGCGGAACCGGCACCGTCATCGAGTACTACGATTTCTTCATCTTCGCGACGGCCGCGGCCCTCGTGTTCCCCAAGGTCTTCTTCCCCGCGCTGGGCTCTGCCGCCGGGGTGGTCGCCTCGTTCGCGACGCTCGGCGTGGCGTTCGTCGCACGCCCGGTTGGATCGGTCCTGTTCGGGCACTTCGGTGACCGGCTGGGGCGGAAACGTACCCTGGTCACGACGCTGTTGATCATGGGCCTGGCCACCGCGTTGGTCGGCTTGATGCCGACGGCGGAGCA
Organism: Amycolatopsis lurida; assembly: GCF_900105055.1. Taxonomy (NCBI): domain Bacteria; kingdom Bacillati; phylum Actinomycetota; class Actinomycetes; order Pseudonocardiales; family Pseudonocardiaceae; genus Amycolatopsis; species Amycolatopsis lurida. The sequence continues at coordinate 443,578 of NZ_FNTA01000004.1, forward strand.
AATCGGCGTCATCGCGCCGATTCTCATCGTCATCCTGCGGTTCCTGCAGGGACTCGCGGTCGGTGGCGAATGGACCGGGGCGACGCTGATGGCCGCGGAGAACGCGCCCAAGGCCAAACGCGGCTTCTGGTCGATGGTCGGCGCGCTGGGTGGATCGATCGGTTTCGTGCTGGCGAGCGTGACCTTCCTGATCATCGGCGAGACGATGTCCGATGAGACCTTCCACAGCTACGGCTGGCGGATCCCCTTCATCGCGAGCCTCCTGCTGATCGCGATCGGGCTGTTCGTCCGGCTGAAGATCGACGAGACCCCGGTGTTCAAGGGCGAGGTGTCTCAGCGGGGCACCTCGCGGGCGCCGTTCGTGGAGGCGCTCAAGAGCCAGCCGCGCGAGATCGCCTTCGCCTCTGGCGTGCTCGTGATGACCTTCGCCTTCTACTATCTCGCCGTCGGGTACCTGATCAACTACGGCACCGCCGTGCTCAAGCTGCCCCGGACGACCGTGCTGCTGATCGGCATCGCGGCGGGCTTGATGTTCGGGCTGGCGATCGTGCTGGGAGCCGCGTACTCCGATCGCGTGGGACGCAAGAAGGTCATCCTCGCCGGGAACGCGGTGGCGGTGGTGTGGGCGCTGGCGCTGTTCCCGATCCTCGACTCGGCCTCGGCTGTCACCTTCGCGATCGGCTCTTGCGTGACTACGCTTATCGCCGGCTTCGCGTACGGGCCGGTCGGTGCCTTCATGCCGGAGTTGTTCCAGACGCGCTATCGGTACACCGCCACCGGGTTCAGTTACAACGTGGCAGGTGTCCTCGGCGGCGCGGTTCCGCCGCTCGTCGCGGCGGCGATCACCGCGGCGTACGGGGGTTTCGCGTTCGGGATCTTCCTCGCCGTGCTCTGCTTGATCAGCCTTGGCTGCACGCTCGCCCTCCGCGAGACCAGGAACGCGGAGATGAGCGAACCCGTGAAGGCTCCGGTCCACTGACGACGTCCCTTGGGATGCCGCTCCGGGAGCGGCATCCCAAGGGGTCAGCTGTCGAAGACCACGGTCGAGGCGTCGACAGCGGCTCCGCCACCGTCGGCGACCAGCACGTGCCCGGTCACCATCGAGGCGTCGCCGGACGCCAGGAACGCGCAGCACGCGGCGATCTCTTCAGGCTCCGCCACCCGGCGCAACGGAACGTGGGCCGCGCTCGCGGCATAGGCCTCGTCGAGTGTGATGCCCTCTCGCTGGGCGAGGTGGGCCATACTCCCCTCCGCGAGCGGCGTCCGTATGAAGCCGGGGCAAACCGCGTTGACCCGTACTCCCTTGGGGCCGAAGTCACGGGCGAGCCATTTCGTGAGGCCGATGATCGCCGCCTTGGCCGCGGTGTACCCGGCCGCTCCGGGCGGGCCGGCGATCAGTCCCGCGGTCGAGGCGAAGAGGACCAGCGACCCGCCGCTCGCCACCAGATGCGGCAGTGCCTCGCCGGCGAGGTAGAAGGATCCGTGCAGGTTCACATCGAGTGCGCGGTGGTACGAGTCGACGTGCTTCGGGCTCGCGCCGCCGCCGATCGCGGCACCTTGGGTGGCGATGACGGCGTCCAGGCCGCCGAGTTCCGCCGCGGCCCGCGCGACGACGTTCCGGACGGCCTCGCGATCGGTGCCGTCGGCGGGCAGCGCGAGTCCTCCGGTCTCCTCGGCGAGCTTGGCGAGCCGGGTTTCGTCGATGTCGGTGATCGCGATCTTCGCTCCGTCTTCGACGAGGCGGCGCGCGGTCGCGGATCCGACGCCGCCGGCCGCTCCGGTGATCAGCGCCCGTTCAGGCCTGCGCGGTGAGTGGACCATGTGTCAGCTCCGTGTCGATGAGAGCTCAGAGGCCAGGTCCGAAGAGGACCTGCTTGAGCTCGGTGAATTCGTGGATACCCTCCGGGCCGGATTCCCGGCCCCAGCCGGAGCCCTTCCGGCCGCCGAACGGGGCGGTGACGGTGGGTCCGAACGTGTTGATCGCGACGGAGCCGGTGGTGATCCGGGCCGCCGCGGCCATCGCGGCGTCACGGTCGGTCGTGTAGACCGTCGCCGCGAGGCCGAACCCCGTGTCGTTGGCCAGCGCCAGCGCGTCGTCGAAGTCGCGGTAGGTCAGTACGGCCGTGACCGGGCCGAAGACTTCCTCCCGCGCCAGTTCCGTGCCCCGTGCCACCTCGGTGAGCAACGTCGGCTCGTGGAAGAAGCCGGCCTCCAGCCCTGGAGGTCGGTGCCCGCCCGCGACGACCCGTGCTCCGTTGGCTTTCGCTCGCTCGATGAACCCCTCGGTCCGCTTCAGGGCCGCGTCGTTCACCAGCGGTCCCACGCGCGTCGCCGGGTCGAGGGGCTCGCCGATCTTCAAGTTCTGCCAAACGATGCGCAGCGCGTCGACGACCTCGTCATGGCGCTGTTCGGACACCAGGATCCGGGAAAGCAGGGCACACACCTGCCCCGCTCCCCCGGTGGCGCCGGGCACGAGCGACTTCAGCACGCGTTCGAGCGGCGCGTCGTCCAGGATGAGCGCGGGCGACTTCCCGCCGAGTTCGAAATGAGTCCGGGCGAATCGGTCGCGGGTGGCGTCCAGGATGCGCTGTGCCGCGACCTGGCCACCGGTGAGGGAGACCAGGTCCACGCGCGGGTCCGCGGTCAATCGCTCGGCCACGTCGATCTCGCCGCACAGGATGCTCAACGCGCCGGTCGGGAAGTGCGCCGCGATGGCGCATTCGGCCACCAGCCGCATGATCAGCTGTGATTCCGGCGCGGCTTTGACGATCACCGGGCAGCCTGCCAGGAGCGCCGGGATCACCTTGGTCGCCAGGGTCACCAGCGGACCGTTGTACGCCATGATCGCCACGACCACACCGGCGGGCTCCCGCCGAACGAGGACATCTCCGAGCGGAGAGTGGCGAACGTCTTCGCGCAGTGCGGCTTCCGCACTGTCCAATGCGGACCTCCACCCACCCGCGGCGCCGAACTTGTGCAGGATCGCACTGTAGGCGACCGGCATCCCGGCCTCGACGGCCCAAACGACGCCCAGCTCCGGGATCCTTTCCTCGATGGCCGCGCAGAAACGGCGGCACACCTCGACCCGTTCCGCCACCGAGGAGCGCGCCCAGGTGTCCCGGCCGGGCCCGTCCGCGCTTTCCAGTGCCAGCCTCGCTTCGGATTCCCCAGGGAGGACAACCTCCAGGACGATCTCGCCGGTCGACGGAGAGACCACCCGCCGGGTCAGACCGGTGGCCGTCACCCAGTCGCCGCCGACGAAGACCGACCCGGGGCCCGGCACCCGTACCCCGGCGACGTCCACGTACCTCATCGGCCGGCGAGGAAGAACGGGCTGACGGGCTTCAGGAACATCGTCGAGAACGGCGGGATCATGAAGTCCGGCAGCACCATCTCCCCGGAGATCAGCTGCCGCTTGACCTCGGCGCGGAAACCCTCCAGGTCCCCGGCGGTCTCGTAGATCGCGAGATGCCCGAGATCCGGTGTCACGACTCCTGGCAGCGGTTTGACGTCGGAGACCTCGAACCGCTGGGCCCGCAGCATTCCCGGTGCCGACATGATCTGCGGGATGTGCTCCTCGTCGTACCACTTCGCGAAGGTCGCGTCGTCGCCGGTGTGGCGGCTCCAGGCGAAGAACAGATGCCGGTCGTCGAGGTCATCCGCGTCGGCGAAACCTTCGGCGTGGAACGGTTCGCTGACCGCGGCCAGGAAGAGCGCCTTGAACGGCCTGTCCATGAAGTCCGGAAGCACCATCTCTTCCGACATCAGCTTCCGCTTGACCTCGGCACGGAACGGCTCAGCGGAACCCTCCATCTCGTAGATCGCCAGATGGCCGAAGTCGAGTGAGTTCACACCGGGCAGCGGCTTGGTGTCGGAGATGAGGAAACGCTGTGCTCCCACCATTCCCGGCACGTCCATCACCTGGGGGATGTGCTCCTCGTCGTACCACCGCGCGTAGGTGCCGTAGTCGGTGCTGTAGGTGCTCCACGCGAAGAACAGGTTGCGGTTCTCCGGGGTCGGCACGCCTGACGCCATGTCGCTGGTTCCTTTCTTTGCTGGGTAATGGAAACGTTCAGACGCGACGCTGCAGGCCGTCCCACAGCTTTTCGCGCAGGAGTTGTTTCTGGATCTTCCCCGTTCCGGTCTTGGGCAGTTCGTCGACGAAGACGACCCTCTTCGGGACCTTGTAACCGCCCAGATGAGCCCGGCAATGCGCGAGCACACCCTCCGGAGACAGCGTCGGCCCGGGCTCGGTCGACACGAAAGCGGTGATCGCCTCGCCCCACCGGTCGTCGGGTGCGCCGACAACGGCCACTTCGCGCACCCCGTGCAGCTCGGAGATGACGTTCTCTATCTCGCGCGGATAGACGTTGAACCCACCTGTGATGATCATGTCCTTCCGCCGGTCGAGCAGGAACAGGAAGCCGTTCTCGTCGAGGTAGCCGACGTCGCCCGTGTGGGCCCACCCGTCGGCGAAGGTCTCGGCCGTCGCTTCCGGCTGACGCCAGTACCCGGCGCTGACGTGGTCACCCCGCGTCCGGATCTCCCCGGCCGTCCCCGGCGCGACCGGCCGCCGGTCTGCGTCGACGATCTCGACCTCCACGTGCGGGGTCACCTTCCCCGCGGACGCCAGTCTGGGCAGTCCGCGTTCGTTGGTGGTCTCGACGTGGTCTCCGGGCAGCAGGGTGGTGATCGGTAGCTGGGCCTCACTGGCGCCGTAGAGCTGCTGCATCGCCTCGCCGAAGTAGGCTCGCGCCTTCGCCGCGCGATCGGGCTGGATCGCCGATCCCGCGTAGGGCAGGACCCGGACGTTCCCGACGCGCCCGGCAGGTTTCCCCCGGGTGGCGAGTTCCTCCAGCAGCATCGTGATCATGGTCGGGACCAGCGGCAGAACGGAGATCTCCCCGCCCTGCGCCGCATCGGCCACCCGCGCCGCGTCGAAAGCCCGTTCGTAGACGTTCAGTCCGCCGCTCGCGGTGACGACATCCGCGATACCGCCACTGAAGTGGCTGATCGGCGCGGTGTGCAGGGCGGCGTCCCCGGGTCCGAGGGCGGGAAGCACCTCGCGGGCGTTGCGGATCAGGGCGCCGACCGTCCGGTGCGTCACCCGGACCCCTTTCGGCCGCCCGGTCGAACCCGAGGTGTAGAGCAGCCAGGCGTCGTCCTCCGCGTCCGGCAGCGGCAGCTCGTCGTCCGTTCCGGAGGCCACGAACTCCTCGTAGGGAATCCGGCCGTGCGGCTCGCCGCCGCCCAGAACGACGATTTCCTTGACCTGCGGCGGTATCCACGCCGTACCGTGCTCGGCGAGCCAGGCACCGTCCACAAGCGCGAACGACGGGTCCGCGTCGGCGGCGATCTGGGCGAGTTCGGCCGGATGCAGCCGGGGCAGGAGCCCGACGCGGACGTGGCCGCCCAGCGCGAGTCCTTGGTAGGCCTCGGCCCATTCGCAGCTGTTCGGGGACAGGATCACCACCCGGTCCCCCGGTTCAGCGCCGAGGGACCGGAACGCCCGCGCGACCCGGCGAGCGCGGGTGCCCAGCTCGCCGTAGTTCAACTGCCGCGTGCCGTCCCTGATGGCCGGGCGGCTCGCGTGGTCCTGGTGTGCACGCGCGTAGACATGCGCCAGTGGAACTGGAGGCATCCGGATCACCCGAGCCGCGACGGTGCCCAGTCGCGCGTCGGCGACCGCCACGCGGGCCAGTGATCCTCGGGTTCGGGCCGGGTCACCGACAGGTGGGTGAAGCAGTCCTGGCATTTCACGACCATGCGCGGGCCGAGGTGATTGGCCACCGGGTAGCGGGCGATGTTCGTTCCCCGGCACGACGGGCAGACGGCCTCGACAGGCTGCCGCTCCACGGAGACACGCTCGGTCTCCGGACGCGGGAAGAGAAGTCGGTCGACGGACATGAAGCGCTCCTCTCAGAGAATCCAGTTCAGGGGTGTCGCGACGGGAACCGACCAGGTCCCCGCAGCGCGGCGTGCGGCCAGTTGCTTACGGAGGGAGGCGGTCGCTTCGTGGTCGATCCGGCCTTCGGTCGCGACGACACCGAACGCCAGTGCCACGAATTCCTCGCTGTAGAGGCCGTCGTCGAGGTCTCGCTGGAGTCGGCCCAGATCGCGTTCGAGCGGGTCGCCCCAGCCGCCTCCGCCACCGATGACGAAGCGGATCGCGTCGCCTGCCTTGAGCACCAGGCCGGAGAACTTGCCGGTCGAGTACCGCGCGCCTCGGCAGAAGTCGCCACCGTTGGGGTCCGGCCTGCCGTCGTCGTCGAACATGCCGAACAGCGGCTCGGCGGCGCGAAGGTCGAGTGGATCGGCGTGCCGTGCCAGGTCGAAGTCCTCGATGTACCAGCCGAAAGCGGGTGCGCCCGCGCCTCCGCCCGCCGCGCCGGGGGCGCCGATCCGGATGCGGTCGCAGGTGACCGTGACCATCGTGTCGGACTGGGCGGTGAGCGTGTACACCGAGCCGAGGCCGCCGCGGTACTGCCCGGCGCCGGCGGTGTCGAGGACCATCTCGTGCTGCGCGACGATCAGCGGGCTTTCGATCTCGACGTGCTCCTGCACCGAGGTGCGGCAGTTGCCGATCGGGGTGACGCAGAAGGAGATCCCGTCCTCCTTCCAGGTGCCGCCCCAGCCGCCGCCGGTGAGCGCGAAGGCGCCCCAGGGCATTCCCTCGTGTCCGGTACGGGTGTCGATGCCGCCGAGGCTGATGACAAGCGCGGTTCCGGTGTCGCAGGCGATCGACCGGTCGCCGACGGCCTCGCTGAGCGCGCTCGCGACCGCGTTGATCCCCCGGGCGCCGATGTCGGCGTGGTTGGAACAGCTCGACGGCGGAAGGACGCACACCACGCTGCCTTGGGGCAGCAGGGTTTCGATGGGACGGAGAGTGCCGCTGTTCACCGGTGTCCCCGAATCGACCATGAGCTTCACCGCTTCGATGCAGCGGGTGGCCTCGCACCAGGCGGTGCCGCAGTTGCCGAGCGGCTGCCGTCCCGAACCGGAGAAGTCGATCTCCATGCTGTCGCCGCGGACCTTCACCATGACCCGCACGGGGATCGGCTCGTCGGTGACGCCATCCTCGTCGAGAAAGTCCTCGACGGTGTAGTCGCCGTCCGGGATGCCCGCGATGCCGCGGCGCATGCTTGCCTCCGTGGCCTCGATCGCGTAGTGGCCGGCGGCCTTGACCTTCTCCAGCCCGCCGCGCGCGACGAGCGCCTGCAATTGCCGCTCCCCCACGACGAGGCAGCCGTGCAGTGCCCGCAGGTCACCGAGCACCAGCTGCGGCACCCGGTTGTTTTCGAGGATGTAGTTGAACAGCGGCCGCACGGGGACGTCGTTGGCGTACAGCAGCGACGGCGGGAGCTTGATCTGTTCCTCGAACGAGGTCTGCGTGCCGTTGGAGAAACCGCCGGGGATCGGACCGCCGAGATCGACCAGATGTGAGGTCGAGTGCAGGATGAACTCGACGCGGCCGTCCACGAACACCGGCCGCAGCAGGTTCACGTCGGACTGGTGGATGGTGCCGCGCCAGGGATCGTTGACGAAGATGACGTCGCCGGGCTGCAGGGTGTCGAGGTCGAACTCGTCCATCACGAAGTTGACGATGTGCGGCGAGGTGAAGGCGTGCTGCATGCAGCCTTCCCATTGCGCGGCGGTCTCCCAGGCGTCGCCGCTGCGGATGTGGATCGCCGTCGTGCAGTCGAGGATGTCCCGGCAGACCGGGGAGAACGCGCTGCGCATCAGCGCCTCGTTCATCTCGCGCGCGACCTCGATCAGGCCGTACCGCAGGATGTCGAGTTCGGACTCGGCCGTCGTGTGTTCAGCGGACAGGGTCATGATCGCTGCTCCTCAGCCGTTGTTCTCGATGATCAGGAGACGGTCTTCGCCGAGCCGGGCGCGACGGCCCGGCAGGACGACCGTCGTGGCGAACTTCTCCGAGACGATCGCCGGGCCTTCGACCACGGCCCCGGCTTCGAGGCGTTCGCGGACGTGTACGGGGACCGAGACCGTCCGGTCGGAACCGGGCACCCGCAGGTCGCGGTGTCCCAGTAGCGAGACACCGTCCTCCGCGGCCGCGCTCGGGACCTTGTGCGGGCGCGGGATCACCGCGGTCACCTCCAGCGTGGAGGCGACGACCGGGATCTCTGCGGCGGAGAAGCCGTAGGACTCCTGGTAGAAGGCGTGGAAGTCGGCGACGGTCTCCGGCACGCTGTCGGCGGTCACCCGGTCTCCCCGGATCGGCAGCCGGTTGTCCCAGGTCTGGCCGCGATACATCGCGAAGATCGCGCGGTCGAAGGTCAGGCCGTCGACGTCGACGCCTTGCGCGGTCAGTTCCTCGATGAGGTTCCGTTCCATGGCCGCGAATCCGTCTTCGATCGCGGTGGCGTTGTCCGGCGACAGCGGGACCATCACCGATCGGGCGCGGGTGGTGCGCAGGTCGCTTTGCAGCAGCCCCAGCGCGGAGAACTGACCGGGGGTGGTGGGGACGACGACGGTGTCGACCCCGAGGATCCGGGCGACGCGGTCCGCGAGCATCGGCCCGGCGGAGCCGAACGGGAGCAGCGCGAACTCGCGGACGTCGAGTCCCCGGTAGACCGAGATGGTGCGGATCTTGGCGGCGATGTCCTCGCACGCGACCTGGTAGGCGGCCTCGGCCAGTTCGTCGGCCGTGAGGTTCCAACGCTCGCCGGCGCGGGTCAGGGCGGCACGGGCGGCCTCGACGTCGAGGGTGATCCGGCCGTCGGCGAATAGATCCGGCTGCAGGACGCCCAATACGAGGCAGGCGTCGGTCAACGTGGCCTCGACCCCGCCGCGGCCGTAGCAGGCGGGCCCCGGATCCGAACCTGCCGATGCCGGCCCGACCGCGATCTGTCCCAGCGCGTTCGGCCCGATGACACTGCCCGCACCGGAGCCGACGCTCTCGACGTCGACCAGGGGCAGGGTGAGGGTCAGCCCCGTCTCCAGGGTCCACAGGTCGGTCAGCGGGGTCTTGGCGTCCACGATCGCGGCGACGTCGGTGCTGGTCCCGCCGACGTCCATGGTCAGCAGGTTCCGCCTGCCGGCGTCGCGGGCGAGGGCGATACTGCCGGTGACCCCGCCGACCGGGCCGGAGACCAGCTGGAACACCGGGGCGCGGCCCGCGTCCTGCACGGTGGCGACGCCCCCGTTGGTCATCATGATCCACAGCGTGCCGCCGAACGAGCGTTCGGCCAGCGCGGCGGTCAGCCGTTCGAGGTAGCCGACCACGGCCGGTCCGACATAGGCGTCGAGTGCGACTGTGGTGGTGCGCTCGTGTTCCTTGCTGACCGGGTACAGCGCGGACGTCTGGATGTAGGCGTTCGGCAGCTCCTCGGCGAGGATCTCCGCGGCTCGCTGCTCGTGCCCGCGGTTCTGATACGAGTTCATGAAACAGACGCCGACCGCTTCGACGCCCTGCTCGGCGAAGGCGCGTCCCGCCACCTGGACCGCCTCTTCGTCCAGCGGGAGCAGTTCCGAACCGTCGTAGGCGATCCGCTCCGGGATCCCGATCCGATCGCGCCGCTCCACGATGGGCCGTTCCTGGTGCGGGCGCAGCCAGGTCGGGTCGTAGAACCGGTCACCGAACTCCCGGTGCATCCGGCCGATGTCGAGCAGGTCGCGGTGCCCCTGCGTCGCCAGCAGCCCGGTCCTCGCGCCCGCCCTGCTCAGGAGGGCGTTGATCCCGACGGTGTGCCCGTGCACGATCTCCGCGACCTCGGGAACGGTGATGTCGATGGCGCCGAGGGCCTGCAGCACCCCCGACTCCTGTTCCCTGGTCGAGAGCACCTTCCCGTCGCGGATCTCCCCCGTCGTCCGGTTGAGTCCGATGATGTCGGTGAAGGTTCCCCCGACGTCGATGCCGACCAGCCAGTCGGCTGAGCCACGCTGCTCAGTCACTTTCCGCCTCCACGGTCGTCCGTGTATGAGGCGTTCATTCTGGGAACGGAGGGCCCGCGGCGGCATCGGCCAAGGGTCAGGGATTTCGTGCGACCTTAGGGCAGGTTCCGGCGGAGCCAGTACGCCATCGCTTCGGTGCGGCTGCTGACCCCGAGCTTGCGCAGGATGCTGGTGATGTGCGATTTCGCCGTACGCTCGGAGATCACGAGCCGCTGGGCGATGTGCCGGTTGGAGTGCCCGGCCGCGAGCAGATCCATCACCTGGCTCTCGCGCGCGGTGAGGCGGGGGTCCACCGTGGGCGGGGCCGGGGGCGCCTGCCGCGGGACAGCCGACGGGTTCGTCAGCAGCTGGTCCGCCGCGCCCCGCAGGAAGGCGACCCCTTCGAGCACCGTCAGCCTGCCGAGGGAATGGCTCAGTGCCTCGGCCAGCACGGACAGCAAAGCCTGGTCGGCGTCGTCGACATCGCGACGCTGGTGGTAGCAGTCGCCGTGCAGCAGCCCGGCGACCTCACCGTGCAGGGTCAACGGCGCGACACCGTACGAAGTGGACTTGGTGACGTGGATGAGGTCCTTGTCGACACGAGTGCTCCGCTGCGCGTCGAAGATCAACCTCGGCCTCCCGGATCGGACGACCTCGCCCTCGACGAGGTCTGCGCCGAGCTGAGGCGGCGAGGCTTTGCCGACAGCCACGATCTCGTCGGCCCACCGGGGCTCCTTGGTCACGCACATGGTGTGCAGCCGCCAGACCGAATCCTCCACTGTGGACACCAGAACCCGGTCGAAACCGAGACGGCACCCCGCTTCCGGAACCCGGCTGAGGAACTCGTCCACGGTGTTCGCGTCGCGAAGTGATGCCAGGGACTCCGCGACACTGCGGAGGAGGACGTGCCTATCGGCCAGCCTGGCTTCGGCGAGTTCACCCTCGAAGGCGCGGATACGGCCGAGCAGTTCAACCAGGGCCGGTGGCGCGGTTTCGCCCGTGCGTCGCAGGGTTTCGCCCATGACAGCGTTCCAGAGCCTGCCCAGTACCGTTTTGGCTTCGTCCGCCCACGGGCCTGCCGGCCGGGGCATCGGGATATCGAGGCCCAGGGCGGAACGCACGTCGGCGCACAGGTCGCGATACCGCCGCGCGAGGGCCTCGTCCGCTTCCATCGTCCACCTCGACAATCCACGCTTCTATCGACAATATATGATCTATTGCCTCTCGGCCAGCTTCAGCGCGGCGGCGAGGAACGGCCATGAGGTGTGCAGCTCTCGCTCCCAGTAAGGCCAGCTGTGCGTACCGTCGCCGTAGTAGTCGACAGTCACCGGGATCCCGTGAAGCCGGAGCCGGTCGGTGAAAGTGCGAGACGACGCCGACGCGGCGGCCTCGATGGGATCGGTCGACCATGGGTTTCCCGCTTGGCGTCCGTTACCCGAAGAGACGTACAGGGCGGTGCCTCGCAGGTCGTCGACGTGATCGAAGGGGTTGCGCGCGCTCCAGGCGGCGTGATCCCACCACTGCGAACCCCACAGGTCCTCGGGCCCGTGGCCCTGACGGACGAGGATCAGCTGGATCAACTGGGCCGCGGTGGGCAGCAGTGTGTTGGGAAGGCCGCTGTAGGACGCGGCCGCGGCGAACATTCCCTTGTGGCGGAAGGCGTAGGCCATCGCGCCGTAACCGCCGGTGGACAGGCCGGCCACCGCACGGGTCTGGTTGACCCGGAATCTGCTTTCGATCAGTTGCCGGACTTCGGTCGTGTGGAACGTTTCCCAGTCCGGTTTCCCGGAGCGCCACGCGGAGTAGAACGCCGCGTACCCACCGGCGGGCATCACCACCACGACGTCCTTGTCCGCGGTGAACTCTTCGACGTCGGTGTGCGCGGCCCAGCCGAGATAGTCCGGTGTCGGCACGGTGTCCTGATCCGCGCAACAGCCGTGCAGCAACCACAGTTGCGGGAACGAGCGTTCGGGCCGGGCGGTGTAGTTCGACGGGACCAGCACCCTGACCATGGCGGTGGTGCCCAGCGAGGGCGAGTCGATCGCGAGATCCGTTGTCCGCTCGTCGATCCGGACCTCGCCGACGACGCGGGCACCTTCGCCCGCCGCGGGCGGGATCGTCACGCCCGCGGCGACGACGAGCACAATGGTCGCGATCCTGAACAGCCGTCTCATCGGGAGTCCTCCGGGAAGTCGAGTTCGGCGGACAAGGCGGCCGCGAGCGCTGTGACGTGTGGCGGGTCGATCATCGAGACGTGGTCGCCGGGCACCCGTACAACCCGCAACCGCGGGCACAGCGCGTCCCAGCCGAGAGCTTCGTCGGTCCGCAGGTACCGTGGATCCAGCATCGTGGTCAGCGGATGCGGCTGATCCGCGCGGAGTAGCACAACCGTTCCGTACCACGGGCGCGGGGTGTACCGCTCGGCCAGCAGTGCGTCCACAGAGGACGTTCGCTGATGAAGCAGGACGCCCTCGCCGATCCCGGGCACTGCGGTGCGGACACGGTCGAGCACGAGCCCGATCCGGTCGTCCTCCCCGACGGCGGCGAGTTCGTCGTGGGACAGTCCGAGCGGGACGCCGTAGGTGCGCTCGATGTGTTCGGTGAAGCGGAGGAACCGGTCGAGCGGCGCGGTGTCCGGCCCGGGCAGCGGGAGGATCGAGTCGATGAGCACCACCGGCCCGACCAGCCTGCCTCGTTCGGTGAGCACCCGGGCGACTTCGTAGGCGAGGTAGCCCCCGAAGGACCAGCCCGCCAGCGCGCAGGGGCCGTCCGGTTGCCGGGCGATGATCAGGTCGGCGTAGTGCGCGGCTTTCTCTTCGACGGAGTCGAGGTGGTCGATCCGCTCGTAGCCGAGGCACGGACGGCCGAGCGCGGCCACGAGGGGCTGGTACACGCTCGTGGCCCCGCCCGCCGGATGGAACAGGTGCAGTGGCGGGCCGTCCCCGTCTCGCAGAGTACGGACGGTGCCTTCAGGAGAGGCGTCGAGCAGGTCGCGGACGACATCGGCCATGCCGGCCACGGTGGGGATGTCGAACAGGCCGGCAGGTTCGGTGCCGAGGCGGCGAGTGACGGCCTCGCGCAGCCGCCCTGCGGCCACGGCTGTGCCCCCGAAGTCGTCGTGCACGCCGACTTCGGGCACCTCCAGGACGTCACGCCACAGCGACGAGATCCAGCGTTCCGCGTGGTCGCGGGCTCCGACGACGACAGGAGCGGCGCCAGCCTCGATGCCGAGGTCCGCGGCGATGGCGGCGGCGATCTCGGACGTTCCCGCCCCGCGTAGGAGCAGAGCGGTGGACGGCTGGGTTCCGAACTCCCGCAGCACCGCCGTGCGCAACCGCAAGGCGGTCAACGAGTCGAGCCCCAGTTCGAGCAGCGGTGTCCGTGGATCCGGTGGAGAAATCCCCAGGACGTCGGCGATGCAGGCGAGCAGCCGTTCTTGGACGGTGCCGCTTCTCCCGGTCGGCGCCGAGCGGGAGACGAGTCCGGCCAGGAACGGCCGGTCCGCCAACGCTGGGAAGGCGTCGGCGACGGCGTTCGGGTCGCTGTCCAACAGGCCGAACGCCGGACGGCCGTCGGCGAGGACCGCGCCGAGCGCGTTCAAGGCGGAGGCGGGATCGATCGACGCCAGTCCCGCGTTGAGCCGCTCTTCGGCACCGTCACGGGTCCACGCGGCCCAGTTGACGGTGGTCGCGGGCAGCCCGGCGGCCCGGCGGAATGCCACCAGCGCGTCCAGCCAGGCGTTGGCGGTGGCGTGCGCGGTCTGACCGGGCGAACCGACCAACCCGGCCAGCGAGGACTGCGCGAGCCACCAGTCCAGTTCGACGTCCTTCGTGGCTTCGTGCAGCCGCAGGCCGCCGAGGACCTTGGGCCGCCAGGCGCGGGCCAGGTCGTCCGCGTCCAGCTCGGTCAGGACGCGGTCCGCGAGCAAGCCCGCGCCGTGCACCACACCCCGCAGGCGAACGCCCCCCTCCTGCGCACGTTCGACGAGCCGCTCGGCCACCCCGGATTCGGCCAGGTCGCCGAGCACGACGTCGACGTGCGCCCCTCGAGCACGCAGACCGTCGAGCACACCGGGGGCGGGTCCGGTCCTGCTGTTGAGGACCAGCCGGGTCGCGCCGTGGTCCGCCAGCCACCGGGCGATCAGCAGGCCGAGTTCGCCCAGGCCGCCGGTGATCACGTAGGCGCCAGGTCCGACCGGGACCGTGCCCGCCGCCGGGACGGTTCGAGTCAGTTTCGCGGCGAAGCGGCGGCCTTCGCGCCAGGCGACCTCGTCCTCCGGCTGATCCGCGCGGAGTTCGGCGACCAGCGAATCCATCCGGTCCAGGTCCACCTGTGTCGCGCGCAGCCCGGGATGTTCGAAGGCGAGCACCCGGATGACCGCGCGGAGCGAAGCGAGACCGGGGCGACCGGGCTCCCCCGGCAGCACGGCGTGCGCTCCTCTCGTGACGAGCCACAGGCGTGGCAGTTCGGGCCGATCGGCCAGTTTCCGCACCAGCGTTGCCACTCGGAGCACCTGTCGCTGGGCAGCGTCCGGGTCGGTGGCCTCTCCGGCGACCAGTACCACCGCGTCGGCCGGGCGGGAGGGGTCGGTGTGCACTCTGTCCCCCGCTTCGGCGAGAGCGGTGGCCAGTGCCGATTCGTCCACTTCGGACATCAGTGCCCAGGTTTTCGGACCGGATGCTTTCTGCGGCAACGGAACAGGCTCCCAGCGCGGTTCCAGCGCGGTGACCGGCGTCTTCAATCGCGAAGCCCGGACTCGCGCGAATTCGACCAGCACGGTGTCGTCGTCGGCCAGCAACTGGACGGTGCCGGTGATGCCGTCCGGGGTGGATCCGGTGACCTCGGCCGCGCACCAGGTGCCGCGTGAGGGATCGCCGAGTAGTCGGACCGAGCCGAGGACGGTGGGCACGTACCGTCCGGGGGCGGCCCCGGAACTCGCCGCGGCCGCGGCGAGGACGTGGAGGCAGGCGTCGGCGAGCGCGGGATGCAGTGCGTATGCCGGATGCCGTGTCGCCTCGTCGGGCAACGTCAGGCGGGCGGACGCGGCTCCGCTAGCCGCGTGCACACCGTGGAGTGCACGGAAAGCCGGTCCATACGCGTGGCCGGCGTCGGCGAAACGGCTGTACAGGTCGATGTCCGGTCCCTCGACCCTCGACAGCGGTGGAGGGGCGGCCGTGTCGTCGTCCACGACCGTGGCCCGGGCGTGGGTGACCCATTCGCCGACCGAACGTGCCACCACTGTGAACTCGTCACCGGTCAAGCTCGAGGTGACCGTGACCGGAGCTGCTAGGTGCAGGAGGGCCTCCAGGGTCAGCTCGCGGACGGCCTTTCCGCCTGCGGCCAAAGCCAGTTCCAGGTAGCCGGTGGCAGGGAAGACAGGGACGTCCTCCAGGGCATGGTCGGCGAGCCACGGGAGACGTTCGGCCGAGATCTCCGCCTGCCACAGGTGACGGCCGTCCTCCGGCACCTCGACGTGTGCGCCGAGCAGCGGATGCCTGGCCGGAAACGCCGTCGTGGCTCGCCAGTACCGGGTGTGTCGCCAACGTGGCCCGGGTAGGTCGAGGACCGGCGCCTCCGGATAGTGCCCGCGTAGCGCCCCGGGGTGCCCGGCGGCGTGCAATCCCGCGAGCGCGGGCATGAAGCCGTCGGCGTCGCGGCTGGTGCTCGCCAACGCCAGAGTGTCCGGGCCGCAGGTGTCCTCGATGGCGGTCAAGGTCACCGGATGCGGCGCGATCTCCAGGAAGACCGTATGTCCGTGATCCCTGGCGGCCTGCAAAGCCTGTGCGAAGCGCACCGGACGCCGCAGATTGGCCGTCCAGTGGTCGAGGTCGAATTTCGGCTCCGTCACCGGGTCTTCGGGGACGCTCGAGAACACCCGGACCGAGGGCGCCGACGACGTCACCGCCCCGACAGCGTCGCGGAATCGCCGTAACCCCGGCTCGACGGCCGCGGTATGCGCGGCCGCACCGATGGGCAGGCGACGGGCGAACCGTCCTTCAGCCGACGCCCAGGCCACGACGCGGTCGACAGCCGGCGCGGGCCCGGCGACGGTGCACTGGCCGGGCGACGCGTACACCGCGACCTCCAGGCCGGGAAAACGAGCGTCCACTTCGGACGCCGACAGTTCGACCACCGCCATCGCGCCCGCGTTCGCGATGTCCAGCCCGGCGAGAAGCCGCGCACGTGCGCGGACCACCAGCAGTCCCTGCTGGACCTCCAGCGCTCCCGCCACGACCGCGGCGGCGACCTCCCCCACCGAATGCCCCACCACGGCGGCCGGGTGTACTCCACGGCTTTCCCAGTACCGTGCGAGAGCGACCTGCACACCGAACAACGCCGGTTGCGCCACCTGGAGATCGCCGTCGTCACCTTCCAGCGCGTCGCGCAACGAGAAACCGCATACCTCGGTGAACACGGGGTCCAGGTCGGCCACGGCGGCGGCGAAATCGGGTTCGGCGGCAGCCAGCCGTGTCCCCACGCCGGTCCAGGACGCCCCGAATCCGGAGAAGACGAACACGGGCGCGGCCGCTTCGGCACGGACGAGATCCGTGTTCACCTCCGGCGCGGCATCACCGCGCGCGATCGCCCGCAGCCCGGCGACGGCGGCGGCACGGTCGGCCGCGCGCACGACGCCGCGGACACGGCCGTGGTCACGCCGCCGCGCCAAGGCCGCGGCCACCGACGGCAGGGATACGTCGGATCGTTCTTCGAGCCAGTCCGCGAGATCGGCGGCCTGGGTGGCGAGCCGGCCGGAATCCGCACCGGACACGGCGAAGAGTTCGGTCCGGCGCTCGTCTACGGCTGCGGGAGCAGGTGCCTTGGGCCACTCCTCCACCACGACGTGGGCGTTGGTCCCCCCGAAGCCGAACGCGGAGACCCCGGCGCGCGCACGGCCCGAATAGCGCGGCCACGGTGTGGGTGTGCTGACCACACTGAGGCCGTCGAAAGCGATGTGCGGATTGGGTTCCCGGAAGTGCAGGACAGCCGGGACGAGGCCGTGATCGAGGGCGAGGACGACCTTGATCAGCCCCGCAATCCCCGCCGCCCCTTCCAGATGTCCCAGGTTTGTCTTCACCGATCCCAGTAGTAGCGGGTTTTCCGAGGTCCTCCCGGAACCGAGTGCCGCCCGGAGCGCACCCGCTTCGATCGGGTCGCCCAGCAGGGTCCCGGTGCCATGCGCCTCCACATAGTCCACAGTGGACGAATCGACCGCTGCCACGGAATAGGCTTCGCGCAAAAGATCGGCCTGTGCCGCGGGATTGGGGGCCATCAGTCCGTTGGACCGGCCGTCGGAATTGACCGCGCTGCCACGCAGGACCGCCAGGATCCGGTCGCCCGCCGACCGGGCGTCCGCGAGCCGCCGCAGGACGACCACCCCGCATCCTTCGCCGCGCACGATCCCGTCGGCCGAGGCGTCGAAGGCCTTGCAGCGTGAGTCGGCGGCGAGCAGCCCGGCAAGCCGGAAAGTGGTGAAGGGACCTTCGCTGAGCAAGAGGTTCACCCCACCGGCCAGCGCGAGGTCACATTCTCCGCGTTGCAGGCTCGCCAAAGCGTGGTGTACCGCGACCAGCGACGAGGAGCATGCCGTGTCCACGACCACCGAGGGACCTCTCAGGTCCAGCAAGTAGGACAGGCGGTTGGCCACGATCGCGGCCGACGCCCCGGTGCCCGACCAGGCGTCGACCCGTCCGGGGTCGGCCATGCTCAACGCCCCGTACTCGGCGGCCGAGACACCCGCGAAGACCCCCGTCCGGCTGCCCCGAAGCCCGCCCGGGGCGATACCCGCGTGCTCCAGAGCCGCCCAGGCGACCTCCGCCATGATCCGCTGCTGCGGATCCATCGCCTCTGCCTCGTGGGCGGTGACACCGAAGAACTCCGCGTCGAAGCCGGCGACGTCGTCGAGATAGCCGCCCGGTTCGTCGGGTCCTTCACGGCCGGGAGGCCGAGGACCGATGACGTCTCGTCCGTCGGTCAGCAACTCCCAGAACCCGGCGGGAGAGTCGATCCCACCCGGCAGGCGGCAGCCGACACCGATGACTGCGATCGGCTCCGCCTCGACGGCGGGACCGGTCCTGGTGCCCTGGGGATGGGGTGCGAGCAGCGCGGCGACCAGTTCGGTGACGCTCGGGTGCCGGTAGACCAGATCCGGAGCGACAGGCCTGCCCAGGACGTCACCGAGTTCGCCTGCGACACCGACGGCGTCACGCGACGAGACGCCCAGATCGCGCAGCGGCCGGTCCACCTCGATCAGGCCGGGCGGCAGCGACGTCAGTTCCGACAGGCGGGTGACCAGCCAGGCGGTGAGCTCGGCGGGGGTCATGCGAACTCCGCCAGGTACCGGTCACGGCAAGCCGACCGGGCGATCTTCCCGCTGGAGGTGCGGGGCAACGTGTCCGGCTCGACGAGCCGCACGTCCTGCAAGGCGAGCCCGTGCCGCCGGGCGACCGCGGCACGCACGGTCGCGGCGAACCGCAGAGTGTCCACGGCACCCGGCTCGATCCGGCGGTTGCGCTCGGCGAGGACGACCGCGCGTTCACCGCCCGGGGTGTTCACGGCGAACGCGACACTATTGCGCGGCCGGACGGCGTCGTGTGCGCCTTCGACGGTGTCCTCGACGTCCTGCGGGTAATGGTTGCGTCCGTCCACGATGATCAGATCCTTGATCCGCCCGGTCACGTACAACTCCCCCTCATGCCGTGCGCCCAGATCGCCGGTGCGCAGCCAGCGGCCGAGGCCGGGCCGGTCGGCCAGCCGCGCGCCGAACACGGCGGCGGTCTCCACCGGCCGGTTCCAGTAGCCACGCCCGACGTTGGGCCCGTTCACCCAGATCTCGCCCACCGTCCCGTCGGGTACCTCCCGCTCGGTGCCCGGATCGACCACCAGCACCCGCTGGTCTATCGACCGTCCACAGGAGACGAGTTCGACACCGCCTTCCGCTGTTTCGGTGAGCTTTCCGCCTGCCAGCGCCGCCCGGTCGAACCGCCGTCCTCGCGCCACCGAACCCGCCGTGCTCGCCGAGACGTACACCGTGGCCTCGGCAAGCCCATAGGACGGACGGTGGGCCTCGGGTCTGAGCCCGCACTCCGCGAACGCCTCCCGGAAGCGCTCGATCGCGGCGGGGCGTACGGGCTCGCTCCCATCGACCAGGGCGAGAACGGTGTCCAGCCGCAACAACGCTTTTTCCGGCCCGCGGACCCGCGCGGCGGCGTAGGCATAGGCGAAGCCGGGTGCCGCGGTCACCGCACCGGGGTTGTCCGACAGCGCCTGTAGCCATCGCAGCGGCTGTTCCAGGAACGCCAGCGGTCGCATCAGGACGGTGCGGACCCCGCTCACCAGCGGCCCGGCGACCGACAGTATCAGCCCCATGTCGTGGAAGAGCGGCAGCCAGCTCACCGTGACGCCTTGCCCGCTGCTGACCCCGTAGGCCGCGCAGGCCTGCCGCGCGTTGGCGACGACGTTCCCGTGCGTGATGACCACGCCGCGCGGGGTGCCGGTGGA
Organism: Amycolatopsis lurida; assembly: GCF_900105055.1. NCBI lineage: Bacteria > Bacillati > Actinomycetota > Actinomycetes > Pseudonocardiales > Pseudonocardiaceae > Amycolatopsis > Amycolatopsis lurida. The sequence continues at coordinate 462,970 of NZ_FNTA01000004.1, forward strand.
GCCCGAGGTGTATTGCAGGTACGCGACGTCGTCGGGGGTCAGGGCGACCGCCGCGGTTTCCCCACGCGCGTCCGGAATTTCCTCCACCGCGTGGACGGCGACGTCGTTCATCCCCCGCTCGTCGAGAAAGGCCCGGACCTGCCCGCTCTCGTCCGCCCCGGTCAGCACCAGGCGGGGCGCGCAATCGGCGAGCACGGCGGCGAGCCGGTCTCCGTGGCCCGGCAGATCCGGGCCGAAGAGCGGCACCGCCACCGCGCCCGCGCGCAGGATTCCCAGGAACGCCGTGACGTACCCGGGACTCTGATCCGCCATGATCGCCACCGGTTCCCCGGCGCCCACCCTCGTACGCAGCCAGACCGCGATGTCGGTGGCCCGGTCGTCGAGCCGGCGCCAGGTCAGCGAAATCGCGCGCCCGGCGGGATGCCGCCGGTGGTCCAGGAACGTGAGGGCCACGGCGTCGCCGTCCAAAGCGGCACACGCCGCGAGCTGCCCTGGCAACGGGGCGATGGCCGTCGAAACGGCTGCGACCGAGATCATCGAATCTTCCTCACTTCGTCGGTGTGCGGGGAAGGAGCAGGCGCGTGGCCAGCAACGCGGCCACGGCGGTCAGAACCGCGGAAAGAGCGAGTGCGCGGGTGTAGCCGTCGACGAGCGGGCCGATCGCGACCAGCGCCCCGGACAAGCCGACACCGACGGCGCCCGACAGTTCCCGTGACGCGGACAGCAGCCCGGCGGCGGTGCCCGCCAGCTGGGACGGGGCGACTTCCAGTACCTGTGTCGCCAGCGGGGCGGTGAAGGCGGAACCGAACCCGACCAGCGCGAGCGAGACGAGTCTCGGGACGATCTCTGGCTCGTTCCCGAGGACCGCGAGCGTCCCCAGGCCGACGGTCACCATGGCGAGTCCACCTGCGACCGGCGCACCGGCGCCCAGCCTGTTCACCGCTCGTCCGACGAAGGGTGTAGCCGCGATCAGCGCCAGCGCCACGATCACCAGCGGCAGGGCGGCGGCCCCTGGCCCGACGCCGAACAGCTCCCCGTACGCCAACGGCGTGAAGAACGCGACGCCGGTGACGCCGACCCCCCAGAACGCCTGCAGCAGCAGGGATCCGGTCAAAGCCCGGTGTCGCATCAGCTCCGGCAGAGCCCGGCGCAGCCGTGGAGCCCTCTCCCCCAGCCCGGCTGGCGCCGCTCCGGAGAGCAGCAGCACGACCACGGCGCAGGCCAGCACCGCCCAGAACACCCACCGCCAGTGCAGGTACTGACTCAATGCCCCGCCGAGGACCGGCCCACCGGCCAGACCGCAGGCCAGTGCCGCCAGCCATCCGGCCGCCCCGGTGGTCCGGCGAGCGGGTGGAAGGGCCGACCGGAGGAGGGTCAACGTGGCGGGCACGATCGCCGCGGCCGCCACACCCTGCACCACCCGGCCCGCCATCAGCGGGGCGCTCGCCCGAGCCGTCGCGGCGAGAAAGGCCCCGAGCGTGAATCCGGCGCCGCCCCACCGCAGTACCATCCGCGCGCCGAACCGATCGATCACCGGTCCGGCGAACACCAGCAGCGTGGCGAAGGGCAGCGCGTAGCCCAGTCCCAGCCACGGCACCAACCCGATTCCGGTGCCGAGATCCGCCACGATGGAACCGGCGGCCGCCGCGACGATCGTGTTGTCCACCGCGACCAGGAAAGCGACCGTGACGATCAGCGCGAGCACGGACGCAGTCCGTCCACAGTGGATTATTTGGTCATCCTGGCGGCAGATTGCCATTTCCACTCCACTCTTCGTCGAGTCGGGCGGCGCTTTCCCCGCTACGACGGTAAGGAGCGGACCCATTACCGGCTGTCCAACTTCTTGGACAGTCACCAGCGGTCAAAGCTCCTTTACTTCGAAGCGAGCCCCGCTCCGCTGATCTGGCTCAACGTCGAGAAGTTCACAACACGGAGGTTTCACGCGCTCATGTCCAGAAACCCTCTTCTCCGCCCCCGTCGCGCGGCGGCCGGTCTGACGGCTGTCCTGTCGCTCCTCGCCGGTGGCCTCCTGGCGTCGTCACCGGCGTACGCCGCCACCGCCACCCCGGGCAGGTTCCTGCTCGTGGGCGGTCTGCTTTCCCAGAACGTCGCGGTACATGGTGTCGCCAAGGACGGCACGCTTTCGAAGGTCTCCGGATCGCCGTTCTCCGCGTCCGCCGGCTTTTCGATCGTCGTCACCCCCGACGGCAAGAAGGCCTACGTCGCCAGCCTGACCGGCTCGTCGATCACCGGATACCGGATCGGCTCCGATGGCAAGCTCACCGCGATTCCCGGCGGCAAGGTCGGTACCGGCGCCGCCGTCGTCGGCCTCGCCCTCACCCCCGACGGCTCGCGACTGTTCGCGACCATGGGCGGCGGTGAGAACGAGGTCCGTTCCTACGACGTCGCCGCGTCCGGCACCCTCACGAAGACGACCGCGCCCCCGGCGGCGGTTCCCGGCGACAGCGCGCTCAGCCTGCCCGCACTCACCCCGGACGGCCGGTTTCTGTTCGTCACCAGCACCCTGCTGTCCAAGGTGACCAGTTTCGCGGTCGCGCCGGACGGTCGTCTCACGCTGATCGGCCAGTACCCCACGGGCAACGTCCCGGCGCTGCCCGCGGTCACCCCCGACGGCAGGTTCCTGTACATCAGCAACGAACAGGGCGCCAGCATGATCGGGTTCGCGATCGGCGCGGACGGCGCGCTCACTCCGACCCCGGGTGGCCCGTACCCGACCGGGGATCTCCCGCACGGTGCGGCGATCACCGCCGACAGCGGCCGTCTGTACGTGCCCACCGCGGGCAGTGGCGCGGTCGAAGGATTCCGGATCGGCGCGGACGGCGCGCTCACCTCGCTGCCGGGTTCGCCTTTCGACGCTCCGGACGGCATGCCGGGCCGCACGGTTCTGAGCCCGGACGGGAAGGTGCTGTTCCTCGCCGACGTCTTCTCCCCCGGGGTGACTTCGCGGGTGCACAGCTACACCATCGGCGAGAACGGTGGCCTGGCACCGACCGGGCTGCCCGCCACGAACACGGGCGTACTGATGAACGACGGCCCGTCCGCCGTGCTCACCCCGGACCAGGGGCCGACCGCGTCCGTGCGCGTGGTGTCCGCTCAGGGCGGCACCGGCTTCTTCTCCGCGGCGGCGTCGTCCGACCCGGACGGAAGGATCGTTCGCTACGACTGGGACTTCAGTGACGGTCAGACTTCGACCACCACGGAGCCCGAGGTCGCGCACACCTTCACCGGCTCCGGTCCGCGGACCGTGCGGGTCACCGTGACCGACGATGAAGGCTGCTCGACGAAGGCGGTCTTCACCGGACAGACCGTCAGCTGCAACGGCGGACCACGGGCGACCGCGAGCGTCACCGCTCCATAGCTCTTCCGGACAGACACGGCGGCCCACCGTCCATATCGGACGGTGGGCCGCATCCGTCTGCCGGAAGGCAGCGCCCCCTGGAGGACCACATGGCGAGGATTCCGAGGCAGAGAAGCCAGAGCCGAGACCGCCCGAGAGGACGCGATAGCCGCAAGTCCACCCAGCGGGCGCTCATGAGAGAACTCCTCACCTGGACGGGGAACCACACCTGTCGAGTCCGTTCAGGCCAGTGTGACAAAGCGCAACCACGTCCGGGAGGGACGGGTTTGTCCCTCCCTCGATCGTGACTACTTCCGTAACTTAAAGGCATTATATATTTAACGCTTGCTTTTCTGTCGACCGTGCCGAAGGAGTCGCGATGACAGACCGGACGGCACCGCACGACACCACCCCACTGAGCCGCGCGGCCGAACCTGTCCTCGAGCGATTCGCCGCCGAACTCGACGGTTCCCCCGTCGCGCTGGTCCTGGCCGATCACACGGCCAAGGTCGTCGGCGTGCGCTCGGCGAACCGGTCGTTCCATCGGACCATCGAGGAGCTCGGAATCACGCCGGGCGTCTCGTTCGGCGAAGACGAGATCGGGGTCAACGCGGTGGGTACACCGGTGGAGACGAGGCGTGGACTGCTCGTTCGCGGCCCCGAGCATTCACTGGCGTCCTTCCACACGTTCACTTGTTACGGGCACCCGATCGTCCATCCGATCACCCGCAGGCTCGAAGGGGTGCTCGGGATCGGCAGGCCGTCCGGAGAGGACGACCGGCTCTTCCCGCCACTCGTCCAGCGGATGGTCCGTGACATCGAGGACCGCCTGCAATTGGCCTCCCCCAATGCCCAGCGCCTGCTACTGACCGCGTTCCAACGGGCCGCGCGCCGGCGCGACCGCCCGGTGATCGTGCTCGGCGAGGGTCTGGTGCTGGCCACCCCAGCCGCACTGGACCTGCTGCAACCCGCTGATCACGTGGCCGTCCGGGCCTGTGCCGAACAGGCACCGTCGCGTCCCGGTGAGACACAGCGCCTCAACCTGGCTTCCGGCCGTGCCGTCGCGGTGCGCTGTGCCCCTATCGACGGGGGGCACGGTGTGCTCGTTGACCTCATCGCCGACGCCCCCGCGCACCGGCACAACCGCGACCGCGAACCGGGTTGGCCGCTCCTTGTCGTCGGCGAGCCGGGCAGTGGACGCACCACCGCGGCGAATGAGGCCACCAGCCACGAGCCGAGGACACTGGACGCCGCCGAAATCGTGCGGCAAGGCGAGCAAGCATGGGCCACCACCATGGACGACGTACTCGGAACCCCGGGACAGGCCGTGATCGTGGAGAACGCCCAATTGCTGTCCGAGCGGACGACCGCGCTGCTGGTCCAGCGGCTGCGCGACACCCGGCGCGAGGTCGTCGTGGTCTCGACTCCGGACGGCCTGCGGGCGCCACTGGCCGGGCTGTGTGCGGCGCGCCGGAATCTGCTGCCTCTGCGACGGCGCCGACACGAGATCCCCGGGCTCGCCCAGCGGATGCTGGACGACGCCGTGGGGAAGGGCCGTACCCGTCTCACCGCCGACACCTTGAGCGTGCTGACCGCGCAACCCTGGCCCGGAAACCTGTCCGAATTGCGGCGGGTCGTGCAGGCGATCGCCGAGGTGCGCTCCGCGGGCGACATCCTCCCCTCGGATCTTCCCGAGTCGTATCGCGGGAGACCGTCGCCCGATTCGCCGCTACGCGAAGCCGAACGCGAAGTCATCGTGGCCGCGATCCAGGCCGCGGGCGGAAACAAGCAAAAAGCGGCGACCGCACTGGGTGTCAGCCGCTCGACGCTCTACAACCGGATACGGGCACTGCGCATCGACTGACCCGCTGTGAGGGTCGGGACCGGGGTGTCCGTGAAGGACTCCTTGAGGGACTCTGGGTCCCTCAAGGAGTCCTTCACGGATCTGGAAGGGCGCCGGTGACCGTTGGATGCAGAGCCCGAATCGCCACTCACGAGCCATTTCACTCAGTAGAGCGTGTAGCCGCCGTCCACCGCGAGCGTCACTCCGGTGACGTAGGACGCCGCGTCGGAGAGCAGCCACATCGCGGCCTGCGCCTGTTCGACCGGCTCGCTGCCTCGGCGCAACGCGTGCGTCGCCTCGACCGTCTTCACGTAGTCCGGGTTGAGCTTGATGTACTCCAGGTACATCGGCGTCATGGACGTCGAAGGACCGATCGCGTTGACACGGATGCCACGCTCGCCATATTCGGCCGCGGCCGCCTTGGTGAGCCCCATCAGCGCGTGCTTCGACGCGGTGTACTCCGCGGCCTTCGGGATGTAGATGAACGCCCCGACGGAAGCGGTGTTGACGATCGAACCCCCGCCGGTTTCGAGCATCGCCGGGATCTCGTGCTTCATGCACAGGAAGGGCCCGGTGACATTGATGGCGAAGATCCGGTCGAAGTCCGCGCGGTCGATGTCGGTGAGCAGTTTGCCCGTGTTCGGGACGCCCGCGTTGTTGAACGCGCCGTCGAGCCTGCCGTAGGCGGACACGGCGGCGTCGACCATCGCCTTCACCTGGTCCTCGTCGGTCACGTCCGTGGCGACGAACTGGACCTCGCGACCCTGCCCCTTCAATTCCTTCGCCAGGGCTTCCCCCGCGTCCTCCGTGCGGTCGGCGATGGTGACCTTGGCGCCGTTCTCCGCGAAAAGCCGCACTGCGGCCTCGCCGATGCCACTTGCACCGCCGGTGACGATGACGGATCTGCCCGCGATTCCGGACATGTCTTGCTCCTTCTGCCTTACCGGGCGGGATTTCAGACCGCGAGGTCCGTCTCGGGGCCGATGTACTCCTCGGCCTGGACGACCTTGCCGCCTTCCACGGTCGCGATCTGGATGAGGTGGACCTTGACCTCGGGCCCGTCCTCCCCCTGCGGCTTGAGCACACCCGAGGTCTGGGCGAAGAACCCCTTCTCGGTGATCGTCACGCGCGAGTTCGTGAACTCGGGGAGGCCGCCGCGGTCGTGCACCGCGTCGATGGCCGCCTTGAGCGACATCCACTTGTCGTCGGCGCTGTGCCACACCCGGCAGTCCGGCGCGCAGATCTCGTAGAAGTGATCGACATCGGTCAGGGCCTTGAGCCAGCCCTGTGCGAGTTCTTCCTTGGTGGCTTCGGACATCGTCGTCCTCACTTTCCTGGGGTCACGGGGATCTGCTCCGACGATAGGGAGCCAAGACGGCGCTTACTGTCCAAGAATCTGGACACTCAGGACTCGTCCGCGTACAGCACTCCGGCCGTGATCAATTCCTCAATCTCTTTCGCAGTGAGCACTTCACCAGCCACCGCGCGGGTGTCGGCACCGACCTTCGGCGCACGACCGGGGCGGTCCGGGCGTTCGCCGTCGAACGTCCACGGTGGACGGAGAAGCGCGAGACCGTCGTCCTGGCGTTCCACGAGATCCAGATGCTTGACCTGTTCGTGGTCGAGGTAGCCGTTCATCGACAGCACCGGGGCGAACGGGACGTCGTGGTCGGTGAGGACCTGTTCCCAGTGCTTCTTCGGTTTGGCCGCGAACTCCGCTTCGACGATGGGCACCAGCTCGAAGTAGTTCGCCTCGCGGGCCCGGTACTCGGCGAAGCGCGAATCCTCCGTGAGATCCATCCGGTCCATCGCCCTGCACAGCGAGGTCCAGAACTTCTGCGACGACGACAGGTGCACGGCCAGATACTCACCGGTCGACGTCGGCACACAGAAGTTCTGCGCCTGCGGGTGACGGCTCGTGCGGCTGGGATCGTGGCCGAGCTCGAAGGCCTGGGTGACGCCGTCGGTGATGAGGACGCTCACCGCCTCCATGATGGAGGTCTCCATCCGCTGCGGCTGCCCGGTCTTGAGCCTGCCCACCAGCGCGGCCAGCACACCGGTCGCCGTGCTGAGTCCGGTGACCAGGTCGGCGCTCAGCCCGCCGGCGAGTTGCGGATGGTCGCCGTCGCTGAACAACGAGTAGAGGCCGCCGAAGGCATGGCCGATCGTGTCGTAGGCCGGCCGGTTCGCCAGCGGCCCGGAGGTGCCGAAACCCGTGACGGAGCCGTAGATGACGTCCGGGCGCAGGGCCCGGCAGTCGTCGGGTCCCAAGCCCATCGCGGCGACCTTTCCGGGCCGGAGGTTCTCGAGCACGACGTCGAAACGCGGAACGAGCGCTTTCACCACGGCGACGCCGTCGGCCGATTTGAGATCGACCGCCAGACTGCGTTTGCCGGTGTTGTACTGACGGAAATACGGGCTGCGGTCGTTCTGGTGGCGGCGGAAGTCCTCACCGGAACCGGGGCGTTCCACCTTGACCACCTCGGCGCCGAGCGCGCAGAGCATCGAGGTCCCGAACGGAAGCGCGATGTAGCCGCCGATTTCGAGGATCCGGATGCCGTCGAGCGGCTTGTGCTGCATGCTTCCTGCCTTCCGGAGAATTCTACATATTTTATATAATCTACGGTAAGGTCGGTCAAGGCAGCGAACGACAAAGGAGCCGAACGCGATGAGTGCGCCGACCGAACTTTGGCAAGGCCAGTACGACAAGTTGTTCATCGGCGGCCGGTGGGTGGCGCCCGTGTCCGATCGGGTCATCGAGGTGGTCTCCCCCGCGACCGAGCAGACGGTGGCGCAGGTTCCGGAGGGCGTCGAGGCGGACGTCGACGCCGCCGTGGCGGCAGCACGCGAGGCTTTCGACAACGGTCCTTGGCCCCGGCTGCCGCTCGACGACCGCATCGCCGTTCTCCGCAAGCTCAGTGCGGAACTCGCCGCGCATGAGACAGAGGCCGCTCACCTGGTGAGCACCGAAATGGGGTGCCCGATCACGCTGTCGACCAAGATGCAGGCGATGGGCCCGCGTCTGCTGCTGGACTCGTTCCTCGACCTGGCGTCCACGTACCCGTGGTCGGACACCCGGCGGTCCGCCACCGGGCACGCCCTCGTCACCCGCGAGCCCGTCGGCGTCGTCGCGGCGATCGTCCCCTGGAACGCGCCGCTGCTGATCACCATGATCAAACTCGCCCCGGCCCTGCTCGCCGGCTGCACCATGGTCGTCAAACCGTCGCCGGAGACACCGCTCGACGCGTATCTGCTCGGCCACCTCCTGGGACGGGCGGGACTGCCCGCCGGGGTGGTGAACATCGTCCCGGCACAGCGGGAAGTCAGTGAACATCTCGTTCGGCATCGCGGCGTGGACAAGGTGTCCTTCACCGGGTCCACGGCGGCGGGCCGCCGGATCGCCGCCTTGTGCGGCCAGGACCTGCGGCGGGTGACGCTCGAACTGGGCGGCAAATCGGCCGCCGTCCTGCTGGAGGACGCCGATCTCGACGCCGCGATCGGCGCCGTCCGCGCGGTTTCGCTGCGCAACAGCGGTCAGGTGTGCAGCAACAAGACGCGCATCGTGGTGGCCCGCTCGCGGCGGGACGAGCTGCACGACCGGCTCGTCCAGCTGATCTCCTCGATGCCGGTGGGCGACCCGCTCGACCCGGCCACCGAGGTGGGTCCCATGGTGAGCGCTGCCCAGCGGACCCGCGTCGAGGGTTACATCGCCGAGGGCAAGGCGTCGGGCGCGCCCGTCCTCGTGAGCGGCGATCGTCCCGAAGGCCGTGGCTGGTACGTCGCGCCGACGGTCTTCGCCGACGTCGACCCGGACGCGAAGATCGCGCAGGAGGAGATCTTCGGGCCGGTGCTCACAGTGCACACCTTCGACACCGAGGCCGAAGCGGTCGCCATCGCCAACAACTCGGAGTACGGCCTCAACGGCTCGGTGTTCGCCGCCGACCCCGAACGCGCGTTGTCGGTCGCGCGACGGATCCGGACCGGGACCGTGGAGGTCAACGGCAATCCGGTGGGCTTCACCGCGCCCATCGGCGGTTTCAAGAACAGCGGCATCGGCCGCGAGGCGGGTCTCGAAGGGTTCGACGCGTACGTCGAGCTGAAGTCCTACGGCCTCCCCCACTGAAAGGCGGCAAGCATGGGAGAACTCGAAACAGCGGCGGCGCGGTTCGTCACCGGACTCACCTACGACCGGATCCCGGCGGACGCGCTCGCCGGTGCCCGGCGTCTCCTGCAGGACCAGCTCGGACTGCAGGTCGGCAGTACGGCTCTCCCGTGGAGCCAGGCGATCCTCGACGTCACCCGCACCGCGCACGTGCCGGGCACCGCGCATGTGACCGCGACCGGGGACGCGATGGGCGCCGCCGACGCCGCCTTCGTCAACGCGACGTTCGGGCACGGCTTCGAGTACGACGACGCGCACCGCGCGAGCTCGTCCCATCCCGGGAGTTGTGTCGTCTCCGCGGCGCTCGCCGTCGGTGAAGAACTGGGCGCCACCCTGGGCGAGGTGGTCACCGCCGTCGTCGCCGGATACGAGGTGTACACCCGCATCGGCGTCCTGGCCGCACCGGAACTGCTGGAGCGCGGCTTCCACCCGCACGGCTTGCTGTCGAACTTCGGTGCCGCCGCGGTGGCGGCCAAACTGCGCGGGTTCGACGTCGAGACCACGGTGCACGCGCTCTCGATCGCGCTGAGCCACGCCTCGGGCACGACGGAGTACACGTCGTCCGGCGGATCGATCAAACGCGCGCACTCCGGTATCGGGACCCGCAACGGCATCCGTGCCGCGGAGCTGGCCGCGGCCGGCATCACCGGCCCGACGACCTTCCTCGGCGGCCGCAAGGGCTTCTATCGCACCTTCGCTGGGCGCGAGGTCACCGACACCACCGCGTTCGACCTGGACCGCCCGTTCGAGATCACGCGGGTGTGGATCAAGCCGTACTGCTGCTGCGGGATCAACCACGCCTACATCGACGGAGCGCGTCGGATCAGCTCGCGCGCCTCGGAGATCGAGTCGGTGCTCCTCGGCATCCAGACCGGGGGCGACGTCATCATCGGCAATCAGAACGCGAACGCCTACGCACCGAAGATTATCGAACATCTGCAATACAGCCTGCCGTTCCAGTTCGCGTTGTCGGTTCTTGGCCACGGCAACGGCTTCACGACTCATCACGACTATCTGGCCGGGCGGCTCGACCTCGGTGAGGACAGCGACATCGCCGCGATGGCGCGTCGGGTCAAGATCGAGGTCAAGCCGGAGCTGGACCGGGCGTATCCGGGTCGCTGGGTCGGCGACATCGCCGTCACCTATCGGGACGGCACCAGCGAGCACGTGTTCGTCGACAATCCCGCCGGCACGGCGGAGAACCCGATGTCGCAAGAGGATCTGGACGCGAAGTTCCGCGACGTGACCGTGTCCACTATGGGCACCGAGCGGAGCGAAACGCTGCTGAAGGCGATCCAGACGCTGGACCCCGACCAGCCGGTCGCCGACTTCGCTGCCTTGCTGAGGGCCTGACGCGCAATTCGTCATCTAGTTGCGATGGGGTCTCTCCCCCGGTTTGGCCCGAGGGAGAGACCCCATCGCAAGTAGGTGACTAATTGCGGGGAGCACGGAAGATCGTCTTGTACTCCAGGTACGCGTCCACGCTCTGCGGCCCCAGTTCGCGGCCGATCCCGCTCTGCTTCACGCCGCCGAACGGCGTCTCGATGGGCAGTGTCGACGTGTTCACGCCGACGCTGCCACTCACGATCCGGCGGGCCACCTCCGTCGCCCGGTCGACATCCGGCGAGAACACACCTCCACCCAGCCCGTAATCCGAGTCATTCGCGATGGCGACGGCCTCGTCGACGGTCTCGTAGGGCATCACCACCAGCACCGGCCCGAAAATCTCCTCCCGCGCGATCCGCATGTCGTTCGTGACGCCGCGGAAGATCGTCGGCTCGACGTAGTAGCCGCGGTCGAGCCCCTCGGGTCGCCCACCGCCGAGGACGAGCTCGGCGCCTTCGGAAAGCCCGAGGGCGATGTAGGACTCGACGCGGTCACGCTGCGCCGCGTTCACCAGCGGCCCGAAGAAGTTCCCGGGGTCCGTCGGATCCCCCTGCGGGATGGCGCTCATCGTCGCGCTGAGCATTTCGACGATCTCCTCGTACCGTGACGCGGGTGCGAGCACCCTGGTCAGCGCCCGGCACGTTTGCCCGGTGTTCGGCGCGCACGCTGACATCACCAGCGGCCGGAAGGCGTCGAGGTCGACGTCGTCGAGCAGGATCCCGGCGGACTTGCCGCCGAGTTCGAGGGTGACGTGCTTCAGCTGCTTCGCGCATTCGACGGCGATCGCCTTGCCCGCGACCGTCGATCCGGTGAACGCGACCTTGTGCACGCCGGGATGCTCGACCAGGGCGGCACCGGTTTCACGCCCGCCGGTGACGATGTTGACGACGCCGTCCGGGATCCCCGCGGCGGTCAGGATCTCGGCGAACACGAACGCGTCCAGCGAGGTCTCCGGCGCGGGTTTGATCACCGCGGTGCAGCCCGCGGCCAGCGCGGGGCCGAGTTTCCACGCGATCAGCGGCTGTGGTCCGTTCCAGGGAGTGATCGCGCCGACCACTCCGACGGGTTCCCGGCGGACGACGGCGTCCCCGCTCGCGGTCTCGACATGGCTCTCCGTCTCGAGTTTCTCTGCCAGCGAGGCGAAATACCGATAGGTCACGGGGACTTGGCTCTGCATCGCGCGGGTGATGCTGATCGGCGTGCCATTCTGCCGGGTGACCAGCTCCGAGATCTCCTCGGACCGGGCTTCGAAGGCGTCCGCGATCGCGCGTAGATATCCGGCCCGCTCGGCGGGCGTCCGGGCCGCCCACTGCTCCCCCGCCGCCGTCGCCGCTCCGACAGCGGTGTCGACGTCGGTGGCATCGCCGTCCACAATGGACGCGAACGCCTCTTCGGTCGCCGGGTTCGTGACCTGGATGCGATCAGCAGAGTGCGCGGGGGTGAGTCTGCCGTCAATGAAATGGTTCGTCATGGGGACTCCAGGGATCTTCAGAACTCGATGACGGCTTTGCCGCCGGTCTGCCGGTCGAAGGCTTCGTAGGCCTTGACCGCGTCGTCGAGCCGCCACCGGTCGGTGAAAACGCGGTCGACCTCGACGCCGTGCGCCGCGATGAACCGGGCGCAGTCGGCCTGCCCGACCAGGGAAAAGGTGTACGAGCCGAGCACGGTCAACTGTTTGCGGATCAGATCCGGGCTGACGTCGAGGGTGACGTTCGAGCCCTCGCCGACGAAGGCGACCGTGCCCCACTTGGCCGCCGACTTCACCGCGGCGGCTCGTGCGGGCGGGGCTCCGGAGCAGTCGAGGGCCTTCGTCACGCCCTTGCCACCGGTGAGGTCCCGGATGGCTTCGACAGGATCAGTGGCGCTCGAGTCGACGGTCTCCGCGGCCCCGAACTCTGTCGCCCGCTCGACCCGTGCCCGCTCGATGTCGACCGCGATCACCCTGGCGCCCATCGCGGCGGCGAGCTGCACCGCGGACTGGCCGACCGGGCCCTGGCCGAACACGGCGATCGAGTCGCCGGCACCGACACTCAGCCGGGTCAGCGCGCCGAAGGCCGTGCCGGTCCCGCACGAAATCGCCGCGCCGGCGGCGAAACTCAGTTCGTCCGGCAGCGGGACGAGGGTGCGGGCGGGCACGGTGAGGAAGTCGGCGTGTCCGCCGTGCGCGGTCGCGCCGTAAATGACGTTCCCGCGTTCGCACAGTTGCGGCCAGCCGGTGCGGCACTGGTCGCAGAACCCGCAGCCGTCGTAGTGGTGGACCATCATCCGGTCGCCCACGCGGACCGCGCGGGGGTCGACGTCCGCGCCCACGGCGGCGACCACACCGCAGGGTTCGTGTCCGCCGATGATGCCGGCGTCGTCACCGCTCATTCCGAACGCGGCCAGCGCCTGCCCTGCCGGTGCCCGATAGAAGTGCAGATCGCTCCCGCACATCCCGGACGCCTTCATCTCCAGCACCACTTCGTCGCGGCCCGGAGCGGGGTCGTCGAAAATTTGGATCTCGACGACCCGGTCGCCCTTGAAAACAACTCCACGCATGTTCTTTTCCTTGCGATAGAAGGGGTCAGTGCACGGCGGCGAACATCAGGCTCTCCTCGTCCGCTTCCTCCGGGGAGAACTCGGCGGCGATGCTGCCCGCCCGCGCCACGAGCACGCGGTCGGACAGCGCCTGGATCTCCGGGAGGTAGGACGAGATGACCACGACCGCGACGCCGTCGTCGGCGAGTGCGCGGATCATCGCGTGGATCTCGGGAATGGTGCCGAGGTCCACGCCACGCGTGGGTTCGTCGATGATCGCGACGAGCGGTTTGCGGGTCAGCCCCTTGGCCAGCACGACCTTCTGCTGGTTGCCACCGCTCAGTTCTTCGACGGTCGCCTTGCCGGGTTGCAGGGTGCGCACCTGGAAGCGTTCGACGAACCGTTTCGCGACCGACTTGCGGTCACCAGGGCGGTAGAAGAACGGCCGGCGCGGCGCGCTGCACAGGTGCCCGAAGTAGATGTTGTCCGCGATCGTGAGATGGCTGAAGAACCCCGAAGCCTTGCGGTCTTCGGTGATGTACACGATCCCGGCCTTGCGGGCGTGGCGAGGTGTGCGGAAGCGGACCGGTTTCCCGTTCAGCCGCACCGTTCCGCCGCGCAGCCGTCGCCGTTTCATGACACCGCTGACGATCATCGCGGTCTCGCTGCGGCCGGCGCCGACCAGCCCGTAGATGCCGACGATCTCGCCCGCGTACGCCGAGAACGCCATGTTGCGCACCACGGGCAACAGCGTGACGTCCTCCACCTGCAGCGCCGGGACGGGTTCCGGCGCGCGGCCGGGCGCCACGCGGCCCATCTCGACGGTGCGGCCGACCATCATCTTGACCACGCGTTCCCGGGTGAATTCGGGGCGTGCAAGGGTTCCCTGCGCGACGCCGTCCCGCAGCACCGTGATGCGGTCCGCCTGCTCGAACGCCTCGTCGAGCATGTGCGTGATGAAGATGACGCCGATCCCGCGGCGCTTCAGCCGCTGCATGGACAGGAACAGCTGGAGCCGTTCCTCGGGCGTGACCGAGGACGTCGGCTCGTCGAGGATGACGAGTTTCGCGTTCCGGTGGACCGCCCGCGCGATCTCGACCATCTGCTTCTGGCCGATGCCGAGCGCCCCGGCCGGAACGTCGGGCCGGATGTGGAAGTTGTGCGATTCCAGCAGTTCACGGGCGACGACGTTGAGCCGCCCGAGGTTGTTGAACACCTTCTCGTCGCCCATGAACAGGTTCTGCGCCACCGTCATCGACTCGACGAGCGAGCCCTCTTGGTAGACCATCGCCACCCCGGCCTCGACCGACTCGCGCGGGGTGGTGAAGGACCGCCTGTGCCCGTCGATCTCCAGCGTGCCGGAGTCGTGCGCGACCGCGCCGGAGATGATCTTGACCATCGTGGACTTGCCGGCACCGTTCTCCCCCAGCAACGCGTGGATCTCTCCAGGCTCCACGTCGAAGTCGACGCCGTCGAGGGCGTAGGTCCCGCCATAACGCTTGCTGACGCCGGTCAGCCGGATCACGGGTGTCACGCTCGCACCTCCAGGAGATTGCCGTAGCCACGCGCCGCCGCGAGCACGCGGCCGTCGCGCACGGCCACACCGGTGACGCCGTGTCGCGAGCTGTCGACGCGGGCGTGGGCGCTTTCGGCCACCCGGCCCGCACCGTCCACCCGGAACACGAGGCCGCAGGATCGGGCCGGCGCCCAGCTCTTCACCACGCCGAGTACGCGCAGTTGGCCCATCTGCATGGTTTCCGTGAACGGGCTCCCGCCGCGCAGACGGGGCACGAACCACTCCGCCGGACTGATCGTCCCGGTCATCTCGGCGAGCACTTCGGGCTCGTCGAGGAGCATCTCCGTGACCCGGTTGCGGATGTACGGCGCGGCGAACCACCGGCCGGACACGCGCCCGGGATAGACGGGCAGATTCGCGATCAACGCCTGCCCAGGCCTGCCCAGCGCGTCCGGCGATCGCGTCTCGACGCGGTGCTCGAGACTGAGCGACACGAGCACCTCTTCGTCCGATGCCTCGATCCCCGACGGCCAGGCCAAACCCTCGGCCACCACCTCGGCGCTCGGACCGTCCACCCGCACGATCGACCCCGACCGGTCGCCGGTGACCAGCGCACGGGCCCATTCCCGCTCCGCCGTCGATCCGACGGTGACGAGCAGCGAACCGTCCGGTGCCACGGTCAGATCGGTCACGCCGGATTTGACCGGTGCGGCGGTGCACACCTCTTCCGCAGTGCCGGCCGAGACGATCCCGACGCCGTCCACCGCGGCGAGGGTCTCGTCGCCGCGGGCGGCGAGGGCGGCGACGCGGCCGCCCACCTCCGCGACGCGCACCACGTCATCGCCGCGCAGAGCGAGAACCAGGTTCCCGCTGCTGAACACCACCTCACCGGCGCCGGTGACCACGACGTCGTCCGGCTCGAAGTCACCGGACGGCAGCAGTTCAGCCGCTTCGTCGAGCCGGAGATTCGGCCGCAGCCCGGTGTCCATGGGCGGCACACCACGGCGCCTGGCCCAGTTCGGATTGATCAGTTCCTTGAGCGTGGAAAGGCTCATCGGGCCACCTCCGAGACCTGGCGCGCGCCCGCCGTACCGGGCACGGCCGACGGATCGATGCCGCCGATCTCGGCCGGGTCCAGCGGCAGCCGCCCGATTCGGTTGTTGCTGACGCCGCACAGGTATAGATACCCGTCGCGTTCCTTGACCGCGGTGACCATCGGATAGTTCTCCATCGTCTCGTCCCACAGCACCGCGAGGATCTCCCCGCTGTCGCTGAACTTGATCGCGCACGACACGTTCAGCTGTGGCACCACCCAGTTGTCGACGGAGACCTCGCGGGTCATCCGCCGCCGGACCGACGGGTACCGGCCGAGCAGGTCCGACATCTGGGTCCGCATGGCGCACAGCGGCATCCAGTAGTTGCCGTCCGAGGAGCGGTTGATGTTGTCCGGGTAGCCGGGCAGGTTCTCCAGCACCGGTTCGAGCCGGCCCTCCTTGGGGCCGGAGATCCACAGCCGATCCACGCGGCACAGGCCGGTGCTGGCGATGAGGATCGACTCGCCGTCGTGGGAGGTGCAGACCCCGTTGGGGAACACGTAGTTCGACACGACCACCTCGGTGGTCCCGTCCGGTTTCACCCGCACGATCCGCCCGTTGGGCCGGAACTCGACCAGTTCGAGCAGGAAGTCCGCGGTGTTGGTCCGGGTGGAGAAGTCCGAGGCGTAGATCGACCCGTCGGGCGCGATGTCGAGGTCGTCGATCGCGCGCAGGCCCGAATCGTCGATCAGCGACAGCGGGCTGCGTTTGACCTGGTTGGCGACCAGTTCCGGTTCGCCGTCCGGACCGATGCGGTAGATCCCCATGCCACCGACCGCGACGACGAGCCTGCCCTCGGCGTCCCAGACGTGTCCGCAGGGGAAGCCACCGGTGCGGGAGAAGACCTCGCCTTCGGTGTCCTCCAGCCCGCGGAAGCGCCACACCCAGCCACGCTGGTCACCGCAGTACACGTTGCCCTCGGCGTCGACGGCGCAGTCCTCGGCGCCGCGGATCTTCCCGAGCCCGACCGGCGGCGCGTCGGTGAGCCGCCGGTTCGGTGACCAGACGGTGCCCGGTTCGGTGACGTCGAGAAGCGGACCGAGCGAGAGCCGGGCGGGGTCGATCTTCAGCTTCTCGACCGCGCGCTGCCGGTACTTGCCCCATTTCAGGTCCAGGATGGTGAACACGGCGAGCACGGCCGCGAGCACGACGGTGTAGAACGACCCCTGCGCCCCGTCGGCGACGGTCGCCTGCTGGATGATCGCCACCACCGCGACCCCGACGGTCGCCCGCAACACCGAACCGCGCCCGCCCTGGATGCTCACCCCGCCGAGGACGACGGCCGTGAGCACGATGATCTCCCACCCGTGTCCCACGTTCGGGTCGGTCCGAGCCAGCCGCGCCGAGGTCAGGATCGCCGCCGTGCCGGCCAACGCGCCGGAGAGCACGTATGTCCAGAAGGTCACCGCGGTGACCGGGATGCCGTTGCGCCGTGCCGAACGCCGGTCCGAGCCGGTCGCGGTGACCCACCAGCCCCAGCGGGAGCGGGTCAGCACGAGATGCACGACGAGCAGCACCACCGCGAAGAGGAACCAGGCGGCCGGGACACCGATGATCCGGCCGTTGCTCAGGAAGTCCCACACCAGGGAGTCCTTGGCGATCCCGATCCGGGTGCTGTTCGCGTTCTGCAGGACCGAAGCGGCGCCGCCGAAGGCGATCAGCGTGACCAGGGTGGTGATGAACGGGCGCATCCGCAGGATCGCGATGAAGAGCCCGTTGACCGCCCCGAGCAGGGCGCCGGTCACGATCGCCGCCGGGACGACCACGGCCGTCGGCCACAGCCACACCCGGTCGGCGACCAGCGCGCCGAGCGCGCAGACCCCGACCATGGAGCCGACCGACAGATCGATGCCGCCGCCCACCAGGACGACCGTCAGGCCGATCGCCAGCAGGCCGAACTCGGCCATCTCGTCCAGCACCAGCGGCGCGTTGTCGGCCCCGACGTTCGTGGTCATCAAGACGTACAGGCACAGTGCGAGCGCCAGTACCAGCGGGACGGCGCCTTCCATCCACCGTTTCTCGAACAGGTCGGAGATCGTGCGGAACCGCGCGATCCTTTCGGTGGGCCGGCCGCCGGTCATGCCGAAGGCGTCGAGCCCGCGCCGCAGCGGGGAGAACCCGCGAGACGAAGTCGTCATCGGTGCTCGTCCCTACTGGCTCTCGTAGCAGGCGATGGTGGTCTTGTCGATGTTGGTCTTGTCGACGATCGTGTCCGACACGTAGGCCACCGAGTGCGTGCTGCCGGGCTGCGCGCCGTTCATGATCAGGTTCTGCGCCGCGACCGCGCCCGCCGCGCCGATGCCCTGGACGTCGTAGGCTGCCGAGGCGGTCACCAGGCCTTGTTTCAGGGCGGCGCACCAGTTGCTGTCCGCGTCGAGGGTGTAGACGCCGACCGAGCCGGGCTGCACCTGGCCGCGCGATTCGGCGGCCTTGACCGTCTGCCCGACGGTGATCGAGTTGAGGTCGAAGGTGACCATGAAGCCGCAGAGTTTGCCCTGTTGCTGCTGGAGCACGGATTCGGCGGCCGCCTGCGCCTGGGCGTTCTGGAACTGCGAGTGGGCGACGAGGACCTTGTAGCCCGCCGGTTCCACGACGTCCTTGATCCCCTGGTTCCACAGGATCGACGCCGGGTCGTTGCCGGGGCCGTCGATGATCGAGATCGTCTTGGGCGCGTTGCGACCGTCGCAATCGGACATCGCGCGCTTGGCGATCGACTGTGCCGCGCCGTAGACGTCGACACCGACGAAGGCGTCACCGAGGCGAGCGGACATCATGTTGAGCACCACCGTGTAGATACCGGCCTTCTGCGCGCGGTCGATGGCGTTGTCGAGCAGGCCGAGATCCTGGTTCTGCAGCACGAGGACGTCGGCGGCCTTGCGGGCGATCAGGTCGTTGATGGTGCTGATCATCCGGTCGCTGCTGAAGTTCGAGTCGTACACCTTGAACTCGGCGCCGAGTTTGTCGAAGGTGCGCTGCATCGTCGTGCCCCAGTTCTCCGTGAGCTGGTAGCCCTTGAAGAGGATCGGCACGAAGGCGATCTTCTTGCCCTTCATCGTGTCGAGCGCCTTCTGTCGCGCGGGCATCAGTTCCACAGTGGACCCGAACGCCTGGTTGCCGTTGCCGGACTTGGCTTCCGGCGAGCCGCTGTCGACGGAGCAGCTCGCGACGCCAGTGGCCGTCACCGCGGCCAGCGTGAGGGCGAGGATCTTCTTGGTGAGTTTCATGGTTCCGTTCCCGTTCACAGTTCGCCGGATTTCTCGGTTTCGTCGTTGCGCGGATGCAGCCACGCGTCGAACGCGATGGCGGCGGCGAGCACGCCGCCCCGGATCAAGTCCTGCACCGCGGTGCTCAACCCGTGCAGTACCAACAGGTTGTTGAGCACGCCGACGAAGAGGGCGCCCGCGAGGACGCCAAGGATGGTTCCGCGGCCACCGGACAGCGACACCCCGCCGATCACGACCACCGTCAGCGCGGTGAACAGGATCGGGGCGAAGGACGTGACCGTGGTCTGCACGCTCCCCTGCAGGGAGACCGTGACATAGCCGGCGAGCGCGGCGAGCAACGCGGAAAGCACGTAGGTGAGGATCTGCAGCGGCCGGACCGGGGCGCCGGTCGACCGTGCCGTCGCGAAGTTGTCCCCCATCGCGCGGGTCAGCCGCCCGGGCGTGGTGTAGGCGACGAACAGCCACGCGATCAGGAACACGGCGCCCGCGATGAGCACCGGCCGGGGCACCCCGAACACCGAAGCACCACTGAGTTCGGCCAGGAACGACGCGGGCGGCACGCCGTAGACGTTCTCGGTGAGGAACAGGATGTCGATCCCGCCGATGGCGAGCATGCCGGTCGCGAGCGTCACGAACAGCGCGGGTACCTCGAAGAGGGCGACGAGGATACCGTTGACCAGGCCGATCGCCAGCGCCAGCGCGGTCATCAGGGCGATCGCCTGCCATTCCGGCATGCCCCTGTCGATGAACGCCAGCGTCGCCTGGGCACAGCCGAGGCCGATGCCCGCCACGGACAGATCGAGTCCCTTGCCGAGGATCACGATCGCCTGGCCGATGGCCAGGATGCCGAACGCCGCCGACAGGTTCAGGATGCTGGCGAAGTTCCCGGTACTCAGGAAGTTCGCCGTGGTCAGGCCGCCGGCCAGCGCCAGCAGGACGGTGATCGCGAGGACCGGATAGGTCTGGTCGTAGCCACCCAGGCGCGCGCGAAGCGACCCGCGTGGCTTCGTTGCCACAGTAGTCATGGAGAACCCGTATTCGGTCAGGAGGGAAGGACCGGGCGGAGCCGTTTCGTGAACTCGGTGACGTCCTCGACGTTCCGCAGGTCGAAGACGGCTTCGATGACGGCGTCCGCGTCGGCGTCGGTCAGGACGTCCTCGACGTTGTGCCGGAACTTGGCGATCAGTTCGCCGTCGGTCATGAACGTCGCCGGGTCGGGCGAAGGACTGCCCTTCGGATAGGCGCGTTCGCCGGTGAAGGTGGTGCCGCGGGCTTGCACCTCGACGCGGGATCGCCGCGCCGCCGGGTCGCCGCGCAGGGCGGCGGTGTAGTCCGGATGTTCCCGGAAGGTTGCCTTCTTGGTCAGGTCGAGCACGGACGGGTCGAGCACCGCTTCCGGTGTCTGCCAGTCCTTGCCCGGCGGGATCCGGTGCGCGGCCATCGCCAAGCCGTGCGTCATGCCGAATTGGGCGTCACGCGGATTGCGGATGTCCTCGTTGACCCACACCGGCTGCAGCACGAAGCTCTCGCCCCACGCGTCGATGGCGTCGATCTCGTCCGGACGGATGTCGTGGGTCTCGACGATCTCGGTGAGCGCGTCGAACAACGCGTGCATCACGCGGCAATGCGGGTACGGCTTGAAGGACTGGAACGGTGTGAAGGTCCATTCCGTACCCAGGCCTGCCGTGATGGGCGCCGGCTCCCACCGAGAGGTGCCGATGAAGCGCGGGAAGCCGTACTCGCGGTCGTCGAGCATCTCCTGGTCGCCGGTGTGCCCGAGTTCGGCGAGATTCGCCGCGGTGACCGCCGACAGAGCCATCCCGCCGGCGAGCTGGTACTTGATCGTCGTCGACGGCGCGTGCATCATCCACGCCCGCTGGGTGTTCGTGGGGGCCGTGGACCCCATGATCCCGAGCGCGTCGGCCAGGGTCTCGCGGGAGAATCCCTTGACCACACCGATCGCGGCGGCCGCGCCGAACAGCGTGCTGCTGTAGCCGATGACGTCGGGGATGGTGACGACACCGTCCTTGATGTCGCGCAGGTAGTCAGTCGCCTTGCCGATGCGGAAGGACATCTCGTGCGCGACCGCGATCGCGGTCAGGAGCTTCTCCCCGCTGCCCTGCAACGATTCCGCCGTCGCCAGCGCTCCGGGCAGGACGTACGGCGTCACGTGACCAGGCGGCAGGACGGCGTCCTGGTCGAGGGCGTTGATCAGTTCCGCGTTGGCGAAGGCCGCACCCGGCACGGAGGTCGTGGTCCCCGTGCCCAAGATCGACGCGGGCCCCTCGGTACCACCGAGGTACCGGCCGTAGCCGACGCCGCGTTGAGCGCCTTCGTCGTCGAGGGAGGCGACAGCGCAGCCGAGCGAGTCGAGCAGGATACGCTGGGACTCGCTCACCACCTCGTCCGGCAAATTCCGAACCTCGGTATCTGCCGCGAATTCCGCGAGTTGCTCGATGATCGTCGGCATCTTCTGCGCGCTCCCTCGGTGATCTGTGCCACGTTGCGGGAGTCAGTGTGGCCGCCGAACGGACCAGGTCACATCTGTCGCCGGTCGGAGTTCTTTTATTACCGGCGACAGATTTCCCGGTTTCGGCTGGACAGCTGCTCGCGTGTTTCTTAGGATGCGCCGCCGTTCACGCCGAGTGCGCACCCCGCTTCTGCTGCAGGCCTGGGAAGGGTTGCGAAAGCCACTTTCGCAACGTTGAAGGTTATGAAAGTGGCTTTCACAACACCGCCTTGCCCACCCAAAAGCCCGCTCAGTTCGCGCTGGTCCGGCGAAGCCAGCGTGAGACCGCTTCGGCCCGGTTGGCGGCACCGAGCTTGCGCAGAATATGGGTGACGTGGGACTTCACGGTCCCCTCGGATATGAAGAGTCGCCCGGAGATCTGCTGGTTCGACGCACCCGCCGCGAGCAACCGGACGATCTCGGTCTCGCGCTGGGTCAGCCCGAAGTCCTCCGCCGCGATCTCAGGCACCCGCACCGGTGGACGACCGCCCGGCGCGACGAGCCGCTCGATTCCAGCGGCCACTGTGGACAGTCCATCCAGAATGGTCACCCGCGCGAGGATCTGACTGAGCCCCTCTGCGAAGAGGTTGAGCATCGCGCGATCGGTCGCGTCGACGTCGCGGCGCTGGTGATAGCAGTCGCCGTGGACCAGACCGACCACCTGCCCCTGGACCGTCAGTGGCGCGATGCCGTAGGAGCTACAGCCGGAGATCCGGACCAGGTCCCGCGCGACGCGGGGATTGTTCTGCACGTCGTACACCAGCCCCGGCTTCGCCTGCGAGACGACGTCGGTCTCGACGAGCGTGCCGTCGAGCCGGGGCGGATTCGCCTGCCCCGCCGCGACCATCTCTTCGGCCATCCGTGGATCGCGGATGATGCACATGGTGTGCAGCTTCCAGACCGAATCCTCCACACGCGACACCAGAGCGCGGTCGAAGCCGAGACCACAGCATGCCTCGGGGGCGCAGGTGAGCAGTTCTTCGACACCGGTGACGTCGCGGATCTCGGCCAGCGCGCCGCGCACCCGGTCAAGCAGACCGGCGCCGGCGGCGAGCCGGAAGTCCGTGACCGCCGATTCCGCTGAACGGATGCGGGCGAGCAACTCGGTCAATCGTCGCCGCCGCTCCGGCGATACCTCCGGCCCAGCCGAGCGCATCGTCTCGGCGAGCACGGCGTCCCACATGGCCGACAGCGAGCGCAGCGCGTTCGCCGCGTTACCCGCTGGACCCCGCGGCGGGATGAACTCCCGGTCGAGCACGGTGCCGACGTCGGCGGCCAGCTGTTCGAGCCGGGTACCGAGGCCTCCATCGAGCACAGCACCGCCAGGCGACCTGCGAAAACGTTCGAGCGTCATTGCTCACTCCACGACAACCGGAAATACACAATATAAATTGTGCTCGCCAGACGGTCAACCCGGAGGACGACCTCAGTCCCCACCACGAACACGGTGTCGTCCACCGCCGCGCGCTCAGTCCGGAACCGGTTCACCGGATGCCCTGTGTCCGCGTACCCGAACGAAACAGCGCAGACGACCAGGCGGTCGTCCGGGAGACCCAAGTACTCGCGGACGTGACCGGAGTGCATGGCACCGCCGCCTGGGGAATCGTCGCGACGCCGAGGGACTGGGCCGCCAGGAGCAGGTTCGTCACGTAGCCGCCGCAGTCGATCGCACCGTAGGCGCCCTGCTCGCGGTCCGTGGTCACGATCGCCACATGCGGTGCGCCGAAGAAGTCGAAGTTCTTCAACCGCTGCGCCACGCGGGCGTCCCGATCCTCCTTCGAGATGCCTAGGCTGGCGTAGAGGGCGTACCCGGCGGCGCGACGGCGATCGCGGTCGACGCCGTGGTAGCCACTCGACATGTCGAGATCCGGTGCTTCCGCGTGGGTCTCGGCATGCTCGGTCAGACTCTTCGCGAACCGCCGGGTCGTCTCGCCCCTCGTCATGTGGACCTGCCAGAGCTGACCGCAGTGGGCTTCCGGAAGCTGGTGGCCAAGAGGTGGAGCTCAGTACGAACGCGGCAAGCCGAGCACCTGCTGCGAGATGTAGTTCCGCACCATCTCCTGCGAGAACGGCGCGTTGCGCAGCAAGCGGACCTCCCGCCACAGGCGTTCGATGTGGTACTCCCTGGCATACGCGTAACCGCCGAGGGTCGAGAACGCACGGTCACACGCCTCGAAACCGGCCTCCGCGCCGAGGTACTTCGCGGCGGCGGCCTCCGGCCCGCACGGCTTCCCCTCGTCGAACAGCTCCGCCGCGCGCATCGCCATGCCTTCGGCCGCTTCCAGCCGGATCCACGAGTCGGCCAGCGGGTGGGCGACCGCCTGGTTCTGCCCGATCGGCCGGTCGAACACCACCCGGTTCTTCGCGTACTCCGAGGCGAGCTCCAGGGCGGCTCGGCCGAGACCGATGCCTTCCATGCCCACCACGATGCGCTCGGGGTTCAAGCCGTCGAGCAGGTAGTAGAACCCCTTGTCGATCTCGCCGACCAGCCGGTCTTCGGGCACGAAGAGGTCGTCGATGAACAGCTCGTTGGTGTCGATGGCGGCACGGCCCAGCTTGTCGATCTCCCGCACCGCGATGTGCTCACGATCCATGTCCGCGAGGAACAGCGACATCCCCCAGAGCGGTTTGTCGTCGCGACGGGGGGACGTCCGCGCCAGTAGGAGGATCTTCTGCGCGTTCTGCGCGTTGGTGATGAATACCTTCTGGCCGTTGACCTTCCAGCCACCGTTCACCTTCACGGCCTTGGTCTTGATCCGCGAGGTGTCGACACCGGCGTCGGGCTCGGTGACGCCGAACGCCATCAGCAGTTCGCCGGAGGCCAGCCGGGGCAGGAACTCGCGCTTCATCTCCTCCGAGCCGTACTTGACGACCGGTGCGGGCGGGAAGACGTAGAAGTGGATGGCCGAGCCGCCGCTCATCCCCGCACCCGAGGACGAGATCTCGTTCATCATCACGGCCGCCTCACGGAGGCCGAGGCCGATGCCGCCGTACTCCTCCGGGATCATCGCGCCGAGCCAGCCGCCCGCGGCGAACGCCTTGATGAAGTCCCACGGGTATTCGTGCTTGCGGTCCTTGTCCAGCCAGTAGTCGTTGTCAAACTTCCGGGCCAGTTCCCGGGTGGCCGTCCGGACGATCTCGACAGTGTTTTCGGCTTCCGCCATTGCTGCTCTCCTAGTCTTCGTCCGCGAGGACGGGGATGTCTTCCAACGGCGTCGCCGGGTCCAAAGAGGACAGATCGCCGACCGGTGTGCCGGTGAACCTCGACCGGATCGCGCGGCGCATGATCTTGCCGTTCTTGGTCTTGGGCAACGTCTTCACGACGTACACGGCCGGGGCGAACGACCTGCCCGCGTTCGCCAGTGCCGTGGCCCGCAGGTCGTCGAGGTCGACGTCCTGGCGCCGGAGCACGACGAAGGCCACCGCGCGCTGGCCACGGCGTTCGTCGGGGGCGCCGATAACCGCGACCTCCGCGATCCGCCGGTCCTTCAGAAGCGCGGCCTCGATCTCGGCCGGGCCGACCCGGCGACCCGCCAGTTTCAGCGTGTCGTCGGAGCGGCCGTGGATCACCCACGAACCCTCATCGTCAACACTCGCCAGGTCACCATGGACCCAGACGTCGTCGAACCGAGCCCAGTAGGCGTCGAGGTAGCGCTCCCGGTCCTGCCAGAACGCGTGCGTCATCCCCGGGAAGGTGTTGCGGACCGCCAGTTCGCCGATCGCGCCCACGATCGGTTTCCCGTCGTCGTCGAGCACGGCCGCGTCAACGCCGGGCAGTGGCCCGGTGAACGCCGCCGGCGCGGCGGGCAGGAACGGATAGCCGATCAGGATGCCGCCACCGACCTCGGTGCCGCCGCTGTAGTTGACGATCGGGATACGCCGCTCCCCGACCTGCTCGAACAACCACCACCACGTCGGCTCGTCCCACGCTTCGCCGGTGGAGACGAAGGACCTCAGCGTCGACAGGGCGTGCGCGGGCCGCTCGTCCGCGGACCGCAGGGCACGAGCCGCCGTCGGAGCGATGCCCTGCACGGTCACACCGTTACGCTCGACGACCTCCCACAGCCGGTCCGCAGTCGGATGAGTGGGCAGACCCTCGATCATGACGATCGTCGCGCCGAGTTGCAGCGGTCCGGCGATCAGCATGGGGCCGACCAGCCAGCCGAGGTCGGTGATCCAGCAGACCACGTCGTCGGCGTGCACGTCGAAGCCGTAAGCGAAGTCGGTGGCGGTCTTGACCGCGAACCCGCCGTGCGAGTGCACGATGCCCTTGGGCCGCCCCGTGGTCCCGGAGGTGTAGACGATGGTGAGCGGGTCGTTCGACTCCGTCGCCGCGGTCTCGACCGGCTCGGGATCGGCGTCGAGTTCGTCGTAGTAGACGTCGCGGCCGGCCTTCATCGGCACGTCGGTGCCCAGATGCCGGAGGACGACGACCGCGCGGACGGACGGCGCGTCGGCGACCGCGGCGTCGGCGGTGGCCTTGAGCCCGATCTCCTTGCCACGCCGGGTGGTGCCGTCGGCGGTGATCAGCGCGACGGCTTCGGAGTCCTGGAGCCGGGTGGCCAGCGCGTCGGCCGCGTAGCCGCTGAACGCCGGGACCGACACCGCGCCGAGCATCGCGATCGCCAGG
This sequence comes from Amycolatopsis lurida, assembly GCF_900105055.1. NCBI lineage: Bacteria > Bacillati > Actinomycetota > Actinomycetes > Pseudonocardiales > Pseudonocardiaceae > Amycolatopsis > Amycolatopsis lurida. The sequence goes on from NZ_FNTA01000004.1 coordinate 489,209, forward strand.
AACGCGACCGCGGCTTCCGGGACGACGGGCATGAAGAGCACGACGCGATCACCACGGGACACTCCGAGCGCGGCCAGGTTCGCGGCGAACCGCCGCACCTGGTCGTCCAGTCCGGCGAAGGTCAGCGTCCGGCGCTGCCCCGAGTCGCCTTCGTAGATCACGGCGAGCTTCTCCGACCGCGAGTGGCGGTGGGCGGCCAAGGTCGCGACGTTGATCCGGCCGCCGGGGAACCACCGCGGGAACGGCTTGCCCTCGGACTCGTCCAGCACCCGGATGAACGGTTCGGCGAACTCGACACCGAGGTCGTCGACGACTTCACGCCAGAACCATTCGGGGTCCGCGATGGCCCGGCGGTTCAAGTCGTCCACTCCGGCGAAGCCCCATCGGCGCAGCGCGGCCAGCAGGCGGCTGCGTTCCCGGACCGCGTCGTCCGGGACCCAAGCGATGTCAGGCATGATCAGTCCTGCTTCACGGGGCGCTTCATCATGAGCCCGGCGCGCAGCGCGTCACAGACGATCTCGTCGCGCTGGTTGAGCCCGAAGTGCCGGAACATCACGATGCCGGAATCGTCGCGGCTCTTCGACTCGCGCTTGCTGACGATCTCGGTGCGCACGTGGATGGTGTCGCCGTGGAAGACCGGCTTGGGGAACTTGATCTGCTCGAACCCGAGGTTGCCGAGTGTGGTCCCCTGCGTCGTCTCCGGCACCGTCACCCCGGACACCAGTCCCAGGATGAACAGGCTGTTGACCAGACGCTGGCCGTAGATCGAGTTCTTGCTGTACTCGGCGTCCAGGTGCAGTGGCGCGAGGTTCAGTGTCATGACGCTGAACAGGGTGTTGTCCGCCTCGGTGACGGTGCGGCGGGTCGGGTGGTCGATGACCATCCCGGGTTCGAACTCCTCGAAGTACAGGCCTGCCATCAGACGATCCTTTCAAAAATATTATATATGTGATGAGTCACGCGTGAATCGACAAGGCGTCCGCCAGCTCGATGACGCCTTCGGCCGTCTTCACGTGCGCGATGTCGATGTGCTGCCCTTCGAAGTCGACCGCCGCACTGCCCGCGGCCTCCGCCTCACGGAACGCCGCGATCATCCGGCGGGACTGCTCGACCTGCTCCGGCGACGGCGCGAACACCTCGTTCGCCACCGCAACGTGGGACGGGTGGATCGCGACCAGGCCCCGGTACCCGAGGCCGCGGTTGTCCAGACAGAACCGGCGGCAGCCGTCCAGGTCCTTGATGTCCTGCCATACCCCGGCCACCGGGTGATGGAGGCCGTTCGACCGGGCCGCGAGCACCAGCCGGCTGCGCAGGTAGAGCGTCTCCAGTCCGGCCGGGGTGAATTCGAACCCGAGTTCACGCCCGACGTCGGCGTTCGGCCCCGTGGCACCCAGCAACGACGCCACCCGCGGGCTGGCGGCGGCGATCTCCTCGCAGTGCGCCATCGACGTCGCCGTCTCGAAGCTCAGGATCAGCTTCACCGAACCCGGTTCGAGCTCGTCCCGTTGCTCCAGATGGGTCAGGACTCCGTCGAGGCGGACGATCTCTCGCGCGGTGAACACCTTCGCGAGGAACAAGCCCGCCAGGCCGGGGCGGACGACCGCTTCGAGGTCGGCGCTCAGCAGGCCGCTCACCTCGGGATTGGCGCGTACCCACAGGTCGGGACGCACTCCGTCCGCGGTCAGCCGGTCGATCGTGCCGGCGACAGTCGCGCGAGCCTGATCCTTCTCCGCGGCCGGGACCGAGTCCTCGAGGTCGAGGATCAAGGCGTCCGCCCCCGAGGCGATGCCCTTGTCCGCCCAGGCCGCCTTGTGGCCGGGAACGAAGAGCATCGAGCGATACGGTTTCATCGTGCGTCTCCCTTGACTTCCTCGAAGCTGTTCGCCGTCGTTAAATATAAAATATATACTACGGACCGTGTCGAGGCGAGAGGCGACCGAAATGCTCCAAGAGACGACCACCTTCCGCGGGGCACACGGCCTCCGGCTCAGTGGCGACCGCTGGGAACGGCCCGGCTCAGATCGCGGCACCGTGCTGTTGCTGCACGGCGGCGGCCAGACCCGTCACTCCTGGAACCGCACCGCGCGCGCTCTCGCCGCGGAAGGCTGGCAGGCCTGGACGATCGACACTCGCGGCCACGGCGACAGCGAATGGTCACCGGGCGGCCGGTACACCCTCGACGACTTCACCGCCGACCTCTACGCGATCGTGGCCCAACTGGGCACGAAGCCCGTGGTGGTCGGTGCGTCGCTGGGCGGGCGCACCGCCCTCGCCGCCGAAGGTGAACGCCCCGGCACCCTGGCCGGACTCGTGCTGGTCGACATCACCCACCGCACCGGGCCCTCCGGACAGTCCCGCGTCAAACGATTCATGACCGGTGCGCCGCACGGGTTCGCCACTCTCGAAGAAGCCGCTGACGCCATTTCCGCCTACCGGCCGGAACGACCACGTCCCCGCAGCCTCGACGGCCTCAAGCGCAACCTGCGCCGGGGTGAGGACGGGCGCTGGTATTGGCATTGGGATCCCCGGTTCCTCGGCTCCACCGCCGACGCGGGGTACTACTCCCCCGAACGACTCGGGCGCGCCGCGCGCGCGATCGCGATACCGACCCTGCTCGTGCGCGGCCTGCACTCGGACATCGTGACAGCCGAGTCGGCGGCGGAGTTTCTTGACCTCGTCCCCACCGCGCGCGAGATCGCGGTCACCGCCGGGCACATGATCACCGGCGACGACAACGCCGTCTTCACCACGCACCTGCGAGATTTCCTGACTCACGACGTTGCCTGATGCCAGGAGAAGTACGTGAAGGACCCCTTCCTGTACCTAGGCGCAAGGAAGGGGTCCTTCACGTACTGACGAAGGCGTGAAGGTCGAGTTTCCTCGGCTCAGCCGAGGAAAGGGGTCCTTCACGCACCGCCGTTGTGACTGGTGGGTACCACCGACCCTGCGAGTGACACCTAGGGCGCGTCGAACACCGTGGTCGCCGGGTCCACCGCCGCGCCGCCGCCATCGGCCACCAGTACCTGCCCGGTTATGATCGAAGCGTCCGACGAGGCCAGGAAGGCGCACACCGACGCGATCTCCTCAGGCTCGGCGACCCGACGCAACGGGACGTGTTCCGCCACCAGCTGATAGGCCTCGTCGACCGTGATGCCCTCACGCTGGGCGAGGTAACCCATCGCGCCCTCCCCCAGCGGCGTGCGAACCCAGCCGGGGCACACGCCGTTGACCCGGACGCCACGCGGGCCGTAGTCCCGAGCCAGCCAGCGGACCAGGCCGATCACGCCGGCCTTCGCCGCGCTGTACCCCACGGTGCCGGGCGGCCCGGAGAGCAGACCGGCGGTCGAGGCGAACAGCACCAGCGATCCGCGGCTCTCCACCAGATGCGGAAGTACTTCACCCGCCAGGAAGTACGAGCCGTGCAGGTTCACGTCGAAGGCGCGGAACCACGCGTCGTCCGCCTTGGGACTGGCGGTGCCGGCGACGGCGGCGCCCTGGGTGGCGATCACCGCGTCCAGCCCGCCGAGCTCGGCGACGGCCTGCCGTACGACCTCGGCGACGGCTTCCCGTTGGGTACCGTCGGCGGGCAGGGCGATCCCGCCGATCTCGTCGGCCACTTCCTTGAGCCGGTCGGCGTTGATGTCGGTCACCGCGACGCGAGCGCCGTCCGCGGCGAAGCGGCGCGCTGTCGCCGAGCCCACGCCACCGGCGGCTCCACTGATCAGGACGTTCATGTCGTAGTCTTCTCTCTGTCCACTTCGGACTCGATAGCGGCGTGGGTCTCCCGCAGCCGGAACTTGAGGATCTTGCCCGAGGCGTTGCGGGGCAGTTCGTCCGCGAACACGAAGTACTTGGGCACCTTGTACCCGGCGAGCCGTTCCCGGCAGAACGCCCGGAGCGCGTCCGCGTCGACGGCCTGGTCCGCTTCGGTGACGACGACCGCGCAGCCGACCTCGGTGTAGCGCGTGTCCGGGACCGCGACGACCGCGGCCTCCAGCACCTGCGGGTGGGTCGCCAGCACCTTCTCGACCTCGGCCGGGTAGATGTTCTCCCCGCCACTGCGGATCATGTCCTTGGCCCGGCCCGCCAGATGCAGGAAACCGTCGGCATTGACGTATCCGAGGTCCCCGGTGCGGCACCATCCCTCATGGAAGGTCGCGCGGGTCGCGTCCGGACGGTTCCAGTAACCCTGACTCACCGCCGGGCCGCGCACCTCGATCTCACCGACCTCACCGACCGCGGCCCGTTCACCGAACGGCGTGACGACGCGCGCCTCGGCCAGCGGCAACGGACGGCCGATGCTCTTCGGCTGCGCGAGGAAATCGGCGTCTTCGAGGGTCGTCGCGATCGCGCCGCCTTCGGTCAGGCCGTACACCTGCGTGAGCTTGACTCCGGGCAACCGCCGTTTGACCTCCTCCGCGGTGGACGGCATGAGCGTGTCCCCGCCGAGGATGAGCCGTCGCAGTGATTTCGGCAGCAGCTCTTCCAGGTCGGGCCGGTGCAGCAGCTCGTTGAGCATGAACGGGAAGAGCAGGCAGTCGGTCACCTGCTCCGCGCGCAGCACCTCCAGGAGCCTGTCGACCGTGAAGTTGCCCGAGGGCAGGAACACTCCGCGTCCGTGCATGAGCAGCGCGGGCGCGACGACGGCCTCGAACCCGCCGGCGTGGTAGATCGGCCCGGGGACCAGCGCGACGGTGTCCTCGGAGAACTGCCAGCGCAGGGCCTGTGCCGTCGCGACCGCGACGGTGTTGCGGTGCGTCCAGATCGCGCCCTTCGGCGAGCCGGTGGTGCCCGAGGTGTACAGCAGGCTCATCGGGTCCTGCTCCCCCAGTTCGGGGAGGTCGGCGAGCGGCTCACGACCACGCAGGACGTCGAACGGCGATGCCCATTCAGGCACAGGGTCGTCCGTGTCGGCGAGCACCACGTACGTGCCGACGCCCGCTTCGTGCCGCACAGGCGCGACCCGGTCGGCCAGGCTGCCGTGCACGATCACCACCGACGCACCCGAATCCGCCAGGATGAAGGCCAGTTCCGCCGGTGCGAGCCGGAAATTCAGCCGGACGGTGATCACCCCGAGCCTCGTGGCCGCGAGGAACAGCGGCACGTACTCGGCATCGTTGAACAGCATCAGGCCGAGCCGGTCGCCTTTGCGCAACCCGAGTTCGCCGAGTGCGCGTGCGTACTGCCTTGTCCGCGCGTCTAGCTCGCCGTAGGTCATCCGCACGCGGGTGTCGAAGCTGAACGCGACCCGATCCGCGTGGGGCGCGGCCTCGAGAATCCAGTTGAACGTCATCTCGTCCCTCCCCGCCCTTGCAGGATCTGCTTGAGCTCGGTGAATTCGAGAATCCCCTCGGGCCCGGCCTCCCGGCCCCAGCCCGACCCCTTCATCCCGCCGAACGGCGCCGTGAGCGCCGGACCGAACGCGTTGACGGCGACCGAACCCGCCCGGATCCGGCGGGCGTACTCGACACCCTTCGCCCAGTCTGCGGTGTAGACACTCGCCGACAACCCGTAGCTCGTGTCGTTCGCCAGCCGAAGCCCGTCCTCGGGATCGGTGTAGGTCAGCACGGCCGTGACCGGGCCGAAGACCTCGTTCTGCGCCAGTTCCGAGTCGCGAGCGACATCGGTGACGAGCGTGGGCTCGAAGTACCAGCCGCCGTCGAACCCGTCCGGCTTCTTCCCGCCGGTGACGATCCGTGCCCCGTCGCCGACCGCGCGAGCGAGGAACCCCTCGGTGCGTTCGACGACCGACGGCGAGGCCAGCGGCCCGAGCTGGGTCCGTGGGTCGAGCGGATCGCCGATCGTGAGCCCTTCCCAGGCCTGCCGCAGTACCTCGATGATCTCGTCGTGCCGGCGTTCGGGCACGAGGATCCGGGACAGCGCGGCGCAGACCTGCCCGCCGCCGCTGGTCGCACCCGGCACGAGTGTCTTGAGCACGACGGTCAGGTCCGCGTCGTCGAGGATCAGCGCCGGGGACTTCCCGCCCAGTTCGAGATGCGTGCGGGCGAACCGGTGGCGAGTGGCCTCGATGATCTGCTGCGCGGCCACCCGGCCGCCGGTCAGCGACACCATGTCGACGTACGGGCTCGCCGTCACGGCGCGGCCGACCTCGGCGTCGCCGCAGAGAATGCTCAACGCTCCCTCGGGGAATCCGGCGCCCGCCGCGCAATCGGCGATGATCCGCATGATCAGTTGCGACTCGATCGCCGCCTTGACGATCACCGGGCAGCCCGCGAGCAGCGCCGGGAGCACCTTGCTCGCGATCGTCACGAGCGGTCCGTTGTAGGCGATGACCGCGGCGACGACGCCCGCCGCCTCGCGCCGCAGCACGACATCACCGAGCGCGGACTCGCGGGAGTCGTCGCACAGGACGTGGCCGGCGCTTTCCAGGAGCGTCCGCCAAGCGGCCACGGCGGCGAACCGGTGCAGAGTGCGGCTGTAGCGGACCGGCATCCCGGATTCGACGGCCCAGACCGCCCCCATGTCCTCGAGCCGCGCTTCCAGCGCCGCGCAGAACCGGCCACAGATCTCGACCCGCTCCGTGACCGGGAGTTCCGCCCACGTGGACAGTGCCTCACGAGCGGCCTGGATCGCGGCGAGCGCGTGCTTTTCCGACGGCAGCCCGACCGTGGCGACCGGCTCGCCGGTGCTCGGCGACACGATCTCCCGGCGTCCGCCGTCGGCAGGCACCCAGCCGCCTGCCAGGAACAGCTCGTCCGGATGCGGCACCGCCACGCCGCCGATGGTCACTTCGTCCCCTTCGCCGGGAAGAACGGGCTCACCGGTCGCAGGAACATCGAGCCGAACGGCAGCTTCATGAAGTCCGGCAGGATCATGTCACCGGAGATCAGCTGCCTTTTGACGTCTTCGCGCATCGGTCCGAGGTCGCCGCTGGTCTCGTAGATCGCCAGGTGGCTCACTTCGGGTGTCACGACACCCGGCAAGGGCTTGACGCTCGAGGTGACGAACCGCTGCGCCCGGACGAATCCGGGTGCCGACAGCACCTGCGGGATGTGCTCCTCGTCGTACCACTTGTCGTATTCGGCGCTGTCCTCCGGACGATCGCTGAAGACGAGCCAGAGGTGGCGATCGTCGAGGTCTTCGAGCTTGCCGAAGCGTTCCGAGTGGTGCGGTTCGCTGACCGGTTCGAGGAACAACGCCTTGAACGGCTGGATCATGAAGTCCGGCAGCACCATGTCGCCGGACATGAGCATCCGCTTGACCTCTTCGCGGAAGCCCGCCGGGCTGCCGTCCAATTCGTACAGCGCCGCGTGCCCATAATCGATCGGCTCGGTGCCCGACAGCGGCTTGGTGTCCGCGACCACGAACCGCTGCGCGCCCACCATGCCCAGGGAGTCCATCACCTGCGGGATGTGCTCCTCGTCGTACCACCGGTCGAAGGTGGCGCGCTCACCCGTGAACGTCGAGAAGGCGAAGAACAGGGTGCGGTCTCGGAAAGCGGGGATCATTTACCAGTCCTCTTCGTACGGAGTTTCTCGGTGGCCTGCTCGTCGACGCGCAGGCCTTCGGGATCGTGGTGTGGATCGCCGGTCACCACGACGCCGTAGTCCCTGGCCGCGCCCTCGACGCTGACGTACTCGTTGCGCACGTCGGCGAGCACGCGGGCCGGGTCCCGTTCGAACGGATCACCCCAGCCACCGCCACCGTTGGTGACGCAGCGCAGGATCGTGCCGGGCGTCGTCTTCCACACCGGTTCGCTGGCGAAGTAGTGGTAGACGCCGTTTTCGGGGTCGAGCGCCTTGGACTCCGGGTCGAGGACGCCCGCGACCGGGACACTGCCGGCGTAGACGTCGGTGCCGGTACCGAGCAGGCGCCGCTCGTCCTCGCCGGGCGGGAAGAACCACATCGCCCCGGTGGGGCCTGCCTGGCCGCCGTTGGCTCCGACACCGCTGGGCACCTTGGTACGGAAGGGCGAGAGGTAGTGGCTCGCGTCGGACAGCCAGAGCGTGTCCTTCAGATTCGCCGCACCGCCGCGGAACGTGCCGGCGCCACCGGTGTCGATCGCGTGTTCCTTGCGGAGCATCACGACCGGGGAATCGTGTTCGATCGTCTCCGTCGCCGGGTCGAGGTTGTTCAGGAAGAACAGCACCGTGTAACTGTCACCATCGCCGTCCTTGGTGGCGCCCCACGGACCGTGCTCACCACCGCATTGGGTGGCACTCGTCCAGGGGGTACCGTCGGCGGTCAGCCCGGAAGCGTTGTGGGTGTTGGTGGAGCCGTAGTCGCCCGCCACGCCTTTCTCGCCCAGCACCGGGTTGAGTGCGTCGAAGATGGCCGACACGACGGCCCCAGAGGCCTCCCAGAACATCATGATCCCGCCGTCCGGCGGCAGTGAGGAGACCAGTGTGCCGGGCGGGGTGGCGAGGTCGATGGTGCGCCAGGTCCCCGAGGTGAACGGCACTTCCGGGTCCAGCAGCATCGTCAGCGCGACGCCTACCGCGGTCTTCGTGTCCAGCACCCCGCAGTTGATGCAGGTGCGTGCCTGCGGCGATGTGCCGTCGAGGTCCACCTCGATGTCCTGCCCGCGTTTGCGCAGGGTCACCTTCACCGTGTAATCGACGCTGTCGTCCAAACCGTCGGCGTCGATGACCGCGGAACCGGTGTAGTCGCCGTCGGGGACCAGCGCGATCGCCTCGCGCATCCGCTCGGCGGAGGTGTCACAGGCGTAGGTGAGCGTGCCCAGGTAAGCGTCGAGGCCGTACCGCTCGATGTTCTCCAGCACGAGTTGCTCACCGAGTTTGAGCTGCTGGTGGATGCTCTTGAAGTCCGGCAGCAACATCCCGCCCCAGCGGGTGTTGTCGAAGATCAGACTGAAGGTCGACCGCACGGGTTCGTCCTTGGCCCACAACAGGACCGGTGGGATGACGAGCCCGTTTTCGTACACATTGGACTTCGTGGCGGAGAACCCGCCCGGGACGGTGCCGCCCATGTCGAGCTGATGGGCGCGCATGTTGACGAAAGAGACGATCTCGCCGTCGACGAACACCGGCCGGATGAAGCAGACGTCGTTGACATGCGTGCCGCCGCGATACGGGTCGTTGCAGATCAGCACGTCGCCCGGTGAGAGGTTCTCCGGTCCGTACTCCTCTACCGTGTTCCGCACCGCGTCGCCGAGGGTGCCGAGGAACACCACGAGGCTGTTGCTGACCACCGCCATCGGGTAGCCGCGGTCCGGCGGGCCGCTGATGGTGCAGGCGAAGTCGTACCAGTCGCGGATGATCGGCGAGAACGCCTCGCGCATGAAGCCGGTCGACATGTGCTCCACCGCGTAGCGCAGACGATTCAGGATCACCGCCGTGGTGAACCGGTCACTGCCGTAGGCGGCGGTGAACTCGTCGTCGGAGATATCGCGCAAACGTGTGTCCACTGTGGTCACTTCCTCCGGATGATCAGTTCGCCGTAGCGGCCCACGCTCGCGCGCTGCCCCGCGCCGATGTGCGTGGTCGAGAGACCTTCGTCCACGATGGCCGGGCCTTCGAGCACGTCGCCGGAGCGCAGTGCGGCGCGGTCGTAGACAGCGGCTTCCTGTCCGGTTTCGCCGTCGCCGAGGTAACGCAGCACGGTCGTGCGGACCGGCGCGAGCGGTTCGTCGCCGCGAACCGGGAGTTCCGGGTAGGTCACCTTCGGGGTGTCCAGGACCGCCCGGACTCGGAAGGTCACGCCCTCGACCGGGAGCATCTCGAAGCGGTTACCCGACCGGCCCTCGTAGGTGTCGTGGAAGGCGCCGATCATGGTGGCGATCGCGGTGTCGTCGATCGTGCCGTCGGGCACCGGGACGAACGGCGTCTCCCAGCTCTGCCCGACGAGGTGCGCGTCCATGCTCCGGTGGAAGGTCACGCGAGTCCCGCCGTCGAGCCCTTCTCGCAGCCGCGCCTCCATCTCCGCGAACAGCGCGTCGATCTCCGGCGCCACCTCCGGGGTGAGGACGAGGTAGGCACTGCGGTTGACGGTGAAGACCTGGTCGGCCGACAGCAGGCCCAGCGCGGAGAACAGGCCGGGGTTCGGCGGCACGATCACCTGTTTGCAGTGCACGGTGTCGAGCACCGCGGGCAGCAGCATCGGACCGGCCGCGCCGTAGGCGACGAGACTGTAGTCGCGCGGGTCGACGCCGTTCTTGATGGCGATGTTGAACACGCCTTCGGCCATGTTGTTGACGGCCATCTCGTAGGCGTAGCGGACCCGTTGAGCGAGCGTGAACTCCGAATCGAGGCTCTCGAACGCCTGCTTCGCCAAGGCGGGGTCCAGATCGACCTTGCCGCCGGCGAACCGTTCAGGGTCGATGATGCCGATCATCAGGCAGGTGTCGGTCGTGGTCGGTTGCGTACCACCCCGGCCGTAGCAGGCGGGGCCGGGATCCGCTCCCGCGCTGTCCGGGCCCACCTTGACCTCGCCCGCGGAGCCGATCGCGACGATGCTGCCGCCGCCCGCCCCGATGCTGGAGATGTCGTTGGCGAGCGCGTTGACGACGAGATCGTGTTCCAGTTCGAAGGTCGTGTTGACGAACGGTTCGCCCGCCGTCACGACGCTGATGTCGCAGGAAGTGCCACCGACGTCGGCGCACAGGAGGTCCCGCTCCCCGATCAGCGCGCCGAAGTGGGCACAGGCGACCGTGCCGGCGGCCGGACCGGAGAAGACGATGCGGAACGGCTGCTCCATCGCGCGATCGGACGGGACGAGGGTGGCCGCGCAGTCGGCGAAGTTGAGCTGACCGGTGAAACCCAGGTCGGCGAGCCCCTTCTCCAGTTTCGCGGTGTAATCGGAATAGATGATCTTCATCAGCGTGTCGACCACCGTGGTGGACGCTCGCGCGTACTCCTTGGCCAGTGGAGAGACCTCGCTGGAGATCGAACAGGGGACGTCGCCTACCACTTCACGGACCAGTTCGCGCAGGCGTAGTTCGTGCGCCGGGTTGACGTAGGCGTTGATCAGGCAGATCGCGACCCCGGTGACGCCGCACCGGCGGAGCACCTCCAGTTCCGCCCGCGCCTGCGCTTCGTCCAATTCGAACAAGACGCCGCCGTGGGCCGTGATCCGTTCGCTGATGCCCCGGCGAAGGTAGCGCTCGACCAGCGGACGGGCCGCGTCGCCGAAGCTGCGCCGCCAGCGCGGGTCCAGGATGGCCGACGCGGGCCGCCAGACGCGCCCCATGTCGAGGATGTCCCGGTGCCCCTCGGTGGTCAGGAAACCGATCTTGGGCAGGCGCCGGGTGATCACGGCGTTGAGGCCGTGCGTGCTGGCGTGGTTGAACACCTCGGTGTTCTCCACGCCGAGGGTCGCGGCCCCTTCCAGAACCGGTCCGTAGACCTCGGTGTAGGACGTGGACACCTTCGCGGTGCGGATCTCGCCGTCCTGCAGGGCCACCACGTCGGTGAACGTCCCACCGACATCGACTGCGATCATCGTTGATTCCTCCGCTACAGCAGGTCGGACAGGAGCTGGATCGGGCCGAGCCGTGACCACGGCGTGCGCTCGATCGACAGCAGGCAGTTCTGGCATTTGACGACTTGAAACCAGCCCCCCTCGGAAACGACGGGGTAACGGCGGAGTTCGGCGGCCCCGCAGCGAGGGCAGGGACCGTCCACAGGGGTCCGTTCGAGGACCGGCGTATCGCTCTGTTCACTCATGTCGCACAACTCCACTGGTGTGCTCGGTGCTGCACTGGTGTGGAGAAGGTAAGCCCACGTGGCGGCCGTCACCATCCCGTGAACGAAGCGCGGGCATCCACTTTTCGCAGGTCCCAGCCTCGGCGATACAAATATGATATATTCAGAGGATCGCAACGAGGCGCGAGGAGGCTGTCATGCGCCCGCTCAATTTCCGCACCGGCGACCTCGACGTCGCCCACGAGCAGGTCACCAAGACCTTCGCCAGCCACGAGGTGCACGTGGCCGAAAGCCGCGACCTGAACTTCCGGCTCGACCTCGCCCCTTCCTTGCGGCTCACGATCGCCCGGATGTCCTACGGCGCGGACACCACCATCCTCGGCCCCGCGATGCGGCTCTGCTACCACGTCAACCTGCCGGTCACCGGGCACAGCACGGTGGAACAGAACGGCGTGGGCCGCAGTTTCGCGGCGGGCGAGGCCGGTGTCGCCTTCGTCCCCGAGGCCCCGGTCATGGTGCAGTGGAGCGCCGACTCGTGGCAGTACCACGTCAAGCTGCCGAAGGACCTCCTCAAGGCGCACGCGGCGAAGCTGATCGGTCGGCCGGTGGACGAGGAAATCGCCTTCGACCTGACGTTCTCTTTGGAGTCGAGTTCGGCGCAGGCATTGCTCGCGACCGTGGGCTTCCTCTACACGGAGCTGAGCCGCGAAGGTGGAGTCGCCACGATCCCGGCCGCCTGCCACGAATTGGAATCGGCCCTGATGAGCCAGCTGCTCATGACGGTGCCCAGCCAGCTGAGCGCGGATCTGCACAGCAAACCCGCGCACAGCAGGCACTCGAAGATCCGGGAGATCATCGATCACATCGACCGGCATCCCGAAGAGGAGCTCACGACCGCCGATCTCGCGGCCAAGGCCGGGATCAGCGCCCGTGCTCTCCAAGCGGGGTTCCAGGAGGTGGTCGGCATGTCCCCCACCGCGTACCTGCGCGGCGTCCGTCTCGACCGGGTCCACCTCGAGCTGGTGTCGGACACGCGCTGGTCGGTCACCGAGATCGCGGCGCGATGGGGCTTCTTCCATCCTGGACGGTTCGCCCACCAGTACCGCGAGCGCTTCGGGATGCTGCCCTCGGAGACGGCTCGGCTGACCAAGCGCTGATCAGCTGGTCCACGTCCAGCACGTCCGCTACCGGTGGCCGCGGCTCACGAGCGGGCGTCCGCCCCAGCCGAGGCGCCGGGTTCGGATGCAGAACGCCGCCGACCCGGCGGAAGACCTCACGCTCGGCGTTGTGCGGATGTTCCGCGGCTTCGTCGAACGTGAGCACCGGCGTGACGCAGGCATCGGTACCTTCATAGATCCGGGCCCATTCGTCGCGACCTTTCGCCGCGAACGCCTCGGCGATCAGTTTCCGCAGGCGCGGCCATTCCGTGCGGTCGTCCTGTTCGGGCCATTCGGAAAGGTCGACGTCGAGCCGCGAGACGAATTCGCGGTAGAAGTCGGGTTCCAACGCCCCGACCGCGACGTATCGCCCGTCGGCGCAGGGGTAGGTGTCGTAGAACGGCGCACCGGAATCGAGATAGTTGGTGCCGGGCTCGTCGCTGTAGCGACCGGCGGCGCGCAAACCCTGAAGCTTGGCCGTCAGCAACGCGACGCCGTCGAGCATCGCCGCATCGATCACCTGGCCGCGACCCGAGCACCGGGCTTCCAGTACGGCACACACGATCCCGTAAGCCGCCGCCAGCGCGCCACCGGCGTAGTCGCCGAGCAGGTTGATCGGTGGCCGCGGGGCCTCCCCCGCCCTCGCCATCGCGTGCAGGGCACCGGACTGCGCGACGTAGTTGATGTCATGCCCCGCCTGCTGGGCCAGCGGCCCGGTCTGTCCGTACCCGGTCAAACGGGCATACACGAGCGCGGGATTGCTCCGGAGAAGGGCGTCCGGCCCGAGACCGAGCCGCTCGGCAACCCCGGGCCGATACCCCTCGATGAACACGTCAGCGGCCTCGACGAGGCGAAGCACCGAATCGACGCCGGCGGGACTCTTGAGATCGACCTCGACCGTGCCCACCCCGCGATTGGCGAGGTCGTGCTCGGGTGCCATCCCCTCGGTCTGCCCCAGTGCGCGACCCCGGCGGTTCGCCGGACGGGTGACCCGCACGACCTCGGCGCCCATGTCCGCCAGCAGCATGCTCGCGAACGGCGTCGGCCCCATTCCGGCGAGCGCGATCACCCGTACCCCGGTCAACGGCCCGCTCACCTCGGTCGTCATCGCACTCCTTCCACGAAATATTATGTTTCAGTCTGCGTGATGAACTGTCGACGCCATGCCATAATCGACAGAACGTTGTATATGATGTTCGCAACCGAATTGGGGAGGTGCCGGGTGGCCGACAACTCGATCAGGCTCCGGAGCAGTGAAGGCCGGCAGCAGCTGCCTGAGGAGGTCGCCACCTACGTGCGCGAGCTCATCATGTCCGGCCAAGTCAAACCGGGCGAGTTCCTGCGCACCGAGCCGATCGCGGAAGCCGTGGGCGTCAGCAACACGCCGGTCCGCGAAGGCCTGCTCTCCTTGCGCAGTGAGGGATTCGTCGAGCTGGTCCCCCGTCGCGGTTTCGTCGTCGCACCGGTTTCGCGGCAGGACATCCGGGACCTCTTCTGGGCGCAGGCCCAGTTCTCCTCCGAGCTGGCCGCCCGCGCCGCGAAGAAGATCACTCCCGATCAGATCGCCCGGCTCGAAGCGATCAACGAGGACTTCGAGAAGGCCGTCGAAGCCGGCGACCAGGAAACCCTCGCCCGGCTCGGACACGACTTCCACCGGCAGATCAACCTCGCCGCCGACTCCCACCGGCTGACGCTGCTGCTCAGCTCCGTGGTCAAGCACCTGCCGAACCGCTTCTACGCCTCGATCGAGGAGCACGTCACCGCCACCCGCAACGATCACGCGGAACTGGTCCAGGCGCTGCGCGGCCGGCACGTCCGCAAGGCGCGGACCATCGCGGAGCAGCACATCCTCGAAGGCGCCGACAGCGTCATCAAGGTGCTCGAGGAGCGCGGACTCTGGGCGGACGAGGAGTAACGCTCGCTGGTCACGAGCGGGGCGACGACCTTTCCGGCCGCCGCCCCGCTCGCCGTCTTCCCCGGTGTTCACGCCGCTTCGCCGACGACTCCGGCGGCCGCCACGCCCGCCGCGGTCAGCCGGGCCCGGACGCGATGCCCGAGCGGCCCCGGCTGCACCTGGACGATCAGGGCCCGATGTGCGAGCACGTGCGCGGCGTACTGGTCACAGCACGGCAACCCGTCGATGAACAGGTCAGGCTCACTGCTGCAGGTGATCTCCGCTCGCCCGGAGGCCACCGCGCGAAGGATCGCCAGCTCCCGGTGACTCAGTTCGTGATCCGGGATCATGGCGGCCTCCTGCGTCAGCTACTTAATATTTTATATTATGCTTGTTTCTGGTTCGGGTCAAGGAGAGCATCGGCAACGGTCTGAAGCTTCAGAACAAGGCACGTTTGCCTTACCTCCAAAGGACCTTTAGAGGACTAAACGCGGTCCCAGAACCCCTGCGCCTCCAGCAGCGCGACGGCTCGCTCGGCGCCGTCGGCGAAGTGCCTCTCCACCGCTTTCCGCGCACGGTCGCCAGAGCGAGCCAGCAACGCCTCGACGATCCGACGGTGGTCTTCGCATGCTTTCGCAGGCCAGTCTTCGTGGGCTTCGTAGAAGCCGTGCGAGACGGTCTTACCGAGGGTACGGAGGATCGAAATGAGCCTGCGCGCATCCGAACCATGATTGATCCGCCGGTGGAACTCGAAGTTGAGCCGTTCCTGCTCGGCGGGTTCAGCGCACGATTCCGCGCGGTCGACGAGGTCGGCCAGTCCTTGAAGACTCTCCGGCGACAGGCTCTTCGCGGCACGCTCTGCCGCCAGACCGGAAACCAGCCCGAACACCCGGTATTGGTCCCGAATGTCGTCGCGGGTCAACTCGGCGACGTAGGCTCCCCGCCGGGCGATGTGCTCGACGACGCCCTCGTGGTCGAGCGTGATCAGCGCTTCGCGCACCGGAAGCTTGCTGGTCCCGAGCTCCTCCGCGACAGCGTCCTGGTCGATTTTGGTTCCAGGCCGCAGTTCTCCCGCGAAGATCCGCCGCCTGATCTCCTGGGCGGCGAGCGTCTTCAGATTGCTTCGGCTCACCGGATGAAGCTAACCCGTGGACCGTGATCCACACCAGAAGTTGATAAAATATATTTTGTGCTTGTCGCCGGGATGATGCATAGTGTGGAGCATGTCAGCCGTGCCCCCCGAGGACTTCAAACCGATCCTGACCCTCGTTCGCGACTTCGTCCGCGCGGAGGTGCTGCCGCGCGAGCGGGAGATCATGGACACCGACGCGATCCCGGACGATCTGCGCGAGCAGGTCGCCGAGATGGGCCTGTTCGGTTACGCGATCCCCGAGGAGTGGGGCGGTCTCGGCCTCGACCTGACGCAGGACGTCGAACTCGCCATGGAGTTCGGCTACACCGCGTTGGCTCTGCGGTCGATGTTCGGCACCAACAACGGCATCGCCGGGCAGGTGCTGGTGAACTTCGGCACCGACGAGCAGAAGGCCGAGTGGCTGGAGCGCATCGCGTCGGGTGAGATCGTGGCGTCGTTCGCACTGACCGAACCGGGCGCGGGATCCAATCCGGCGGGGTTGCGGACCAAGGCGGTCCGCGACGGCGACGACTGGGTGATCGACGGCGAGAAGTGCTTCATCACCAACGCGCCCATCGCCGGCCTGTTCGTCGTGTTCGCCCGCACCCGTCCCGCCGACGCGTCCGGAACGGGGATCGCCGTCTTCCTTGTCCCGGCGGGCACTCCCGGCGTCGAGGTCGCGGCCAAGGACAAGAAGATGGGCCAGGAAGGCGCCTGGACCGCGAACGTCTCGTTCACCGGCGTCCGGGTGCCTGGCTCAAGCCTGGTCGGGGGCGACGAGGACACCGGTTATCGCGCCGCGATGACGTCGTTGGCGCGCGGGCGCGTGCACATCGCCGCGCTGGCGGTCGGCACCGCGCAGCGCGCTCTGGACGAGTCGGTCGCCCACGCCGCGACGGCCACCCAGGGCGGGACACCGATCGGGGACTTCCAGCTGGTGCAGGCGATGCTCGCCGACCAGCAGACCGGGGTGCTGGCCGGGCGGGCGCTGGTGCGTGAAACGGCGAAACGGTACGTGTCCGGTGAGGACCGGCGGATCGGGCCGTCCGCGGCGAAGCTGTACTGCACCGAAATGGCCGGGAAGGTCGCCGACCTGGCCGTGCAGATCCACGGCGGCAGCGGCTACATGCGCGAGCTCCCGGTCGAGCGGATCTACCGCGATGTCCGGCTTCTGCGGCTTTACGAGGGCACCAGCGAGATCCAGCGGCTGATCATCGGCGGCGGCCTGGTGCGCGGAGCCCGGCGATGACCACCCGTGCCGAACGTCTGGTGAACCGGGTGCGGGACGCGGCCACGCTGCTGTTCGTACCCGGCGACCGCCCGGAGCGATTCGCCAAGGCGGAGCGTGCCGAAGCAGACCTTGTCGTACTGGATCTCGAAGACGCCGTCGCACCCGAGCGCAAGATCTACGCGCGGGAGCAGGTCGTGGCCTGGCTGGGCGAGCACCCGCATTGCGCGGTGCGGGTCAACGCGGCCAGCACTCCGTGGCACGACGAAGATCTCGCCGCGCTGGCCCGGTTCCGCTGCGTCGTCATGCTGCCGAAAGCCGATCCGGTCAGCGCCCGTACCGCGGCGGGCGAGCTGGGTGTGCTGCCTGTCCTGATCGCCTTGATCGAAACCGCACGGGGAGTACTCGACGCGCGGGAGATCGCGTCGGTGCCGAACGTGCACCGGCTGGCGCTGGGCACTTTCGACCTGGCGGCGGAACTGGGGGTCGATCCCGCGGACGTGGACGCGCTCGCCCCGGCGCGCGGGGCGCTCGTCCTCGCGTCGGCGGCGGGCGGTCTTCCGGGTCCGGTGGACGGTGTGACCGGCGATCTGCGGAACACCGAGCGGCTCACCGGTGACGTCCGCTACGCGCGCCAGCTGGGGTTCACGGGGAAGTTGTGCGTGCATCCCCTGCAGGTTTCGGCGGCCGCGGCGGCGCTTCGCCCGTCCCGGGAGGAAATCCGCTGGGCTCATTCGGTGGTCACCACGGCCGGGGACGGCGCGGTCGCGGTGGAAGGGCAGTTGGTCGACAAGCCGGTGCTGGATCGCGCGCGGCGCGTCCTCCGGCAGGAAAGGGAAGGGTTGCGGCGATGACGCTGTCCGACGACGAAAAGCAGATGGTGGCGCTGGTGGCGGAGTTCGTCGACGAACGGGTCAGCCCGCGCGTCCGCGAGTTCGAGGAGGACGACGTCTATCCGGCCGAGTTCATCGACGAGATGAAGAAGCTCGGCTTCTTCGGCCTGCTGGCCCCTGCCGAGTACGGCGGTGTCGATGTCAGCACCGCCTGTTTCGCCCGGGTCACCGAAGAACTCGCCCGCGGCTGGATGAGCCTCGCGGGTGCGATCGGCGGTCATTCCGTCATCACCTACCTGATCAAGACCTTCGGCACGCCCGAACAGCGTGAGAAGTACCTGCCCGCGATGGCCGAGGGCACGATCCGCGCGACCATGGCGCTCACCGAACCCGCGGGTGGCAGCGACCTGCAGGCGATGCGCACCCACGCCGCCCCCGACGGCGATGGATACTCGATCACCGGAGCCAAGACCTGGATCTCCAACGCCGCCCACTCCGGGCTCATCGGGCTGCTGTGCATCACCGACCGCGACGCCTCCCCCAGCCATCGCGGGATGAGCGTCCTGCTCGTCGAGCCTGGCGACGGTCTGACCATCTCGAAGAAGCTCCCGAAGCTCGGATACCGCGGTGTCGAGGCCTGCGAGATCGTCTTCGACGGCCGCAAGGTCGGCGCGGACGCCGTACTCGGCGGGACACCGAACCAGGGTTGGGCGCAAATGATGCGCGGTCTCGAGGTCGGCCGGATCCAGGTGGCTTCCCGCGCGCTCGGTGTCGGGCAGGCGGCGCTGAACGACGCCGTCCGCTACGCGCAGGAACGCGAATCGTTCGGCAAGCCGATCTGGAAGCACCAGTCGGTCGGCAACCTGCTCGCCGACATGGCCACCAAGATGCGTGCCGCACGGCTGCTCACCCTCGACGCCGCGGAGAAACTCGACGCGGGTGAACGCGCCGACATGGAAGCCGGAATGGCCAAGCTCTTCGCCTCGGAATCGGCGATGCAGGTCGCCCTCGACGCCATCCGCGTGCACGGCGGCTACGGCTACTCCAAGGAATACGACGTCGAACGCTACTTCCGTGACGCGCCGCTGATGATCGTCGGTGAGGGCACCAACGAGATCCAGCGCAACGTCATCGCCGCCCAGCTCATCGCCCGCCACAAGATCTGAGGAACGACAATGTCCTTGCTGACCGATCGGACCGCGGTCGTCACCGGCGGAGCCCAAGGCATCGGGCTCGCCATCGCCGAACTGTTCGCCGCCGAAGGCGCCCACGTGGTGCTCGGCGACCTCGACGGCGACGCGGCCGCACGTGCCGCCGAGAAACTCGGTGGTGTCGGCGTTCGCTGCGACGTCACCCAAGCGTCCGATGTGGACGAACTGCTCGCAGCAGCCGAAGAGACCTTCTCCCCGGTGGACGTCCTGGTCAACAACGCCGGGATCACCAGGGACGCGACTCTGCGGAAGATGACCGAGGACCAGTTCGACCAGGTGATCAACGTGCACCTCAAGGGGAGCTGGAACGGCGTCCGCAAGGCCGCGGCGATCATGCGCGAACGCAGCCGCGGCTCGATCGTCAACATCTCGTCGCTCTCGGGCAAGGTCGGCATGATCGGCCAGACGAACTATTCCGCGGCCAAGGCAGGGATCGTCGGACTGACCAAGGCCGCCGCGAAGGAACTCGCCCACCACGGCGTCCGCGTCAACGCCATCCAGCCCGGCCTGATCCGCACCGCCATGACCGAGGCGATGCCCGCCAAGGTGTGGGACCAGAAGATGGCCGAGATCCCGATGGGCCGGGCCGGTGAGGTCGGGGAGATCGCCTCGGTGGCTCTGTTCCTGGCCTCGGACCTGTCGTCCTACATGACCGGCACGGTGCTGGAAGTGACCGGCGGAAGGTTCATGTGATGGAGCAGTGGGCTCCGCACACCGTCACCACCCGTGAACTGGTCGATCCGGTGCCGGTCGCGGCACTCGCCGCCCTGTTCGACGACGGGCTGCCCGCCCCGTTGCCCGGCGACGACCTGCCGCCGCTGTGGCACTGGGTCGCTCTCCCCCGCTGGCCCGTCTCGTCGGAGTTGGGCACCGATGGGCATCCGGTGCGCGGGACGTTCCTGCCGCCGGTGGACCTGCCGCGGCGGATGTTCGCCGGCGGCGAGGTGACGTTCCACGCCCCGCTGAAGATCGGTGCCACCGTGCTCCGCGAATCCACAGTGGACTCGTTGACGGAGAAGTCGGGGCGATCCGGTCGTCTGGTGATCGTCGTCGTGCGCACCCGTCTGTCCACAGCGGATGGCTTGTTGTGCTTGGAAGAGCGGCAGGACCTGATCTATCGCGACCGCGGCACGCCTGCCGAGCCGAAGCCGGCCGACTTCGACCCCGTCGGCGCGCCGTTCCGTCGCGCCGAGGCGGGTTCGTGGGACTTCGCCACCGACCCGACGCTGCTGATGCGGTTCTCGGCGGCCACCGCGAACGCGCACCGCATCCACTACGACTGGCCCTACGCCACCCGCACCGAGGGCTATCCCGGCCTGGTCGTGCACGGCCCGCTGATGTCCCTCGCGCTCGCCGAAACCCTGCGCCTGGACCGGCCCGCGGTACGGGTACGCCGCTTGAGGCACCGGAACCAGGCGCCGTTGTTCTGCGGCGAACCCGCCCAGCTCAAGGTCACCGGCTCGGTGCTGGAACTGATCGGCCCTGGTGGAACGCCGAGGACCAGCCTGGAAGTCGAATCTCACGAGGAAGGCACTCCCCATGCGTGACGCCGTCATCTGCGAGCCCGTCCGGACCCCGATCGGCCGCTTCGGCGGCTCGCTCAAAAGCGTCCCCGCCGCCGACCTCGCCACCATCGCGCTCACCGGCCTCCTGGAGCGCACCGGGATCGACCCCGAAGCGATCGACGACGTCATCCTCGGCCATTGCTACCCCAGCGCGGAAGCGCCCGCGATCGGCCGGGTCGCCGCGCTCGACGCCGGGCTGCCGGTGACCGTGCCGGGTATGCAGGTCGACCGGCGTTGCGGCTCCGGGCTGCAATCCGTGGTGCAAGCCGCCCTCCAGGTACAGGCCGGCGTCAGCGACGTCATCGTCGCGGGCGGTGCGGAGAGCATGAGCAACGTCATCTTCTACGCCACCGACCTGCGCTGGGGCGCCAAAGGCGGTGGAGTGATGCTGCACGACGCGCTCAACCGCGGCCGCGCGACACCCGGCGGCAAGCATTACCCGGTCGCGGGAGGAATGCTGGAAACCGCTGAGAACCTCCGGCGCGACTACGGGATCACCCGAGAAGAACAGGACCAGCTCGCTTTCACCTCGCACCAGCGCGCGGTCGCCGCGCAAAAGTCGGGGGTTTTCGCCGAGGAGATCGTTCCGGTCCCGGTCGAAACGAAGAAGGGCACCGTCGTCGTCGACACCGACGAACACCCCCGTGCCGACACCACCATCGAGACCCTCGGCAAGCTCCGCCCCGTTCTGGGTGAACAAGACCCTGAAGCGACCGTGACCGCCGGCAACGCCAGCGGCCAGAACGACGCGGCGGCCGTCTGCGTCGTCACCCATCCCGAGCGCGCCGCCGAGCTCGGTCTGCGCCCGTTGGTGCGGCTCGTCTCCTACGGCGTCGCGGGGGTCGCGCCGAAGATCATGGGCATCGGCCCCGTTCCCGCCACCGCGGCCGCGCTCGCGAAGGCCGGCCTGAAGTTCGCGGACCTGGACCTCGTCGAACTGAACGAGGCGTTCGCCGCCCAGGTCCTGGCCTGCACTCGCGAATGGGGCTTCGGTGCGGCCGACTTCGAGCGGCTCAACGTGCACGGCTCCGGCATCTCGCTCGGTCACCCCGTCGGCGCCACGGGCACCCGGATCCTCGCCACGTTGGCCCGCGAGCTCCACCACCGGGACGCGCGCTACGCGCTGGAGACCATGTGCATCGGCGGAGGCCAAGGACTGGCCGCGGTGTTCGAGAAGGTGACATCGTGACGCGGGTCTTCGCCTCCGCCGACGAAGTCAGTGCCGCACTCGGCGACGAACTCGGCCCCACCGAATGGCTGGTCGTCCAGCAGGATCGGATCGACGCGTTCGCCGACGCCACCGAAGACCACCAATGGCTCCACACCGACCCGGCAAAAGCCGCGTCAGGCCCGTTCGGCACGACCATCGCCCACGGATTCCTCACCCTGTCGCTGATCCCCCGGTTCGCGAAAGAGCTGTACCGGCTGGATTTCGGCACGGCGCGAATCAACTACGGCCTCGGCAAGGTCCGTTTCCCGGCGCCGGTCCCCGTCGGCTCCCGGCTGCGGTCGAGCGCGACCTTCACCGAGCTCCGGCCAGGAACGGCCGGGGTGACGGTGACGACCCGTTACGTCGTCGAACTCGACGGCGCGGCCAAACCGGCCTGCGTCGCCGAAACCCTGGTCGTCGTCAGCTGAAGGTGGTCGGAATGGCAGTCACACCCTTTTCCGCACAGTATTGGAGTGCGGTCGAAACCCTCCCGCCCGCCGTCGCCCGGGCGGTCCAGGACGAACGCCTGCGTGAGCAGGCCGCTTATCTGGCCGCGCATAGCGAGTTCTATCAAGCGAAGCTCGGTGCCGACCTGGCGAAGATCCGGTCCGTGGCCGATCTCGCCGGGCTGCCGTTCACCGAGAAGCAGGAACTGCGCGACAGCCTCGCCGCCGCCCCGCCGCTGGGCACGCACGCCGCCGCGGAGCTGTCCGACGTCGTGCAGATCCAGGCGTCGTCCGGTACCACGGGCAGCCCGTCCTACGTCGGCCTGACGTCCGGCGACATCACCACCTGGTGTGAACTCGGCGCGCGAGCGTTGTATGCCAACGGTTTCCGCCCGGGTGACCGGCTGCTGCACGCCTTCGGCATGAGCAAGGGGTTCGTCGGCGGGCTTCCGATCGTGCAGATCCTCCAGTACATGGGGATCGTCGACATCCCGGTCGGGGCGGAGGCCGGCGCGGAACGGCTCCTGCGAGTCCAAGCCGATCAGCGCCCCAACGCCTTGATCGGCACTCCGTACTTCCTCTCCCATCTCGCCGAGCAGGCGCCGGCGATCGTCGGCCGTCCGGCGCGGGATCTCGGTGTCCGCGCGATCAGTGTCGGCGGTGAACCCGGCGGTGGCCTTCCCGCGGTCCGCGAGAAGCTCGAATCGCTGTGGGGCGCGACGTCGCGGGAGATGCTGGGCGGCACGGACATCGCCTGCACGTACTGGGGTGAATGCGAAGCCGCCGACGGCATGCACTTCCTCTCCCCCGACCTGATGATCGCCGAACTCGTCGACCCCGATTCCGGCGAACAGATCGCCCCGGTCGAAGGCGCGCAAGGCGAACTCGTCTACACCGCGTTGCGGCGCCGGGCGTCCCCGTTGCTGCGGTTCCGCACCCGTGATCACGTCGTCGTCACCGGGACCGGTTGTTCCTGCGGCCGCACCGGCTACAAGGTCCGGTGCATCGGCCGCACCGACGACATGCTGATCGTTCGCGGTATCAACGTCTTCCCTTCGGCGATCAAACAACTCGTCGCCGAACTGACCACTGGCGAGATGCGGATCCGCGCCGACTTCGAGGGACATTCGACGCAACGCCCGCTCCCGGTCGTCGTGGAGGACACCGGTCTGACTCCTGAACAGCAGGCAGGACTCCGCGCGACCATCGAACAACGGATCCGTTCCGCCCTCAACGTCAAAACCGTTGTCGGCTTCGTCCCCCAGGGCTCGTTGAAGCGTCCAGACCATGTGAAGGTCAACCTCGTCGAGCGGGTGCCCTCATGACCGACTTCTGCCGCCTGGACGAGGCAATCGCGCGGCACGTCCGCGCCGGTGACGCCGTGCACGTGATGATGGGCCACAGCCGCTGGAGCGCGCTGGTCCGGGAACTGGCCCGGCAGCACTGGGGGCAGCCGTCGAAATTCACGCTGATCATGGCGAGCCTCTCCTCGCTCGGCGCCGTGCTGTTCCGCTCCGGCTGCGTCGAGAAGGTCGTCACCGTCTATTCCGGTGACTCGTTCCCGGTGTTCACCCCGAATCCGGTGTTCCAGAAGGCATACGCCGACGGTTCGGTCGAGGTCGAGAACTGGTCGTTCCTGAGTTACATCCAGCGTTTGCGGGCCGCCGCCACCGGGGTGCCCGCCGTGGTGACCGGATCCGTGCGGGACTCGTCGATGGCCGGGAACGAAGGCTACGAGGAGGTCGACACCCGGTTCGGCCGGGTGGGCCTGCTCTCGCCTCTGGTGCCGGACGTCGCGCTGGTGCACGCCGCGGTCGCCGACCGGCAGGGCAATCTCGCGATCGCTCCCCCGATGTTCGAGGGGTCGATCGGCGCGTTCGCCGCCCGTCGTGGCGTCCTCGCCACGGTGGAGAAGGTCGTCGATGATCTCCGTCCCTGGTCGTCGCTGGTCCGTGTTCCGGCGCACCGGGTGCTCGCCGTCGTCGAGGCACCGTTCGGAGCGCATCCAGGCGGGGTCTTCGCCGGGCCCGCGGGCACGCGGCTACCGGTCGAGGGATACGCCGAGGACGTCGCGTTCTGGATCTCCGCACGGGAAGCGAGCCGATCGCCGGAGTTCGACGACTGGATCCGGGAGTGGATCCTCGAGCCCGCCGACCACGACGCGTATCTCGCGAAGCTCGGCGAGGCCAGGCTCGGCGCCCTCGTCCGCTCCGCCGGTGAGCCGACGCCACCCACCGGCCGGGGCGAGCACGATGGCCCCGCGACGCCGGCCGAACGCGCGGCCACCTGGCTGGCCGGTCTCGTCCGGGCACGGATAGCGGAGACCGGCGCCGACGCCGTCCTCGCCGGTGCGGGTCTGGCGAATCTCGCGGCCTGGGTGGGTGTCGAGGCGGCAAAGGCGGAGGGTCACCGTGTCGCGCTCGCGGCCGAGCTGGGGCTCTGGGACTACACGCCGGCACCGGACGATCCGTTCATCTTCAGCTTCGCGAACTTCCCGACGTCGTCGATGCTGCTCGACACCGAACAGGTGCTCGGCACGGTGGTCAACGGGCCGTTCACGCGGTCGATCGCCTGCGTCGGCGCGGCCGAGATCGACCGGCTGGGCAACATCAACACGACCCGGATCACCGGAGGCCCCCACCTCGTCGGTTCGGGTGGCGCGAACGACGTGGTCACCAACGCCGACGAGACGCTGGTCGTCGGAACGATGAGCCCGCGCCGATTCGTCGAGCGCTGCGACTACGTCACGAGCCCCGGCGCGCGCGTACGCGCCGTGGTGACCGACGTCGGAATCCTGACCCGGCGCGATGACGAACTCGTCCTCACCCACGTCGCGCCGGGTTCCGAACCACTCTCCGAGCGCGTCGAATACGCCCGTTCGCGCTGCGGCTGGGGGCTCGCGGTGGCGGACGATCTGAAGGAACTGCCCGAGGTGAGCGCCGACGACCTGGCCCAGATCCGCAAGTACGACCGCGAAGGCCTTTTCCTGGGTCAGAGCAAGAAGGGAAGCGCATGAGCCGCTACGCACGTTTCGAGAACCTCCGGGTGGACGGCCCGGACGACGCGGGCGTCGTCGAACTCGTCCTGGACGCGCCGAACCTCAACGCGGTCAGCGAAGCCGCGCACGCGGATCTCGCCGACATCTGGCGGGAGTTCGACCGCGATCCGGACGTGAACGCCGTCCTCCTGCGTGGCGAGGGCAAGGGATTCTCGGCCGGCGGCTCGTTCGACCTGGTCGAGAAGCTGTCGAACGACTACGAAACGCGGACCCGCACGATGCGGGAGGCACGAGACCTGGTCTACAACGTCATCGACTGCTCGAAGCCGATCGTCTCGGCCATCCACGGCCCCGCTGTCGGCGCCGGCCTCGTCGCGGGCGTGCTGGCCGACGTCTCGGTGGTCACGAAGACCGCCAAGATCATCGACGGCCACACCCGCCTCGGCGTCGCGGCCGGTGACCACGCCGCCGTGTGCTGGCCGCTGCTGTGCGGCATGGCGAAGGCGAAGTACTACCTGATGACGTGCCGTCCGTTGACCGGCGAGGAAGCCGAGCGGATCGGCCTGGTCTCCCTCTGCGTCGACGAGGACGCTGATCTGCTGCCGACCGCGCGAGAAGTCGCGCGCGAGTTGGCGCTCGGCGCCCCGGACGCCATCCGCTGGACCAAGCAGAGCCTGAACGCGTGGTACCGGCAGGTCGCGGGCGCGATCTTCGATTCCTCACTGGCGCTGGAGTTCTACGGCTTCGGCGGGCCGGAAGTCCGCGAAGGTCTCGCCTCCCACCGCGAACGCCGCAAGCCCGACTTCACCCGGCGGGAGGACGACGATGCCTGACCCGAATCCGGCGCTGCTCATGGGTTTGCGGGTGGTCGAGATCTCGAGCTACGTCGCGACCCCGTTGTGCGGCCTCACCTTGGCTCAGCTCGGCGCCGACGTCATCCGGGTCGAACCGCTCGGTGGCGCGGCCGACCGGACCCGGTGGCCGCTGGCCGACTCCGGCACCAGTCTCTACTGGTCGGGGCTGAACAAGGGAAAGCGCGCCGTCGCCGTAGACCTGGAGTCCGAAGTGGACCGGAAGCGGGTCGTGGACCTGATCGTCCACGGTGGACCGTGCGTCGTCGTCAGCAACACCGACCGGCATCCGGATCTCGGCTACGCGGAGCTGTCCGCTCGTCGTCCCGACGTGATCCACGTGCTGCTCGAAGGTCGCCCCGGAGGTGGCGCCGCGGTGGACTACACGGTGCAGGCGGGCAGCGGCTTCCCGCTGATCACCGGCTCCGCCGAGGCTCCAGCACCGGTCAATCACGTGCTGCCCGCCTGGGATGTCGCCGCCGGTCTGTATCTGGCGATCGGCCTGCTCGCGGCGGAACGGCACCGCCAGGAGACCGGACGGGGCCGCGCGATCCGCGTCGCCCTCGAAGACGTCGCCCTGGCCACCGCGGGCAATCTCGGCTACCTCGCGGAAGCACAGGTCACCGACCACGACCGGACCAAGTCCGGCAACGACGTCTACGGCACCTACGGCCGCGACTTCCTTACCGCCGACGGAGTTCGCGTCATGCTCGTGGTGCTGACCGAACGCCATTGGACGAAGCTGCTGACAGCCACCGGTCTCACCGCCGCGTTCGCCGCACTCAGCGAGTCGCTGGGCATCGACTTCTCGCGGGAATCCGCCCGCTACGAACACCGTGACGTGATCTCGACGCTGCTGGCCCGCTGGTTCCGAAGCACCACGTTCGACGAGGCCGCCGCCGCGCTGGATCGCCACCGCATCCTGTGGCAGCGCTACCGGACCTTCGAGGAACTCGGCCGCGGTGCCCTGCACGACCTCGACCTGTTCGGTGAAATCGACCAACCCGGTGTCGGCCCCCACCTGGCCCCGAAGTCGCCGATCCTCGTCGACGGCGGCCGCCTCGCGCCCCTCGCGGCGCCGTCGGTCGGCCAGCACAACGCCGAACTGCTGTAGCGCCTTCTCAGTGATCCGCCGCTGAGCGGTCCTCGCTCGCCGCCCACGACGACAGGAACCTGAGGCCGTCGTGGGCGGCGGTACCGGGCTCGGCGGTCCAGACGATGAGCTGCTGCTCGGGGTCACTCGTACAGGTGAGCGCGTCCCAGTCGAGCGTCAGCTCACCCGCGACGGGGTGGCGGAGCGTCTTGCTGCCCCGCTCGCGAGCGGTGACGCGGTGATCGCCCTGTTCGGGCTGGCCGCGCTGCCCGCGGCCGCGGTACTGGTGGCGAGGCAGTTCCTGCCGGAGTCGCCCCGGTGGCTGAGCGCGCGCGGTCGTGTGGAGGAGGCGCAGCGGATCTACGACGCGCTCGGGCTGGAACCGCCGAAACACGAGGTCTCGGAAAAGCGGAGCTACCGGATGCTGCTGGCCGGCGGTGCGTGGCGCAGGCTGGCGACGGTCACGGCGTTCTTCGCCATTCAGGCCTTCGGTGGCGCGGTGGCGACGGTCGCGGGACCGTTGATCATCAGCAGCACCGGCATCGGGGTCTCCAACACCCTGTACTTCTCTCTGCTGGGTTTCGTGGTGGGGCTGGTCGCCGTAGTGGCGGGTGCCGCGATCATCGACCGGATCAACCGGCGTTGGCTGGGCGTGTGGACCTGCCTCGGGGTGTTCGGCGCCGGCTTGGGCATCGCGTTCACCGGCGAGCGCGCCGGTGGCGGCCTGATCGCTTTCTGGGTCGTTTACGCCATGCTGACCTGGTTCGGCCCGGGCGTGCTGTCCTGGGTGCGGAGCACCGAAGCGTTCCCCACCTCGTTGCGGGGTCTCGGCTCCGGTATCGCTCAGTGCGTGACCCGGCTTGCTATCGCGCTCAACGTGTTCCTGGCGCCCATGCTGGCGCAGAAGCACGGGATCACAGTCGTCGCGTGGTACGCCTGCGCGTTCCTGGTCAGCGCGGTGATCGTGCTGGCGTCGCCGTGGCTGGCCACCACCGGTGTCGAACTCGAGGAAGTCAACGGCGTCGAGTCCGGGGAGACAGCGCGAGAATGAATCAGCCACGCCTTAGCGGAACCCAGCCGCGCCGGGCCCGGCAGGCCAACACGGCCGCCGTGCTCCAGCTGCTCGTCCAGCGCGGTCCGCTGGCACGTAGTGATATCGCGAAGGAGCTGTCCCTCAACCACGGCAGCGTCAGCAGGATCATCGAGCCTTTGCTGTCCGCCGGTATCGTCCGTGAACTCGACGGGTGGTCCACCCGGCTCGGCAGACCACGGGTGCCGGTGGAGCTGGACCCGTCCAGCCGGTACGCCGTCGGCGTGCACCTCGGCCTCGAACGAACCACTGTCGGGCTGACGGATCTGGCGGGGCACAGCGTCAGAACCCACGCCGAGAACCGTGATCCGGCGGACAGCAGCGCCACCCTGCGGCGTGCCGCCGAACTGGCCGCCGGGATGGCGGGTTCCGCGCCCGGCCCGGTGATGGGCATCGGGGTGACGGTCGGCGGGGAAGTGGACCGGGCAGGCGGCCGTGTCGTACGCAACGACGTCCTGGGGTGGACCGACGTCCGGATCGCCGGCCCGTTGCGCGACTGGACCGGGCTCGAAGTCGTGGTGGACGCCAACGTGTGCGCGCTGCTGGGTGCCGAGCTCACTTTCGGCGGCGGGCTGAGTCGGCACAGCGCCCTGTACCTGTTCATCGGCAATGTGGCGGAGACCGGGTTTCTCGGCAGGCCGGAGGCTGGCCCGGACGGCGTCGTCCAGGGCACCTTCGGCCGCATCCTCGTACCCTGCCTCGCCGGTCGCGGTCATGCGCGCTTCGACGAGTGCGGGACGGATGTGGCACTGCTCGCCGCGGCCCGGTCCGCCGGGCTCACGGCGTCCTCGCCGGCGGACCTGATCCGGCTGGCGGATACGGATCCGGTCGCGATCGGGCTTCTCGAGGCGCGCAGCACCCAGGTGGCACTGCTGGCCGACACGATGTACGACCTGATGCGCCCGCACACGATCATCCTCGGTGGTAGCGGCGCGTCCTCGGGCCGATGGCTCGAGGCGGTGCGCGACAAGGTCGAGACGACACCGCCACAGTCCTTGATTCTTCCACGTTCCGGTGACGACCCGTTGGTCGTCGCGGCGGCGGGACTCGTCGTGCGTGCTTTCTTCGCCGCCGGAACCACCCGATGAGAAAGGGAAGTGACCATGAGCGGTGTGGTGGTACTCGGCGGCGCGGGCGGTATCGGCTCGGCCGTGGTGCGCGCGCTGTCGGCGGAGGGGCGGCACGTCGCGGTCGTCGACATCGCGCCACCGCCACCGGGACAACCCGACCTGCCGTGGATCCGTGGTGACGCCACCGATCCGGATACGGTCGGTGCCGCGTTCGACGCGCTCGGCGGCGTGTCCGGATTGGTGCACTGTCTGCTGAGCGAGCATCGTGCCCCCTTCGCCGAGCAGACGGCAGATGCGCTGCGCCGGGTGCTGGACATCGGCGCGGTGTCCGCATTGGAACCGTTGCAGCGGCTGGCCGATCGTGCCGCGGGGCGGCCGTGCGCCGCGGTGCTGGTCAGTTCGATCCACGCGGGCCTGGCCTGGGGTGGACAGGCGCCGTACGCGATGGCCAAGGCGGCGTTGGAGGCGCTCGCCCGCGCGGCCGCCGTGGAACTCGGACCGCGCGGTCTCCGGTGCAACATCGTCCGGCCCGGCTTCGTCATGGTGCCGCGCAACGCGCATCGCTGGCAGGAGACAGAGACTCGCGACGCGTTGACCACACTGCAGCCGCTCGGCGAGCTCGCCCGGCCGGACGATATCGCGCGGGTGGTCGCCTTCCTGCTCAGCGATCAGGCGCGTTTCGTCTCCGGTGCAACGGTCACCGTCGATGGCGCGATGACCATCGCACTGCCCGAGCCGACGACACCGTGATTCCTGCGCGGAACGTTTGCCCACCTCGCATATCGGCGTCAAGGCCATCATCGTCGACTGACTTCCACGGCTCCACCTAGAGGAACGCCACCGAGCGGAAGGTGAGCCGATCCGAGCCCTTGCCGTACGGGGTCAGGACGAAGGCAGGTAGCCCCTCACAACCGCTCTTCTTATACACGTACGCGATATGCCCTGTCGAGTTGTCCGGTCGGAAGGCGGAGCCGGTGCCCGCCGCGACTTCCGGGATCTCGATACAGTCGCCATCGGGCGGATCGACCAAAGAGCCCCTCTGGATCTCCTGCTCCGCGTTGTAGTAGAGATAGCTGAATTCTTGCGGGTCCGCGGAAGCGGTACCGGCCATCATCAAGGCCAGGGCAAAGACACTCGAGAGCGCGACGGGAACTGTGTGTGAGCGCATGGGACATCCATTCTTTTGCTGGCTGGACGTGACAGATCCTGCTCGGTTTCCGATCGGAATGAATCGATCTCCACCCGTTCGCCCATCTTTGTGCCCCGCCCCGGGTGAATGTGCTCAGGACCTGCGATGCGATCCGGTATAGTGCTCGCCCGCCGAGTGTCGCTACATTAGGAGAACGCCCTGCCTCTTGGTGGCTTCGGCACTGCCGTATGCGCGCCCGCCACTCTCGCCGCCGGGCGTTTCGACAGACCGACACCGACGCCGCAATCTGTCTCGATTTCCGCTTCGCTGCGGATCAACGGAGTGAACGCCTGCGCCTTCAGCTGCCCGGCCAAGTACTACCGGGGGCGGGGGCTGGGTAGCGCGGCGCATCGCTGGACCAAAGCCTGGGCATCCGGATGCCGCCCGAACGACTGAAGGCGTTTCCTCAAATTCCCCAACGCGGTTGTGACGCGGCCGGAACGAAGGCCTGGGTACACGTCGAGAAAACGATGCGCCACGGTGCAGGCTCGGCTGAGCAAACCGAGGTCGAGTTGCCGTTCGGCGAGTTCGGCCAGGGTCAGCGCCAGTGAGCGGCACTCGCCGGAGGGATAGTGGCGCAACGCTCGATGGAGCGCTGTGACCGCTCCGGCGGTATCGCCGTCGAACACGCGGATCGACGCGGCGTGATAGCTCAGCTCGCCCCGGTTGTACGAGCCGAAGACCGGTCTCTCTTCGGTCGCCCGGCGGAGGTTCTCCCGCGCGCGATGGTGAGCGGCGAGCGCGGCTTCACTTCGGCCGAGAAGGGCGTAGCTCAGCGACACCTGCGCGTGCAAGAAGGCGCTGGTATGTGGCTCGACGTGACGATCCCCTACCGTGAGCGCCGTCAAGGCCAAGCCCAGGGCGGCGGTTCCGTGCCCGAGGTGATAGGCCTGCAGGCTGAGTGCCCGGAGCACGATCGCGTACCGGACCGGGTCGGAGGTCAGGACCGCCAGATCGAGCGCGATCCGGTAGTACCGCTGCCCCAGTCCGTGTTCGTTGCTGTCGAAACAAGAGAACCCCAACAGCAGCGTCAGGTCGAGAACAGCCCCCAGAAGTTCACGGTGGTCGGCGTCGCTGTTTTCGGCTGCCAACGACGGGAGAATGTCGTCGGCGAGGTAGGTGGTCAGGGCGGTCCTCGCGTGGCCGCTACCGAATTTGTGGTTGGCCGCGGCGAAAACGCGCACCATGTGCTGCGCCATCCCGACCGTGCCGGACGTCTGCCGAGCGGGCCTGCGGTGGCAATGGACTTCCACTGCCCGCTCCGGCCACATCGGTATCTCCAGCACATCGAGCCGGTACACAGAACGCGCGAGCCGGCCACGACCCACGACGCTCAGATCGGCCTTGACGAGATCAGTCAGCACAGTCAGCGCACTGGCCGGCCTGACGACCTTCTCCTCGGCCATGGTCACCTCGAAACCGAGTTCAGTAAGGGTGACCGGCCGGCCGAGCCTGCGGCTCAGCACCTCGGCGATCAGCATCGGCACCTGGGCTCGCGGACGGCTTCCCGTGAGCCAGTGCGCGACGGCGGTGCGGTCATAGCGCAACCGCAAGCCGGCCTCGGCGCCCGCGATGTTCACCGTGCGGGCCAGGTTGTCGTAGCTCCACTCGGCGGCGGTCAGCAGTGCGCGAAGCCGGTCATTGCGGGCACGGCGCGGCATGGTTCACCTCACGGGTCCGGGTGGAGCGCTGCCGACGTCCCACAATCTCACCAACCAGAGGGCTCAGACCGGCTACGTTTTCACAAAATCCCGACGGTGTACCAGGAGCCGCAACGCACTGGCCTCAAGGCAGGCCGCGGTACCCTTCCCAGATCGGCAGAGGAGTCAGCTGCCCTGGCCACTCAGGGAGATAAGGCGTCGACGGCGGCTGCTTCCGGCAGCGGTTCGCCGACCCGTTCTCGGCCACTTCGCCGAGTAGCTCAGTAACGCGCCGCTTTGATGTGCCAGGCGAGGATGCCGGACAAGTAGTCACTCGCACCTTCGACCCAGACCGCGAGACCCGTACGTTCGGCATCATTCAGGTCCAGCCGTGCGGCAGCCTCGGGAAGTTCCACGTCCATCGTGTAGGCGAACTGGCGCAAGCGCGCACTGACGAGGTCGTTGGCGACACTCACGGCCTGCGGCAAGGGAACGCCCAGCAAATTCTGGACGCTCAAGACCAGGTTGGTCGCGCATCCCTCGTCGTCGATTTCCCGTTCGTATGAGAAGATATCGTTGATCAAGGCCATGTAATCCATAAACGCATCGAGCAGGACCTGAATCTCCCGACTGTCCCTGATCTTCTCAGGAATCATCACACCGGTGGAAATGTCCACATAGAACGCCGCGGTGTACGAGCCGAAGGTCTCCCTCCTCAGCTGTATGTATTCCACGAGGTCGAGGACTCTGCCGGTCGAAAGGTGGACCATCTCCTCGATCGCGCCGGCGCAGAACAGGGTTATCGCGTCCTTCCAGCCTCTCCGCCAGCGTGCCGGTCGTGACTCGATGAGCCGAGGCCACAGGTCTGCCAGCCCTTCCTCCACGGCGTTCCTCGGCGAGGGAACGGGTGCGTCCGGCGTCAGCGGCATGAAGGCCGTCAGGCGTTCGACATGCTCGCGTGCTCCGTCGATATCCCTCAAGACCTTGTACTGGCACTGGAAGTGATCGTCGAACGCGAAGTACCAGACCATGGTGTCGTGGAGCAGCGCGGCTTCGTGAGGCGGCGCGACAGGCCAGCAATAGGCAGCCAGCTCAGGGGCGGCGATCTTATGGAACACCGGCAAGTCATCCCAGATCGCCCAGTGGTCGGGATGCGCGCCGCCGCTGAGCATTCCCATGGCACGGGCCCAGGATTCCGACCGCTGGAGCAGCGTGTCCAAGTGAGGGTTCACCCGTGCCTGGAACGGCATGGGGAACTCCAGGGGTTCGGAGACAGTTCGGTCATCATGGTCCAGGCTCACAAGTCCTCCACGTTTCATCCGTCGCAGAGCTCGGCTAGTGCCACGTCTGTTTCGCTCGGAGCACCGACATCTCGAGTCAAAGAGCAACTCGGTGTTCCTGGCTGTCGACGATTTTCTTCCACCAAACTGCCATGCCACGAACCTGCGTTCCGCTATCCTCCTCCTGCGCTGTGTCCAACGAACTCCGACGTTAGGCTACCCTCGCCGGGTTCGCGGAAAAGAATTGTTGACTTTCACCCGAATGAACCGCACATGAACCGGTCTGCGGCAATGCCCTGCGCTCGAATCCGGCCACGGGCGCGGCCCACGCCTCCTGACTGAGCGCTCGCCGATGGCGTACCGGTACGCAGCCGTTCAACATAATCAACACTCAGGTGATCCCTACATCTATGCCACTACAACGTCCCTTGGTGTACTACGGAGCGCTACCGCGCAGACCGGCGATTGGCGGCACGCTTCCGGCTGCCAGGCCTGCGACCGCGCTCGCGACCGGCCGGGATCGCCGGCTTTCCTGGTTCGCCGGCGCTGAAGGACCCAGGAGGAGCCGCAATGGAGCGCGCCGTATTCGATCTGCCTTTCCCTGCGGCCGAACTGCCCGTCTTGACCGAGGTCGCGCAGCGGCATCGTCGTTGGCTGGTGGACAGCGGTCTGCTGGCCAGCCCGGCCGCAATAGACCGCCTGATGTCCTGGTGCCCGCATCGGTGCGCGGCACATTTTCACCCGGACGCGCGCGGTCCTGAACTGTTGCTGGCGACCGACTTCTACGGCTGGATGATGGCAGCCGACGGGCAGTTCGACGGGCCGCTGGCCGACCGGCCGGATCACGTGCGTGAGCTCATTCAGCGCCACGTCGCCATTCTCGACGCCGATGGCCCGTCCCCGTTGTCTCCAGCGGAGCGAGCCTTCACCGACATCTGGGAGAGGTTGACCGAGGGAATGAGCTCGGCCTGGCAGGCCCGCGCCGCAGCGTGCTTCGCCCGATTTCTGCAAGGCTACATCGAGGAGGCTGCCAACCGCCGGGACCAAGCGACCCTGCTCCCCGATGGCTATCTTGATCTGCGCATCCGGACCGGGGCCACAGACATCATCATGATGCTGGCCGAGCGGATCGACGACTGCGAGCTCCCCTTGCGGGTGGCCCGCCATGAAACCGTCCGACAGCTTTGCCACCTCTCCGCTCAGGTGATCGATGTCGTTCAGGACGTGCTGTCCCTCGACAAGGAGGTCGCCGACGGCGACCTGCACAACATCGTCTTGGTCCTGTGCCGGCACCACGGCTGGGACACAGAGCGGGCGGTGGGCCACTGCCGGACGATGGTCCAGGACTGGACCGACTCGTTCGTCGTGCTGCAGAGCTCCCTTCCCACCGTGCGCGCTGAACTCCACCTCACCGACTCCGAATGGGCACGAGTGTGCCGGTATGCCGGAGCACTGCGAGCGTGCATGCGTGGCAATCACGACTGGTGCGGCGAGTCGCCGCGCTACGCACCTGACGCAGGTCAAGGCCGCCCATACGTCGGCTACTTGGAAGGTCTCGACCGCGCCTACGCACTACCCGAATCCGAACATCCTTAGGCAGGGCGCGCGATCAGCACAGACGAAACCGGTCGAGGCAGTGTTCCTGCCTCAACTCTGCGCACCGTCCAGACGGCTCACGCCAGGTCTCCGCGATCCCACTTCAGCCAACTTCCTGACAAAAAGCCTGCACAGGAAGGCGGGCGTTCAACACGTTCAACATTCCGGGGTGCTGAAATGGCTGCGCCATCGGCAGGCTCGACGATGTACTGGGGACTCACACCGCACTGGGCTGGAGGTGAGTTGTGGCCGATCGCGCGCTTCGGCGAGCCAAGATCACCGAGATGGTCGAATCCCGCTGGGGATTCTTACCCGATCAGGTCAGCGACACCGTGGTCGAACGCGATGAGGTGAGCGCGTACTACTCGGCGGCGATTCTCGTCTCCGACGCGATGGGCGTGCTTGATCAGGTCGAGATCGGCCGTTGACATGACTCAACTCGAACCACCACGCACGGCCGGGTCGGCTCGCGAAGCGCTGGCGTCCGGCAAGGCCACGATCGTCCCGGCGCTGCGGACGGCGGTGGACGCGTTGCCCGGTCCGGTCCGGCGTATCGCGGGGTACCACTTCGGGTGGTGGGACGAAGACGGCCGCCCGGCCAAGATCGGCGGGGGCGGCAAGGCGATCCGTCCCACGCTGACCCTGCTCTCGGCTGAAGCCGCCGGTTGCCGGCCCGCTGAGGCACTCCCTGCCGCCGTCGCGGTCGAGCTGGTGCACAACTTCTCGTTGCTGCACGACGACGTCATGGACTGCGACACCACCCGCCACCACCGGCGGACCGCGTGGAGCGTGTTCGGGGTCGGCGCCGCGATCCTCACCGGAGACGCCTTGCTGACGTTGGCCTTCGAAGTGCTGGCCGGGAGCAGGCACCCGGCCGCGCCCGCCGGGCTGAAGATGCTCGCCGCGGCTGTCCAGCAGCTGGTGCACGGACAAAGTGTCGACATGTCCTTCGAACACCGCTCAGTGGTGTCACCGGCCGAGTGCCTGCGCATGTCGGAGGACAAGACCGCCTCCCTGCTGGGCTGCGCCTGCGCACTCGGCGCCTCGTTCGGTGGAGCCACCGCCGAGAACATCGAGCGGATGCGGCAGTTCGGCAGCTGCCTTGGCCTGGCCTTCCAGCACGTGGACGACCTACTGGGGATCTGGGGTGAGCCGGACAAGACCGGCAAACCGGTGTACTCCGACCTGCAGAACCGCAAGAAGTCCCTACCGGTGGTCGCCGCGCTGAGTTCCGGTACGCCCGCTGGGCGGGAACTGGCCGACCTGTACGCGGGTGATGCACCCCTGTCCGCGAACGAGCTGGCGAGGGCCGCCGAGCTGATCGATCTGGCTGGTGGCCGAGCCTGGAGCGAGAAGCAGGCCGAGCGACTGCTGGCGCAAGCACTGCAAAGTTTATCGAGCGTGGCGTCGGCTCGGGGCGCGGTGACGAGAATGACCGCGCTCGCCCAGCTGGTCACGCAACGCGATCGCTGATACTTCCCAGGAGGACGCATGATCGACATCCGTGATCCTGCCTGGCAGGTCGCCTTCGGACCGCGGACGGTCCTGCTCGCCTCTCCGCGCTCGTTCTGTGCCGGGGTCGAACGTGCCATCGAGGTCGTCGAGAATCTCCTCCGGCTGCGGCCACCGCCCCTCTATGTGCGCAAGCAGATCGTGCACAACACCCACGTCGTGGCCGACCTGCGGACTCGAGGCGCGATCTTCGTCGACGAACTGGACGAGGTCCCCGCCGGCGCCACGGTGGTGTTCTCCGCACACGGGGTGTCCCCCGCGGTGCACGCGCAGGCCGCCGAACGAGGGCTGGAAGTGATCGACGCGACCTGTCCGCTGGTCGCCAAGGTGCACACCGAAGCGCGCCGGTTCGCCGCTCGCGGCGACACCGTGGTCCTGATCGGACACGCCGGACACGAGGAGGTCGAGGGCACCCTCGGACAGGCTCCCGGCAACACGGTCCTCGTACAGGACGTCGCCGATGTCGCACACCTGGACGTGCCGGACCCGGCCCGCGTGTCGTACCTGACCCAGACCACCCTGGCCGTCGGAGAGACCACCGAGATCATCGAAGCCCTGCGACGACGCTATCCCGCGTTGCGGAGCGCGGCGTCCGATGACATCTGCTACGCCACCACCAATCGGCAGGACGCGCTGAGCGCGATCACGGCGGAGGCGGACCTGGTACTCGTTGTCGGCTCGGCCAACTCGTCCAATTCGGTGCGGCTGGTGGAACTCGCCCATCAGCACGGCACCCCGGCTCACCTCATCGACGACGCCGGCGGCCTCCGCCCGCACTGGCTGGCGGAGACGAGGTGCGTCGCCGTCACCGCGGGCGCGTCCGCCCCGCAACAGCTGGTCGATGACGTCCTCGACGCACTGCGGTTGCTCGGTCCGGTCACGGTGGCCGAGCGGGAATCCACCCGCGAGACCGTGCGCTTCTCCCTGCCCGTGCCCGCGAGGCTCTCATGACCAGTCCCGTCGAGCACGCCGCGCGGATCCGCCACTTCCTGATCGAGAAGGTCTGCCACACCGGCGGTCACCTGGGTCCGAACCTCGGGGTGGTGGAGCTGACACTGGCCATGCACCGGGTCTTCGATCCCCACCACGACATCCTGCTCTTCGACACCGGGCACCAGGCCTACGTCCACAAGATCCTCACCGGCCGCGGCGACGGTTTCGACTCTCTGCGCCAGCCTGGTGGCCTGTCCGGGTATCCGTCGCGCGCGGAGTCTCCGTGCGACGTCGTCGAGAACTCCCACGCGTCCACCGCACTGTCCTATGCGGACGGTTTCGCGAAGGCGTTCGCCTTACGCGGCGACGATCGCCGGATCGTGGCGCTCGTCGGCGACGGCGCTCTGACCGGCGGCATGTCCTGGGAGGCGCTCAACAACATCGCCGCGGCCCCAGAGCGGCCGGTGATCATCATGCTCAACGACAACGGCCGCTCCTACGCCCCGACCGTCGGCGGGTTGGCCCAGCATCTGGCCCGGCTGTGCGACGCCACGCAAGGCAACCTCTTCGCCGACCTCGGGCTGACCTACCTCGGCCCGGTCGACGGCCACGACGTCGCGGCGGTGGAACACGCGTTGCGGCGCGCGGAGGCGATACGCCGCCCGGTCGTGGTGCACTGTGTCACCCGCAAGGGCAAGGGATATCCGCCCGCCGAGCAGGACGACGCGGACTGCCTGCACGCGGTCGGGGTCGTCGATCCCGAGACCGCTCTGCCCAGTTCCCCGGGTGCGGCGACGTGGACGTCGGTGTTCGGCGAGGAGATCACCTCGATCGGCGCCGAGCGCGACGACGTGGTGTGCGTGACCGCGGCGATGCTGCGCCCCTGCGGACTCGGCGAGTTCGCCGCGGCCTTCCCCGATCGGGTGTTCGACGTCGGCATCGCCGAACAGCACGCGGTCACCTCTGCCGCGGGCATGGCCTTCGGTGGGCTGCATCCGGTGGTCACGATCTATTCGACCTTCCTGAGCCGGGCCTTCGACCAGGTCCTGATGGACGTCGCGCTGCACCGGCTGCCCGTCACCTTCGTGCTGGATCGCGCCGGGATCACCGGACCCGACGGCGCCAGCCACCACGGCATGTGGGACGCCTCCGTGCTGCCGATCGTGCCGGGACTGCGGCTCGCCGCACCCCGCGACGCCACCCGGCTGCGGGATCTGTTGCGCGAAGCCGTCGACGTCACCGACACCCCGACCGCGATCCGCTACCCCAAGTCCGCCGCCGGGCCGGACATCCCGTCGCTGCGCCGCGTCGGCCACGGCGACGTTCTCCGCGAGGATCCGGGATCACGGGTGTTGCTGGTCGCGGTCGGCCCGCTGGCCGCGGCCTGCCTGGCCGCCGCCGACGAACTCGCCCAGCACGGCGTGCCGACCACCGTGTACGACCCACGCTGGATCGCTCCACTCGACCCGGCACTGCTCGCACTGGCGCGCGTCCACGACGTGGTCCTCGCCGTGGAGGACACCACCACGACCGGCGCTCTCGGCACCCGGATCGCCCAAGCCCTCACCACGACGGCCACCGCCGCCGAGCCGCCCCCGCGGGTCGCGGCTTTCGCCCTGCCGCCCGGATTCCTGTCACACGGCCCCCGAGACCAGATCTTGCGCGCCCACGGCCTCGACGCCGCAGGGATCGCGGCCACCATCCTCAAACGCCTCACCAACGCCACCGGTTCACCGCTGCCCGAGGAACGCCGATGACCTCCATCCTGCTGGGCACACCGGTCCCGGCGCCGCGTCGCCGGGCTTCCCGACCACTGATGATCGGTTCCGTGCCGGTCGGGGGCGACGCGGCCGTCTCCGTGCAGTCGATGACCACCACCCTCACCTCCGACATCGACGCCACGCTGCGGCAGATCGCCGAGCTCACCGCCGCGGGCTGCCAGATCGTGCGGGTCGCCGTCCCCTCACAGGACGACGCCGACGCGCTCCCGGTCATCGCGGCGAAGTCACAGATCCCGGTCATCGCGGACATCCACTTCCAACCGCGGTACGTCTTCGCCGCCATCGACGCGGGCTGCGCCGCGGTCCGGGTGAACCCCGGCAACATCAAGAAGTTCGACGACCGGGTCGCCGAGATCGCGGCCGCCGCCGCGGCCGCCGGGACACCCATCCGGATCGGCGTCAACGCCGGTTCGCTGGACCAGCGGCTGTTGGCCAAACACGGCAGCGCGACCCCGGAGGCACTGGTGGAGTCCGCGTTGTGGGAATGCTCCTTGTTCGAAGAACACGGATTCCGTGACCTGAAGATCTCGGTGAAACACCACGACCCGCTGGTGATGGTCTCGGCGTACCGGCTCCTCGCGCGCCGCTGCGACTACCCGCTGCACCTCGGCGTCACAGAAGCGGGACCACTGCTCCAGGGAACCGTCAAGTCCGCCGTCGCGTTCGGCATCCTGCTCAACGAAGGCATCGGCGACACCATCCGGGTGTCACTGTCCGCCCCACCGGTCGAGGAGGTCAAGGTCGGCGCCCAGATCCTCGAATCACTCGGTCTGCGCCCGCGCCGGCTGGAGATCGTGTCCTGCCCGTCCTGCGGTCGTGCCCAGGTGGACGTCTACACCCTCGCCGAAAAAGTCACCGCGGCCTTCGAGGACTTCCCGATCCCGTTGCGGGTCGCGGTCATGGGCTGCGTGGTCAACGGGCCCGGTGAAGCACGTGAAGCCGACCTCGGCGTCTCCTCCGGCAACGGCAAAGGCCAGATCTTCGTCCGCGGCGAAGTCGTCAAAACCGTTCCGGAAAGCGCCATCGTGGAAACCCTCCTCGAAGAGGCGTTGCGACTCACCGAGCACATGACCGCGGACGGGAAGTAGCCGTGTTCACCCTGCCCGAGTTCTCCACACCCAATCCCCCCCCAGCGCCACTGACGGGCTGGTTCCCAGCCGCAGACTGTCGCGTACTCGACACCGACCCGGCTTGAGTTCGGCCGACGCCGGAAATCCTCGCTGTGCTTGGTACTGAACGCTCACCACCAGGGTTCGGTGCACTTGGTGGTCCGCGGCTGATCACGCAACATGCCGCAGGCCCGGAATTGCCAGGTCGGCGAAGGGTCCGTCCGCTGCGCCGCGCTGGTCTTGGTGGCCTGCGCATGAGGGATCACGAACGGCCCGCATTGGATCCAGCTCAGGCCGCCGTTCTTCGTCCAGTCCATCCAGACCAGGTCGCCCGCCTGCGTGGCACCACGCGCGTGCGCCCACCCGCGCAGCCCTTGGACATAGCCCTTGTACAGGGTCACCGTCATGAGCCCGCCCACCACCATGACGCGGACCGGCTCGCCAGTGAGACCGTCGGGTATGTCCACGAAACCGTTCACCCCGCGCTCGCACTCCGCCGTGGATTCCGCGGTGATCGGTTCCGCCGACGCCGGTGCCGCGGCGGCGAACGAGGCCGTGAGGACCATGACGAAAATGACCAGCGATGTCTTCCATCGCATAGTTTCCCTCCCCAAAGTTGTTCCCTCAGAACGCCATTCACCCACTCCGCGAGCAGGCTTCGTCAGCGGAAAGAGGAAACGATCACCCGAAGAGCGGAAGATCGTTCTCACGGCGCGCTAACCGCACGCCGCGTGGCCGAACGCCGCCTGACAACAGCCTCACCGCCGACGGGGTCGGAGGACGGCAAGGTCGTCAAGAGACGCTCGAAGTAACCAACTCAGCTATTCGAGGACGTCTCCTGGCATCCGGCGTCAGTGTTCCGCGCTCCCGTCGGCAGCTCTACCCCGAGCCGCTGGGCGAAGGGGCGACCACGCCGGTCGTCAGGCATACATGCGGATCGACGACGGTTGAAGGAAGGTGTTCGAAATCTCGAACCGCGCCTTGTTCCCGAAGGTCGGGAGCACCGAGTTCGCGAACTGTGCGACGTCCTGGCGTTCGAACAGCGCGGTCTCCGCGGCCAGCCAGTCCGGGCAGCCCGCTGTCCCGACCTGGGTGGCCGCCTTGGCGACCAGCGCGTCGTACCGCGGATTGTCGATGTGCGCGAAGTTCGTGCCCTCTGGGGGACGGCTGCCGGACACGAACGGGATCAGCTGGCTCGGCAGATTCAGGCTGACCGGGGCCATCGAGATATCCCAGTCACCGGTGGCGAACAGCGTCTGGCTGGTCGCCGGGCTGTCCAGGCCCCTGAGCGTGACGTCGACGCCTGCCTCCTTCC
Source organism: Amycolatopsis lurida (assembly GCF_900105055.1). NCBI lineage: Bacteria > Bacillati > Actinomycetota > Actinomycetes > Pseudonocardiales > Pseudonocardiaceae > Amycolatopsis > Amycolatopsis lurida. Next base: position 530,966 of record NZ_FNTA01000004.1, read on the forward strand.
AGCCCCGCTGCATCAGCTCGGCTGCCGGTGTCATGGTCGCGCCGATCTGCGTGCCGTAGATGGCGGTCAGTGCGAGGCGCTTGCCGTCCTTCATCCGGATGCCGTCCGGGCCCGGTTTCCAGCCTGCCGCTTCGAGCGCGGCCTTGGCCGCGGCGAGGTCGAAGCCGGGGATGTGCCCGGTGGCGGAGTCGCCGGTGCACGCCAGGGGTTCCATGGTGATCAAGCCCCGGACCGGGGCGCCTGCGTCCCGGGTCAGCACCTTGGCGACCGGGGCGAGGTCGAGTGCCTGCACCAGTGCGCGGCGCATCGCCTGGTCCGCGCCGAACCGGCCGGGCGCCTGGTTGAACCACAACTCGCCGAACGCCACGGTCATGTCGGCGTGGAACAACCCGCGCGCCCGCAGCCGCTGCTGGTCCGGCCCGATCACCTGGGCGGCGTTGAGTTCACCGGACAGCAGCAGGTTCGTCACGGTCGTCATGTTCGGGATGACCCGGATGACCACCTTGTCCGGCAAGCCCTTCTGCCCGGGATCGAAGGTCCCCGGACCCCAGTTGTAGTCCTTGCGCCGGGTCAGCGTGTAGTGGTCGTTCGGGACGATCTCGGACATGGTGAACATGCCGGTGCCGTTCTCGCCCTTGGCCAGCGTCTTGCGGTCGGCGAGACCCTTCGCGCAGACGATCGGGACGTTGCCGGTGTTGCGCAGCAGGAACGCGTCCGGTGCCCCGCTGGTGACCTTCACGGTGCCCGCCGCGTCGTCGGCGACCGCCTTCGTACCCACCTGCACGGTGTTGCCCGCGATCGGTGACTTGTTCGCCGGGTCGCCGATGAAGTTGATGTTCGCCGCGACGTCCGTCGCGGTGAGCGGGCTCCCGTCGGGACACGTGATGCCCTTGCGCAGGGTGAAGGACGCGGTGGTCGTGGTGGCCTCCCACTGTGCCGCGAGCCCGGCCTCGGGTTGCCCCTTGCCGTCCACGCCGAGCAACCCGTCATAGAGATAACGACCGATCTCGCCGGCGATCGAGAGCACGGTGAGCGCCGGGTCGAGCGTCCCCGGATCCGAAGCGACGGCGTAGGTGAAGGTCTTGCCGTCGGCCAGGTTCCGGTTCGCGGTCGGATCCGTCCCGGAAGGCGCCGGGGCCGCGCACGCGCTCACGGTCAAAGCCACCACTACTGCCGTCACGGCGGTGTGCCGAGCAGTTTTCATGGGAGTTCTCCTACGGTGTCGCGTTTTCGGCAAGGAGGTGATCGACTGCCAGCCGGGCGACGGCGCCGATGGACGCGTCGACTTCGGGAAGGCGATCGTCGAGGGAATGGGCGCGCGTGAACACCGCGACCGCGAACCGGCGGCCCTCGGGCAAGGTCAGCACTCCCGCCTCGTTGCGGATGCCCGGCAGGGTCCCGGTCTTCGCGGCTATCTGTACGTCTGAAGGGAATCCGGAGGACAGCCGATGCGGCCAGATCTGCTGGGCCATAATCGTCCGGACGCGTTCGCAGGCTTCGGGTTCGCCTGCCCGGTCGGTCCAGATCGCGTCGAGCAGTTCGGTCGTCTCGCGCGGCGTCGACGAGGTTTCCCTTTCCGGGTCGCACATCGACAGGTTCCGCACCTGTTCGTCGGTGGCTTCGGCCAGCAGGGCGTCGATCTCGGCGAGATCGGTCCCGCCGAGTTCGGCGATCCCGATCCGGAACGAGTCCTCGCACGAGCCGATCAGCCGGGTGCGGCTCAGCCCGAGATCCGCGACCGCCCGGCAGATCGTCTCCTGGCCGATCCGGTTCCAGATCAGGTCGGTCGCCGCGTTGTCGCTCATCGTGAGCATGAACCAGGCGAGGTCGCGCCAGGTCATCTCCACGTCGTCGGCGCAGCCCGCGGTGCCGATGCCGCCGATCCGGTACCGCGCGGTCACCTTCGTGTATTCGGTCTCGTCGAGCCGTCCGGCCACCACTTCCTTGGCATAGGCGAGCGCGATCGGGATCTTGAACACCGAGGCGAGGACCACCTGATCGTCGGCGCCGACCGACACCTCGGCCCCGTCCGGCACACCGATTTCCCTCGCGTGCAGCGACCCTTCGGCACCCGCGGCGGCGAACACGGCTTCGATCCGTTCGCGGATGTCGTTCATCGCGACACCCGCCGGTCCGCGCGTCCGGTGTGGAGGAACCGGGCCCGGCCGGTGCCGTCGTCGCCGACGAACTCGTGGGCCACGTAAGCGCCGGGGACTTCCGGAATGACGGCGACGAAGGTTTCACCGTGCCACGGCAGCAACTCCACCGTGCCCGAGGGCTCGTCGAGTTCGGCGAACTCCCCCTTCGGGGTGCGCCGCAGCCAGAGCCGGCCGCCCTCGGCGGTGACGACGGTGGAGACGACCCGGGACGAGTACTCCCCCACGTACCGGGAAAGATCGGCCGGGGCCAGTGCGGGATCCGGTTCGGGCAGCGGCGGGACCGTGATCCCGGCGAGTTCGCGCATCAGCTTGGCGGCGATCTCGTGGTAGACCTTCAGCGTCGCCCCTCCGTTGGTCAGCAACGCGAACGCGACGTCGCGCTCCAACGCGATCCGCAGGAAGGCCGACTGGCCGATCGTGCCGCCGTCGTGGCCGACCACCGTGCCGCCCTGCCAGCCGAAGTCCACCCAGCCGAGGCCCCAGTGTGTGCCCATGATGCCGAGATCCGGCACGGCGACCTGCCGTTCGCGCATCGCGCGCACCGATTCCGGCGACAGCACCTGGACACCGCTGTCGGCCTTACCCTCGTTCAAGTGCATGCGGGCGAAGGTCAGCAGATCGCGCGGGCGCATGACCAGCGTCGCACCGGCGGGTGCGTTGGAGCGGGCGAGCGACCAGACCTTCGTGGGCACCGGCTCGCCGCCCGATTCCGGCAGGATGTGACCGACCGCGGCGCGATGGCGGATGGCGTCCTCGGCCCCGCAGCCGGCATGGGTCAGGCCGAGCGGGCCGATCAGCCGTTCGCGCACGCAGTCGTCCCAGCACTTGCCTCGCAGCACCTCGACGATGCGGCCGAGCACGCAGAAGCCGGCGTTGCTGTAGGAGAACCGCTCGCCCGGCGGAAATAGCTGTGGGACGTCCGACAGCAGCGGGATGAGCTTCGCCACCGCGTCCTCGCCGGTCCCCGTGTCGGCGAAAACGTCGCCTTCGAACCCGCCGGTGTGACACGCCAGTTGCCGGACGGTGATCGTGGCCGCGGCGCGGGCGTCGGCGACCTGGAACTCGGGCAGGTAGTCGCGCACCGGACGGTCGAGGTCGACCAGGCCCTCGTCGACCAGCTGCATGATCAACGTGGTCGTCCAGATCTTGGTGATCGACCCGATCTGGAACACCGAGTCCGTTGTGGACTCCACCCCGGTGGCCGTGTTCACGACACCCGCCGCGTGCTCGACGATCTCGCCGTCGGCGAATACGGCGATCGCGGCACCGGGCACCTGGTGCTTGTCCAGCAAGAGGGAGAAGTTCTCCCGGAGCCAGGTATCGATCTCGGAAATTTTCGACATGCGCACCTCTTGTCCGGTGTGGATGGTCCGGCGTTGCGGGAATGCTAAGTCGCGGCGGGACGTCCCCTGTTCGTCCGAACCGAGGAGACCGGTGGGGAAAGTTCATCCGCACGGACAGGGGTGTCAGGCTTCTCCGGACCACTTGCCATGGAGCAGCAGATGCAGCTGCACCATCGCCGCGAACCGGTCCCGGGGGTCGTCGAGGTCGATTTCGCCTACCTCGGCCAGCCGGCGCAACCGGTAGCGGAAGGTGCTCGGATGCACATATGCCGCCGCCGACGCGGCGTTGATGTCCCCGAACGAATCCAGCCAGCACCGCAGCGTGTGCACGAACTGGGACTGGTGTTCCCGGTCGTAGGCCAGCAGCCTCGCGATCGGCCCGGTCGCGGCATCGCCGCGGGCCGCGGCAAGGTCCGCCAGCTCGAGCATCAGCGCGTCGACGTGCGCGTCCTCGGCCGTGATCACCCGCTTGGAGCCACCGTTGCCGAGCAGCACCCGCAACGCCCGGTCCGCCCCGCTGCGGGAGTCGTACAGGCCCGCACCCTCGAGTGCCGGCGGTCCCACGCCGATCGCCGCGGAGACCCGGTGCCCGATTCGTTCCAGGAAAGCGGTCGCGACGCGTACCGCGCGTTCCTGATGATCGCCGTGATTTCCGGGTACCGGCACGATTCCGTACGCGACCTCGCCGATGAGCGCGACCGCCGAGCGCGGCTGGACCGCGCTCAAGTGCATGGCGAGGGCATCGGCGACGCGTTGGCGTTCGGTGGCGAGCCAGGGGCCGTCGTCGGCCGGGTCGAGCAAACCCATCGCGAGCACGACGGCGGGTTGGCCCAGCAGGCCGAGGCGTGCGACGGCTTCCGGGGCCCGGCGCCCGCCTTCGAGCGCGGTGCTCACCAAATCGGCTCGCAGCCGACGTTCGACATCGGCTCCGGCCCGCAGCCGGAGCAGGTGCAATGCCACGATCTTCGAAGCTTCCGCCAGCGCCACCGCACGTTCTTCGCTCAGCGCGTGATCGACCACGGCCCAGATCGAGCCGAGCACCTCATCGCCCGCCCGGACGGCGACCACCACCCGGGGACGGTTCTCGCCATCCTCGTCGTCCGGATAGAAATAGACCGGACCCGTCTCGCGGTAGAGGCGGTCGAAGAAGCCGCTCCGCTCCAAGCCCCGGGTGTAGCGTTCCGGTACCTGGCGGCCGAGGATTGTTTCGACCCGCGGCGGATCGGTTTCGTCCTGACGGCCGGAAAAAGCGAGCACCCGCGAGTCACGGTCCTCGATGGTGATCGGCGCGTCGAGCAGCGCCGCGATCGCGTTGGCCAGCGCGAACAGATCGCCGGTCGGGATTCCGCCGAGTGCCTCCGGGGAGACGTCGCCGACGTCGCCCTCGGCCAGCAACGTGCGGAGCATCGCGGCCAGCTGCGTCCACGACGCCCTGCTCGCCAGCCCGATCAACGCCACCCCGGACGACGCGGCCGCCCGCGCCAGCTCGGCCGGAGCGGAGGTCGGCGAGCGCACGATCAGCGCGGACGCGCCGCGTTCGCCGACCTCGTGCAGCAGCTTCCCGATCTCACCGGGATCGCGCACCCCGACCCCGAGGACCACTGCTCGGTCGGGGAACTCGGCGTCGTCGTACGGGTCGTGGATCACCACGCCGCCGAGGTGGCGACGGGTGTCCCGGCCGACCGCGATCGGCTCGAGGAGCACGCCCCCGAGTGCTTCGATGACGCGGCTCAGACTCGTATGCGGTTTGCTCGGCACCGGTGTCCGCACTCCCGAAGGTAGGTCCGGCCTCGCCCGAACCGGCTGGTTCGACCGGACGGAATGGTATTCCGGACTTGACGCCCGGCGCGGTCTGCCAGATCGGCCGCGTCCTGGCAGGTCACCGCGGTTCGCCCCGCAGCGGCCTGCCCGGGCACGCGTCGGTGAGCACGGGTCGGGTCGAGATACGTGGCGGTGTCGGTGATGGTGGCCGGGTCGAGGACGACGATGTCCGCGGCCGCGACCTCGTCCAGCACCCGCGCGGGCAGATAGGAGCAACGGCGGAACGCTTCCAGCCAGGTCCAGGCGCCGGTTTCGCGCACCATCAGCCGAAGCGATTTCGAGAACGCCCCCGCCGTGCGCGGGTGGGTCGCCCCACCCGGCGGAAGCGGCCATCGGGTGCTCTCGCTGGTGCCGTCGGGCCAGTACGTCGGCATCGCGTCGCTCGCAACGAGCGAGTCGGGAAAGCGACCGGCCTGTGCAGCAGGGGCCGTTCTCCCGGATCTTGCTCGTCGAGCGACTCGAGAAGGCACGGCGCACCCGGCATCTCGGCCCGGACGTGCCGCAACCGCGCCTCGTCGGCGATCCGTTCGCCGGTCTCCAGAAGCACGACCCGCGAGGGGTCGAGGAAGAACGCACCAGCCGCGGTGCAGCCCGCCCCGTACGGATAGGCCTCCACCGTCACCCGCGATCCGGCGGAACGGCTCGATTCCAGCGCGGCGAGCACCCGGTCGACATGGCGTGCCGCCGTGCTGGTGACGTGGCAATGGTGCATCGCCGCGCCGGTCTCGCCGGTGGCGATCGCGACCTCCTCCGATCCGTCGACCGGTGTGTCCGGGTCGACGACACGACCGCCGCGCAAGAGCCTGCGCATACTTCCCCTCCTAGCCTCGCTGGTGACGACCCTAGGAGGATTCGGGGGCGGCCCGGTTCGTCACGCCGGATGAATCCCAGCGTGAACTTCCCTCCGGAAGCACTAACCCGGGGCTGGCTTGACGGATTACCGGACCTCGAACACCTTGCCGTTGGTGATGGCTGCCTAGCAGGAAGCCTGCTGTTTCCCTCGAATTTGAGGAAAGGGTGTCGGTGTGCACCTGGAAGGGCCGCAGCACGACCTTCCGCCAGTGCGCCTTGCGGTCCGCTTCGTCGAGCCTGATCTCGTCTGACACCGAAGTCGTCCCGTCATCGCCGGTGAAGTCGACGTTCTGGCCGACGCAGATACGCCAAGCATCGGGGCTGTGCTGAGAGCGGAGCCGGTACCAGGAGCCCGGGCCAGCAACCGAGACCCAGACCAACACCCATCGCACTACCCTGCAAGATGTTCCGCTCCGGCGCTGTCCCCTTCGGATCGCTGCGCCTGCACACCGCCTGCCCGCGCCCTCGCCCGCACCGCGAAGGCAACCGCGGCGCTTACCTGGAAGCTCCCCCGGCTCTCTGGAGAACTGCTGCCGTATGTGAATCAGGCGCCCGCCAGAATCACGATCGACCACGGCCAGGCGGACACCGCGTGGTGGAAACTCGTCAACGAGCTCTCCACTCTCGACCCCGCCTCGCCCGCCGAGGTTGCGACCGGCTCCGCCCAGACCTTCGGCGCGACGATCTTCGAGCTCCTGCACACCTCGGCCGCCATGTCGCTGCCCATCGCGGGCCGCCTGGACGCGGCCATGAGTGCTGCACCAGCCCCGACAGCGCCAATGAGGCGTACATGTAGCGCTACAGCCCACGTCGTGCCGCATTCAGGATCGCGGCATTCGAACCGTGCAGCGCGTCACGTGGGCGCGCTTCAGTCTGGCGCTGGCTACGGTCGTGGTCGCGGAAAGGGTCAGGTCGTGTCGTCGAGGGGCCAGATTTTGTCGAGCGGGGGGACGTGGTCATTGAGGATCCGCTTAAGCTCCGCCCCTTCTTCTTGCAGGGAGTGGCTGTGCTTTCGAAGCGAGTCGTGATCGCCCAACGAGCCGAGTGCGCGCGCTGCTGCGATGCGGACTTCGGCGCTCCTGTCGGATAGCGCCTGTATGAGCTTTTGATGAACTGGATGAGCGAGAATGTCCTTCACCGGCCCCGCATGGCGAAGGCGGCGCACGGCATTCGCCGCAGCCTCACGGACGCGCTGTGAGCGATCGTCGAGTCCGCGTGCGAGGGGATCGAGAGCGGCCAGGTCGGCCGTGTCGGCCAACCCGAGCATCGCCCCGAGCCGGACCGCAGCAAAGTGATGCTTGGCCAGCCGGGTGTAATCGCCGATCGCGTCCACGCTGCGAAGGCGTGAATAGCCGAACTGCCATGCCGTGGGCGAGGGATCACCCACAAAGATCTGCGCGAACCATGCAAGGATCTTCGCTCCCCGCTCCCGTGCCACCGCGGCCGGGCGGACGAAGTCCGGAAAGAAATCAAGACTTCGCCACGGGTCCCGTTCGATCAGCACCCTGCATGCCAGCACCATGACGTCGTGCTGTCCTGTGGCGGCCCGGATGACCGCGGTGAGACTCTCATCGAGCGTAGGACTGTCATCAGCCACCAGGCGACGAAAGTAACCGTCATCTGCCGGTTCACGACACAGCTCGGCGAAGATCGCTGCCGCCTCGGCATTCAATGAGCCTGGGCCGAACGTGTCGGTCATTATCCGAACCTCATTCCCCACAAACAACCCACGCCATACCCAGTATACTTAATCCATTTGATTCCTAGCATGCCCCACGAGTTCGCGACTGCGTTGGCTCTTTGTAGACATCTCCAGGAAAATACACGGTAGAAGAGGCTGGCCCTTGCCCGGGTCGCGTGGTAGCCGTTGCCGACGTACTGGAGGCCGCGGGCCATGCCGACGGCCCACCGGAGCATCAGGCTTTTGCTGGTGCGTTTGACCCATGGCCAGGCGGTGCGCTTTACCCAGGGTACGACCGTCGAGTTGATCCAGTGCCCGGCTCGTTTCATGTCGTTCATGAAGCCCCGGCCGATGCCGCCGAAGCAGCGGATCATGGATCGTGGTCCACGCGGCACGCACTGGCCGGTCAGGTCGGTCTCGTTGATGGGGTCGGCGTAGACGTAGTCGTAGTCGTTGGCGGATCCACCATCGACCGGGTCGACGGAGAGGAATCTGCCGAGTAGCGGGCTATAGGGCCGTGCGCCCATCTGGACGATGGACAGTGCGCCGGCGTGCTCGTAGGCGCGCTGATGGCGTCCGAGCCAGCCATAGTCCATCTGCCCAGGTTGGTTGTCCGGGACGGCGTCGGCATTGACGCTGCCCGTGGTGTCGAGCGGTTCCCCGAACGGGGTGTAGGCGCGCGAATCGCCGACCTGCTTGCCGGTGTCGTCGCAGGTCGCGATGATGTTTCCGCGGACGTCGGGAAGGTCCCAGGTCGCCGTCGGGTTCTCTGCGCCGTGACGGACGGTGTACAGCACGCCGCCGGGCAAGCTGATGCTCTGTGTCAGGAGCCGCTTGTCTGGGCTGAGTGCCAAGTCGGCGCTGTCCCCCTCGGCGGTGTAGGACAAGAGCACATTGGTCACGATGTCGCCCTGGGACGCGGCACGCTGCGTGACGCGGTCGGTGGCGTCCCGCACGTAGGCGACATCAGCGGCATCAGGACCGACAGTGCGGGCCGTGAGGTGGCGTTCGGTGCTGTCCCAGCCGAGGTAGGTGGTGGACCCGCCGGTGGTGAACTCGACGGTGTTGCCGTGGGAGTCGTATTTGATCCCGGTTGTGGCGTTGGCCCCGGTGGTGGCGAGGAGCCGGTCCGCTGCGTCGTAGCAGTACCCGGTTTCAGCCGTGCCCGCGGCGGTCTGGTCGAGCAGGCGGACACGGTTGGTGTTGACGCCGGCGTTGGCTTGCGTGCCAGTCGGGCAGGCCGCGGAGGGCGAGGTGAAATCGTAGGTGTAGTGGTGGCCGGGGACGTAGGCTTCCACGAGCCGGCCGGCGCTGTCGTAGCTGTAGTTTGGGCCATCGGGCCGAGCGTCGGTGCCGCCTTGTGATTCGTCGACGATGGTTCCAGCCCGTGTCCGGGTCACGTCGGACGTGATGGTGCGGCTATCGCTGGTTTTCCAGGTCAGGGAGCTGGTCTTCCCTGCTTGGTCCGCTCCGATCCCCGTCAGGCTGGCGCCGTTGGCGTAGGCCACGGTCGCCGCTTCTCCGGCGTTGTCGTAGGTCGCTGTGGCCAGGGTGACGGCGCCCAGTTTGACGGTGAGGAGGCGGCCTGCGTCGTCGTAGGTGTAGGCCGTGGTCTGCGGTGTGTCCGCGGGGTTCGGTGGTGTGACCGTCCGCTGGCCGATCCTGCCCGCCAGGTCGTAGGTGGTGCTGGTGCGGGTTCCGTGGACGTCGGTGTAGGAGATGACCCGGCCGAGCCGGTCGGTCTTGGTGGTGATGGTGCCGAGGTTGTCCGCGACCGTGGTCGTGAGCGGGTCACCTCCTGCGGCGTAGGTCGTGGTGACCGTGCGGGCGGCGGCTGCAGAGCTGTGCGGGGATGTCACGGCGATGACGCGGTCACGGGCGTCGTAGGTGGTGCAGATCCAGTCGCCGGCGACGGATTTGGCGATGACACGCCCTGAGGCGTCGTAGACGTCCTCGATGACGCGCAGGGTGCCGGTGGCCGGTGCTGCGGAGGTCAAGGATTTCGGCATGCCGCCCTGGTTCACCGCGGGGCTGCCTGGGACGCAGGGGTTGGATCGTGTCTCGGTGTCGCCGTAGTTGGTCGTTGTGGAGGCGACGGCTCCAGACGGCATGGTCTTGGCGGTTTGCCGGAGGTAGCCCGTTCCGGGTGTTTCGTAGCTGGTGCCCTCGGTGAGCTGGGTCCCACCGGTGCCGGTGGTGGTGCTGGTCGCCAGGCCGAAGACGGGGTCAAGACCGTTCTGGCCGTATTGGGTGGTGGTGACCTTGTCGGGGACGCCGTGGGATTCGCTGTTCGTGGTCGAGGTGGTGAGTCCGTAGCGGGGACGCAGCTGGCTGCCGGGTACGAGTTCCTGGACACCCGTGGGAGTGGTCCAGTTCAGGTCGAGCTTGGCGTAGCCGCCGTTGTCGTAGTAGTCGATCCGGATTTTCTTGATCTGTCCCGGCGAGTCGCTGCGGACGGTCGCTTCGCGCCACGCGGGGTTGCTGATCTGCCAGTAGTCCATGACCAGCTGGTCGTCGATCCACATGCGGATGCCGTCGTCGACGTAGGCGCGCAGCCGGTAGTCACCGGTCGCGGGGAATGCGATCTCGCCGGTGAGGCGGAGCGAGAAGACATCGGATGTGAGGCCAGGAGTCACCGCGGTGCCGTACTCCCAGGAGCTCTTGAGAGCGCCGGTCGCGTCCCCGATTCCCGTGGCGTACGCCTTGGGCGCACCAGTCAGCGACAAGTTGTCGTAGAACGCGCCGCCCAGTCCGCGCAGATTCTCGTCGTATCCGGTGTGAGTGTTGGGTACCGTGCTCGCGCATGCGGCGGTCGGTGTCTGGCCAGCGAAGCACGATGCCGGCGCCGGTCCGTACTTGTCTGTCGCCCTGTCGGCGTGGTCGTAGACCGTGGTCGACATCCGGCCTGCCGGATCGGTGCTCGTCAGCTGCAGGTCACGGGAGTTCCAAGTCTGGCTGCTGACCTTGCCGGTGGCGTCCGTGCTGGACAGCATCCGGTCGGCGTCGTCATAGGTGACCTTGCTGAAGAACCCGCTGGGCGGGGCGGTCCCGGCGAGGGTCACCTTGGTCGTCTTGGCGGCTGGGTCGTACTGGTAGCCATGTTCCGGTCGGGCCTGGTTCGGCATGGGGGCAGGGCTAACGATCTTGGTAACCCTCGGTTTGCCGGCGACCTGCTCGTAGGTGATCTCGCTGCGGTCGTCCGCAGGCTGCGTGCCGGGGTTGGCGGCGAGCCAGTCGACGACCAGCGGCGAACGGTGTCCCGCCATCAAGCCATCGGCGTTGTAGACGTAGTCGTTGTTCTCCGAACCGGGGTCCTCGATCCGGGCCAGGCGGCCCTGGGAGTACCACAGCCGGGTCTCGGTGCCGTCCCAGTAGCTCACACGACACAGCATCTGCGCGGGCGCGGTCGCATCAGCTCCCGCAGGAGGCGTGACGCCGCCGTAGCAGTCGTTCCCCGCCCGCGCGTAGTGCAGGATCTGGGAACGCTGCGATACGGGGTCCTTGATCTCCCGCAATCGAGACGGGGTTCCGTCGTAGACGTACTGCAGAATGGCGGGTTTGCGGCCGTCGAGAACAGTCGACTGGCTCTCGAGCTTGCCAGTCGAGCCGAAGACGAACACCGTGCCGGCCTCGGTCAAGGTGACTCGCCCAGCGGTGTCCAGGGCCAGGATCCCGTCCTCGTTCTCGGGCGCGGTGTAGCCGCCGGTGCTCTTCTTGGTCCAGGTGTGCTTCGCACCGGTGGCGTCCGTCAGGACGATGTTCTGGTCAGTGACCTTGGCTTCGGTGTAGCTGGCTCCGGCACCGGTCAGATCGGCCGACAGCGACCATCCTCGGGGCAGCGCCGGCAGATCATTGGTGTACAGCCACTCGGCAGGGACGATCTGGGGAGCGACCGTCGTGTTATCGGTCGTGCGGACGAACAGAGTCATCCGGGCGGCGCCCGTGGCCTCGGCGTTCTCGACCTTGATCGGCACCCGTTGACCGGCGCTGAGCGTGACGTTGGTGGACTGGGTCCAGTTCACGTCACTGGGGACACCGACGTCGTAGACCTTGGCGTTGTTGATCCAGACGACCGCGCCGTCGTCGTGCACACCGGCGAACTGGTAGGTGCCGGCCTTGGGCGCTTCGAAAAAGCCCTCCCAGCGCGTGACGAACCAATCCGCGGCCAGAGCAGGCGCGAACGGAGAGTCCGTGCGCCAGTCGACGTTGACCTGGGGTTCGGTGCGGACGAGTGTCGGCTGCTGGGCGTCGCTGATCAGACCGTTGTGGGACAGATCCGCGAAGTAGGACGCCTTGAGCCCTCGGCTATCTGTCTGTTGCGAGTTGTACGCGAAGGTGACACCTGCGGTACCCGCGACAGTCGTGAACGTCGGCGATTCCTGGGACGTGCTGAGGTTGCCGTTGGCGAGGTTGACGGAAAACGGGCCTGCGGTGTCGACCGGGGAGGGGCCGTGGTCACCGATGCGCTGGTCGACCTTCAGGTGACCGACCCATGTCGGTGTGATCGTGGTTCCACCGCTGGAGGTCATCGCCTGCCACGTATAGGCGACGCCGTCCTGCAGGACCCCCGCCGGAACGGTCCACGTCGGCGTCGGCAGGCAGCCGGATTCGACCACGACGCCGGATTTGGCGTCGGCGCCGGTCGCGATGCGGAAGCAGTACTTGACCGCGTCGCCGTCCGGGTCCGTCACCGGCTTGACCGACAAGGTCGGGGTGAGCGAGGTCGACACGGTGCCGTCGGCAGGGGCGACGAGCGTGGTGGCGGGTGCCGGGGAGCCGGTGTCGACGGTGAGTGTGGCGTTGAGGTTCTTGTAGGTCCAGGTTCCGGGGTTTTCGGCGCCGATCAGCATGAAGAACACGCTGCCGTCGCGGGCGTTGACCCGGTCGCGGATGAATCCGGTCAGGCCCTCGCCCACGAAGCTGCCGACGTCACCGACTAGGGCGCTGGTCATGTAGCCGCCGACACCGTTGAAGTTGAACGCGGACGCGTGGTGCAGGTTCGCGTTCCAGGTCTTCACCGACCCGACCACGCTCGTGTTGCGGGTCAGGTCCATGCGGGCACCGACGACGGTCTTGCCGAACAGCGGCGTGTAATCCACGTTGAACACGCTGCGGTTGTAGGTGTCGCCCTTAGCCTGGCTGTTGCCGATCCGCAGGCCACAGGCGTCGCAGTTCGTGCCGTCCGAACGGTACGAATGAGACTCCTTCACCCCGTAGGTGAAAGTCGGGTCCACATAGACCGGGTAGACGCGCTTGGGGTCGCGCAGCCAGTTCGCGTCGACGGCGACGGTCAGCCACCAATCCGCACCGGCCTGCTCCAGAGAGTAGGTGCCGCCGGTCATCGCCGGTGCGGTCTCGCCGTTGCCCGCGGAATCCCAGGTCTCGATCGGCGGCATCACGATCTTCGCCGCCCTGGCCTGATCGGCGAGGACGACGGTGCCGTTCTCCAGTTTCGGCGTCAGGCCACCGGTGTTGAGCTTGAACTTCCACGACGACCTGCCGTCAGCGGGCAGGCGCTTGAGCTTGATGGTCTCCTTGACCGCGCCCGGTGTGACCTCGTACTCCAGGTCCGTCCCGGCCGCGACCTCCGCATACGTGACGGAATCGCCCTTCACCGCGGCGGTCGAGCCCGCGGCCTTGTCCATCGCGAGGCTCGCGGTGTGCCCTCCGGACTCGACCTGCAGCACGGCGGTGTCGTCGGCCTTCGTCGCCAGCGACGGACTCAGCGGATGCTGATCCGCGTCCGCGCGCTTCGTCGCGGGATCGGTCGACAGAGTGGTCTGGACCGGCAGCCAGTTCCCGGCCGCGTCCTGCACATTCAGCGGCTCGTTCGACTGCCGCACCGACCGGGTTCCGTCAGGGTTCTCGTACTCGGTGACGAACATCGACCGCGACACCGGCTTCGACCGCTGCGGATCGAAATGACTGCCCGCACCGCCATCAAGCCGCGATCTGGCTCCGAAATCCGCTGTCGACGGAGCCGCCGGCTGCCCCGCGGGCGGAGCCGGTGATCCCAGAACCGCGACCTCACGAGGATCGATCGGCGCAGGAGCCGCTTCTGCTCGCGGCGGCCTCGACACAGCCTGCGCAGTGCTGATGAGCAAAATCGCGATCAGGGCAAGCGTCAAGCTCCTGACCCACCAGGTTCTTTCCACGGCACGACGCGGTCTGAACACAAGCAGTCCCCTCCCCAAGGCGGTCTTCCCGCCACCCGATCCCCGTCGCGGCATGTGGACGCCGCGGGCGAGGAGACGGCCGCTGGTGCGAGGAATTCGCACTGCAACGCCGACCGAACAGCCGGTTTAGACCAGCCGAGCCGTTTGATCGTCGCGACCACACGCAGTCGTTACACCACTACCTGAGGTGAACCTCACTCTTGCCAAACACTGACCGATACCGTAGGAGACTGATCACAGCCCTTCCGGAGCCGAATCAGGCAAACCCCTCATTCCTCCGGATGGCTGGCTCACCCCACCCTGGCAGGAGATCCGTGAACCAGTACGCCCCCGCTCGTCCCGCCTCGACGGACGAGCTACCGCGTTCCCCGCGCCACCGTTCCTGGCGGCGACCCGGCCCGATCGCGTTGTGGATCTTCACGGTCGCCCCGTTCGGGCTGGCGCTGTTCACCGCCGTACGCACACCGAAAATGCACGTGTTGCTCGATTATTGGCATGTACTGGCGAAAATCACCGACGACAACGGCGACCTGCTGTTCGGCCAGGTGTTCACCTATCACCTCGACCAACCCTTCGTCCTGCCGTCACTGCTGTTCTGGGCAGACGCGGCATGGTTTGGCGGGGACAACCGGATCCTGACCATGCTCACGGTCCTGCTCGTGGCCGGGATCGTGGCCTGCCTGTACTCGATGCTTCCGAATTCTCTATCCACTGCAACGAAAGCCGTCGTACTGACGGGTTTTTCGTGGATACTGTTCAGCTCGCACGCGGCGGAACTGTGGCTGCAGGGAACCAACGGGATCAGCTGGATTCCCGCGGTCTTCTTCTGCGTACTCGCGATCGCCTGCGCGCATCGGGGTCTGACCTGGGCTGCGGGTATCGCCGCGACACTGGGCTGCCTCAGTTTTGGGGCGGCGCTGCCGATCTGGTTCGTCCTGGCCTTGATCGCCTGGCTCCGTAAAGACTCCCGACTTCGCGTTCTCATCCCTGGCGCGATCGGGGTTCTCGTTGTCGCTGCATGGTTTCTGACCAAACCGTCCGGTCAGCAATCGCTGGCCACCTCATCGTTCGACCTAGACGGCAGGCTTTCTGTTTTCGCTGCAGCACTCGGCGGACTCTGGTCGGCGGACGTTGCTGTCGTCGCGGTGATCGCAGGCGGGATCACCATCGCCGCACTGGTTCATCTCGGTCGCGTCGCGAACCCGCGGACTTCCGGCTGGATCGCGATCGCCGCCTACGCCGTCCTGCTCGCAGGAATGCTCGCGCTGGGCCGCACGACCGCCCACGTAGCCGGCGGCAACGTCGGGCTGATCAGCCGCTACGTCATCGTCGGCGCACTCGCCACCAGCGCCCTCCTGGCGTTGGTGGCCATCAACCGTCCACAATGGCCGCTACGGCAACTGCTCATCGCCACAGTGACCATCGCCCTCGTCACCCACGCCATCGGCGGCACCAAAGCAGAACGCGTCCGCCACGACTACAGCCCGCTGAACCTCGCCGCCATCGCACTACGCGTCGACGCACCCACAGTCCTCGACACCCTGCACATCCAACGCGCCGCCGCACCCGCCGCCCGATCGCTCGGCGCCTACCCCTTCAACGACACCTTCACCCTCGGCTGCGGCGGCCCCGAACTCGGCAGCCACCTCCCGAGCTCGGCACCACTCCCCCACGGCACCGACCCCGGCGACACGCGCGGGGAAACCGGCACCCCGCTGACCGGGGACACCGTCCTCAGCGGGTGGACCACCATCGGCGGAGCCCGGGCCGACTGTATCCTCGTCGTCGACCAGAACGACATCGTCATCGGCGGCGGCCTCATCGGCTTGCCGAGTTCGGTCGCCAAGACGACGACCGCGGCACCGGAAGGCATGGCCTGGCAGGCCGTCGCACCACCCGGTGCGACGATCGACGGAGTGATCGCCGTCAAGAACGGGTCCCTCTACCGATTGCAACCACAGGAATAAGCGCAGCCGGGCGACCGTGGCGGAAGCGAGTCACGCCGCGACCGGATAGCTCGCTTGAAAGGCCAGTCGGCCGTCCGCGTCAGCCGCGATCCGGTCAAGCACGTCATCCAGCGCCATGAATACTTCCCACGGCTGCTGACCGCTAGAAGCTGCCAAGCGCGCCGTGTTCAACTCTTCCAAGTCTGGCACGCGCTTGGCCTTCCACACCTTGTCGGCAAGGCTGACCAGCAGGTCTTCCACACTGACCCCGACCGCGGTCCACGATGCGTGCGTGCTGGCGAAACGTGCCAAATCCTCCTCGACCCCAGTTTCAGCAACAGCTGATATCCGGCCTGCTCATGAGCGGAGCCTGGCCCGGACAACTCGTCGGGGTGTTCGGCTTTCCCGATGTCTCGATGGCCGCGCCGAACGCCACGGCGTCCCCATCGAACCGCTCGTCGGGATGATGCTGATGGACCCACTCCGTCAACCGACAGGCAACGTCGTGAACCGCGCGGAGGTGCGCGACCAGCCGAGGTGGGCCTGCGGCTTCTTAAGCAGAAGCGCGGCACGGGCCGGCAGGGAGCGCAAAGCAAGGTCACCGGGATCGGTCATGGCACGGTGCAGCAGCTCAGCGGTCACCCCAACCACACTGGCCCGGAGACCACCGACCAGGTCACCGCACGCACGCCCTTCGGGCAGCATCTGCAGGCTCTGGGCAGGAACCGTCGGCGCGGCACAACGCCGAACTGCTGTAGCGCGTTCTCAGTGATCCGCCGCTGAGCGGTCCTCGCTCGCCGCCCACGACGACAGGAACCTGAGGCCGTCGTGGGCAACGCTGCCAGGCTCGGCGGTCCAGACGATGAGCTGCTGCTCGGGGTCACTCGTACAGGTGAGTGCGTCCCAGTCGAGCGTCAGCTCGCCCGCGACGGGGTGGCGGAGCGTCTTGCTGCCCCGCTCGCGAGCGGTGACGCGGTGATCGCCCCACCAGGAGCGGAAGTCGTCGTCCTTCATCGACAGTTCTCCGACCAGGGCGGCCATCCGCTGGTCGTGCGGGTTGCGGCCGGCTTCCATCCGGAGCATCGACACGGCGGTGCGCGCCATGGCCTCCCACTCGACGTGCAAGCTCCTGAAAGTGTTGTCGGAGAACATCAGCCACACGTAATTCCGCTTCTTTTCCGGGATCTCCGAGAAATCCACCAGCAGCGCGGAAGCCATCCGATTCCAGCCGAGAATGTCCATTCGCCTGCCGAGTACGAGTGCGGGGCTCGTGGTCAGTTCATCCAGCACCCGCAACAACTGCGGTGACACCTTCTGCGCGGATTGGCGTCGTGGCCGTTCGGCCTCTTTTCCGGCGAGTTCGAACAGGTATTCGCGTTCGTCGTCGTCCAGATGCAACACTCGCGCCAGGACGTCGAGCACCGGCGCGGACGCCTGCCGACGGCCCTGCTCGATACGGGTGTAGTAGTCCGGGCTGATCGAGGCCAGAAGGGCGACCTCCTCACGGCGCAGCCCCTTGACCCGCCGTTTGGCACCGGTCTCGGGCAGCCCGACCGTCCGGGGGCTCACCTCGGATCGCCTGGCCTTGAGGAACTCCCCCAGTTCGTTGGCGTGGTCGTCGCTGCTCATGACCCCATTGTCGCAACAGATGCAACTCGGGAGCCTGGGCCAATTGTGTCCCTGGACAGTGGTGTGCGGGGCTGGAACCGTCCCATTGTAGGAGCACGTGAGGCGTGTGAGTCTCGAATACGAGGCCGAACGAAACGCCCGGCCGGAACAAAAGCCGAAAGAAAGATCCTCAAGATGAAGACGAACGTCACCTTCCCGAGCGCCGGGCTCGCGCTGGCCGGTCTCCTGTACACCCCGGACGACCACACCGGTGCCCCGCTGCCCGCCGTCGTCGTGTCCCACCCCGGCGGTGGCGTGAAGGAGCAGACCGCGTCGATTTACGCCGAGCGCCTGGCCCGCGAGGGTTACGCCACGCTGGTGTTCGACGCCGCGTATCAGGGCGAGAGCGAGGGCCTGCCTCGCGGCCTGGAGAACCCCTTCCAGCGTGCCGAGGACGTCCGGGCCGCGGTCACCTACCTGACCACCCGCGACGACATCGACCCGGCCAGGATCGGCGCGCTGGGCATCTGCGCGTCCGGCGGCTACGTCCCGTTCGCCGCGCAGACCGACCACCGGATCAAGGCCCTCGCCACGGTCAGCGCCGTGGACATCCGCAGCCTGCTCGTCGAAGGTCTCGGCCGCACCCAGGGCCCGGAAGTCCTGCAGGCCATGCTGGACCAGGCGGGCGCGCTGCGCACCGCCGAGGCACGGGGCGAGGCGCCGGCCGTGCAGAACTGGGCACCGGAAAGCCCTGAAGGGCTGGAGCAAGCGCCGACCCTGTACCGCGAGGCCCAGGACTACTACCGCACCCCGCGCGGCGGGCACACCAACTCCACCAACGAGTGGCCGCTGCGCAGCATCGACCAGATCGCGCAGTACGACTCCTACGCGATGATCAAGCTGATCGCGCCCCGGCCGCTGCTGATGATCATCGGCTCCGACGCCGACACCGGCTACTTCAGCCGTGAGGCCATCGAGAAGGCCGACGGGCCCAAGGAGCTGTTCGTCATCGACGGTGCCACCCACGTCGCGCTCTACGACCAGGACGAGTACGTCACCCCCGCGGTCACCAAGCTCACCGGCTTCTTCGGCGAGCACCTGACCGCCTGAACGAAAGGACAACCCCCATGGAATCCGTGACCTTCAAGAACCGCACGTGGGACGTCGCCGGGGATGTCCGCTTCCCGGAGGGCTTCGACCCGGCCAAGAAGCACCCGGCGATCATCTGCGCCCACCCGATCAGCAGCTGCAAGGAGCAGACGTCCGGCAGCATCTACGCCGAGCGGCTGACCGAGCTCGGCTACGTGACCCTGGCGTTCGACGCGTCGCACCAGGGCGCGAGCGGCGGCGAGCCGCGCTACCTCGAAGACCCCGCCACCCGGGTCGAGGACTTCCGCTGCGCCATCGACTACCTGGTGACGCAGGACTACGTCGACGAAGACCGCATCGGCGTGGTCGGGATCTGCGGCGGCGGTGGTTACGCCGCGAACGCCACGATGACCGACCACCGCATCAAGGCACTGGGCACCGTCGTCGCCGCGAACTACGGGCGGCTCCTGCGCGAGGGCGACCTGAGCGCCAACGCCGCGGTCGCGACGCTCGAGGCGATCGGCAAGCAGCGCACCGCCGAGGCCCGTGGTGCGGAGCCGCACATCACCACCTACATCCCCACCTCGGTCGAGGAGCGGGAGAAGGCCGGAATCACCGACATCGACATCGTCAACGCCGTCGAGTACTACACCACCCCCAGGGGGCAGAGCGCCGGATCTCCCAACAAGCTGCGCTTCTCCGGCCTGGAAGCAGCGGTCGGCTTCGACGCCTTCCATCTGGCCGAAGTGCTGCTGACGCAGCCACTGCAGGTCATCGTCGGTGACGTCCCGGGCGGATTCGGGTCCTACCGGGACGGATTCGAACTGTTCGACCGGGCCCGCTCGGAGAAGAAGGACATCTTCGTCGTGCAAGGCGCGAGCCACTACGACCTGTACGACCAGCCGAAGTACGTCGACCAGGCGCTGACCAAGCTGGGCGCCTTCTTCGAAGAAAACCTCTGATCAGACAGCGAAGGAGGGGCGGCTGCCGGAGCGGACGCCCCTCCTGGTCGGCCGTAGGCGGTTGTCAGCGGGACAGCGCTGCGATGAGCGGGCCCGGGTCCGGGTGCTGCGACGTGCCTTGCAGGATGACGGAGGTGGCACCGGCGGCGGCCAGCTCGTCGATCAGAGCGCGCGCACGGTCGCCAAGGGCTGGTACGTCCGGCTCGATCTCGGCGAAAACGATGACCTGCGGCGCTGGTCGGCCCGCGGCCTGCGCGGCCTCGGCGGCACGGGCGGCCTCGGAAGCGACATAGTCGGGGGTGGCCAGCAGGGAGTCGAGCAGCACGCCGTCGCCCACCTCGCCGGCCAACGCGACGGTCTTCGGCCCCCGCCCGCCGATGATGAGCGGCGGGACCCGCACCGGCGGCCAGTCCAGAGCCACCGCGTCGAGGTTCTCATAGCGTCCGGTCACGCTGACGGTCTCGCCATGCAGCAGCCGCCGGACGGCGTCGGCGTGCTCGCGCAGCAACGTCATCGGCGACGCGACCCGGGCGCCGACCTGCGCCATCCAGTCGAGCACCCCGTGCCCGAGGGTCGGGACGAACCGGTCGGGGAACATCCGCGCCAGCGTCGCGATCTCCATGGCGGCCACGGCCGGGTTGCGCAGCGGCACCGGCATCAGGCCGATCCCGACGGTGAGCCGCTCGCTCCACGCCAGCGCGGCCGCGGCACTGGTGAGACCACCTTCGAGGAAACAGTCCTCCCACAGCCACAACTCGTCGATACCGGCCTCATCGGCCGCGACGACGGTCTCCCTCAGCTCCTCCGGCGGCAATTGCGGACGGAACACCACTCCTACACGTACTTCTGTCATGCTCTCGACGCTAGTCCCACCCCGGCGCACGTCTAATCGACGAAGATGTCCTTGTGCGCGTTGGCATCGCCGTACCGGCTCAGGTCCGTGACGCCGACTTCGATGAACGCGCGGCCGTTGCTGTGCTCGTGCGGCAGGCCGAGCAGGGCGAGGGCGGCGGTGTCGATCAGGGTCTCCGGCCACAGGCAGGACGCCGGCACCCCGTCCGCGGCGAACTCGGCGGCCCAGGCCCATCGTCAGCAGCGTCATGCCGTACTTCGACGTCGTGTAGGCCGGATGGAGCCCCAGCCGGCGCGGCGGCCCGTCATCGCGACGCCGTGGGCAATGAGCCACCGGGCCGGCTGACCGGGCTACGTCGTTCAACGAAGACGGTGTCATGCCGGATGCCGTCGCGTTGGGCGATGCGTTCGCAAATGCCGACGGGCCGGTAGCCGGCTGCGCGTACGCGCGGTTAGGCATGTCGACCATGTGTGGAGCGATCGGCGGGGTCCGGATGATCTGACGGATGTCTTCGCGAACGCTGTGGTGTATGTGCAGCGGCGAGATCACCGGCCACCTGGGTTATGACAAGCGCGACCTGGCCGGCCCCGACGACCGCGCCGAGATGTTTCCGCAGTCCGGTCCGTGCGAACCCGGTGAGCTGGCCTCAGCCGCCGCGGTGTGTCGCCGCCGCTTCCCGCGCGATGTCGGCGTAGCGGGGAAAGATGGTTGGCATGGCCTCGCCATGGTCCCGTTCGTACAGCGCCGCCCAGCATCGGGCGACCAGCTCGCGGGCCTGGGCTCCGGGCCAGGGCCGGGGCAGGAATTGAGGTGGCAGCAGCGGGTCGGGATCCATAGCGCGGGTGAGTTCGGCCGCCAGTTCGACGGCCGTCGTGACCAGCTCGGCAGAGGAGAGCGCGACCGGACCGGTGAGTCGCTCGAGGCGGGACTGGGCTATGCGGCCGAGGCGGTGATACCGATCCGCGATCTCTCGCTGAGGCCAAAGACGACGGGCGAGTTCGACCGGGTCTCGGGTATCCCCCTTGCGCAGGTCCGTTGTGCTCAGAAGGGAAAGCGCGTCCAGGACGCCGAGCCTGCCCGCTGCCTCTTCGACGTAGGGCTCCCAGGCATTGGCGCTGACGTACAGTCCATTTTGGAGGGAAGCGCCGCCGAGGTGTACAAGAGTGTCGCGCAGGGCGTCCCGGGCCTTGCGCGCGGATTCGGGCACCGCGAAGGCGGCCAAATGCCAGACTCCGTCCCAGGGCTCGAGCCCGGCGTCCTGACGGAACGCGTGGCGCAGAAACTCCGCGGTGGGGCCGAACGCGTCCGTGGTGTCCGTGGTGGCGTGCAGCAGCGCCTTGCGGCCGCGGCCCTGGTGCGTGAAAGCGCCCTCGGCCACGA
This sequence comes from Amycolatopsis lurida, assembly GCF_900105055.1. Taxonomy (NCBI): domain Bacteria; kingdom Bacillati; phylum Actinomycetota; class Actinomycetes; order Pseudonocardiales; family Pseudonocardiaceae; genus Amycolatopsis; species Amycolatopsis lurida. The sequence goes on from NZ_FNTA01000004.1 coordinate 552,836, forward strand.
GACGTTTGATGCACAGCCGTACCTGCTGGTCGCTCATACCGAGGGTCGCGGCGACGGTGTACAACTCGTCCGCGTCGACCGTGCCGTCCTCCCGGACGAGCGCGTGCACGAGCATGCGAGTGGGAACCTCGACGTGATCGGTCACTGTGCCGGTAATCCTTTCGGCGCGACGCTGCGGCACATGGTCGTCACCGCACCGAATCCCAGCAGCCTACGCAGATAGGGCGTGCGTATGGTTCTTACCGTCGCGAAGCCGAGCCGTTCATACAAGGCCTTGGCACGCGAGTTGGTGTCGATCACGTCCAGCCTGATCTCCCGGCAGCCCCGCTCGGCCGCGATGGCAGCCAGTTCCTCGACGAGCAGACTGCCGATACCCTGGCCGCGAAAGCCTGGATCCACGGCGATGCCGGCCACCACGAGCCGCCCTCGTTTCGGGTGGTTTTCGAACAGGGCGAGTAGCGCAAGCCGGTACAGCCCGCGTATCCGCCCATAGGTGCGCAGCACGGCGGTGGCCGCCCCCTTGGCGGGTTCCTGGCCGCCGAGCTGATATTCCGCGAAAGCGACCAGCTCTCCTCCGGCGAACGCGCACACCGCGCGATCGGCGTCAAGGCGGGCGGCGAGGAAGGGCACCGCCTTGTCCGGCGGATTCAGCGCCGGGCCGAGTTTGCGGCCGAAGGCGCCCCAGCACAGCTCGGCCGCCCGCCGCTCGGCTCCGGCGGGAACGCTCCGCCGCAGCGTCACCGGCCCGCTGCCGGTGTCCGTCTCCTCCGCCGCCATGTCATGGCCCCTTTCTCACAGCACCCGCAAAACTATCACTCAATCACCGGTCGTACATGTAGCGATAGGTTCATGCTACTGTGCACTAGCTATCGCATACAAGTCGGTCGTTTCAATTTCGATAGATAGGTGAACGGGTGCGCAGGCGCAAGTGGCTCTGGGTGTCGTTGGTGTCGGTGATGCTGCTGATGGTCGGCGCCGGTGGCTGGATCATCTACCAGAACGATTACGACCTCGCCGAGGAGCGGGTGACGATCACCGGCGGAGCGCAACCACTGAATGGGGTCCTCGCCCGACCGACCGAAGGAAAGGGCCCGTACGGCCTGGTCGTGTTCGTCCACGGGGACGGGCCGACCAACGCCACCCACGACACCTTCTACCGGCCGATCTGGGAGGCGATGGCCAAGGCCGGCTACGCGACCCTGTCGTGGGACAAGCCCGGCATCGACAGTGCTCCCGGCAACTGGCTGAACCAGAGCATGCAGGACCGCGCCGCCGAGACCCTCATCGCGATCGCCTGGGCCAAGACCCAGCCGGGCATCGACCCCCAGAGGATCGGCCTGTGGGGCGCCAGTCAGGCGGGCTGGGTCATGCCCAAAGCCGCCCGGCAATCGCCCGACGTCCGCTTCATCATCGCCGTGGGGCCCGCGATCAACTGGCTCCGACAAGGGCGCTACGACCTGCTCGCCGGAATGCGTGACCGCAACGCACCAGCCGAAGAGGTCGCCGCCGCGGTCGCCAAGAGCGACGCGAACCTGCGTGCCCTGAAGGACAGCGAGACCTTCGAGCAGTACCAGGCCGCGGGCGGCGACGTCACCGGCCTGTCCCCGGAACGCTGGGCCTTCAACCGCCGCAACCACACCTCCGACGCGTCCGAAGACCTGGCCGCCGTCCGAGTACCGGTGCTGCTGATCCTCGGCGGGCGCGACATCCACGTCGACAGCGACGACACCGATTCCGGGTACCGGAAACTCGTCACCGGGCCGGGCCAGCTCAAGGTCAAGCGCTACGCGGACGCCACCCACAACATCGTCCCCAAGGACATCGAGGACTCGGAACTCAAGAGCGCATTCCTCGCGATCGCCGCCCCGCGCTCACTGTTCACCCCGGGCTACCTCGACGATCAGCAAGAGTTCCTGACATCGGTCGGCAAGCCCTGACAACGCGATGAATCCACCGAAGAAGTCAACACACCGGGGCATTCTCGGCAGAGACCGAACCGTGGGTGCTGCGAACAAAAAGCCCACGCCGTGCCCCGGGTCAGGTTTCGGAGCCACGCCCTTTCGCCATGCGGGCTGCCCATCGTTTCCTCGCCGCGGCACTGGTGATCTCCGCGCTGATCTCCCTGCCCGGCCCTCGGCCTGCCGGCGCTTCCCGTGTCTTACGGCACGGGAAGCGCCGGAGAGCACGGTTGCGTCAGAGGTGGGCGAGATCCTCGGGCGTGGAGGTGCGCAGGGTGAGCTTGTCGAGGATGTCCTGTGTGCCGACGCAGAGCACGGTGTGTTCGTCGTGCCAGGGCAGTTCGATGACGGAGTGCTCGAGCGCGGTGACGCGCCGGCCGGTGACCGGACGCCCGTCGCAGAGCACGGTCACCGTGCTGCGTGGGGCCTGATCGGTGGCGTGCTGGGTCCGCCGTTCATGCTCGAGCCGAGCGGCGGGGTCCGACACCGGGCCGGGATCCTCCGGATCGAACCGGTAGCGGTCGGAGTGGGCGTGGACGGCGGCACGGGCGAGGAAGTTGCTCAGGTGGAGCGCGGGGGTCTCGAGGGGCAGGCCGCGTGGGTCGATGCCGCGAGTGGAGCGGATGGTCGTGATCGCCATAGCCAGGCGGGGGCCTTGCTCGTAGAACAACTCCAGCGCCGAGGTCAGGTCGTTGACTCCGTGGCTCGACCAGCTGATGATCGTGCCGAGCCCGAGGTCGGCTCCGGCCACCGCGAGCGGAGCGGGGAAGTCGATGAGGTAGTCGGCGAGGGCGGGACCTCGCGCAGGCGGGGCCCCGCTGTTGTCAGCGTCCATGCGAGGTATCGCAATCGTGGTCAGGAGGGGCGATGCCCCGCTGGGTGGTCGGTTCAGTAGATGATAGTGCTGGCCGAGGGGCCACCGGAGAAGCAGACAGCCCCGTCGGTCAGGATCGCGAAGTTCGAGCCATCGCTCCTGACCACGGCGTAACCGGGTCCACGGGTCAGGCCGGGGACGATGCGGGTCTCGTCCCAGTAGGCGCCGCTGGCCCCGCCCGAGAAGGGCTGGGTACTCGTCCCACCGTTGTCGTCCAGTTGGACGCGCCAACTCCGAGCGGCAACGGCGTTGCGGACGTGGAAACCAGTATTCAGGCGTACGGACGCGTTGCCGATCCCGTCCTCCCATACCCAGGAACGACCACAGTTCCCCTCGACCACGTTCATCGGGAGAGCGTCGGCCGGAGCGCCTTTGCGCACCGAGTACTGGGTGCCGTCCGATCTGGTCCGGATCTCGTACCCGTGCGCCTCGGCGACCGCCGCGTCGAACCGGCCGATGTGCATCTCGCCCTCGACCACGCGCGTCGAACCGGCCGCGCCCGCGGGCGCGGCTCCCGCAACGCCCAGCCCTGCCGCAGCCACGACTGTCGAGCACACAGCGAAAAATCGTCTCATACCCATTACCAAACCCCTCCTCTGAAGTCCGCACAATGGTGCGGATGAATAAAGCGCAGCATGCTGGACCAGCAGGTGACCGCCGCGCCCTTCGACTCAAATTGAACGCAATGAAACCTGGTGAATATTTATTTCTTGCGATTCAAGCAACGTCAAGGCATACCGAAACTCGGCGACCGAGATGGCCTGAAATCACTCACTTCACTCACCGCAAGGACCGGCTATCGTAACAGCCGGAGAACAACAAGACAGGGACATGTAGCGATGTACACCTCATCGAGTTCCTGGCGTCATCTACAGCGCCTAGCACACCTAGCGGGACTGACCCGCAGCACGGGTTCTTCTCTTGGAATCGGATCAGGCACCTCATTTCACACATCATAAACGAATTCAGAGCAGGACCGATTCAAGCAGCAAGGTAAGCATTGCGCGCTGTCCAACCGCTTGACATACAACACCGTAGCGATAAATTCCCAGGGCTTGTAATCCGCCAAGCGGGTGACCATCATACACTTTCACCATTATAGATATAAGCGCCAATTGCTTCGAAAGTCCGAATGCCGCGTCCTGGTCCGCGCGAATTCGGAAGCCGGTTCCCCCAAGTGCGCCGCGTTCCGCCACGAGAGCCGCGTCATGGGAGCCACCACGAACGAACTGCCACGGCTGGATTCCCGATGGCAACACACTCGCCGCAGCCGACTACATGCGCACGCTGCGGCTCAAACAACCCAACTGATCATTTTCCGAACACAGGGGGCGCCGCGACGCGGACACGCCGACCAGAGTGCTTCAGGGCTCTCGCTTCAGCTCGACGGGGTCAGCCACGACGTCCGCCGGGCCTGCTCCCGCGTCCGCTTCCGGCTGGGCGATGTCGGCATCGTCGGCCATTCAGGCTGTGAGCTTCGCCAGACCGGCCCTGTCGCCGTAGGGCGCACCGTCTGCAACATGGTGCGCCAACTGTGCGAAGAGCTGGTGAGGGGAAACCCTCTTCGGCGGGTCGAGTCGGCGCCACAAGCAGGGAGCCCCGCCAAGAAGCCGGATCCACGCCTGGGTCTGGGTTTCCTTGTTGACGACGTCGACAGGTGTGCAGCGTTGCCTCGCCGGCCACCGCGTCGGCATGGGTACGGAATCCGCGCGCTCCTGGACCGACCCGGCCGCGGCGAGCTGGTCGGCGACGGTGTCGGCCAGCGGCCCATCCCAGCCGTGCGTGCCGTGCGGCCGGTACTGCGTCGCCCGTTCCGGGGAGAGCACGGTGACCGCGGCTTGATCGGCCACGTCCAGCGGAGCGCGATGACCGGGTCTGGGCCGCAGGGTCACGGCTGACGGCCGCGACCCGAAGCCGGGGTCGCGGCCGTCAACCCGTTCACTGTGGACTTCTCCGCCGGTTGTGAAGGGGTCAGCAAACGTAGAGGCTGTTCGGATGGACCGCTTCGCAGTAGCGGACATGCAGATGGTTGTCGTGGTTCGCGTAGCTGGTCGTCAGGCCTTCGTCGATCAGCACGGGGTCGTTGAAGAAGATGAGCTTCACGTGTCCTGGCGCGGCCGCGCGGATGGCTTTGACCAGGTCACGTGTGGCCGCTCGGTCGTAGGTGGACGAGCGCCAGGTGATCCTGCTTCCGCCGCACTGCGCGCCGTCGGTCCGTATCGGCCACAGGTCGACGTCGAGCCCCACTCGGTGACTGCTGTGCCCGGGGATGGCCCCGCCGTGTTCGAAACCGAAGTCCCCCAGCGGGACTTTTCCGCGGCCACTGGCCGTGAAGGTTTTCGCCGCGTGTTCGAGCTGTGCGACCGCGGCGCCGGTTCCCCAGTTGGCCGCCGTTCCGTTCCCGTCCGGGTCTTGATCGCACAGCCCTTGGCCGAAGTCGGGATAATCGTGATGCCAGACGAGGTTCTTCCACGTGGTGGGCCCGGCGACACCGTCCACGGCGATGCCGGCGTGCTCCTGGAAGCCGCGGACCGCCGTGGCCGTCGCCGCGTCGAATCGCCCGCTCACCGGCAGGTTCAGCCTGCGTTTGGCGTTCAGTCCCAGTTGAAGCGCTTTGACCGCCTCGCCGCTGTCGCCCGCCCGGACCGTGGGCGCCAGGGCGGCCCAGGTCTTCGGTCCCGCGATGCCGTCCACTCCGAGGGCTTGGGCGGTCTGGAAAGTGCGGACGGCCGCGACCGTGGCGGAGTCGAAGATACCGGAGGCGGGTACCGCGTGCCCGTGATGGACGAGGAGATGCTGGATCGCCAGCACCTCCACGCCCCGGTTTCCGCCGCTCTGGGTGTGGAAGAAGGCGTTTCCGTACGCCTGGGCCGGTGTCACGGTGAGGATCGCCGAACCGGCCGACAGCACCAGGACGGCGAGCGCCGCCGCTAATCTGCGCATGGGATTCTCCGGATTTCGCAGTGGTTTCAGTAGGAACAGCCCGAGGTGGGCAGGCTCGACGGTGCCGGAGGCGCAACGCCGTCGTAGATCGCCAGCAGCAGCCGCTGCGGGCAATGGCTGGTCGAGCCGATCTTGATGCCGAAATGCAGATGCGGCCCCGTCGAGTTCCCGGTGTTCCCGGTGTAGCCGATGAGCTGGCCCGCCTGGACGGTCGCCCCGGACGCCACGGCGTGCTGGGAGAAATGGCAGTAGACGAAGCGAGCCCCGTTGGCGGTCAGCACCACACCCCGGCCGCAGGAGCTGTCGTTGACCAGCGCCACCGTCCCGGCGGTGACCGCGAGGGCACGGGTGCCCGAGCCGACCGGCAGATCGATCGCCGGGTAGTCGTGGTGCGGATCGTCGTACTCACCGCGCGGCAGTGCGGTACGCGGGAGCGGGAGCGACCAGCCCGCGACGGAGGGGGTCCCGCCGATGAGCCACTGCCACGTGGTGGCGTCGACGAGCGACGTCGCGGGAAGTCCGTGCTTGGTCTTGAAGTCCGTCACCGCGGTCGCGGTGCTCGCCGCGAATGTACCGTCCGGTCTGACCTGGTAACCGTGGCGCGCCAGCTGGTGTTGCGCCCCCTTCACCGCCTCGCCGGTCGCGCCGTTGTCGAGGTTCATCACCAGCTTGCCCCAGGTCTTGGGGCCCACGATGCCGTCGGCCGTCAGTCCCTGTGCGGTCTGGAACGCTTTCACCGCCGCCTGGGTCTTCGGGCCGACGATACCGTCGGCTTCGATCTGCGCGCCGCGCTGCCGGAGCAGGTACTGCGCCGATGTCACCTCCGGGCCGGTGGAGTCACCTGTCACCAACGGCCACGCCGGGGCGGGCGCAGCGTGCGCGGATCCCGCGCCGATCATCACCATGGCCACGACGGTGGCGAGAAAAGTCAGTAGGCGCCGCATGACACTCCTTGTTCGTGCAGGTACGGAGCCGGAACCCTAGAACGCGGATTCCTTGCGCTGGAAGCCTTTCCACGGGCACGAAAACGCTTCCGGCGCCCGGTCGCGCGCCGATAACCTCCCGCCTTCGATTCCGGGAGGAGAACCGATGAAACGAATCCGGCGGGCAGGCGCCACCGCACTCGCGGTCGCGCTGCTGTCCCTCGTGACCCCGGCGGCCGATGCCGCCACGGGCTCGCGCACCGTCACCTACCACGGCTACCAGCTCGACGTTCCCGACGGCTGGCGGGTGGTCGACCTGGCGGCCGCGCCGGGCACCTGCGTCCGGTTCGACTCCGAGACCGTCTACTTGGGACACCAGACCCAGGAACCGGACTGTCCGGCGAAACTCGTCGGCCGCACGGCGGGTCTGGTGATCGAACCACTCGCGGACCTGACACCCGAACAGGTTCCCGGCGGCGTGGAGACCGCGCCGCCGGGGACGGCCACCCCACCGCCCGGGACTCCTTCCCGCGAAGGGACCATCCGGGTCGCCGTCCCGGACGCCGGCGTACTGATCACCGCGGGCCACACCGGCGCGACCGAACGGACGGTGCGGGCAGCGCTGGCCGGCGCGCGTCTGGTCGCAGGCGGTGCGCGTGCCGTCCTTCCCGCGAGACCGGCAAGGGCGGCCGCGGCGGCGCCGATCGTGGCGCCCGGGACCTTCCAGGGCAAGGGATTCGAAACCTGCGCCGCACCGGCCCAGGCCACGATGGACGCCTGGCGAGCCTCTCCGTACCGGGCCGTCGGCATCTACAGCAGTGGTGACCTCCGTGCCTGCGCGCAGCCCAATCTCACCCCGGCGTGGGTGGCGAACCAGGCGGCCCGCGGCTGGCGCTTCATCCTCACCGACGTCGGCAGACAGGCCCCGTGCACCGGATACCGGCTGAAGATGTCCCATGATCCCGCGATCGCCCGGCAGCAGGGCCGGGACGCCGCGGCGAGCGCGATCGCGGCCAACACCGCGCTCGGTTTCGGCGCGGGCAGTGTGATCTACAGCGACATCGAGGGCTACTCGTCCACGGCGGCGTGCAAAGCCGGCGTGCTGTCCTACGTCAGCGGCTGGACCGAAGCACTGCACGCGAAGGGCTGGCTTTCCGGCGTCTACACCAGCGCCGGATCAGGGATCAAGGACTTGGCCAGCGCCTACACGAACACCTCGTACATCAGACCCGACCACATCTGGTTCGCCTGGTGGAACGACAAGGCCGACACCGACACCGGCTCCTACGCCCCGAACACCTACTGGGCGAATCATCAGCGGATCCACCAGTACGCCGGTGAGGTCGCCGAAACCTGGGGCGGGGTGAGGATCCCTGGTATCGACCGTGACTACCTGGACGTCGGGCCGGGCACGACGCTGCCGTGTGACACGGTGAGCCTCGACTTCACCGCGTACCCGCGAATCGCCTCGGGCGCGACCGGGAACCCGGTCAAGGCGGCGCAATGCCTCTTGTCGGCCACCGGACGGCCGACAGGCACCTTCGACGAAGCGACGGTGTCCGCCACCAAGGCGTTCCAGCAGGCTCACGGGCTCACCGCGACCGGTGAGATCGAAGCGCGCACGTGGACCGCGCTACTGTCCACAGGGGACACACCCACCCTGCGGCCGGGGGCGACCGGCGCCGCGGTGAACCGCCTGCAACGAGCGCTCACCGCCGCCTCGGGCAAGACCCTCGCCATCGACGGCGCGTTCGGGCCGAACACCGAAAAGGCGGTCCGCGACTACCAGAGCTCCCGCGGGCTCGGTGTCGACGGCGTGGTCGGTCAGGCCACCTGGGGCGCGCTGCAGGCCGGCCGGTGAGCGTCGTGCCGGACCTTTTCACTCAGGCGAAAACGATTGTCCACGCTCGCTCCCGCTTCCTACCGTCGTCCGTCGTGGCGAACAAATGGTTTCCCGTACTGGCGGCCGCGGCCGCATTGACCTTCGTGACCTCTCCCGCGACGGCCGCGCCGGCACCCGCGGCACTCCCGGGCATCCCGCAGGCGGACGTGAACGGCGACGGCATCGCCGACCTCGTGCTGTCCACTGGAGCACGGCTGACCTACAGCGGTGACACCTCCCTCCGTCCCCACGATCTCGGCGGCTCGGTGCTGGTGGTGCCCGGCGGGACCATCCCGCCCGGTGCCCCCTCGGCACTGGTCAACCAGAACACCGCCGGCGTCGGGCTCGGCATGGAGGCCTCCGACAAGTTCGGCGCCGCGCTCGCGACCGGCGACTTCAACCGGGACGGGCTGGCCGACGTCGCGATCGGCAACCCGGGCGAATCGGTCGGCGGCCTGGCGAACGCCGGCACGGTCAGCGTCCTCTACGGCCAGCGCACGGCGCCCTATCTCCGTGCTCTTCCGGGGGCGCTCGGGACGATCAACCAGGACACCGCGGACGTGCCGGGGGCGATGGAGGCCGGTGACCTGTTCGGAGCCTCCCTGGCGACCGGCGACTTCAACGGGGACGGTTACGCCGACCTCGGGATCGGGTCACCGGGTGAGGCGATCGAGACGAAGGCACGCGCCGGCGCGGTGTGGATCCTCTACGGCGGCGGCGCCGGGCTCACCGCGCGGAACGCGATCGCGTTCAACCAGGACGACCCGGATCTGGCCGGGGCGTCCGAAGCGGGAGACCTGATGGGCTGGGCGCTGGCCGCCGGAGACGTCACCGGCGACAAACGCGACGACCTCGCCGTGGTCTCCTCGGGTGAGGTGATCACCGGGACCGCGAACGCCTGGGGGTCGGTCCACCTGCTGCACGGCTCGGCGAGCGGGCTCTCCGCCAACGCGTCCTCCTACATCAGCGTGGGCAACGCGGCCACCGACGGAAAATGGCGGGGCGCGGTCATCGGCCGCTTCCACGGCGGCGCCAACGCCGACCTGGTCGTCCAGGCCGACCGTCGTCGCGGCGGCCCGGCCGGGTCGGGAGCGCTCGTCTCCGTGCGGGGCGGGAACGCCGGGCTGACCACCGCGGTCGAGGTGATCGACCAGTCCGGTGACGCGATCCCGGGAAGCCCGGAGGCCAACGACTACTTCGGCGGCTCCCTCGCGGTCGGCGACCTCGACGGCGACACCGTCGACGACCTGGCCGTCGGAATCCCGAAGGAGGACAACCGCACCGGCGCGCTGTGCCTGCTGCGCGGCGGCGCGAGCGGGTTGTCGTCCTTCCCCGCCACCGCGGTCGGTGAGAACACCGCGCCGGTCAACGCCGGCGCGGCCGTGGGCGAGGGTTTCGGATACGGCCTGCGGATCCTCGACATCACCGGTGACGGCAAACCGGAACTGACCGTCTCGGCTCCCTGGGAGGACGGCGGTCCGCAGACCGGGGCGATGTTCGTACTGAACACCGGGCCGGCGGGCAACGCGCTCACGGTGACCGCGGCACGCAAGCTCACCCGCGCCCAGATCGGCACGCCGACCGCTTTCGGCCCCGGGGCCCCGTTCGCGGGCAACTCCGCCGTACTGGACGACAACCTGGAAACACCTAAGTAGGGATGGGGAAATGAGCAAGTTCAACCGACGGACCTTCGTCTTCGGTACCGCCGTCACCGTGGGGGCGGTGGCACTGGGCGGCCGGGCGAGCGCCGCACTGCCCTACCCGTTCAAACTCGGCGTCGCGTCGGGTGATCCGCTGCCCGACGGTGTCGTGCTGTGGACCAGGCTCGCGCCGGACCCGCTGAAGAACGGCAACGGCGGGATGCCGACCACGGCGACCGCGGTGGACTGGGAGGTCGCGACCGACGACAAGTTCACGAACGTGGTCAGGAACGGCCAGTTCACCGCCGTATACGCCGACGCGCACTCGGTGCACGTCGAGGTCAGCGGGCTGCAACCGGACTACGAGTACTACTACCGGTTCCGCGCCGCCGGGCACATCTCACCCGTCGGCCGTACCCGGACCGCTCCCGCGTTCGACACGTTCGGACGCGACCTGTTGATGGCCTTCACTTCGTGCGCGCATTACGAAGACGGTTTCTACACCGTGTACCGGCGCATGGCCGAGGAGCGTCCCGGCCTGATCCTGCATCTCGGTGACTACATCTACGAAACCAGCAACAAGGAAGACGGCAGCCGTCCCCGGTATCACAAGAACAAGGACGAACTCACCGAGATCGGCCACTACCGGCAGCGGTACGCGGAATACAAGATGGACGCGGATCTCCAGGCCGCGCACGCCGTCGCCCCCTGGCTGGTCGTCCCGGACGATCACGAGGTCGAGAACAACTACGCCGGGGACCATCGGGACAACAACAAGCCCACTTTGCCCAAGGGCTGGGACCAGCGCCGAGCGGACGCGTACAAGGCCTACTACGAGAACATGCCGCTCCGGGGTGGCGCCAAGCCGAACGGGCACAGGATCCAGCTGTACCGGCGCGTGCGCTGGGGGAAGCTCGCCACCTTCCACATGCTCGACACCCGCCAGTACCGGAGCGACCAGGCGTGCGGCGACGGCTGGAAGTACTGCCCCGAAGCCGGTGAACCGTCGCGGAGCCTGCCCGGTATCGCGCAGGAGAACTGGCTGCTGGACGGCTTGTCCCAGCGGCAGGGGACCTGGGACGTGATCGGTCAGCAGGTGTTCTTCGCCCGGCGGGTGGACCCGCAGGGCGCGTCCGGAATGGACGGCTGGGACGGCTACCCCGCTTCCCGTGACCGCCTCCAGAAGGGCTGGGTCCAGCGCGGTGTCCGCAACCCGGTGGTCCTCACCGGTGACGTGCACCGCGCCTGGGCGAACGAACTCAAGGCGGACTACACCAATCCGGGCTCGCCGGTCGTCGGCACCGAACTCGTCACCAGCTCGGTCTCCTCCGGCGGCGACGGCGCGAAAGCCGGCGGTGTCCCCAACCAGGCCGAGAACCCGCACCTCAAGTTCTACTCCCAATACCGGGGTTACGTCCGGACGAAACTGAGCCAGGCCAAGATGGACGTCGACTTCCGTTACGTCGAGCAGGTCACCGTGCGCAACAAGGCGGCCTTGACGGCGCGTTCGTACGTGATCGAGGAAGGCCGTCCGGGTTTGCAGTCCCCGTGACCGGTGTCCGGGGCCCGGCCGTGAACCTCTCGCGACCGGGCCCCGGACGCTCAGCCTTCCGCCAGGAGCGCGAGGCCGAGTGGGGTGATCGAATGCAGCACGGACTGCCCGATCTGGCGGCTGGTGATCAGACCGGCGGCGCGCAGGGTGGCGGCCTGCTGGCTCGCCGTCGGGAGACTGGTCTTCGTCCGGGAAGCCACTTCGGTGGTGGTCCCGGGACGCTCCCCGATGACCTCGAGGACCCTGGCCCGGGTCCGGCCGAGCAGGGACGTCAGCGGCCGGTGCGCCGCTTCGTTCGCCGACCAGCCCACCTTGTGTTCGATCGGATACACCAGGGTCGGTTCGAGCTCGCCGTCCAAGAAGGTCGTCGGCAGTCCCCAGCAGAAGAAGGACGGCGCGAGACACAGCCCCCGCCCGTCCAGGCGCAGTTCGTGTTCGACCGGATAGTCCAGCTCCAGAACGGGATAGGTCCACCGCGCCGAGGGGTGCACCTGGGCGAGCAGGGACTCGCATCCCTCCTCGGTCATCGTCTTCACTTGCCTGGCGCGTACCTGCTCGACCCGGCCGCACACCCGCACCCAATACGGGGCGAGGCAGGCCGTGAAATACCGCTCGACCGAGTCGGCGAGCCGGGTGAGCGTCTCCGGTCTGCCCTCGGCGAGGCCGGTGGTCCACGAGGGGAGCCGCCGGGTCCCGGCGAGTACGGCCAGATCGGCCCGAAGTCGCTTCCTCGGGGTTCGGCGCAGCGCTTCGAGCCCCTCCGCCAACGAGAGGTTTCGCAGCGTCGGGGTGAGGAAATCGACGGCGTAGCCGGATTGGGAGGCGAGGTCGGCCAGCGGCCGGGTGGTGAGGTTTGCCGCCTTCGCAACCGATCTTCGCCACTCTTCGAAGAAGATCCCGCCTTCGCGGCCGCGCAGCCGGTACATGCTCAGCAGGACTTCCCACATCGGCTGCGGTGCCGCACTGATCCTGGTCCTGGCGAGGTCTTCGGGTGTGAAATGGATTCTCAGCACGGCCGTCTCCCACGACAACCGTGCTCCCACCGGTCGGGAACAAGCACGAACGACAAGACATACCCCCTGGAATGAATCCCCATGCCACCAGGCCACCGGACGGACACACGGCTACTGGCAGTCCCCCTTGCGCCGTTCGATGTTAGGGGATCCACGGCGTGCTCGACACCGCTGAAGGCACAAATACCGCACAAGACCGGTTCCGCCTACCACCAGGGTTGACCCGCTGAACACCCCTTTGGGGCAGCCGAAAACCTTTGCCTCGCACGGCCGGGTCCTCCGATGCTGAACGCATGCGAACCACAGCCGCGAGCGTCCTCGCCGCCGTATTGGTCCTTTGTGGACTTCTCCAGCCGGTATCCCGGCTCGCCCATGCGGAACCGGATCTCCACACCACCGGGCATCCCACCGCCGACTTGAAACCGACCCGCGACGACATCCTGACCAGAGCGAAGAGCTGGCTCGACGAGCGGGTGCCCTACAGCCAGGAAGCGAAGCACACCAACCAGTACGGCACCTACCGGCAGGACTGCTCCGGCTACGTGTCGATGGCCTGGGGTCTCAAGACCGCTCGCTGGACGGGCGACATCATGCAGGTCGCCACCCGGATCGACAAGAAGAACCTCTTGCCGGGTGACAGTCTGTGGGTGCATTCCAGCGCCCACCAGCACATGGCACTGTTCATCCGGTGGGCGGACGCCGCGAAGACCCAGGCGGTGGTGTGGGAGGAGTACCGCTCCGGGACGGTCGCGTCACAGCGCACGTGGTCGGCCGATCGGACGGCGGGTTTCACCGCGATCCGGTACCGCAACGTCGTCGAGGGCGACGCCAAGACCTGCGCGGCGGTGAGCCTGGACCATCCGCGCTATCCCGAGGTCGCCCCGGCCGCGACCGGGGCCCTGGTCAAGACCGCGCAGTGCTTGCTCGCCGCGGCCGGATTCCCCACCGGGGCGAACGGCCCCACCGGGACCTTCGACGCGACGACCACCGACGCCACGAAACAGTTCCAGGCAAGCCTGGGCCTGCCGGCGCTCGGCAAGGTGGACTCGCACACCTGGACGGCGCTGCTGGCCCGCGGCACCACCCCCCAGCTCCAGGACGGCGCCTCCGGAGACGCGGTGCTGCGTCTTCAGCGCGCCCTGAACGCCGCCCTCGACGCGGGACTCGAACTCGACGGCAGGTTCGGCCCGAACACGACAGCGGCGGTGAAGCGGTACCAGAGCGCGCAAGGGCTCTCCTCCGACGGAATCGCCGGGCCGAAGACCTGGGCCGCGTTGCAGGCCGGCAAATGAGTAATCCACTGTGGACGGAAAAGAGGATCGCGATGCGGGTGAAGTCGGTGGCGCTGGGGATGGCCATGATGGTCGGCTTCGGCCTGGCGACGGCCAACGAGGCGACGGCGGCCACGGCCGCCGATCCGACCGGCGCCGAGTTGAGTGCGGTGGTCGCGACGTGTACTCAGCAGGTGTCCACCGGGAAGTACGCCGAGCGCAGCGGCGGTACGCGCACGGTCCCGGTGTGCTCGACCGGGGGCGCGGTGCACTGGCGGTCCGGGATGACGATCGACTGTGACGGGCAGCGCACCGAGAAGTGCAACCCCTCGACCGATCCGTATTGGCAGGGGCAGACCGCGTGGGCGCAGCCGGACGGCAAGCCACTGAACGCCGAGAAACTGCCCTACGTCGTGGTGCCCGGGATCAGTTCGACCTGGAGTTACGCCCGGTCCGGAATCACCGGTGGCACCGTCGCCGCAGTCGTCTACCAGGGCAGGGTCGCCTATGCCGTCGTGGGCGACGTCGGCCCGGCAGGAGCGATCGGCGAGGGCTCCTACGCACTGGCCAAGGCGCTCGGCATCAACCCCGACCCGCGTTCGGGCGGGGTGTCCGGCAAGGTCGTCGACTACATCGTCTTTCCCGGTGTCAAGGCATCGCCGATCCACGACGCCGTCGACGCGGGCACCGAAGGCAGGCGAGCCGCGACCGAACTGGTGTCCCGCTCCCGCGACTGCGCGAACGTCGGGGTCGACGGCCCCTATCCGCGGCTCGACGCCGGCGTGACCCGGCCCGAGGTGAAGACGGCGCAATGCCTGCTCCGCGCCGCCGGCCAGGACACCGGTGCCGGTGACCCCAGCGGCGTCCTGGATACGGCGACGGTGTCCGCGGTGAAGCGTTTCCAGGCTCAGGTGGGACTCGCGGAGACGGGCTCGGTGGACTCGCACACCTGGACGGCGCTGCTGGCCCGCGGCGCCACCCCGCAGCTTCAGGACGGCTCGTCCGGCGAAGCCGTTTTCCGGCTGCAACGGTCGCTCAACGCCGCCACCACCGCGAATCTGACCGTCGACGGCAAGTTCGGTGCCAAGACCACCGCGGCCGTCAAGGGCTACCAAACCTCACGAGGGCTCGACGCCGACGGGATCGCCGGCGTGAACACCTGGCGGGCCCTGCAGACCGGGCGATGACGTGTCCTGAGGCTTCCCTTCGGAAGCCTCAGGCACCCGGCGTGACGAGACCGGACTCGTAGGCCAGCGCGACGATCTGCGCGCGGCTGGAGAGCCCGAGTTTCGTCATCGCGCGGTTCACGTGCGTCTTCACCGTGGATTCGCTCACCACCAGCTCACCGGCGATGCCGCCGTTGGTCATGCCTTTGCCGACGAGGCGCAGCACCTCGGTCTCCCGGGCGGTGAGGCAGTCCAGTTCCTGTCCACGAGCGCCGGTGGCGCCGCCCGGCCGGTTCGCGTAGGCCTCGATCAGCCGCCGCATGACCGACGGTGCGAACAACTGCTCCCCCGCCGCGATCGTGTGGATCGCGGCGACCAGCCGCTCCGCACGGACGTCCTTGAACAAGAAGCCCGAAGCCCCGGCCCGCAGCGCCGCGTACACGTACTCGTCCAGGTCGAACGTCGTCAGCACCAGCACGCGCGTCGGACGATCGCGTTCCGCGGCGAGGATGCGTTCGGTCGCGACCACGCCGTTCGTACCCGGCATCCGGATGTCCATCAAAACGACGTCGGGCCGCAGCCGCGCCGACAGGTCCACCGCCTCCTGTCCGTCGGCGGCCTCGCCGACGACGGTGATGCCGGGCGCGGCCCGCAGCAGCGCGACGAACCCGGCGCGGACCAGATCCTGATCGTCGACGACCAGCACCTCGATCATCGAGCGGCTCCCCCGGGCGTCAGCGGGAGCACGAGCGTCACCACGAAACCCCCTTCCGCGCCCGCGCCCGCCAGGAGTGTTCCCCCGTACAATTCGGCGCGCTCACGCATGCCGATCATGCCGTGTCCGGCGCCCTCGTGGAAGCGCTCGGAACGGCCATCGTCGGCGATCCGGACCGTCACTTCCTCCGCGCCGTAGGTCAGCGACACCCACGCCCTCGCCGGACGGGCATGCTTGACCACGTTGGTCAGGGCCTCCTGGACGACGCGATAGACGCAGAGTCCCAGCCCGTCCGGCAGCGCGCGAACCGTCCCCCGTACGGAAACCTCGACGTGCACCCCGGCGGCGCCGACCCTCGCCGCCAGCTCCCGCAATCTCTCCAGCCCGGGTGCGGGCACGTAAGTGTCGTCGTCCTCACCGGACCGCAGCACCGTCAGCATGCGCCGCAGTTCGTCCAGGCCCTCGCTGCTGGTGCGGCCGATGACGTCCAGCGCCGTCCGGCTGGCCGACGGGTCCGACTCGAACACGTACCGCGCCATTTCCGCCTGCACCGCGATGACCGACATGTGGTGGGCCACGACGTCGTGCAGCTCACGCGCGGTGCGGACCCGTTCCTCCGTGACGGCCCGCCGCGCCCTGTCCTCCTGCTCGCGGCGCAGTTGCCCGGTCAGCACCCGCAGCTGGCCGTTCCGCTGGGCCAGCCGTCCCGCGTTCGCGCCGAAACCCCAGGCGACGCCGGTCAGCAGCATGCTTTGGAACACCGCTGTCCACACCGAGCCGATCAGCTGGGAGTGACAGGCGGAGTAGGTCTCGCCCGCCAGCGTGGCCGCCGCGCACAGTGCCGTCATCGGAAGGGACCGGGACGCGGCCACGGTGTAGAGGCCGAGCAACAGTGCCAGCGCGCTGACACCCGGCCAATATCCCGGCAGCAGGTAGGCGGTCCATCCGGCCAGCAAGAGCACGAAAACCGGGAGCGGCGCACGGCGCCGAACCGCCAGGGGTGCGTTGACCAGCACGCTCAGCATGACACCGGCAGTGTCGAACGGCCGGAAGCCGGGGAGGTCGACGGCGAAGCCGGCTTCAACGGTGAACGCGATCATGAACACCGCGAGGACCGCGTCGCCCGCTTCGGGAGCGTTCTTTCTCAGCCAGGTCGGTCGGCGCACAGGGAACGATAGCCGTCGAAACCGTCGCCGTGCGTCCGGCTCCGGGACTACATCGCTACCGCACAGGTTGACTTCCGGTCCGTCGTCGAACTGCTGCCGGGCTGTCTACCAGACCTCGACCACCTTGACGTTGGTGACGGCGTCCTGACACGAGGAACTGGTGTTTCCCTTGAACTTGAGGAAAAGGGTGTCGGTGTGCGCCGGGAAGGGCCGGAGCACGACCTTCCGCCAGTGCGCCTTTCCGTCCGCCGCGTGTGGCTCGATGCCGGCCGACACCACGGTCGTCCCGTCGTCGTCGGCGAATTCGACGTTCTGGCCAACGCAGTCGCCCCAAGCGTCGGGGCTGTGCTGGAAGCTGTCTCGTTCCCCATGGCGCGCCCCACGTCACGGTCCGACGATCGGGCAGTATGCCAGCGCCAGCTCGATCGGTGCCATCACCATGCTCGGTGCCGTTATCGATGCATCCGATCCCCCGCGCTCCGGATTCCGCACCTTCAGGCCTCGGCTGCCAGAGCCGAAGTTGGGCTGCCGCCCGGAACCCAGGACGATCGTGGCGATGCGGTCCCGGCATAGGGCTGTACGACGTAGCACGTAGCGCGAAATGCCGTCCCCTGTGCGACGACTTGGCGGTGCCATTTCCCGACGATGGCCATAGCCGAGTACAGGGGGCTTGCTATGGCTGCGGGATGTTCCGAACACGGGTTTCTGGTCGAGGAGATCGGCGGGACGAAGGGTGTGCCGGACGTCGTTGACCATATTCCGTCGCCGAGATTGGCCGCGTATGTGCACGCTGTTCGGGGATATCGGCCGCAGCCGGGAGGATGGGCGCGACTGCGCCTGGTCCCGTCAACCCGAATGAAAATCGACATCAGCCTCGGCCAGCCACCGGAACTGGCCGACTCCGGCGCCGCACCAACGGCGGCGGTGTACGGCTTGCGTACGCGTCCCACAACGTTGACGCGATTCGACGGACCGAGCATCAATGTAGATTTGACGCCGCCTGGCGCTTACGCATTGCTCGCCGTTCCACTGTGGAAAGTCACTGACACGGTGATCGATTTGGTCGACGCCGTGGGACACGGAGCCGACCGGATCGTGCCCAGGCTGACGGAAGCGACGGGCTGGCCAGAGCGGATGGCGTTGCTTGATGACGCGCTCACCGCGTGGACCGAGACCGGTCCGCGGCCTGCACCGCAAGTGCTGAGGGCGTGGTATCGGCTGCGCCACTCCCATGGCCGCATCCCGATCGAGCGACTGGCCGCCGAGGTCGGCTGGACCCGCAGGCACCTGTTGAACCAGTTCCGCACACAGATCGGGTTGACCCCGAAAGCCGCCGCCAGGGTGATCCGTTTCCAGCACGGCCTGCACCTGCTGCGCCTGCCCGGTCCCCGTCGGTCCCTGGCCGATCTGGCCCAAGCGGTGGGCTACAGCGACCAAGCCCACTTGACCCGGGAATTCGGGTCGCTGGCGGACGTGACCCCGGCCCAGTTAGGGACCGTGGTTCCCATTTCTTCAAGATTCAACGCCTGAAAGTCCGCTACAAACAGGTTCCGCAGTCATTCAACGCAAAGGAGAAGTGAATGTTCAAGCGTTTCCTCATCTCACTTTCGATGTTGATCGCCGCGCTGGGGTTCTCGACGTCGGCGGCATTCGCGGCAGCCTCGCCCGCGGTTCCCGACAAGACCGTCGTCCAGGTCGGCGTCGCGGATGTCGAGCCGCAGGCGACCTGCAGCTACCGAACGAAGCAGGCGATCAACATCCATTCCCGGCCGGACCGGAGTTCGTCGATTGCCGGAACCCTCGGGTCCGGTGCGTACATTTACAACGTGACCTGCGACAACGTTGTCGGGGGGAATTACAGCTCCTGCGGCGGCGGCAATCTGTGGAAGTACATCGGCAGCGGCTGGGTCGCGACGAAGTGCCTCGTGCGCCTCTGAATTCCTGGGGGGAGGCCGGTGCGGTCCGCTCTCACCGAGCGAGCCGCACCGGCTCTGAACCAGCACCGTTACAGAGGACGAGGCCCGGTATCCGGGCAGGACGGCCGTCTCAACGCGCGCGTCTACGTGTCGGCCTGACCGCCCGGCCGTGAACAGGATCGGGCCCAGTAGATACTGCGCACGGCCCGGGGTAGCCGGGTTGCGCAGGTGCGGAAGGATCGCCGCGCAGTCCGTCGATCAGACTTCCCAGATCCTCACGATCGGGCCACACCGCGTGTTGCCGGTAGGACAGCTACTACGTCAACATCATAGATCGAGCCCATGAGCCAGCCGATCGCTCAGGCCACCATCCAGGTCAGGATCGTCGAAGGGCACTTCCTCATCGAGGACGAAGACATCGACCCACCGACTTTCCCGGCCTTCCAGGGGGCCGACGACTGGCTGCTCACCACCGGCAACCAGATCGCCGTCTGCAGCGCTTCGGGGGAATGGCACGTCCCCGAAGCGCTGCTTCAGCGGTGGACCACCACACCGCCTACCCCCGGCCCCGACTGGAAGGTTCACCAGCAGCGCCAGTGCCACTTCTCCAGCGGCGTCCTCAACATCCTCAACCCCGCACGCGAAGAAGTCTTCGGCACCTTCGACCTCGAGACACCAGGCTCGTATCACGTACGCGCACACACCACCGACCGAGACAACACCAGACGCATGCTCGACCACGCCGCGACCACCGCCGGCGACCAGCCCATCCACGGCATCGAGAAGTTCCTCATCGAGTTCTGGCCGGCAGCAGAACACCCCAGCGACCACACCACAACAACGACCGACCCGCACACGCCGGACTGGCTCACCGACGTCACCACACATGACCTCCCAGGAATTAGGAGATCTCCCAAGGATTCGTGACCACGTCCCCCCTCGGACACATATTCATGGTCGATCTCCCACAACACAGAGGAACTGGCCCGCGTCGTCGGGCCTTTCTGGCATTACCCGCACAGCCGGTTCGTCTAGACCGACCATGGTCGCGCCCTCCCCGTGTGCAGTTAGGGAGGTACGCAGTGACTCCCTCCAGCCCGGCACATTCTGCCCGTGCTCGGGCGTTTCCGGGCGGATGGTGCGCTGAGCCGCCCTCACGGACATTCACCTCGTGATCAAGGCGATCCGCGCTGGATGAACCTGGCCAGTTTGGACGGCACTCCCACCGCGAGGACGAACAGGCCCATCAGTCCCAGCCACCCCGCCGTGCCCAGGGCGAGGACGACGCCGGTCATCAGGATCGGGCCGTAGACCCGGGTACTGCTGATCCGGCCGAGCCCGAACCCCGACAGGAACTGGGCGCGTTGTGCCTCCGGCGCGAGGGCATACGACAGCGTCCACGAGGCGTTGACGTGACAGAGTTCGCCCAAGGTCAACAGCACGATGGCGACCGCGAATCCGGCGGTCGCCAGCAGCGTCGTCGGCAACAGGGGCGTGGCGACGAAGGCGAGACAGGCAAGTGCGAGGAAGGCCGGGCCTGCCGCGTACAGCCTGATCGCCGAGCGGGGATCGGTGGCCAGCTTGCTGGACGGAAGCTGGAGCAGCACACAGAGCACCGTGTTCACCGCGTGGAGCGGTCCGATGGCGCCGGCCGGGACGGTGCTCTGGCTGATCAGCCAGAGCGGGAACGCGATGTACATGATCGGCAGCCACAGGGCCAGCAGGCTGTCGTAGCCGGCGAACGCGAGCAACCGCCGGTCACGCAGCATGCGCAGCCCACTGATCGGCCGCGCCACCGGGACCGGCCGGGCGACCGGGGGCAGCCCGGCGATCAGTATCGCGGCCAGCACGAAGGTGCAAGCCGCGAGACCGAACATCCACTGGTACGCGGCCAGGGTGCCGGTCGCCAGCGGGATGGTCGCGGCCAGCCCTCCGATGCTTATCCCCACGTTGAGCGCGGTGCGGTGGACCGCCAGCACTCGGCTCCGCATCTCCTGCGTCACCCGTTCGCCGACCAGTGCTTGGGTGAGCGGCTGCATCGACTGGTCGCCTGTCACCGCCGCCGCGGTGACGAGAAGGAACCCCCACCAACCGTCTACCACCAGATAGCCGCACATGGTCGCCGCCCGCCAGAGGTTCAGCACGACCAGCGCCCGCTGTACGCCGATCCGGTCGGCCAGCGTGCCCATCGGCACGGCCAATCCCAAGGCCGTCAGGCCCGCGAGCGTGAAGCCGAAGCCGACAGACTGCGCGGACAGGCCGGCGACGCGGACGAAGTACACCGCGGAGGCAGCCAGGAACATGCCGTTGCCGAACCACTCCACCAGCGCGGCGAGCAGCAGCCGTGGCAGATAGCCGGCTATCGCCGACCTCACGACCATCCGGCGTGACCGGTCAGGACCGGGGCGATCCTGCTCCCCGGATCATCCGCAAGGGCGGAGAGCACGGTCAGGTAGACCTCGGCGAGCGTCCGCACCCGCACGGCACCCACCATCCCCTCGGGGTCCTTCCAGAGCACCCTGGTGCCGGAACTGTCCTCACGGATGTGCATCGCCATCGCGAACCCGGCGCTGCTTTCGTTCTCCAGCAAGCTCAGCACGCAATCACCCAGGTCCAGCCGCTGTAGATCCACTCCGGCCCGCGCTCCCGCGTGCCAGTACTGAAAGATGGTCTGCCGGGTGCGTTTCCCGGCTTCGGGTCCGACGAGCCGCACCTCCCGCATGATCGCCGGGAGCGGAAGCTCGGCGTGGTGGTAACAGGCCTTGAGCTCCAAACGCAGCCGGACCACCAGTTCGGCGTAGGTGTCAGTCGCGGCGAGCCGGTGCCGGAAGGGCAACGCGTTCACGAAATAGCCGACCGTGTCCCGTAGTCCGGGTTCGGTACGACCGTGGAAGGGAAGCGACACCAGCAAGTCGTCCACGCCGGTGCAGCTGCGTAACGTCACCAGGTAACCGGCTAACAACGCGGTGAAGTACGAGACGCCCAGCTCCGAGGCCCGCGCACGTATCCGCTCGGCCAGCGTCGCGGGTACGTCGGCCTGATGCATCAGATAGGTGCCATCCCCCGTCGGCGGCAGGTACTCCGGCGGCATCTCGGTGCCCAGTACTCGTCGCCAATGCGCTCGGGCGGGGTCTCCCCGCGAGGTTTCGGCCAGTGCCTGGGACCGCCGGGCGAACTCGACGAGCGGGCCTACCTGATCGGCAGGAGCGAGAGCCTGCCCCGCGTAGGCCTGCCGGAGCGCTTCGAAAAGGATCAGGATCGATTCCCCGTCGGCCACGATGTGGTGCACGGTCAGCAGGAACACCGTGTAGCCCCGGCCGCGCAGCACGTGCACCCTGGCCAGCGGGCCCTTGGTCAGGTCGAACGGCTGTCGCCAGGTCTGCCGCACGGCATCGACCCGCTCCAGTTCCGAGGTCTTGTCCACCACCGGGATCTCCGGGGCATCCCTCCAGGTGAGCACCGGCCCGCCCGGGATCTTTTCGACTCGCCCCCGCAGTTGCGGATACGCCTCACCCAGCGCGGTCACCGCGGCGTGGAGCCGGGACACATCCAGTTCGCCACGCACCAGCAGTTGCATGGGGATCAGGTGAATGGGCCGCTCCGGCTCGAGCATCCAGGAGAGCCACAACGCCTGCTGGCCGACGGAGAGCGGAATACGCGAAACGGTGTCCATGTCTCCTCAGCTCTCGAAGGCGGGCGGGCCGAGCTCGATACCGGCGGCCCACAACCTGCCGGCCGTTTCCAGCACCACCGTCCGGTCCGGCGTGCGCTCGAACGCACCCGGCAACGTGCGCGTCAGGACCGCGTCGGCGGGTAGGCCGGGTTGCGCCTGCAGGATCCGCGACAGCCCGCGGCCGGGGCCCAGCTCCAGCACGACGGGTGAGCCGCGTGCCCAGAGCCGGGTGAGTCCATCGGCGAACCGCAGGGGTGCGACGACCTGATCCGCCCAGTAGCCCGGATCGGTGGCCTGATCGGCCTCCAGCCAGTCACCGGTCACGGTGGACAGCAACGGAATCCGTGGCCGCTCCCGAGGCACGGCGGCGAACGCCGCCCGCAGCGGTTCGGTTATCGGCGCCATGGCCGGGCTGTGATAGGCATGCGTGGCGGGCAACCTGCGGGTGGCGATCCCCGCCGCCGCCAACGCATCCCCGGTCCGCGCGAGGGTCTTCTCGGTGCCGGCCAGCACGGTCAGCTCCGGACCGTCGATCGCCGCCACGGCACATCCCCGCAAGTGCGGGTCGACCGCCTCGACCGGTGCGGCCGCCGCGAGCATGCCACCGTGGGGCAGCCGATCGATGAGGCTGGCCCTGGTGACCACCAGGCCCAGCGCGTCCGGCAGCGAGAACACCCCGGCGACGCAGGCCGCCGCCAGCTCGCCGACGCTGTATCCGAGCAGGGCGGACGGGGTCAGGCCCAGCGCCCGCCAGGTTTCGGCCAGGGCGTACTGGACGGCGAACAGCAACGGCTGGGCCAGCTCGGTGCGGTGGATCGGCTCGGTGTCCGCCTTCCGGTCCAGCAGCGCGGCCAGATCCGGCGACCGCCCCGCCGCGGCGTCCGGTGGGTACAGCACCGGACGCAGATCCAGTCCGTGCCCGCGCAACAGGGACAGGCATTCGTCCAGCCTGGCCCGGAATTCGGGCAGTCCGGCGTACAGGCCGGCGGCCAGTCCGGGGTAGTGGTCCCCGACCCCGGAGAACAACCAGGCCATCGGCCGGTCCCGGCGGGCCAGTGCGGTCAGCACCCTGGCGCCGTCACGCCCGCGTAGCCTGCGCGCCGCCTCGGCCGGGCCGGAACTGACCAGCACCCGGCGCCACGGATGTGCCCGTGGCCGGGGCCATTCCTCGGTCAGCGCGGCGAATCCGGACTGATCCAGGCGGTCGAGCCGAGCACACAGCCGGTCGGTGGCCTCCTCCAGCTCCGGCCGGGTCGGTGCGGACAGGGTCAGCAGCGATGCCTGCGCGACGGTGGTCATCCGGCGAGGACCTCCGGCCATCCGAGGGGATCGGTGCCGTGCTGGCAGAGCACGGCGTAGGCCAGGCGTTCCAGCCCGAACCCGGCACACGCGGTGAACGCCGCCGCACCGTCCGCGCCGGTGATCTCGTAGGCGTCACCGAAGAATCGCTCATGGAAGTTGAACGAGCACACCGCGAGATCGCGGCCTGGTTCGATCGGCGACCGGAACTCGTATTTGAGCCGCAGAACCTGCTGTGCCCATACCCGCTCGACGAGGCCGGCGTCGACGAAGAACGGATCACTCGCCACCTCGCACCGCCCGCCGAGCCCCAGCGCCGACACGAGCTCCCGGGACCGGAGCATCAGCCGTTCCCGGCAGTCGAGCACCTCGGCCCTCGAACCGAGGAAGACGATCTCCCGGATGGTGAAGTCCCACAACCGTTCCAGCGATCGCCGGTAACGGGCCTCGTAGCGGAAGGACTTGCCTCGCGCGGTGATGACCGTCGGCCCCTCGGTCAGCGTGCGCCCGGTCAGCTGGTGGTAGGTGTGGAAGCACATGGTCGGCGGCAGGCAGTGGTCGAAATCCCCGCTGTACTCCTTGAGCTCGGCCGGGAGGTTCTCGCCGGTGCCGAGCCGATCGCGGAACCGCTGGTAGGTCTCCAGGTCGCCGTGCAGGCGCGAGGCGAACATCATCATCTGCGGAAAGGACCGGAAGTACCCGGACCGGGCCATGACCGACGTGGGGATCAGGGTGGGATAGCGGTATTCCCTCGGCTCGAACTCCTCGCGCACGATCCCGGTGATCAGCCGGTCGAGCGTGTCCAGCAGGGACAGCACCGGCTCGCCGAGCGCGATCTGCCCGTCCCCCGCCTCGATCGCGGTGCCACTGGCCAGCAGCTCGCCGAACACATCCCTCGGCGGTGTCGCCGGGCTCATCGACCACAGCACCTGCTGATCGACCTGCCTGCGGGCCAGCACATCGCTGCGCACCAGCTGGGCGAACCTGAGCTCGAGGCCGGCGCGATCGGCGTCGCCGTCCAGCACCAGGTCCACGGCGTGTACCCGGTCGTCCGACCAGACCAGGGTGAAGTCCAGGATCGTCTCGGACACGAAGAACACCCGGGTGGCCAGGTATTCGGCCCGATCGGCGGGAACCGGCGGATCCAGCTCCACCCGCAGCGTGCCGGTCACCGGTGAGCGGGTCATCCGGCCAGCCCTCCCCGCACCCCGAGCAGCTCGGCCAGCACACCTCGCTGCACGGAGGAGGAGCCCGCGTAGATCAGCCCGCCGAGGGCGTCCCGCAGTTCCCGTTCGATACCGAAGTCGGTCAGGTAGCCGCGGGCACCGTGGATCTCCATCGCCGCCATCGCCGTCTGTACCAGGCTCTCGCTGACGAAGATCTTGGCTATCGTCGCGTCCTGCAGCGCGAAGCGGCCCTGCGCTTTGAGCCAGCCGACCCGGTGGAGGATCAGCCTGGACAGTTCCAGCCGGATCTTCATGTCGGCGATCTTGTGGGAGACCCCCTGGAAGGTGCCGATCGGCCGGTCGAACTGTTCCCTGGACCGCGCGTGCTCGATCGACCGGTCCAGCAACCGCTCCAGGGCACCGATCTGGGCGGCGAACATGAAGGAGCGTTCCCACTCGATGGTGCCGGTGAAGATCGGGTAACCCGCGCCCTCCGTGCCGACCAGATCGGCCGTCGGCACCCGGCAGTCGACGAACTCGATCTCGCCCATCTCGGTGCCCCGCAAGCCCATCTTGCCGAATTTTCTGCTCTTGCGGACCCCGGGCAGATCGGCGGGCACCAGGAACGCGGACAGCCGGTTCGGAAATCGGCCGGGCCCGCCGGTGCGGGCGAACACCACGTACAGGCCGGCCGCCGGGCCGTTGCTGACGAACCACTTGGTGCCGTTGAGGAGGTAGTGCTCCCCCTCGCGCACCGCGGTGGTCCGCATGCTCAGCACATCCGATCCGGCCTCCGGCTCGGACAACGCGTGCGCGCCGACGAGGCCGCCTGAGCACAGCCGGGGCAGGTAGCGCTCCTTCTGGTGCGGGCTGCCGTGTTCCAGCAGGTAGATCACGCAACCCCAGAGATGGTTGTTGATCGCGAAGACCAGCCCGTTGTCCGGGCAGCCGTAGCCGAGGGCTTCCAGGGCGATCATCGTGCTCAGCGGGTCCAGGCCGCCACCGCCGTACTCCGCGGGCACCGGCCAGCCCAGCACACCGAACTCGGCACACCGTTTCCAGTCCTGCCAAGCCATTTTGCCCGTACGGTCGGACTCGGCGAGCTCGGTGCCCAGCTCGGCCTTGGCGAACTCGATGATCCGGGTACGCAGTTCCCGCTGCCCCGGCGACAGTTCGAAGTCCATCTCAGGTGCTCACCGGCGTGGATTTACGGGCGACGAACGCGGTGATCGCGTCGACCGTGCGGAAGTTGTCCAGGTCCAGGTCCCCGCCCGCGAGGGTGATGCCGAAGCCGCGTTCCAGCCACATGACCAGCTGCACGATGAACAACGAGTTCACCAGGCCGCTGTCGAACAGGTCCTCGTCTCCCGCGATGTCCGCTCCTCCGGCGTGGCCGGACACGAACCGCAAGATGTCCGTCTTCGTGTCGCTCACGACATCACGCTCGCCTTCTGCCCGACCGGTTCCCCGGTTTCGTAGCTGTGGAAGCCCTGTCCCGCTTTGCGTCCGGTGTGTCCCGCGTACACCAGCCGCCGCAGCAGGGGGCATGGCCGGTACTTGGGGTCCTGGAACTCCTCGCACAGCACCTCGAGGGAGCGCAGTACGGTGTCGAGCCCGATGAGGTCCGCGGTGGCCAGCGGGCCCATGGCGTGGCCGAAGCACTGCTGGAAGAGCCGGTCGACCTCGGCGGCGGACGCGACCTGTTCCCAGACCAGGAACATCGCCTCGTTGACGGTGAGCATCGCGACCCGGTTGGTGACGAATCCCGGCGAGTCGCCGACCACCACGCAGTCCTTGCCCACACCGCGGAACAGCCCGAGGGTGTGCTCGATGGTCTCCGCCGAGGTATGGGTCCCCCGGATCACCTCGACCATCGGTTTGAGCGGCGCGGGGTTCATGATGTGCGTCCCGACCACCCTGTCCGGCCGCCCGGTGCACCCCGCGACCTTGGTGATCGGGATGGCGGAGGTGTTGACCCCGAAGACGGCCGAGGGCGGGCAGATCCCGTCCAGCCGCCGATAGAGCCGGCACTTGGTCGGCCAATCCTCGGTGACGTTCTCGATCAGATAGTCGATCTCGGCCAGCGCGCCGGGCTCGGTGGTGCAGGTGATCCGGTCGAGTACCTCCTGCGGGTCCCGGCCCGGAAGTCCCGGCCGGATCAACGGGCCGAGCCGGACGGTCCTGGCGATCTCCCGCAACGCCCGGTCCAAGATGCCCGGGTCGATGTCCAGCAGCACGACCTGGTGGCCGTGTTCGGCGAACAACTGGGCGACCCCGGTTCCCATCGTGCCCGCTCCGGCCACTCCTATCCGTCTCATGTGGACATCCTTTGTTCGGTTCGATTCACGTCGGCGCGCACCGTCGCCGCGAGCAGCCGCCCCAGACCTGCCAGGTCCTCCCTGATGTGGAAGTGGTCTCCCGGCCGGATGCGCGGCTCGACCTCGCGCGCGGTGTGCGTACGCCAGCCCTCCATCGGCGATCGCGGTTCCCGATCGCCGGTCAGGACGGTGATCGGGCAGCGCAACGGGGCGCCGGGAGTGTGTCGATAGGTCTCCAGTGCCCGCAGGTCCGCGCGATAACAGGCCAGCGCGGCGTGCAGCAACCGCTCGTCGGCGGCGACGGCGGCCGGGAGCGGTCCCCAGCGACGTTCGATCTCGGCGTGCAGCCCGGCGTCGGGCAGCAGGTGCAGTGGTCGTGGCTGCGGGGGAAACGGCGGGGGCGGGCAGGAGGAGACGAACAGCCGCACCGGCGCGTGGTCGAGGTTCCTGGCCACCTCGTAGGCGACGAACGCGCCGAAGCTGTGACCGAACAGCGCGAACGGCGGCGTGAACCGCACCTGTCCGATGATCGCCGCCACCAGATCCGGTATCGAGCCGAATGCCCGTTCGCCGAGATTGTGCGCCCTGCCGGGTGGCTGAATGGCGGCGATGCGCAGACCGGGGGTGTGCGCCGCCCACCGCGCGTATTCGCCGGCGGCGCCACCGGCGTGCGGGAAGCAGTACAGGGTGGCCACGGCGGGCTCGGATCCGGCGCGCTCGATCACTCGTATCTCAGCCATGCGCCGCCGCGCCTTCCCGCATGCGCGCCTCGATCAGCGTGGTCAGTTCCCGTATCGACGGCGCGATGTACATCGAGCGCAGCTCCAGTTCCACCGGCAGCACCTGCCCCACCCTGGCCAGCAACCTGGTGGCGACCAGCGAATCTCCTCCGAGGTCGAAGAAACTCTCCTGCGAGTCGATATCCGAGATGCCGAGCAGTTCGGTGAAGAGCAGGGAAACCGTGTCCTCAATGCCCGCCCCGGCGACCGGCGGCGGCGCGACCGGCTCCTGCGCCGCCCGCGCTTCCAGCAGATACGGCTTCCGCTGAAAGGGGTAGCCCGGCAGCCGCACTCGCCTCGGCGGTCCATTGTGGACCTTCGACCAGTCGACGGCGTCTCCGGCGAGCCACCGTTCGCCGAGCGCGGCGAGCGGGCCTGAGCCGCCGCATTCCCCTTTCCGGTCATCGGTGAGCGCCCGCACGGCCTCCGCCCGGTCCCGCACCACCACGTATCGCCGGTACCGGTGCTCCCGTCTGCCCGTCTGCAGTGTCCACGCCACATCCCGCAAGTCCTGCTCGGGATGACGGGTCAGCTGCTCGGCGAGCCGCGCGGCGACCTCGTCCAGGGCGGCCGGAGTCCGCGCCGAAAGCGGCAAGAGCTGTTCGGCCGTCTCGCCGGTGGACGGTCGTGGCCTCGGCGGCTGTTCCAGCACGGCGTGTGCGTTGCCGCCGCCGAGGCCACGCGCGGTGACCCCGGCCCGGCGTGGCACTCCCTTCGGTGACCAGGTCCGGGGTTCGGTCACCACGGCGAACGGGCCGGCCGTGAAGTCGATGTCCGGGTTGGGCCGGGTGTAGTGCAGGCTCGGCGGGATCACTCCGCGTTCCACGGCAAGCACCGCCTTGATGAACCCGGCGACACCGGCGGCCGCGTCGGTGTGCCCGATATTGGACTTGACCGAGCCGAGCCAGCACGGCTCGGCCCGTGGCCCCTCCCCCGCGAACACCTCGTTCAGCCCGGCGAACTCGATCGGATCGCCCACCCTGGTCCCGGTGCCGTGTGCCTCGACGTACGTGATCGTCGACGGCTCTACGCCCGCGTCGCGCTGAGCGGCACGGACCACCTCGACCTGTCCGCGTACCCCTGGCGCCGTGAACCCGGCACGCTCGCGGCCGTCGTTGTTCACCGCGGAGCCACGCAGTACCGCGTGGATGTGGTCGCCGTCGTCGATCGCCTCGGTGAGCCGCTTGAGTACCACGATCCCGCAGCCGTCCCCGGTGACCACCCCGTCCGCGCCCTCGTCGAAGGAGCGGCAGGCACCGGTGGGCGAGATGATCCCGCCGACCTCGTACCGGTCCAGATCGGCCGGGACGCGCACCGTCGTGCCGCCTGCCATGGCCAGGTCACAGTCCCCGGCGAGCAGCGACCGTGCGGCGAGATGCACCGCGTACAGCGAAGTCGCGCACGCCGCCTGCACCGCGGCCGCCGGTCCCCGCAGGCCCAGTTTGTAGGCCACCTTGCTGGCCAGGTAGTCGGGGGAGGTGCTGATCCGGAGGTCCCAGCCGGTGATCGAGCCGGTTTCCCGTTGCCGGTCCCGCAGGATCTCGGCGTAGGTCGACTCACCGCATCCCGCGTAGATCCCGATCAGGCCAGGGAACCGGTCCGGGTCGTACCCCGCGGCTTCGATCGCCTCGACCGCGCATTCCAGGAAGATCCGGTGCTGCGGATCCAGCAGCGCCGCCTCCCTCGGGGTGTAACCGAAGTACTCCGCGTCGAACCATTCCGGATCCCGCAGCACGCCGCCCGCGGGCAGATACTCGCGGACGGTGCCGCCGGGGCCGGTGACGGTGCTGGGCGCGCGCCGGGTGATGCTGTCCAGCCCGGCCACGAGGTTGTCCCAGAACTGATCGATGTCCGCGGCATCCGGGAAACGACAGGACATGCCGATGACCGCGATCGCCGTGTCCGGGTGATCGCCGTTTCTCTCCGCCGGCGTCGGCTCGGGCCGCGCCTGCGCACCGTCGAGGAACGCCGCGGAGGATCGGACCGTGGCGTGCTTGAACAGATCGGTGAGGGTCGGCTGGAGACCGAGGCGATCCACGATGCGCTCGCGAACCGCCTCCATGAGCATCGAATACCCGCCGACCTCGAAGAAGTTGTCGAGCACGCCGACTTCCTCGCGTTCGAGCAACTCACACCAGATCGCGGCGATGACCTGCTCGGTGCCGGGGGCCGGTGCCTGCCCGGAGTTCACCGCTTCACATCCCGGAGCCGCTCATGAGCACGATCAACGGAAAACGCAGAAATGCGGTTTTCGGAACACGAAATAGCCATGACACCATCCCGGGCCGGATAAAGAGAGAAGTCAACCCCAGTTCCTTTTTGGACCTCGGCAAACGGGGGTCCAGGTTCTGCAAACTATAGCAACGGCGACGGAGGTGAGCCAATACTGCATTAGGAGCTGCCCAGGCCGCTCGCAGATGTCGCGGAAACAACTGCCCAGTCGGCCTGAAACCGCGAAAACCGTTGCTCGCAAAGGAGAGCGGCCACTTGGCCGGGGACGCTGGGCAGACGGAGAACTAGCCCGCGTCCGTCAGCCCGCTCACCAGCTTCACGAACTGCGCCGCCGTGGAGTTGCCGTAGAACTGTTTCAGCGAGACCCTGGGAAGATCGCGTTCCCGCATCTGATCAAGAACCCGCACGACCAGCAGGGAATTACCGCCAAGGGTGAAGAAATTGTCCTCCAGCGTCACCCGGGTATTCAGTATCTCGCTCCAGATGCGCAGCACGTCGTCGGCGATTCCGGTCGACTCCTCGGCCGGGTCCGCGGCAGGCTCCACCGATCCGGCACGGGGATCGGGCAGCCGGGCGATATCCGGTTTCCCATTGATCGTCAGCGGGATCCGCTCGACCGGGGTGATCGTCGACGGCATCATGTATTCCGGCAGTGTCGCGCGGGCATGCGCGAAGACCGGCGCCGGGCCGGCACTCCCGGACACCGCGACGTAGGCGTCGATCCGGCTGCTCGCCGGATCATCCGGATCATCCCGGTGGACCACGACGGCCGCGGCGCTCACGCCGGGCGCGGCGAGCAGGACCAAGCGGATCTCGTCCGGTTCGATACGGAATCCACGCACCTTGACCTGGTTGTCCAGCCTGCCGAGGTGATCGATCCTCCCGTCCGGTCTCAGCCGTCCCTTGTCACCGCTGCGATAGACCCGTTCTCCGGTGACGTCGTCGCGAAGGAACCGCTGCCCGGTGAGCTCCGGCTGTCCCAGATAGTGGCTCGCGACTCCCGCACCTCCCACGTAGATCTCCCCCGCGGGCCCCGGGGGCAACAACCGGCCCAGCTCGTCGCGAATCGACACCGACCAGCCGGGTAGCGCGCGGCCGACCGACCGAGAACCGGCGGCCACCTCCGCCGGGGTCACCGTCTGCGCGGTCACGTGCACGGTGGTCTCGGTGATTCCGAACATGTTGACCACCCGGCACGCGGCCGGAGAGTGGCGGGCGAACCAGGGCTCGATCATCCGCACATCGAGTGGTTCGCCACCAAGGACGACCAGCCTCAGCGCGAGGTCCAGCCGTGCACGCCGGTCCGTGCGCACGAGCTGGGCGAACGCGGACGGCGTCTGGCTCAGCACGGTGATCCGCTGCTCGGCCAGCACCGCGTGGAACTCCTCGGTATCGCGGGTCACCCAATACGGCAGCACCACCAGGCGGCCGCCGGTGAGCAGGCAACCCCAGATCTCCCATACGGAGAAATCGAAGGCGCTGGAGTGAAAAAGCGTCCAGCTGTCCGCCGCGCACAAGCCGAACTCCTCTGTGGTGGCCTGCAACAACGCCAGCACATTGTGGTGCGGAACGACGACGCCTTTGGGCCGGCCGGTCGAACCCGAGGTGTAGATGACGTAAGCGGCGTCACCGCCATCGGCCGGTTCCTGCCGGTCCGCCGGTCCGCGCGGTTCGCGCAATTCACCCGGCGTCAGTACCCGCGTCCCAGGCGAAGAAGGGAACTCCGCCAGGGTGGTGATGACGAGCGGCATCCCGGCGTCCTCCGCGGTGAACCGCAGGCGCTCCGCGGGGTACAGCACGTCCATCGGCACGTACGCGCAGCCTGCCTTGAGGATGCCGAGCAGGGTGCTCACCAGATCGGCGTCCCGCTCCAGACAGACTCCGATCCGGCTGCCCCTGGCGATCCCCCGCGACCGCAGTCCCCCGGCCACTTCGCAGGCCAGATCGTCCAGCTGCCGGTAGGTCAGCCGCCGATCGCCCGCCACCAAGGCCACGGCGTCCGGCTGCCTCGCCGTCACCTGCTCGATGGCGTGGTCGATCCGGCCCTCCTTGCGCGGAACGGGACCCGCCCCGCCCAGGCGGAGTACCTCCGCCCGCTCGGCCGCGGACATCAGCTCGATCCGGCTGAGTGTCCGGTCCTCCGGCTGCCCGGCCAGGTGCGTGATCTGTGCGCAGAACCGGCGCGCGATCGCCGGGTCCACGAGTCCCTCGTCGAACCAGCAGGTCGCCCGGCCTCGTTCCAGCTGGAAGGTGAGCGGAAAAACCGGTGCCAGGCACGGCAGATAGCGGCCTTCACCGAAGGATGGGCTCAGCACGACCCCTACCGCGGGCGGCTCACCTGGCGTGACCGGCGATTCGTCGAAGCGGGACAGGAAGTCCGCCATGGAACGCGACCGGTCTTCCTCGATCGGGTAAGCCAGGATCGCGTTGTCCGTCAGGTCCAGTACTCCCCATTCCGTGCCGCCATAACGGCCGATCGCGAGCGCGATCGCGCCGAGGACGTGCCGCTCGCCGCGTCCGGCCGGATCCACCGGCAGTTCGGCGACGACGCCGGCGCGGCGCGGATCCCCCAGCCCCCAGTCGATGCCGCCCGCCGGTGCGGGCCGTGGGTCCCAGTCCGGCAGGGCCGCGATCGCGGCGGTGCCCTCGGCGATCCGCCGCAGCGTGGCCGCCGGGAGCACGGAGCGGACCGCCACCAGCACGAGATCCGCCGTCCCGTCGGCATAACGCAACGAGACGGCGCGCAGCGGGGGGCTGCCGGGATGGATCGGCCGCCGCGACTCGGCACGGACGCGCGCCCTGGCCACGGGACCATCCGGATCCCCCGGGACCGTGGTCCGCCAGATCCGCACGGGCAGGTCCGGCGGATCGGAAATCCGCATTACCAGGCTGTGGCATTCAGTGGCTGCGCTCATGGCTGATCCACTCTCCCGTCACCGGGCGGTGAAGCCCCCGTCCACGGTCAGCACGCTGCCGGTCACCTGGCGGGAGCCGTCCGAAGCCAGCCAGAGCGCCGCGTTCGCGATGTCGGATGGATCGATCAGCGTGTTCATCGGCTGATCCCGGACGAAGATCTGCTCGTGCTCGTCGACCGGCACGCTTAGCGAACGGGCGATCTCGCCGAGCATCCGGCCGTCCACCAACGGATCGTCTCGCACCGAGCCCGGGCACAACGCGTTCACCCGCACCCGCATCGGGGCGTAGTCCAACGCGGCCGCCTTGGACAGCCCGATCAGGCCGTGCTTGGCCGCGACATAACTCGCGAAGTGCCGGTAGCCGACCGTGCCCGCGGTCGAGGACACGTTGATGACGCTGCCGGACCTCCGCTGGACCATGATCGGCGCGACGGCCTTCATCATGCGCCAGGCACCGGACAGATCGATGTCGAGCATGAGCGACCACTCCTGCTCCGTGATCTCGTGCGCGATCTTCCCGGACGGGGACGCGATACCCGCGTTGTTGACCAGCACGTCGATCGTGCCGAACCGGTCGAGTGCCTCGTCCACCGCCAGCAGGCACTGCCGGGAGTCACGCACGTCGGCGGCGGTGATCACGGTCGCGGCCCCGGCTTGTTCACACAGGCTCGCCGTATGAGCCAGCTGGTCGTACGACCCGAGCGGGTACGGGATCTCCGCGAGATCCCGCGCGATGTCCACCAGCAGCAGATCCGCTCCCGCCTCGGCAAAGGTCACCGCGCACGCGCGGCCGAGGCCACGCGCGGCACCGGTGATGACGCACACCTTGCCCGTCAACGACATGCTCGATCCCCGGCCACGATGCGCAAGACCCGTTCCGGCGCCTCGGTCAAGTACATGTGGACGCCCTCGAGTTCCCGGTACTCGAACCTGGCTTCGGTCATGGTCGCCCACTGCTCGGCCTGTGCCCGCGACACGAGCCGGTCCCGCGTTCCGCGGAGCGCGGTGATCGGAACAGTGAGAGGCGCTCCCGCCGTGGGCCGGTAGTTCTCGTGCATCGCCACGTCGGCGCGCAAGACCGGCAGGAGCACCTCGAGCAGGCCGGGATTGTCGAAGGCCGCGTGCCGGTAGCCGGCGAACCGCTGCACCTTGGCCACGAACTCCTCGTCGGGCAGTCCGGTGGCTCGTTCGACGCGGGGGCTCCACGGCCCGGGTGAACCGCTGACATACAGATGGCACAGCCCCGGATGGGCGATCCGGCCGAGTTCCCTGGCGATTTCGTAGGCGAGCACCGCGCCGAGGCTGTGCCCGAACAACGCGACGGGGTTGCGCACGCCTACCTCGGCCACGATCTGTGGCGTCAGTTCGGCCACGGCGTCGGCGACATCCTTGAACGGGTCCTCCAGGAAACGTTCCTCGCGGCCTGGCAACTGGATCGGGCACACCCGGACCCCGGCCACCTCCGATTTCTTCCATTCCCGGAAGAAGCCGGCGCCGCTGCCCGCGAATGGCAGGCATACGAGAGACAATTGCCGCACACCCATCAGTCCCCCAGTCGTCCTGCGGGTCCGTAAAAGCTTCAGGGCCGCTTGCTCGGTCGGGAAGGGCCCACGCGCCCGGACCGCGTGGCGGTAGCCGGGGGAACTCGACGAGCCTCTTCCTCCAGAGGCCGTAAAAACACCCTAGGGACACGAACCCTGTCGAGGCAAGTGACGCGGTGCCCGCCCGGGCGGGGCGAACAGAAGCCGTCCGGGGGCGAATCCACCGCACCGTCTGTGGCGAGAGAGATCGCCGCCGGTTTCAGCACTGGACGCCGCCGGCCACTCCTGTTTTCTTTCCTTCCTTCACAAGCGTGCGCTTCGAAAACCCGAGAAGTTGGTCAGCACCCCAGCGCCGTCGAAAGCGCCGTGTCCGGTGCCTTTCCGCCACTTGCGCGCGATCTTGCCGTCGTGGTGTTCGCCTGCCGGAACCGCGCCGTCCACGGTGACGGTCTCGCCGACCGGCTGCAGCTCGGTCGACGCTCTTGGTATCTGCAACTTCCGGCTGTCTTGGCTGGATCGACGGCGCTTTCACCGGCCAGCCGCACAACGCGGTCGAGGCAGCCTCCGACGGCCTGGTCCGCGGCACTCCAGGACACTCGCCGACTCGTCGCGCCACCGTCCCTCTCGGACCGTGTCAACACGCATATCCGACAGGGAATACGACAACTTCGGCCACGGGCAGGACGGGAAGTCAGCGGGCGACGAAGTACCGCACCGGTGACGGGATCTCGATGACACCGGAATCCGTCATGAACTCGGCTGCTTCGGCCTCGATCTCCCGTGCGACCGTCTCGTGGTGCTCCGTGGGCATGGTGTCCCACATCATCCGCATGCCGTGCGTCCAGGTCCACCGGACGAGTTGGTCCGGTGAGTCCGCCCGCAGCACGACGTCCTCGACGTGGACGGCGATGTCGGAAAAACCGGCGCGCCGGAGATCCTCGGTCGCCTTTTCCGGGCCACCGAAGGCCTCCTCTTGCGGGTAGACGCGGGCTGAGACGGAGAACCTGGCCGCGGCCGCCGCGATCGACCGCAGCCCGAACACTCGGGGCTCGGGTTCGAGTACCGACGCCGGCGCACAGACCGCGAGGCGTCCGCCGGGAGCCAGGAGGGTCCGGTACCGGCCGTAGGCGGATGCCAGGCCCGGCACCATATGCACACTGTTGCTGCCGATGACGGCGTCGAAGTAGCCGGGTCCGAAGCCGGGAGCGGCGCCATCCATGACCGCGACGACCACTCCGGTGGCGTGTCTGCGGCGCAGGTCCGCCGCCGTCTTCGCGATCATGGCCGCGGAGACATCGATCCCGACGACCTGCCCGGCGGGGCCGACCGCGTCGGCCGCGGCGAACAGCGCCGCGCCGCGACCGCAGCCGACGTCCAGGACGTACTCGCCGGGACCGAGTGCGGCGAGCTCGACGAGCCGCGCGGCGATCGGACGGAAGTACTCGACGCCGTTCTGGTCGTAGGACCCGGCTACCGTGTCGAAAGTCCGCCGCACCGCTGTCTCGGAAGACGACATGTTCATGGTCTTGCTCCTTTCGAAACCGTGAGCGGGTCAGGGCTCTAAGCGAAGGTCAGCATGGCGACGCCACCCATCACGACGAGCGCGCCGGTGATCCGGCGGCGGACGTGGCCTTCCCCCAGGAAGTACCAGCCGAAGACGACCGCGGTCACGATGCTCAGCTCCTTCACCGGAGCGATCACGCTGACCGGCGCCCACCGGATCGCGAAGAGCACCAAGACGTACGCAGTCGGCACCAGCGTGCCGACCACCAGGATTTCGCGGCGGTGCGCCGACCAGAGATCTCGCAGCGCTTGGGTGCGCGCGAGCGCGACCGGAGCCAGGACCAGCACCTCACCGATCGACACGCCCCAGAAGACGAGCAGTGGTGAAAGACCGAAACCGCTGACGACGTTCTTGTCCCATAATGTCGCCAACGCGTTGGCAAGGCCGATCAGCAGACCGAACCCGGCCGCGGACAGGCTCGTGGCGCGGCTGATCGGACCGGGCGACCGGTCCACGGTGATGACCAGGACCCCGCCGATCACCGTGGCCGCGCCGAGCAGGGCCAGCGGGCTCGGCCGCTCACCGAGCAGCAGCACGGCCGCGGCGATCGCGAATACCGGTGCCACACCGCTGGACAGCGGGTAGACCACCGACAGATCCGACGTACGGTAGGCGCGTTGCAACAGCAGGTAGTAGCTGAGCTGCAAGCAGGTGCCGACCACGGCCGACAACAGCCAATGCCCGAGGTCGACCGGGCCGCCGAGGATCAGGGTGCCGATCCCCAGCGGCAGTATCAGCACGCTGCCCACGGCCATATAGGAGAAGACGAACAGTGAACCCGACATGCCCATTCTCTTCGCGATCACGTTCCAGCCCGCATGGGCGAACGCCGCGACGAGCACGAGCAGCACAGCCAGAACTATCACGGGGCACCTTTCGCGTTTTCGTTGCGGGGCGCCACCTGCCCCCAGGTACGGCCGGCGCGGCCGATCATGCGCTGTGACCGGCCGCGCCGGCCTGGTCGGCTAGACCGAGACCAGCTCGTAGACACCGGCCGATGCGCGCAGCGCACGGTCCGAAACCCACTCACTGCGGTCCGAGACCCAGTTCGCCCGGTCCGAGACCCAGTTCGCCCGGTCCGAGACCCAGTTCGCCCGGTCCGAGACCCAGTTCGCCCGGTCCGAGACCCAGTTCGCCCGGTCGGACACCCAGTTCGCCCGGTCCGAAACCCAGTTCATCTCCATTGTTCCTCCTTTCACTGAATCGAATCGGCTCCCGGCCGCCGTCCCGGCACAAGGCGTGGGGAAATTGTTTCCCGCCACACGGACGGGAAACGAAGGCGCCCGGCAGTGGCGCGAGCACGCGGAGTTCCTTCATGGACGA
This sequence comes from Amycolatopsis lurida, assembly GCF_900105055.1. Taxonomy (NCBI): domain Bacteria; kingdom Bacillati; phylum Actinomycetota; class Actinomycetes; order Pseudonocardiales; family Pseudonocardiaceae; genus Amycolatopsis; species Amycolatopsis lurida. Next base: position 590,665 of record NZ_FNTA01000004.1, read on the forward strand.
AAGGCGGTTGGCGCAAGAATGGCCGTCAGCCCCCAATCCCCGCTTCCGGTGGATCGCGCCTCAGCATTTCTAACACGCGGATTCGGCGTTGATCAATCGGCCGCCGGTGCTGGCTTTCGTCGCCCTCTGTCGCCGGGAAGCCGATCGTTGTCCGCCAAACGGGTCCCGGCACCTGGCCCGAGGGAGCGGCGATCGCTGGGTCCTCGCTACGGATTTCCCCTTTACATTGCCCCAAAACTACCGATTTGTGCCACCGGCGGAAGAATTGAGCAAGCGCTTTCCGGTTCATGATCGTCCACTCGATCAGCGGATTCCCCCGCCCTTCACTGTCTGCTTCCATGGAGAAGGTAAATTCTCGCCGGTGTCACCCTGGGGGGCTGGACACCGGCTCTCACAGCGAGTTCCCCGAGGAGCGATATGGCTTCCTACAAGGACGTCCTCGTCACCGGCGGCGCCGGATTCATCGGACGCAACATGATTGCCGGGATGGTCCGTGACGGGTACACCATCACGGCGCTGGACAACTACAAGATCGGCGGCAAGGAGTTCGTCGACGACGAGATCCGCAAAGAGGTCAATTGGGTCGAAGGCGACTCCCGGGACTATTCCCTCATAGCGAAGCTGACCAAGGGCGTGGACGGGGTCATCCACCTCGCCGCTCCGTCCTCCTTCCTGATGTACGAGGAAGACCCCACCGACGGCGCGTCGGTCACCACGCAGGGTTTCCTCAACATCCTGGAGGCCGTTCGCCGCAACGACGTCGGAAAACTGGTGTACGCGAGCACGAGCGCGGTCTACGAGGGGAACCCGGTGCCCTACACCGAGGAGATGACCCTGGCCCCACCGGATCTGAAAGCGCTTTCGAAGAAGTGGAACGAGGAGGCGGCCCGGCAGTACTCCGACCGCTACGGCATCACCGCGGTCGGGCTGCGCCCGTTCAGTGTCTACGGGCACGACGAGTTCAGCAAGGGCGGCTACGCGAACGTCATCTCGCTGTTCGTCTGGGCCGCGCTCAGCGGGCAAACGCCCGTGCTCTGGGGAAACGGGCAGCAGACCCGCGACTTCATCTACGTCACCGACGCCGGCCGCGCCTTCCAGCTCGCCCTGGAAGCCGACCTCAAGACCGACGAGTTCAACGTCGGGACCGGACTGGAAACGACGTTCAACCGCACCCTGGACCTGATCGGCTCCGAACTCGGCGTGGACCTCACGCCCCGCTACGTGCCGACGCCCATCGCGATCTACGCGGAGCGGCTGTGGGCGGACACGCGCAAGGCCGAGAACATCCTCGGTTTCCACCCCTCGGTCACGGTCGAGGAAGGTATCCGCCGCGTGATCGCGTCCGCCAAGGAAGCACGCGACCGCTGGCCAGAACTCGGCACCCGGCAGATGTACTTCGAGACTCTGCCGAGCTGACGGAACGGGCGGGACGGGAGCACGACGATGAAACGGGTACTGGCGCTGACCGACGCGCCTGACGATGTCGGCATTTTCTGTCAGGAAACGGAACTGCTGCTGTTCCGGATCGAGCAGCTGCCGGCGGCCGGACACAGCTTCGAGTTCTTCGAGCAGGTGTACGCCAGGCTGCGCGAAGCCTGTGATCTGTCCACTGTAGACATGGTGGTGGCGGAGTACACCGAGGCGCTGCCCTTGCTGTATCTGATGCGCCGGGACGGCCACTCGTGCCCGGCGCTGATCATCCCGCACACGAACCCGTACCCGCTCAATATCCTGTGTCACCTGATGCTGGTCGCCGAGACCGCGCATCCCGGCGATCTGGTCCTGTGCGGCTCGACCAACGCCGCGGCCGCCTACGAGCAGGTCGCCGGGATCCCCGCCCGCAACATCTGCACGTTCGGCATCCGCGACATCTACCGGCCGGGGGACCGCGCGGAGGCGAGAGCCCGGTTCGGGCTCCCACCCGACCGGCCGATCCTGCTGTATACCGGCCGATTCATGACCGACAAGGGAATCGGTGCGCTGCTCGAGGCATACCACCTGCTGCGCCGCAGCGTGCCGGACGCGCTGCTGACGATGTCGGTGACACACGTCGACGCGGTCCTCTACAACCAGCTCGCGGCACAGCTCGAGCACGTGGTGCTGTTCCAGCGTCTCTCGCGCGAGGAGACGGTGAGCCTGTACAACGCGGCGGACCTCTACGTCTCCGGTGCCACCAGCATCTTCGAGACCTATGGGAAAGCGCCGCTGGAGGCGATGGCCTGCGGGTTGCCCGCGGTGCTGCCGCGCTGGGACGGTTTCCCGTATTTCGTCGGCGAGCACAACGGCGCTCTGGCCGAGGTCCGGTACGGGAACACCGGCCGGACCAGCCCGTTCGACTTCGCGGCCGTCGATCCGGCCGACCTCGCGCGGCAATGCCGTCGGGTGCTGGACCGCGGCAGGCTGACGGATTACCGGACGCCGGCCTGGGCCACCTACGGAGAGACCATGCGTGTGCTCCGTGACGTGGTCGGTGAGCTGACCGCGCACCCGCGGCTGTCCTTGCCCGTTGACCCGTCCGCGGCGTTGCATCGTGAGCGCTACTCACCTGCCGTTCGCGCCTTCCTCGACCACTACCGGTTGGACACACTCGAAGATCTGACCGGCCGGACGACCGAACTGGGCCTGATCGACCGCCGCGATCCGGGTGACCGCACTGTCCTCCGTGGACTCCATGACGAGATCTTCGGCATCATGGCCGCCGATCCCGGCCGGGCCGGTGACGACGAGAAGGCCGGGGTGACCGGATGACCGCGGGACTCGGCCTGGCCGACCAACGCGGCGACTACGCCTCCCTGGTGCGCTGGTGGGCGCGCATGCGGGATTCGAAGCCGGTGCACTACGACGCGGAACTGGGGAACTGGCACGTGTTCCGCTACGACGACGCGATGCGCGTCATCGGCGACCACGAGACGTTCTCGTCGGACCTGCGCTCGGCCGTCCGGCAGCCGGAGCAGTTCGCGATCGTCGCGCGCGGCGCGTTCAACGGCTTCGACCCGCCGGAGCACACGAAACTGCGCTCGTTGGTCAGGACCGCGCTCACTCCCCGGATGATCGCCGGCCTCGAGCCCCGCATCACCGCCATCGCACACGAACTGCTCGACTCCCTGTCCGGACGGCGCCGGGTGGAGCTGATCGGGGACCTGGCCTACCCGCTGCCGCTGATCGTGATCGCCGAGCTGATGAACATCCCGCTGGCCGATCGGCACCTCTTCCGCGCCTGGGCCGACGCCTTGTTCTTCCAGGGCCGTGGGGACGAGCCGGTCGTGGTGCCGACCGAGGAAATGCTGCGCTCGGTCGAACCGCTGATCGGCGAGATGAACGCCTACTTCCTCGACCACATCCGTCACCGGCGGCGGCATCCGGGCGGCGACCTGATCAGCAAGCTCGCCGCGGTCGAGGTGGCCGGCACCCGGCTCGCCGACGAAGAGGTACTGGGCGTCTGCGGCTTCCTGCTGGTAGCCGGGCACATCACCACCACACTGGTGCTCGGCAACGCCGTGCACCTGCTCGCCACCAGGCCGGATCTCGCCGCGGAACTGCGGGGCCGGCCGGATCTGATCCCATCCGCCGTCGAGGAGGTCCTGCGCTTCCGAGGCCAGCTGCCCGCGACCCCGCGACGGACCACCCGCGAAGTCACCTTCGGCGGCCACGTCGTACCGGCCGGTGAGGTATTGCTCGTCTGGATCGCCTCCGCGAACCGGGACGAACGCCAGTTCCCGCAGGCGGACCGCTTCGACCCGCGACGAGAACCCAACCACCATCTGGGGTTCGGGCGAGGTATCCACTTCTGCGTCGGTGCCCCACTGGCCAGGCTGGAACAGCGCGTCGCCCTGCGCGCGGTGCTCGAGCGGTGGGACTCGTTCTCACTGGACGGCGGTGTGCGGCCCGAGGACGTGCGCAAGGCGATCGGGTTCCGGGCACTCCCCCTCGCGGTCTCCTGGGCAGGCTGAGTCAGCCGACGTCGAAACAGACCAGGAACAAACCTTGCTCCGGCAACAGGCCGACGACGCCACCCGGCCGCAGCCCGGCTTCCCGGCCGAGCCGGGCGAACTGCGCTTCGGTGCGCTCGGCGGCGTCCAGCAGGAGCAGCATGGCCAGGTCTCGCTGACTGGCCACGAACTGACCGGGATCGTCACCGGCGGCGGGCACCTCGTCCAGCACCCGTTCGACGAGCACGACCTGTCCGCCCGCGACCACCGCGGCCCGGCAGCGGCGCAGGATCGTGACCGCGTCCTCGTCGGGCCAATCATGCAGGATGTTCGCCAGCAGGCAGACATCCGTTCCGCCGGGCAGCGGTTCGAAAAAGCTGCCGCCCGCCACGGTCACCCGATCCGCGACGCCCGCCGCCCGCAGCACCGGGTCCGCGGCACCGACGGTGGCGGGCAGGTCCACCAGCGTTCCGGTAAGTCCGGGATGAGCGGTCAGCACGGCCGCGAGGACGTGCCCGGTCCCGCCGCCGACGTCGGTCACGTGCCGGACCCCCGACCAGTCGTAACGGCGCGCCACCTCGGGGCCGAGTGTGGCGGCGTGCGCGGCCATCGCCGCGTCGAAGGACCGGCCGAGCACCGCATCGGCGGCGAGGTCGTCCCAGAAGCCGCGTCCGAACAGACCTGTCCACACGCTTTTGCCCGTGCGTACCGCCTCGGGTAGTGAGGCGATCGCCTCGTCACCACGACGGGCAAAGGCTTCGCGCTGGTCCAGTGCCTTCGCCAGGCCTGCCGGATGGCCGCTGCACAGGACCGCCCCGAGCTCTCCGAGTTCGACGCGATCCGCGGCGGGCGCGCGGAACACCTCCAGCAACACGAGATACCGGACCAGCCGCCGAAGCGCGCCCACATCCGCGCCGGACCGACGCGCGAGGTCGGCGAGGTCGTCGACCCCGCCGGCCACCAGATCCGGCAGTCCGAGCGTGACCGCGGCCCGCAACGCCCACGGGGTGAACAGGGTCGCGCCGCGGGCCACTTTGATCACCGCATCCCGATCGGTGTCCCTGGTGCTCAACGTCTCTCCGTTCAGGCGTGGTTTTCGATGATCTTGGCCAGTGCCTCGGTTCCGCGGTCGATGTCGTCGAAGTCGTTCAGCACGCCAGGGGCGAAGCGGACCGCGCTGCTGCGATACGGCGTCTGCCCGGCGACGATTCCTTCGCCGTGCAAGAGGTCCACGACGGTGGCCGGGTCGATGCCGGGGACGTCGAAGCACACCATCCCGGACGTCAGCTCGGCCACGTCGGGTGTGCGCACGCGGACACCGGTGACGTCGGCGAGCGCGCGGCGGCAGTGCGCGTTCAGGTCGTGGATGCGTGCGGCCACCCTGGGCTTTCCCAGGTCCTGTTGGAAGTCGAAGGCTTCGGCGAGCGCCCACCGGTGCTCGTAGGCCGGGAACCCGCCCGGGGTGCAGAACCGTGCCGCCGGCGCCTTGCCGTCCGGCACGGAACCCAGGTACCACGGCCAGAACACCTCGACGTCGAACGAGGTGATGATCGGCCGGACAGCGGCCCAGCCTCGCTCGCTGCCCCAGACCAGGCCCGTTCCCCGCGGCCCGAACAGCCATTTGTGGCACCCGGTGGCGAAGAAGTCGCAACCGAGCGCGGTCACCTCGAAATCCTCGACGCCCATACCGTGCACCCCGTCGACGCAGGTCAGGACCTCGGTACCGGGTGGACGCCCGGCGTTGACGGCCGCGACGACCTCCGCGATACGGGCCAGCGGCAGCTTGACCCCGGTCCCCGAGTGCACCCAGGTCAGTGCCAGCAGCCGGGTCCGGTCCCCGATGCCGCGGGCCACGGCAGCGACGATCTCGTCCTCGGTCGCCGTCCGAGGGTCCTCGTAGAGTTCGATGATCCGATGGGACGCACCGCTCGATTCGGCCTTGAACCGCAACAGTTCGCAGGCCGCGTAATGCTCGTGCTCGGTGCTCAGGATCTCGTCGCCGGGTCGCAGCGTCATACCGGTGATCACGATGGCGAGGCCCATGGTGGTGCTTTCGGTGAGCGCGATCGTGTCCGGCTCGGCGCCGAGGTAGCGTCCCGCCTTCTCCAGGACCTGGCGCTGGAGCTCGTCGCGATGGTGAAAGTACAACGCCGGGTTGCTGTCGAGGCCCCGACGATGCCGTTCGATCGCCTCGCGAACCGGCCGCGGATGTGGGGCCAGTACCGAGAGTCCCAGGTGCACGTAGGCCGGGTCGAGGTCGAATTGGGCCCGCAGCTCCGACCAGTGGGGCTCGGCCGTCACTTTTCGATGCCCCAGCGGCGGGACTCGACCGGTGTCAGCTCGATCAGCTTCGCGCCGCGACGGATCGCTTCCTCGTCGAGGGTGGCGATGTTCGCGGGCGACGGGTCGGGCGAGAGCCGCTGCTCGTGGGCTTCGGCGATCTGGTAGATGTCGAAGCCGTACTGGTTGCGCATGATGCGGTAGCCGAGTTCGTTGATCATGCAATTCGTGCTACAGCTGCCCGTGTTGTGGGGCACTTCCCAGCCGATGGCCTCGAGGTCGGCGATGATCTGTGGAGTCGGCGGCTTCGGCACGAACTCGTAGAAGGGCACCAGAGCGGCTCCGCTGTCCCCGGTCCGGAGCAATTCCGCGGCTTCCGGCGCCTTGCGCTCGGCGTGTCCGCGCAACAAGGAAACCTGGTCCTCGACGACGCCTGCCAACGGCGTCAGCCCGTCCACCTTCACAATCGGCTGATCACCGGCGGTAGTGCGATTCTGACCTTTGTGCGTTCCGACGAAGCACAGCGGTATCGCATTGTCAAGGCAATAGACCGACGCCTGGGCGAGAATGGTGGAAAAGCAGGGCCAGCACGCCGACCCCCAGGACATCACCGCACGGAGAAGGTCTTGGTCGCCTTCTTCGTTCATCGCGAAACCGAGCCGGAACAGAGTGTTCATCGGGTCGCGTTCCGGACGCGCGATCACCAATTCGATGTCCAATTTCTCGCACAACGAACGGGCGTTGCGGATGGCCAGCGGCGATTGATAGCCCTGGTCGAGCATCCAGGCCACCACCCGCACGTCCCTGTTCGCCAAATCGTGCAGCATCCAGCTGGAATCCTTGCCCCCACTGTAGAGAACCAGCGCGTCGGCTTTCGCCTGAGGCCTCCGCGCCGGCACGCTGGCGACGAGTTCGTCGAGCTCGGGCGGCACTTCTCCCACCGTTTCGCCACGGACCAGCCGGAAGACCAAGTCGAGCAACCTGCCGCGGTCCTCTTGAGCCGGCAATTCGCTCGGATCCGGCGGATTCAGACAATGGGTGCACAGTGCAGGATCCGGCGATGGGTCCCGGCCGTCGAGGCCGGCGATGAATCTGTCGTATCCCATCGGCATACCGCATCGAGTACAGACCGAACTGTCCGGAGTGACCGACATGACCATTCCTTCCGCGCGACTGGCAGTATTCGTCCCCACGGCCGCCGCGCCTGCGAATACCCCCGACAGGCCGGACGCCGGAGTGCGACGAATTTCACGGCCGTGTAAACAACACTAGAAATGGCCGAGGTGCACGACAAGGGACCACTCGGGTATTGCGTGATCACAGCGAGTGGGCGTTGACGAAGGGGAAGTCCGGCCTGTGTCAAAGTCGGTCAGCACGAGGACGCTGCCCCTGTGGAGTGATCACCGCCAGCGCGACCGCCAGGACCAGGTCCGCCTTGTGCGTGATCGAGACCTGTACCTCCACGACCCCGAGCGCGGCGGCGCCCGCGGCCGCCGCGCCGGTGAGCACCACCAGGGCCGCTCCGGAATCGGTTCGCTCGACGGCGATCTGGCGCGGCACGACGCCGTCGGCGAAACCGGTGCCGATCGCCTTCGCGACGGCTTCCTTCGCGGCGAACCGGCCCGCCAGGAACTCCCGGCATCGATCGGGGCCGAACCCGGCCGCGGTGGCGAGTTCGGACTCGGCGTAGACGTAGGCACGGAACCACGGCCGTGCCAGCAGCCGGTCCAGTTCGCCGAGGTTCAGCAGGTCGGCCCCGATCCGCATCGGGCTATCCGGCCGGGAAGGTGAAGGCCGCGGCGTGACTGCGACCGCTCACCGGATCGGTGTCGCAGAGCACGACCTTCCGGTACGTCTCCTGCCACGCCGGCCAGTTTCCCGCCAGGACGAGCCACACACTGGTGCAGTACGAGCCCGGCGCGACCCGGTGGACGTCGCAGGCCTCGACGGCTTCCGTCACCCACGGGCCGAGGACCACGAGCGTGCCGGACTCCCGGTGAGGTTCGAGCAACTCGCCCACCGTCCCGCCGGAAGACACCGACGCCAGCCGTGGCCCCGGCCCGGTACCGAGGACCAGCGCGGCACCCGAGTCGACCAGCCCGCCGTCGTCGACCAGGGGATGCGGGGTCGGGAGTGTCGTCTGCTCCAGTACCGCGATGACCGCCTCGTCGCACCGTCCCGACCGCTGATACGCCGCCACGATGCGCAAGGCCGTGAACGGCGCGGCCAAACCCTGCTGTGCCACGGAGAACGTGGTCGCGGTGACGTCGAGCCGGTCGGCGAGATACGGCGCCACGGCGGTGAACGGGAGGACGTCGGGCAGGGCGTGGGTCACGATGATCAGCTGCGGGCGGCTCGCACGCACGCCCTCGGCTTCCAGTAGCCGGTCGGTCAGCGTCTTGTGCGAGACGTGCGCACCACGTTGCCAGCGTTCTTCGTCCACTTTGGACCCGAACGGTTCGACGAGATCCGCGAGGAACCTCGAGACCGCCGCGTCTTCCCGGTAGCCGGGCCCCGGCGGTGAGATCACCGCGTTCGTGCCGCGCAGGGTCGGTTCGCCGCTCATGACACTCCTTCCCCGATGGCCTGCCTGGATTCCACGTAGTCGGCGAACGAACGGACGGTACGAAGGTGATCGATGTCGAGGTCGTCCGGATCCACCGTGATGCCGACGGCCATCTCCACCAGCATCAGCAGTTCCAGTACCTTCGACGAGTCCAACCGCAGATCGTCGAACAGCCGCGTGTCCTCGGTCAGCCCGGTGATCTCCCGTTCCAGGACGTCCCCGAGCGCGCCCCCGATCGCCGACACCACCTCGTCCCGGGCCGTCACGTCCCGCTCCCTCGCGTCCGATGGGTGATCACCATGGCGCCGAACGTCGCGCCGAGACCGACCGTGACGAGCACGTAGCGGGCGCCGTCGACGAGCCTGCCGTTCTCCCGCAAGGTCGTGTAGTTCAGGAACACGTCCGACGAGAAGCAATGGCTGAGCTTGGGGATGTTCTCCAGGAAGAACTTCTCCGGCGGCGCCTCCAGCGCCTTCACCGTCTGCCGCCAGGCGAGGGCGTTGACGTTGTGCGGGATCACCAGATCGATGTCGTCGAACCCGCATCCCGCCTCGGCCACCGCCGCCAGGATCACCTCGGCCAGCCGCGGCCCGTAGAGCCGGCCGAACTCGGTGTTCTGCTCCGGGGTCAGCGCCAGCCATTCCGCATACTCCCCCAGCGTCTTCGTGACGAAGGAATGCACGACGTCGCCGTCGCCGTCCACCGTCAGCAGGCACGCCGAGGCCGCGTCCGCCATGATCGCGGTGTTGGGGATCAGCTGCACGATCGGCGAGAACGCCCGCTCGCCGGTCACCATCAGCGCGTAACCGGCGGTCTCGCCCTCGGCCCGCAGCAGCTCGGCCGCGACGTCGATGGCGCCCAGACTGCTCACGCACGCCTGGTGGGACAACGCGAACGCCTCGACGTCCACCAGCCCCAGCCGCCGCGCGAGCTCCTGGGCGATGTCGACGTCGGCGGGCGCGAGCGCCTGGGTCGTATGCGCGAACACCAGCCTGTCGATCCTCCGGCCGGCGGGCAGCGCCGCCAGCGCCCGCTTCGCGGCGGGCATCAGCAGGTCGAACAGGTCCATCCCCGGATCGAACCGAAGTGAGTCGAGGCCGTAGAACTTCCGGAACACGCCGAGTTCCGCCCGGCGCAGCCCGAGGTGCTCGCCGAGCTCCTCGATGCGAACGCTGCGCTCGGGCACGAACGATTCGACGCGTTCCAGTGTGGTCGCGCCCATCAGCCCTCCAGGTATTCGGCCCGCAACAGCCAGAGCCGGTTGGCGCCACGGCGTTCCGGCGGCTGTACCTCGTACGGCCAGCGGCCCTCACCCGCACCGGGCTGACCGGGCTCCTTGATCTCGTCGACCTTCCAGCCGTGGGCCAGCAGGAACTCCTCCGGCTTGTCGGTGCCGAAGATCCACGGTGTCCCGTCGTCGGCCAGCCGGTCGAGGAACGGCTTCGAGAACGGGCTGCGCAGCAGGGCACGGCCGAGGATGTCCAGCGCGAGCCTGCTTCCCGGGGCCGACACCGAACCCAGCGTCCTCAGCAGACCGCCCGCCTGCTCCTCGGTCAGGAAGAAGGTCAGCGCCTCGGCCACCCACAACGTCGGGCGAGCCGGGTCGAAGCCCGCCTTCTCCAGTTCCGGCAGCCATTCACGGGTCAGGTCGGCGGGGACGACCCGGCGATCGACCCGCGGCTCGGCGCCCAGTTCGGTCAGTCGCCGCTGCTTCTCCACCAGCAGCGGCTCGTGGTCCACCTCGAAGACGACGGTGTCGCCGGGCCAGTCCAGCCGGAACGCCCTGGTGTCCATCCCCGCCGCGATCAGCACGACCTGGCGGATGGCGGGATCCGACCGCAGCTCGCCGATCGCGTCGTCGAGGAACCTGGTCCGGATGCTGATGAACGGCAGCAGCCCGCCACCCGCGTAACGCTCGATCAACCGGAACCCGTCCGGTGCGGCAAGGGCGCTCGCCAGCGGGTCGACGAACAGCGCGTCGTCGCGCTCGGACTCGAGCGAGCGGGCCGCCGCCATCCACTGCGCTGTATAGGAAACGGCGTGCATCAGCTGACTCCCGCTCCGGCGAAGAACGCCTTCTCGATGGCCGACAGGGTTTTGAAGTCCGCGATGTCGATGGTGTCGAAGTCGACCTCGACGCCGCTCGCGTCCTCGATCACGTAGACCAGTTCGACGAACGACAGCGAGTCGACCAAGCGGCTTTCGATCAGGTCCTCTTCGAACGCCAGCTCCGTGCGTTCCGGGTGCCTGCCGAGAATCCAGTCACTGACCTTTTCGATACCGGGGGTGGGCATGTCTTCTCCTTCGAGTTGTTTCCTTCTCAGTCCGCGGCGGACACCGCGACCGCGATGGCGTACGCGTCGTCGTGGGTGATGCTGATTTCGATCTCACCGAGCCCGGCTTCCCTCGCCAGCCGCGCGGCGCGTCCGGTGAGCCGGACCACCGGCCAGCCGCCGTCGCTCTTGAGCACTTCGGTCGAGAGCCAGGGCACGGGCTGCCCACCGACGTGGAAGAGTTTGAACACCGCTTCCTTGGCGGCCAGACGTCCCGCGATACCAGGCAGGTCCGGACCGTCCGGAGTGGACGAACTCAGCAGTTCGGCGGAGGAGAGCAGGCGCCGCAGCGCGGGTTCCGCGTCCTGGGCGACGAGCTCGCGCACCCGGCTGAGCGGGACGACGTCGATGCCGATCCGTCTCGCGGGCATGGTCACCCGGCCCGGCCGGCCGCCGCTCGGACGGCCGCCAGCGCTGCCGGAAGATCGCCGTGGTGGCGTTCGGTCAGCACGGCGAGCCAGCGCTCCAGGCCGAACGCCACGCAACTGGTGTAGGCGAACTCCTTGCCGTCGCCGAAGCGGATGTCGCACCGTTCGCCGAAGAAGTTCCGATGGGTGTTGACCGAGGCGATCGCGAGGGTGCCGTCCTGGAACTCGTATTTGACCGGGCTCAGCTTCTGCAGGAGAGCCCGGGCGCCGTCGTTCTGGAAGAACGGATCGATCGCGGCCTCCTTCTCCAGGCCAAGGCCGAGTTCGCCGGAGAACGCCAGGATCCGTTCGGTGAAAAGGGAAACGACTTCCTGCGTATGCTCGAACGAGCCGAGAGCGACGATCTCCCGCATCTGGAAACTCGCCAGCCGGCGCAAGCCGCTGTAGTGGTCCTCGCTGCGGAAACAGCGGTTGACGAGGGTCACGACCTCCGTCTCGGACACCTTCGTGCCCTCGTAGAAAAGGTAAGCCCCGTAACAGGTCGCGTGCGGCAGACCGTAACGGCCGTCCTGCAGATCGCCGCCGGCGAACCGCCCGTCGACCGGCTTTCCCTCCCGTCCGGCCAGATCCAGTGGACCGGCCACGAACGCCAGCTGCGGGAAGTTCGCGTAGACGTCGAACTTCTCCAGGTCGGTGACCGGGTACAGCGGCGGCGGGCTGATCTCCCGGGCCCCGGCGGCGGCGGCCCAGCCGAGGAAGGTCCGGTCGAGTTCCTGGACAAGCGCGGTCTCGTCGGGGCCGAGGATCGCCAGCGCTTCGGCGCCGTCCACTCCGGTGGTGCGGGTCATCGCAGGATCCCCGTTCGCTCCAGGTACTTCAAGGTCTTGCGGAACACCTGTTTCTCGGCGGCAGGCCGGGTTGGCGCGTCGAGCAGCGCACGCCGGAACTCCAGCGGGTTCTCGATGCCGGCGTCGCGATAGACCTGCGGGTTGTACAGCGACTCGAAACTGTAGGAGAGATACCGTCGGAGGTAGGCCGAGACCTCGACGAGCTCCTCTGCGGTCGCCGTCTTCTTGAGGTCGCCGTAGAGATGCTCCACCAGCTCCCGGCCGAACGCGATATGCCGCGATTCGTCCTGATGGTGGATGCGGTTGATCGCGCGAATCGTCTCGTGCAGGCGTTCGTCCCGCGCCATCAGCGAGTTGTAGTGGTCCACCAGTTCCTCGAAGATCAGGATCCTCGCGAACACCAGCAAACTCTCCACTTTGGACGAAGACGCGGGCGGGATGGTGACGCCGGCAGCCGGTGCGCGATAGATCTTCTTGCCGTAACGCAGGCAGAATTCCGCGAAGAACCACATATGCTCGTTCTCCTCACCGATGAAGTGGTGGAAGAACTCCGACGGCATCTCGAAACCCGCCGTGTGGATACGCGCGACGACCTCGATGAGCAGCTCGCGGATCCCGTGCACGTTGAGGCTGTAGAAGTTGATGCTTTCGAACCGCGACAGGGCGAAGAGCTGGCCTTCGCTCAGCGTCGTGGCGAACTCGGTGCCATGGGTGGTGGTGAGCTCGGGGCTCATCCACCACATCCGTTCGGGCAGGCTGTCCGGCCACTCGAACATCTGATAGGGGTTGTAGTAGTCGTCGATCGACTTCGACGAAAGGCGATCGAGCAGGCCGCGAAACCGTTCGTCCGCGTCGATGATGTCGCTGATGTCACTGGCCACGAAGGCTTCCTCCGTTCTTCCGGGCTCAATTCGACGCTACGGCAAGGAATCCGCGTGATTCAACGTCCACAAGCGGTCTGGCCGACACCGGCCAGCACCCTGGTTTCCCGGTGCAGTGGCGGCATAGGGTGGTCGCGGTGAGATTCGAGCGATCGAGAGGCGCGGCAAGGGTGACGTGGACACGTTTGCCTTACCCCTCAATAACTCCTCATCAACCACTCGGCCGGGCGACCGGCGCGAGGCGCGAAGGGACCGGGAACGGATGACCACGCTCGTCGGTGTGGACGCGCTGCGCGTGGCCGAACTGGATCTGCTCGCGCGGCGCGGCTGGTTCCTGAAGTTCCTGTTCTCCCAGGAGGAACTCGACGACCTCGCGACGGCGGGCAGTGTCTGTCTCGCTTGCCGGTTCGCCGCGAAGGAGGCGGTGCTGAAGGTGCTCAGGACCTGCCTGTCCGGCCCGGTTCCGCCCGCCCAGATCGTGATCCGGCGTTCCGGAGCGGACGCGACGTCGGTGGAGTTGCGCGGTGCGGCGTCCGAACGTGCCCGCGCGCTGGGGATCGAGCGGGTCGACGTCTCCATTTCCTGTGAACGGGGGCTCGTGATCGCGGTCGCCCTGGGGACGGCCTGACCTCAGGTCGCGAGCAGGTTCGCCACCCGGAACCGTTCGACCGAACCGCAGTCGGCGAGGATGTCGTGCGCCTTCCGCAGAAGTCCCTGCCCCGCACCGGGATCCCGTTTCGCGGTGACTTCGCCGAGGACCGCGAGCGCGTGTCCCTCGCCGATCCGGTTGCCGGTGCCACGATGCAGTATCAGCGCACGCTCGGCGCATTCCGCAGCTTGTTTCCGGTCGCCGCGGTCCCGCCGGGTGGTGGCCAGCACCGTCTGCGCCCGGGCCGCGAGGAGCCGGAAGTCCCGCCGTGCGGCCAGTTCCGCGGCCGCGCCCGCATGTGTGACGGCGTCGTCGAGCCGCCCGCCACGACGACATACCTCCGCCAGCGCCAGCAGGCCGACGATCTCCGCGCGGGTGTAGTGGATCTCGTGGGCGAGTTCGACCGCCTGTCCGGCCAAGACCTCGGGAGCCACGGACAACTCGGTCCGGCCACCGAGTTCGGCCAGCGCCGCGAGCGCGTTCGCCTCCGCCCGGCGATCGCCTGTCTCCCGGGCCAGTTCCAGCATCGCCTCGGCGTGCTCGGCCGCTTCGGCGAATTCCCCGGTCTCGGCGCACAACGCCGCCAGTATGCAGAGTGCGGTCGTCTCGCCGTAACGAGCGCCGTTCTCCCGGTGCAGGGAAACACCCTTCGACAGCGACTCGCGCGCGTCGGTCAGCCTGCCGAGGTCGAGATAGACCTCGCCGAGCGTGGTGTACACGTGCGCGGCACCGTCGCGATTGCCGGTACGTTCGATGAGCGAAAGGGCCTGGGCCAGCCGTCGGATGGCTTCCTGCGGCTTGCCCAGCTCCCGCAGCAGTGTCCCGATGTTGTGCAGGTTGGCCGAAAGTCCCGCTTCCCAGCCCATCCGGCTGTTCAGTTCGATCGCGCGGTCGAGTTCGGCGACGGCCTCGTCGAGCGCGCCGAGCTCCCAGTGGACTCCGGCGAGATTGCCGCGCGCGGCGGCTTCCGCTTCCGGCCATCGTTCGGTGGTCGCCAGCTCCAGCGCCCTGGTGTAGTGCGTGACGGCGGCCGCGTAGTCGCCCAGCCCGCGATACACCTGCGCGAGGCTTTGCTGGGCGGCGATCCGGCCGCGCGGCTCACCGTCCGCGGCCGCCGCGGCGAGCCCGGCGTTCGCGACTGCGACCCAGTCCACGGAATGCCTTCTGAGCCAGAAGAAGCCGCGAAGGGCGTCCGCGAGTAACCAGACGACCCGATGCGGCCCCTGCGCGGCGGCGTCGTGGACGATGGCCACGAGGTCGGCACGTTCCGCTTCGAGCCACTCCAGCGCCTCGGCGTCGTCATCGAAGACGACGTCGGTCTCGCCGAATTCGGCTCCTTCACGAAGCCGGAGGATCTGCGGCGTGATCCGCGTGACCGCGGCGGTCGCCGTCGCGAGATACCAGCCGAACAGCCGGAGCCTGGCCGCGTCGCGTTCGGCCGCGCCGTCCTCGGCCCGCGCGCGTTCGGTCGCGTACAGCCGGAGCAGGTCGTGGCACTGGTACCGGCCGTCGGCGTCCCGGGTGACGAGATGTGCGCGCTCCAGTTCGGCCAGAGCCTGGGACGTGTCCTCGGGGACCTGCCCGGCGAGCGCGGCCATCGACCGTGCGGTGAAGTCCGGCACCTGGACCACGCCGAGCAACCGGAACAAGCCCCGGGCGGCCGGACCGAGCCGCCGGTACGAGAGCGCGAACGCGGCGCGGACCGCGGTCGACGGGTCGCCGTCGATCCCGAGCCGGTCCAGCCGGTCGGCCCGCAGCAGCCCGTCGGCCACGGCGCCGATCGGCCGGTCCCGGCCGGTCCCGATGTCCGCGGCCGCGATCCGCAACGCGAGCGGCAGCCCGGCGCACAACCGGACCAGCGTCGCCGCCGCCCGGCGTTCCTCCTTGACCCGCTGCGCGCCGACGATCCTGGCGAGCAGCTTGAGCCCGTCCTCTTCGGTCAGCAGGTCGAGCCGGACGGCACCGGCGTCGTGCAGGACGACGAGCCCGGGCAGTTCCTCCCTGCCGGTCACCACGACGAGGCTGCCGGGCCGGCCGGGCAGCAGCGGCCGCACCTGCTCGGCCGTGCCGGCGTTGTCGAGCACCACGAGCATCCGTTTGCCCGCGAGCTCGGACCGGTAGAGCGCGGCCAGTTCCTCGGGATCCACCGGTATCCGGTCGGGCGGGACGCCCAGCGAGCGCACGAGCCGGACCAGCGCTTCGGCCGCGGTCACCGTGGCCGACCGCGCGTAGCCGTGCAGATTCAGGTAGAGCTGCCCGTCGGGGAACCGGTCGAGCGCGCCGTGTGCCCATTGCAGCGCCAGCGCGGTCTTGCCGACCCCCGCGGTGCCGCTGATGACCACCACCGGTGCGCCGCCGGCGACCAGGGCGTCGATCCGGCGCAGATGCGCGGTGCGGCCGGTGAACGTCGGCAGCGCGGCGGGCAGCTGCCTCGGCCCGGCGGAAACCGGCTGTTCGGCGGCGGGCAGGTCCAGTGCCGGATCGGTGCGCAGGATGGCCTGGGCGAGGCCGGTCAGCTCCGCACCCGGTTCGAGACCGAGCTCGCCGGTGAGCAGGGCGCGTGCCCGGCGGTAGACCTTGAGCGCCTCGGCCTGGCGCCGCGACCGGTAGAGCGCGAGCATGAGCTGAGCCTGGAAATGTTCCCGCAACGGATGTTCCGCGACCAGCTCGGTGAGTTCGGCGACGACGTCCGCGTGTCTGCCGAGCGCCAGGTCCGCGTCGATGCGCTGCCCCAGCAGGACCAGCCGTCGTTCCTGCAGCCGGTCCGCCTCGACCTGGAGGGCGGCGCTGCTGTCGGCCAGCCCGCTGAACGGAGGGCCCTGCCAGACCGCGAGTGCCTGCCGCGCGAGACTTCCGGCGACGACCGCGTTCCGCCGCTCGTGTGCCGCGCGCGCCTGGTCGGCGAGGTCCTCGAACCGCCGCACGTCCAGTTCACCGGGATTCACCACGAGCAGATAGCCGGGTCTGCGGTGCACCACGCGATCCGGATCCGCCAGCGCGCGGCGGAGCTGGAGGACGTAGAGCTGGAGGTTCTTCGCCGCGGTGCGCGGCGGGCGGCCCGCCCACAGGCCGTCGACCAGCGCGCTCACCGGCACCACTTCGCCCGCGCGATGAAGCAGCAGCGCCAGCAGACGGCGGACTTTCGGCGCGCCCAGATCGAGTTCGGTATTTCCGTCGCGGACCCCGAGCGGCCCGAGAATCGTGAACTCCATCTACCCCCCACTCACCTCGCCGGAATGATCGCGAAGTGCCCGCGACCTTCCCGAATTAGTGGTCCATACCAAATTTATACCGGCTCTCCGCATGCTTCGGAACAAGAATTCAGCTGGCGGGAAAACAAAGTGCGACCGTGTAGGACGAACACGCCTGGGGGCAAGGTCAGTGTCTGCGTCATCCGCTCCGAACCCGACCGATGGAACGAGCCTGTCGACTGTACTCGATCTGGTTTCCACCGCAAGACGGGAAGTACTGACCACCGCGACGGGTGGTTCGCCGTGGTTCGGCGGGACCGTCACCGAGGCGGCGCGCCGCGGCGCCTTCCCGCCGCACGTCCGGGTGCGGCTGCTGTGCACGACACCGGCGGAGCACGCGCGCGGCGAGATCATCGAGGCGGTGCGGCACGGGCTCCGGGTCAAGGTTACCGATCGGGCGATCGAAGAATCCCTTTTGATAGACCGCAGACTGGCGCTGGTCCCTTCGGGTGGCGACGACGCCAGGGGCTTGCTCATGGTGACCACGCCGACGTTGATCACCGCCCTCGCGGACGCCTTCGACCCTCGTTGGGAGGAGGCGACACCGTGGGAGATGACGTCCGCCCGGCCGGACGAGTTCGAACAGGCGATCCTGCGCTGCCTTGTCGACGGAATGACCGATGAAGCGGTCGCGAACCGGCTGGGCGTATCCGCGAGGACCGTTCGGCGGTACGTGAACGTCCTCATGGCCCGCGTCGGTGCGAGGAGCCGGTTCGAACTCGGATTCCGGGCGGCGGAATGCGGATGGCTTCCCGCCGACGCACTCGACTGAAGCGACTGTCCGGTTCCGGCCGCATTTTTCGTCCACTGTGGATTGATCATTATCGGTGTCGCCGACGATGACTCTTTCGCCGGTCGCCGAGTCCGCTTTCGGCCAAATTCTGGTGGCGCCCGCCGGGGCCGACCTAGATTCCGTTCTGGATCGTCTCGAATTCACGTCCTGATTGGACCAGCCACGTGATCACTCCGACGCCCTGCCACGACATAGTGCTCACCGGTGCCGTCATGACCCATCCGCGGCGGCCGGGGCTCACCGGCCGTCTGCTGGCCGCCGCGCCCGCCGGGGCGCTGCGACCGGTCGCCGATCCGGAGCCCGCCGGACCGCCGACCGCCCTGCGCACCGCGATGCGGGCCTGGTCCGCGATCGCCGAAGGCGCGACCCACCACCTGGTCCTCCAGGACGACGCCGTTCCCGCCGACGGCTTCTTCGGCCACGCCCGGGCCGCCGTCGCGGCCGCGCCCGACGCCGCGATCGCCTTCTACACCAACTGGAACTCCCGCAACGGCGCCGCCGTGCGGATCGCCGCGCTGGCCGGGGCGAGATGGGTCACCGCGACCCACGAGTACACCCCGACCGTCGCGCTGGCCTTGCCCGCGGAGATCGCGGCCGGTTTCGCGGATTTCGCCGAAGCGCACGGCTCGACCTGGCCCGACGACGTCGTCATGTCCCGGTACCTGCGCGCGGCCGGGGTACCGGTGCTCCTGGTCGCGCCGAATCTCGTCGAGCACGCGGACGAACCCAGCGTCCTCCGCAACGACTCCCACGGCTCGCGGCGGTCGGCGTGCTTCGCCGTCCCGCCGGACGACGACTGGTCGCTCGGCGCGGGCCCGCTCGATCCCGACGTCATCCCGTTCTTCAAGCACGGGATCGCGCAATGCGTCGTCCGTGACGGCGGAAGACGGACGACCATCGACGCCGAGCGGTACTTCGGCCGGGCGGGACTGGATTTCGACGCCTGCCAGAAGCAACGGCTCGAAGTCACCGGGTCGGTGTTCGGCGCTCTCGCCGAGCTGGAACGGCATCTCGACGAACAGGCCGTCGAAGGACTCTGGACCACGGCCTACCTCCTCGGCGCGCTCGGGACCGGCCGACGGCTCGACCGGGTCGGCTCCCTCGCGCTGGGCACGATCGGCGCGGGCGGCGTGTGCACCACCGTCGGCGCTTCCACGCTTAGGACGCTTCGGCCCGCTCTGTCCGAATTGGCCCGTCTCGGGCACGAAGCCGGTGCCCGGGCCCAACGTTCGCCCGCGCGCCGGCGGGAACGCGTCCTCGTCACCACCACCCACCGCCCGCTCGGCCGGGAGATCGCGCGGCATCTGGCTGATCGCGGATACGAGATCCTGCACGGAAACGACGGGCCGGACGTCGACGCCGTGGTCCACGTCGCCGAACCCGGTTCCACGCTCCCGCCCGTGACGGCGCGGCACGTGGTCCAGGTCTGTCCTCCCGGCGCACCCGTCCCCGCCGCCACGCCGGGCACCAGCGTCCTGCGGACCGGCTCTCCGTACGGGCCCGGTATCGAGGGCTATTCCGTCCTGGAGACGTTCACCCGGCAAGCCCTGCTGGCCCAGCCGATCCAGGCCGACGTCCCGGCGCGGGCGACCCACCGGCCCGCCTACATCCGGGACATCGCCCTCGCCGTGCACCACCTCCTGCACCAGCCCGCGCCGCGGCGGACCGTCGCGACGCCGTCCCCGCTGACCAGCCGGGAACTGGTCGACGCGGTCGCCCGGACCGTCCGGAGGGTTCCGGTCAGCTGGCCGTCGGCGCCGCACGGCCCTTCCGCTCCTCCCCTGGTCGCCGACGAACCGGCGACGGAACTCGATCAAGGCATCCGCGCACTGGCCCAGTGGCTCGCCTACGAAAAGGAAGAAGCATGAAAGTCGATCGTCTCTCCCAGCCCGGTGACGGCCTGGTCAACGAGGATCTGGCGCTGTCGGGCCAGTATCACGCGCTGGTCATCGACGGTGCGACGGCGGAACCGGGCGCGGAGACCGGCTGCGTGCACGACGTCCGCTGGCTGGTGGCAAGGCTCGGCACCGCGCTGGACCGGCTCCTCGTGGAACGTCCCGCCGACGACCTGCGAGCCATCCTCCGCGCGGCCATCGAGTCGGTGCGTGACGCCCACTCCGGCACCTGCGACCTCGGCAATCCCTGCGGCCCGACCGCGACCGTGGCGATCCTGCGCGAACGGGACGGACTCGCCGACTACCTGGTGCTCAGCGATTCGGCGGTGGTGCTCGAACGGCTCGACGGCACCGTCGAGGCCGTCATCGACGACCGGATCGACCGGCTGCTGCACCTGTCCTGGCAGGAGGTCCGGCCCTTGCGGAATGCGCCCGGCGGGTTCTGGGTCGCGGGCAGTGATCCGGCCGCCGCCGGCCAGGCCCGCACCGGCACCGTGGAACTCTCGCGACTGCGGCGCGCCGCGCTCCTCACCGACGGCGCGTACCGGCTCGTCGAACGCTACGGCTGGACCTGGCACCAGCTGCTCGACGTCGCCGAGTTCGACGGCCCGGCCGCCGTCGTCGGCGAGACCCGCCGCGCCGAACTCCGTACCGCGCCGGGCCACTTCGCCGGGAAGCACCACGACGACGCGACGATCGCCTTCTGCCGGTTCGAGACCACCGCCGCTCCCCTGACCCGCCCGACCCACGAGGTGACGAAATGACCCGGTTCCAGGTCCGCTTCACCGGCAAGACGGCACGCTCCGGTCCACTGGCGTTCGGCCACGCGAACATCGTCCGCGCCATCACCCTCGACGACGATCCGACGCGGCTCAACCTCGCGATGGTGTTCGACGTGCCCGGCGCGCCGCTGGACCAGGTCGCCACCTGGATCCGGGTGCTGCTCGAACGCCACGAGTCGCTGCGGACGACGTACTCGTTCGGAGAGCGGACGCTCCAGCACGTGCTCGCGGAAGACGAGGTGGAGGTCGAGGTCGTCGAGAGCGGCGGCGACGTACTCCAGACGGCCGAGGGCACCGCGCGCGCCCTGCGATCCCGGGTCTTCGATCTGACTGCGGAGCTGCCGCTGCGGCTCGCCGTGGTGACCGAGAACGCCGTCCCGCGCAGGCTGGTCTGGGTGGTGAGCCACGCCGCGATGGACGTCGCCACCTGCGAACTCCTCCTCGGCGAATGGACCGAGCTGGCCGCGGGGCACGAGCTGCCCGAGGACGACTCGCCACAGCCTCTCGACGTCGTCGAACTCGAGAAGACGCCCGCGGTGCAGCGGCTGGGACAAGCGGCGACGCGGTACTGGGAAAGCAAGCTGCGCACGGTTCCGCAGGCGATGTTCCCCGTGCCCGCCACCGGAACCGGCTTCCTCCGGCCCGGGCTGCGAGTCCGTTCACGGGCCGCGATGGGCCATATCGCGGCGATCGCCGAGCGGACCAGCGCGAGCCCGTCCGCCATCGCCCTCGCCGCGCTCAACGCGCTGATCGCGCACCGGACCGCGCAATCCGCCTGCGTGACGACGTCCTTGTCCGGTAACCGGGTGCTCAAGCAGTTGCGCCGCTTCTTCGGTTCGATGGCACAGGACGCGCTGCTCCCGGTCACCATCCCGGAGATGTTCGACGAACTGGTCCACGCGGTCCGCGCCGCGTCCGTGCCCGCGTACCGGCACAGCTGGTTCGAAGCCGACGCCATCTGGGAAGTGATCACCCGTGTCACCCACGAACGGGGCTTCTCCTTCGCCAGGGATCTCGTGTTCAACGACATGAGCGCGCTGGGCGACACCGCGGTCGGCGAGCCGCCTCGCGCCGCGTACAGCAGGCTGCCGTCGGTGTGGGTGCCGGGCGGGCCGGACGTCGAAGACGACCCCGAAATCGGTGGCACGCTGGAACTGTTGCCGCAGGAGGACATCCCGACCCGCTTCTTCGGCTGCCTGTACCGCCTCGACACGGAGCTGGATCTGACGCTGTGGGTCGACCCCGGCTGTCTCGGCACCTCCGAGGTGACCGAGTTCGGCCGCGGCCTCCTGGCGTTGCTGCGCGCGGCGGCCGAGGCGGATCTTCCGTTGAAAGAACTGCATTCGCTCACCACGCTCGCCCCCGTCGAACGCGGGGAAGGCTGGTACCTCTCGGACTCGTGCTGGGTCGAACTGGACGCCGTCCGGGCACTGGTCTCCGATGTCCTCGGTGACCGGCCGCATCTGGTGACCGCGGAGCCCGACGACGTCCTGGGTCACCGGCTGGTGTGTCACTTGACCGGCCCGGCGACGCCCGCGGACCTGCACGCCGGAATTCTGGCCGCGCTGCCGGGACGGCCGACCGCGCTGGCACCGCACCACTACGTGCTCTGCGCCGAGCCTCCCGCCGATCCGCTGGATCCGGGCGCCTGGACGGCCACGGCCATCGACTCCGCGAGCGGGCGGGAGCTGCCGGTATGAGTCACGACACGGAAACCCTGACCGGTGAAGGAAAACCGGCCGCCGGACGGCTCTGGTCCGGAAACTTCAAGCTCTACCTCACCGCGCGCAGCGGGTCGATGCTGGGTGACGCGATGCTGCCCGTCGCGCTCTCGATCGCCGTGCTGGCGGCGGGTCACGGGATCGACGGCGTCGGCTACGCCCTCGGCGCGTGGATGGGCGCGCTCGCGCTGTTCATGCTGTTCGGCGGCGTGCTCGCGGACCGGTTCACGCCGCGCCGGATGATGATCATCGCGGACCTCGTCCGGCTGGTCGTCCAGGGCGGGATGGCGGTCGCCTTCGCCGTCGGAACGCCGTCGCTCCCGGCGATCGTCGTTCTGCAGTTCCTCAGCGGTGCCGCCACCGCGTTGTTCCAGCCCGGTGTGGCGAGCATGGTCCCGCAGGTCGCGGAGGACGTCCAGGGCGCGAACGGGATCTTGCGGATTTCCGAGGCGATCTCGGGTGTGCTCGGCCCGGCGCTCGCCGGTGTGCTGGTCGCCGTCGCCGGAACCGGGACCGTCTTCGGGATCTATGCCGCGACGTACGGCATCAGCGCCATCTGCCTGTTCGCCCTGCGGCTCACGCCGGTGAAGTCCACAGAGGACAGTGAACCGTCGTTCTGGCGTCAGCTGGTCGAAGGCTGGCGGGAGTTCGCCGCACGCGGCTGGCTCTGGGGCGTGATCGCGATCCACCTGGTGTACGGCTGTTTCGTGGCGGGTGTGTCCCTGCCGGTCGGCGCGGACCTGGTCGTCTCGGATTACGGTTCGACCGCGCTGGGCATCGGGATGGCCGCCTTCGGCGCGGGCGGGGTCGCGGGCGGCGCGATCGCCATGCGTGTCCGCCCCAGCCGTCCGCTGCTGTCCGGGGCGATCGGCTGGGCGTTGTTCGCGCTGTACCCGATCACGCCCGCGGTGGGACTTCCGGTCGCCTTGCTCTTCGCCGGCTGGGCGCTGGCCGGTTTCGGCCTCGCCTACT
This sequence comes from Amycolatopsis lurida, assembly GCF_900105055.1. Lineage (NCBI taxonomy): Bacteria > Bacillati > Actinomycetota > Actinomycetes > Pseudonocardiales > Pseudonocardiaceae > Amycolatopsis > Amycolatopsis lurida. The sequence goes on from NZ_FNTA01000004.1 coordinate 613,933, forward strand.
GGGGTGTCCTGTGGTCCACCACGGTCCAGACCCAGATTCCCGCGGAACTCCTGAACCGGGTCTACGCCTACGACGTCTCGGGGTCACTGCTCGCGTTGGTGCTGGGCAGGTCGCTCGCCGGGCCGATGGCGAGCCTTTTCGGCGCACGGCCACTGATGATCCTCGCGACCGTGCTCGGGCTCGTCTGTACCGGGCTGCTGCTCGCGGTCCGCTCGATCAGGGATCTGCGAAGTGCTCAGTGACCGGATCGAGGCCGACGAGTTCGCCGTCGAGGTCTACGAACGGATCCTCGACGGCGACGGGCCCGCGGAGATCGCGGCCCGGCTCGGGGTCGCCGCGGCCGAGGTGGACCGCGCGTTCGGCCTCCTGCGGCGGCTGAGGCTGCTCCGGGAGACCGGCGACGGCGAGGTCGTCGCGGTCGATCCCGACAGCGCGCGGACCGAACTGCTGCCGCTGGAACGGGCGATCCACGATCAGCGCAGCCTGCTGCCGGCGCGGCGGCGGCAACTGCGTTCGTTCACCGACGCCTTCGGCCGCGCGGACCGGGCGAATCCGCACCACTCGCCGGTCCAGGTCTCGCGCGATCCGCGCGAGACCGAGTTGCGGCTCGTCGAAACGGCGAACGGCTGCAAGTCCGAGGTGCTGATGATGCAGTCCTGCGTGGCGCACGAGCCGCCCGAAGCGCGGCATCTGCGGCCGCTGGTGCTGGACGCGCTGCGGCGCGGGATCCGCGTGCGGGTGCTGTATCCGCACGCGGCCCGCGCGGACGCGGCGACCCGGTCGTTCCTGTGCAACGTCGCCTCCCTCGGCGGCCGGGTGCGGACCTCGGGCGAGATCTTCGACCGGTTCGCCGTCTTCGACCGCGAGGTCGCGTTCCTCCGAGCCGGACTCGACGGCGACCAGGCGGTCGCGATGGTGCACGGGCCGGTGATCGCGCAGTTCCTCGCCGGGACGCACGACCGGGGCTGGGAATCCGGCACCGACTTCGATCCCGGCCGCGCGGGCTACGCCGGCACCCTCGACGTCGTCAAGTCCCGGGTGCTGGACCTGCTCGCCGCCGGTCTCAAGGACGAGGTGATCGCGCGCCGGGTCGGCCTGTCCGAACGGACGTTGCGCAGGCACATTTCGGCGATGATGCGGGAACTCGCCGCGGAGAGCCGGTTCCAGGCGGGCGTCGCCGCCGCACGGGCGGGCCTGGTCGCCACCACCACTAGTACGCGTCACCGATAGGAAGGGTGTTCCATGCGACCGAAGAATCCGGCCTCGCGGCTCGGGCTGTGCCTCGCCGCGGTCCTGGCACTGCTCCCCGCCTCGCCCGCTTCCGGGACACCGGAGATCGAGGCCGCTCCGCCACCGGACCGGCCGGTCCTGGAGGCGTTCTGGGGCGGCACGCCGCCCGCCGATCAGGTCCCCTGGGAAATGCTGAACACCATCAGCTACTGGTTCGCCTCACCGGCGGGCGGCCGGTGCAGCATTCCGGATGCCAAGCAGCGCAAGGACATCGAAAGCCTCGCGGCGGTGAAGCGTCGTCACCCCGACCTGACCGTACTGATCTCCATCGGTGGCTGGGCCGCACCGGGTTTCGGGGCGGGCGCCGCGACCGCGGAATCCCGGCGCGCCTTCGTGAAGTCCTGTGTGGACAACTGGCTGAGCGCGTTCCCCGCCGGGCTGGTCGACGGATTCGACGTCGACTGGGAGTTCCCGGTCTCCGGAGGGCTGCCCAGTATCGGCAACTCGCCCGCCGACCGCGCGAACTTCACCCTGCTGCTCAAGGAATTCCGGGCACAACTGCAGCGCTATGCCCGTGAACACGGCAGGCCCGGCCGCACCATGAAGCTGTCCGCGGACATCCCCGCGGGCCGGGTCCAGGACGACGGCACCGGGACCGGGGGCGCGCCCTACGACGCCTCCACCAGTTTCGACCTGCGTGAAGTCGGCAGGCTCGTCGACATCTTCAACCTGATGACCTACGACTTCTGCACGGGCTACTCGAAGGTCTCCTGCTTCAACGACCCACTGGTCAAACGGCCCGGTGATCCTAACGACGAGTACAACAACAACGTCGGCGCGCTGAAGTACATGACCGACCACGGCGTCCCGCGCGAGAAGATCGTCCTCGGCGTTCCCTTCTACGGCCGGGCGTTCACCGTCACCTCGACCGCCGACGACGGTCTCTACCAGCCGTACACGGCCATGCGGTTCCTCGACTACAAAGTCCTCATGGGCCCGGAGTGGGCCGGTGACGCCGGATTCCGCAAGGGCTGGGACCCGATCGTGCGCTCGCCGTATCTTTGGAACCCGGAAAAGAAGATCTGGGTGAGCTACGAGAACCCGCGGTCCATCCAGGACCGCTCGCTGTTCGCTAAACGCCAACGCCTGGCGGGCATGATGATGTGGGAGCTGGGCGCCGACGATCCGCAGCACAGCCTTCTCACCGCGATGACCGGGCCCTGGCTCCGGCCCTGACGGAGCGGACGCGGGATCGATCCGGACGACCGGGTCCGGCCGCCGGGTGCTCGCCGCGCAGGAACCGTCGGATCGCGGACTATCCGGTGGCTCGCTCGATGCGGCCGAGGATGACGCCGGTCAAGGCCGTGATGGCGTCGGCGTCGGTCGTGGCGCCCCGGTTCAGTTCGACGGCGATCGCCTCGGCGGCGCCGAGTGCGCCGACGCAGTGCAGTCTCAGTGCCGCCTGGTCCAGGCGGGAGTACGGCGTCAACGCGCCGGCCATCAAATCGGTGTAGTGATCCTGCATCTCGCGCTGCGTCGCCTCCATTCCGGGATTGCCTTTCAGCGCCGAGGAAACCGCGTTGAACTCCGGAATGTCGGTGGCGCACGCGAAGTAAGCGACGCTGATGGCGTCCGCGATGCCCGCCGCCGTCGGCGGGGCTTGGTGCAGCGCCTGCGCGATGGCGGTCCGGTGCTGTTCGTCGAGCCGCTGATAAAGCGCCAGCAGCAGTCCAGGGCGGGTGCCGAAATGGTCGTACACGATGGGCCTGCTCACGCCTGCCGCCTCGGCGAGGGTGGGCAGCGTCAGCCCGTCGGCACCGTCGGCATGCACGATCCCGAGGGCCACGTCGAGCAACTGCTCGCGCCGGGCCTGCTTGGACAGACGGGCGGGTGCGGTGGTCATCGCCCTCCTCTCGCGATCCCCACCATCCTAGCTACATCGTGTAAGTTACAAAATGTAGGTTACCGGGAGCGAGGAGGACGACATGGGACAGCGAGGATCTGTTCTGCTACTGGGCGGGGCGGGACAGGCGGGCTCGGATACCGCCGCCCTCTTACGGCGGCGGTATCCGGAGTTGCCGCTGACGATCGCGGGGCGGAATCAGGACCGCGCGCGGCGGGTCGCCGACGAACTCGGCGGCGCCACCGCGGTGACCGTCGACCTGGCCCGCGGTGATCTCGGGCTGCCCGCCGGACGGCCGTACGCGGCGGTGGTCGCGACGCTCTGGGACAGCAGGCTGAACGGGCTGCGTTTCGCCCAGGACCACGGTGTGCCCTACGTCAGCCTGTCCAGCGGCATGATCGACATCGCGCCGGAGGTCACGGCCGCCGCGCAGCGCCCGGTGGCCGCGCCGGTGCTGATGGCCAGCCACTGGGCCGCGGGCGTCATCACCCTCACGGCACTGGCGTGGGCCGAGGAGTTCAACCGGGTCGACACCATCCGGATCGGCGCGATCCTCGACGAGCACGACGCGGGCGGGCCCGCGGGGCTCGCGGACCTGGAGCGCTGGGCGGAGGTCACTTCCGCCGGGTATGCGCGGCGCGACGGCGTGTTCGGCTGGGTCGGCGCGGCCGAGGCTCGGGTGGAGCTGCCCAGCCTCGACGGCACCACGGTCACCGGCCAGACCGTCCCCATCCTCGACGTGACCAGTCTGTCGCTCGCGACGGGCGCGCCGAACGTCGAATTCGCCTTCGCGATCGGCGAATCCGCGGGGACGCGCCGGGGCGACGGTCCGTCCGTCGAGGTTCGGATCGACCTGGAAGGGGAAGGCCCGACAGGTGCCCCGCTGCGCCTCAGCCGGTACGTGGTCCACCCGGACGGCCAGCGCCCGCTGACTTCGCTCGGCCTCGCCATGGGGATCGAACGATTGCTCGGCCTGCGCGGCGAAGCGGTGGCCCCGGGCCTCTACACTCCCGAGGCTTTGCTCGAACCGCGCCACGCGGTCGAACAACTGGCCGACGCGGGCACCGTCTTCGTCGACGCATGAAAGCGACGTCGTGGCACGCGTTCCGTGATCATCCGGACGAGCGTTTCCTCACGGAATCCGGATCGGGGCGGCGTCTGAAGGAAAGAACACGGTGAACACCCTTGCGCCGTGTGATCAGCGGAACCGCGAGGACACCCAGGACGATCACGACCAGGATCGCGATCCCGAGCAGGTTCGCCGGTACCAGAGGCTTGATCACGAACATGACGACCAGCATCCAGCCCGCCAGCGTGACGATCTCGACGACGAACGATCGCCGGCTTCGGTCGCTCGGCCGGCGCACAAGCAAGCCGCCGACGACCATCACCGCGCCGATCGCGCCCCACCACCACTGCTCCCCCATGGGCTTCCCCACCTTCCTGGCGGCACCCGGTCAGTACCGGAGATCCACCAACTCGAACACCCTTATCGTCCTCACCGGCTCGGACGCGCACGTAAGCCGTCGGCCCGCCGGGATCCGGCCTTCGCGCAGGTACACGGCGCAGTCGGGTTCGGCGAACACCACCTGCCAGTCCGTCTCACCGGTACGCGTGGTCTTCGTCCACCGGAGATCATCGATTCCGGCGGCACCGGTGGCGGCGCGGGCGTGATGGTGAGCCGCTTGGACGATCGGCGGGTGCGAGGAACGGCCGCGCAGGAAACCGGGGTCGAGGATGCCCTTCGAATACCGGTGAAAGAGACCGCTCGCGCCGGCCGGAAACAGGCCGCCGAAGGTGAAACCGTGTGGCAGCACCACCATCGAGGGAGCGAACCGGCAGCCGCCGAGGTGACTGCATTCCCAAGTGGCCTCGGGGAACTCCGCGGCCAGCGCGGTCGCGAGCGAACGTCCGCGCACCGCGCAGCAGGTGTCGTGTCTGCCGTGGACGCATACGAGCACGAGAGGGTCCGGCCACCCGCTCCCTTCGGCGGAAGTGCTGCGGGAGAGTTCCGCGGCGCCGGTGAATTCCCCGGTCCGGATCCTCTCGTGGCCGGGACGAGCGTCGACCCGGAACCAGCGGAAGGGCCGGTCGCGCGTGGACGGACGCCGGGAGACACGGCGCACCAGGGCGATCCGGCCGTTGACCCGCGCCGCCCAGGAGCCGAGGTGGGCGACCGCCACCGGATCGATCCCGGATTCCCTGAGCGCGAAGCGGCCCCACGGGCCCGGATGCTCGACCAGGAGCCAGTGCTCCGCGGGCGGGGCCGTTCCTTCCCCGGGATCGCCCGCGGCTTCGGCCAGTTCCGCGCACCGTTCCCTCGGTGCCGCGGTCATGCGGTCCCGGCCATCAGCACGCCTTCCCGGAGCAGACGGCGCACGAGCACGAGTTGATCGGCTCGGTCCAAACCCGGGATTTCTCCCAGCCGCCATGTCCTTCCGTCCAGCAGCGCCGTCAAGGCGGCCGAGGTGGCCGACGGCAACGAGAGGCGGCGATCCGGGAGTTCGAGAACGATCCGGCCGTCCGCCGTGTCACCGATGCGGAAGCGCAAGCCCTCACGACGCCGCACGCGATCCCCGTCGCCGAGGCCCAGTACGAACCTCGCCGTGGCGACAGGTGCCAGGGGTTCCGGGCGATTTCCTTGCCATGTCCGGTCCCGGACGTGGCGGGCGATGGCATCGGCGGGCACCGCCCGCAGAGCGGCGATCAGGTTTTCCCGGGTGGACTCGACATGGGCTTCCAGCCGGTCCGGGTCGGCGACGTCGATCCCCAGTGGCAGCGACGCGCGCAGCCGTTCCTCGGAACCGACGAGCGCGGTGAACGCTTCCACCACGGCGAAGGCCGTGATCACGTGGACGCCGATGGTCAAATGCGCGGAAACGTCACCGAGCGCCGTCGCGGAATGGAGCCAGCCCCGGGGCAGATACATCACGTCGCCCGGCTCCAGGACCTCGTCGATGACCGGATCGTCGTCACGGGCGCGCGCGGCGACCGCGTCGGCGTGTTCGCCCCACGGCTGATCCCGCAGAGGCGACGGATGGACGGGCGCGTGCACCTTCCATCGCTTGCGGCCTGCCAGCTGGAGTACGAAGACGTCGTGCACGTCGTAGTGCGCCGAGAAGCCCTGCGACGACGGCGGGGTGATGTAGGCGTTGACCTGTGCGGGGTGGCCGAGCTCGCCGGCCAGGAGCGTGGTGAAGTCGATGATGCCCGGCCAGATGCGGTGCAGCCCCTGGAGCACGATGGTGCCGCCTTCGGCGAAAAGAGCGGCGACCCGGTCGTCACGGACCTGATCGCCGATCTCCGCACCGACACCCGCTCCACCGGTGAACGATCGGGAATCGACCACCGCCCCGTCGCGAGCCAGCCGCAGGAACGGCGTCCGCAGGCCACGACGGGACAGCAATTCGTCGACACCGTCCAGATCGAGCAGATCACCGAAATCGCCGCCGGTCCGCCGCAGCAACGGCTCCCTGCCCCAGTGCCGGGCGGCGAACTCCCCGATGTCGGAACCGACCAAGCGCGAAAGGACACCTTTCGTCACATGGCCGTTCACCGGTACCGGGACGCTTTCCCCGGTACCGGTGAACGGCTCGCTCAGGTCAGCTCGCGCCACTGTCCGCGCCGCCGTCGGCTCCGCCGTCGTGCTGGCCCGCGGTGCCTTCGCCGGCGCCGGAATCGGCAGGCCCCTCGGCGCCACCGTCGGCCCCGCCGTCGTGCTCGCCGGGAGTCCCCTGGCCGGCGCCGGAGTCAGCCGGGCCTTCCCGGTCCTCACCCGAGGTGGTGGAGATGTCGTCGTCGTTCAGGCTCATGTCGATTCCCTTTCCCATGATCCGGATGAATCAGTGGCCGGTTACCCCGGTTCTTCCCGGAGCACACCTGCGGTGGCCTTCACGATCGGCGTACCCGGCCCTTGCCGGCCGCAAACCGATTCGATACCGATTCAAGGAGGCGGAATTCCTTGTCCCACACACTGCGGAAGCGTCCTGGTCGACGTACGGTGGGAACACGTGGGGTTCAACTCGCAGCTTCGCGTGTTCGGTGACCTTGCCCGGCCACGCACCGTCCGGCCGCAGCCGGGTGCGTCCGGCGACGTGCTTCCGTTGGCGCCTTCGCACCTGTCGTGAGGGGCTCGCCTCGAAGCGCGCGTAATCCCGCTTCCCGAGGAGATCTCCATGTCATCGCCCTACCGACGCACACCCGCCCCCGTACTGGAACACAAGCACACCGCCGATCTGCTCATCCTCTCCGTGACCGGGGAACTGGACGCGACCACGGCCCCGCTCCTGCGCCGGCATCTGGACGGAAACCTCCCCGATCGCACGGTGATCGATCTGTCCCGGGTGACCTTCCTCGGTGGGGCGGGACTCCAGGTGCTGGAGGCCGCCGCCACCCGGGTCGGTCGCGAGCGCCGTCGGCTGGCGTTGGTCACTTCATCGCCGACGGACCTCAGGATCCTGCGGCTCTTCGACCTCGACGTGCGGGTGCCGGTGTATCCGCGCCTGTCGGACGCGATCCGGGAAGTCGCTTCACAACGGCCTGTCGAGGACACGGGACAGGTCTCGTAGCACCGCACGGGCGGTCCGGCCACCGGAGGCCAGCGCGCCCTGCAGCGAACTGGTGTCACGGTGATCGCCGCACACGTAAAGCCGTTCGCCGAACCGGATCTCGCCACGGACGTCGTGCGGCGGCGACATGGCCGGGAGCGCGTGGGGAATCTCGTAGTGCCCGGCCACCGGCCAGCGCGAAGTGTCCACACGGTACATCCGGCTCAGTTCCCGTCGCACTTCCGATTCGCCGAGCGGCGTGAGGGCGGAGGCGCTGACGAGGGCCGCGCCTTCCGGGGCGTAAGTCGGGCAGACCTCGCTCAGAACCGAGGTGTTGAGGATCGGGCCGCCACGGCCGTCGATCACGATGACCGGCTCACGCAACGGTGTGCGTGGCGGCGCGAAATACCAAGTCGTGACGCCGTTCCACCGCGGTTCGGGAACGCCGTCGACCAGACTCGCGGCGGTCGTGCCGTCCGTGGCGACGATGACGGCGCGCGCGGTCCAGACGTCTCCGCCGGAGGTGCGCACCTCTCCGTTCCCCACGCGCTCGACGCGCGTTCCGGTCCGCACCCCGGAAACGGGCAGCAGCCGGGCGAGTTGCCGGGGCAGCTCCCCCATGCCCAGCGACGGCAACGACGGCGCGGATCGCAGGAAGCTGCGCCAGACCAGCCGGAAGAACCGCGAGGAGGTACTCAACCCCGCCTCCAGGAAGACCCCGGACAGAAACGGGCGGAACACGGTCTCCACCGCGCGGTCCGACAATCCCGCGTCACGCAGTTCGTCGGCGGTCGTGCCGTCGCGACCCTGGACGATCGACCGCGCCGGACCGCCCGCCGCCCGCGCGGTGAAGGCACCGAGCGCGGCGAGGTCCTTCGCCGACAGATAGCGCCTTGCCGCGACGTCCCGCAGCGCCTTGGGTGTGTCGAGCGGGTTTCCGAGGAGGCTGAGCCGGTCGTCGTCGGCCACCCGGACCGCGCGCCAGAACTTGCCCAGCCGCAGCGCGTCGACGTCCACCAGGCGCTGAATCGCGGGGTACGCGGGATTGAGGATCTGGAAACCGCGGTCCAGCCGGAAGCCGTCGACGACGTCGGTCCGCACGCGGCCGCCGACCTCGTCCCCGGCCTCCAGGACGGTGCAGACGACGCCGGCGCGGTGAAGGTGCAGCGCGGCGGAGAGACCGGCGAGTCCGGCACCGATCACCACGACGTCGGTTTCGTGCACAGCCATCGGGAACGCTCCTCGGTGTCACATTCGACGCGGGCTCAGACGTGTCCTGCTCGCAAGGCGTAGCGTCGTTCCGCGTAGGCGAGATCATCCCGCCACAGACGCGCGGACGCCCGGCGCATCAAAGGCCGCAGTGCCGGGGCGATCCGGGCGGCCTTCGCGAACCCAGGCCGTTCGGAGGTCGCGATCGTCGCCTCGATCACGGCGGTGCGCGGACGGCCGTCGGGGCCCGCTCCGAGCGGGGTGGCATGCGTCTCCACCACGCTTCCGATGCCCTCGCCTTCGACGATGGTCATCAGCACGGTCCGGGGCTCGGGACAGGTGAATTCGGCGATCACCGGCACGCCCAGCTTCCCGGCGAGCCGGAAGGTCACTTCGACCACGAACTTGTCGTCCGCGTCGGAGACCTCATTTCCTTGCGGCGCCGAAAGAACCCGCAGCCGCGTGAACGAATACGGATGGAACCAGGCCCCGTGCCAAGGGTCGAGCCGGTTCGCGACGACGTCCATCGGCTCACAGATCCCGGTCAGCGTCGCGACCGCTTCGACCGTCAGAGCGCCTTGCGGACGGGACGGCACGACGGGCCGCTCCGTCGGAGCCTCACCGCCGAAGCGATCGAGACGGACCCAGGCGAGTACTCCGTCGTCATAGGACGGCAGTGGCGCCCAGCCCGGCCGATCGGACCCGACCCGCAACCCGTGCCATCGGCAGACCAGCTCTCCACAATGGACACGCGCCTGTTCCAGCGGAGCGCCAAGATGAGGGCAGGCACCGGGTCCGATGGTCAAGGCACCGTCCGTACCGCGCCAGGCGACCAGTTCCCTGCCGCCCGCCCGCAGGCCGAGCGGCTTGTCCTCACGGATTTCCCGGCTCGCCGCGACGACGAACCAGTTGCCGGCCACCCGGGCGTCGGCACGTTTGACCGCAGCGTCGATCAGCGCGGGACCGCATTCGCGATACGTCGGCTCCTGCCGGGCCCAGGCCGGTTCCCGGAAGGGCTGGACCGGCCAGTTCGCCGGCCACCGCTCGAGCACCTGCCGCCTGAGATCCACCACAGACTCTCCCGTCCCGCGCTATCCGACGGGACCATCCTCTGGCACTTGGAGCGATCTCGCAACGGTTCAGGACTTCAGCCGCTCGGCGGCGACCTCCAGCGCGCCGGCGAGATCGTTGACCCACGGGGTGCCGTGCACATCGAGCCCTTCCCAGCCGGGCCCCGCGACGACGACCTCGAAGCCGTGCTGCTGGAGACGACGGCAGAGCAGGTCGTCGACGGTGGTGACGGACATCGACCACAGCACGGTCAGCACCGGCTCCAGTTTGGAAGCCATGCCGACGATGGTCTCCGCGGGCACCATTTGACCGAGGTAGAGCGCGGGGACACCGATCTCGACCAGTGAAGCGCGAAGGATCTCGACCGGCAGGCTGTGCCGTTCGTCCGGACAGCAGGAGATGAGCACTCCGCGCTCCGAAGGTGCCGCGGTGAATCGGGCGATGTAACGCTGGAGTGCCAGGGAAACCTCGGTGGTGAGCGCCCATTCGGATTCGAAGCAGACGTCGCCCCGCTGCCAGCGGCCACCGAGATTCCGCAGAATGGGCAGCAGCACGTCGGTCCAGGTGGCGGCAGCGCCGATCGAGTCCAGCGTTTCGTCCAGCAACGCCGCGATGGACGCGAACTCGAGCTCTTCCGCGGCCTGTTCCAATTCGCCCACCCGGCGGTCGGCCGGGACGTCGGGGAGCGCGTCGGCGCCGCCGGAGAACGCGGCCGCGGCGGCCTCACGGGCACGGATACCACGATCGATCAGCCGCTGCATGTGCTGAAGCCTGCGGACGTCGGCGTCGGAGTACCGGCGGTGACGCCCGTCGGACCGCAGAGAGGGCCCCACTCCATAACGCGTCGCCCACGTCCGGAGCGTGACCGGCGAGATGCCCAGCATTTCGGCGACCTTGCCGGGCGTCCACGAACCCGTGGGCCGAAGGCCGTTCTCCTCGTCGACTTCCATTCAGTACCACGTTTCCACACCCAGGGAACCGTCGTCGCCACTGAGGACGACGGTCCTCGCACCGAGGCATCCGGTGCCCGAGCCTACGTGCTCACTCTCAGTGACGCTCGAACACGACAGGTATGGAGCCGTCAGGGAAATGGACGCCCGGCGGCGCCGGAGCCGACCTGAGGGGCCGGTCCGCCCGGACACCGCCGAGCGCCCGGAACCCGGTTCAGGGGAGGGACACCGGGTTCCCGGAGCGTGGCGGGGTCTCGGCCACCCTCCGTCGCGAGACAGTCATCTTCGATTCGGGAGCGATCCGCGGTTTGATCCCGGAACTTCCGGGCACCCCGGACTTTGTTGCCTGGCAGGCGATACCGCCGAGTTGCGAGGGTGTCACCCGATCCAGTAGACAGGGTACACCAGCCATGAAACGGTTGCGAATCGAATCATCGAAGGCGGAGGAGACGGTCGGATGGCGTCGATCATGGCGGAAGAGGCGCCGGCCGCCTGGCTGGAGGCCCTGAGCGGGCGTTGCCTCACCGAGGCGTACGGTTTCGTCTCGGCACGGGCCGCCGAACATTTCGCCGGCCACAGTGAGGGTGAGCTCGCGGAGACCGCCGTTCCGCAGTTCGTCGCGGGCGGGAAGTTCCTTCGCCCGATGTTCGCCTACGTGGGGTGGCGATGCGGCGGGCCGGAATCGGACGCGGCCTTGCGGGCCGCGGCGAGTTTGGAACTGCTCCACTGTTTCGCGCTGGCTCAGGACGACGTCATGGACGGCTCACCGCTGCGCCGCGGCCGCCCCGCGCTGCACGTCCGGTTCGCGCGCTGGCACACCGAACAGGGGTGGAGCGGCTCCGCAGACCGCTTCGGCGAATCCGCGGCGACCCTGTTCGGTGATCTCTTCCTGGTCTGGTCGGAGCGGATGCTCCGGGAATCCGGCCTCGACCCGGCGGCGCTGGCCCGCGGCTGGCCGCGCTACGACCTCATGCGCGCGGAACTGGCCGTCGGGCAGCTCGCGGATCTCGTGAACGACGCCAGGACGCTCCCGAGCTGGGAGACACTGCTCGACGTCCTGCGCCGGAAGTCCGGCAACTACACCGTCCGCAGGCCGCTCGAGTTCGGCGCCGCGCTGGCGGGTTGCGGGCCGGACGTCCTCGCCGCCCTCGCCGAGTACGGCGGTCTGGTCGGTGAGGCGTTCCAGTTCCGGGACGATCTGCTCGGCGTCTTCGGCGATCCGGCGGTCACCGGCAAACCCGCGGGCCAGGATCTCCGTGATCGCAAGGCGTCCAGTGTGGTGGTGCTCGCCGCCGAGATGGCCGACCGGCGGCAGCGCGCGGACCTCGACGACCTGCTCGCGCTGCCGACGGTGGACGACGAAGCCGTGGCCCGCTGGTGCGCGCTGATCGCGGCGACCGGGGCGCGGGAACGCCTCGGCGAGCTCATCCGGGAACGGGCCGAGAAGGCCCAGGCCGTGATTGATCCGGCCGTCTTTCCCCGGCATGCCGCGGATTCGCTGGCCGTGCTGGCCACCAAATGCACGGAGCGCGACCAGTGAAGACGGTGCCAGGGCCCACGAACCGGGTCGTCGTCGTGGGAGCGGGGTTGTCGGGACTGGCGGCGGCCCTGCACTTGGCAGGCCGAGGACGCTCGGTCACCGTTCTCGAACGCGATGCCTGCCCGGGCGGTCTCGCGGGTCGCGTCGAGCGGAAAGGCTATCTGCTCGACACCGGGCCGACAGTGCTCACCATGCCCTCGATCCTTCGGGAAACCTTCGGCGCCGTGGGTGCCGAGCTGAGCGAGGAACTGCCGCTGACCCGTCTCGACCCGGCGTATGTGGCGCGTTTCGCCGACGGCAGCACGCTGCCCGTGCACACGGACGCCGCGGCGATGACGGACGCGGTGCGCGAGTTCGCGGGCCCGGCGGAGGCCGCGGGCTACGTGCGGCTCCGCGAATGGCTGACTCGCCTGTACCGCACCGAATTCTCCCGGTTCATCGACTCGAACATCGACTCACCGCTGGGCATGCTCCGCCCGGAGCTGGCCCGGCTGGTGGCGCTCGGCGGTTTCCGGCGGCTGGATCCCAAGATCGGCTCGTTCCTGTCGGACGAGCGGCTGAAGCGGGTGTTCACCTTCCAGGCCCTCTACGCGGGCGAATCACCGATGCGGGCACTGGCGCTCTACGCGGTGATTTCCTATATGGACACCGTCGGTGGCGTGTACTTCCCGCCCGGCGGGGTGGCGGCGCTCCCCCAGGCGCTCGCCCGGGTCGCCGCAGAGAACGGAGTCGACTTTCACTACGGCGACCCCGTGAACGCGCTCGAACGGGACGGTGACCGGGTCCGCGCCGTCCGCACCACCGGCGGCGAACGCCACCCGTGTGACGCCGTCGTACTGACGACCGAACCGACCGAGAGCTATCGGCTTCTCGGCCGGAAGCCGAAGCGGCCCGTCCCGCTGCGGCCCGCGCCGTCCGCGCTGATCCTGCACACCGGAGGCCCCGGTGACCACCCGGGAATCGGCCACCACACGATTTCTTTCGGGCAGGGCTGGAAGTCGACCTTCGACGAACTCATCGCCACCGGACGCCGCATGACCGATCCGTCCCTGCTGATCACGCGGCCCACCGCGACCGATCCGGGACTCGCCCCACCCGGCCGTCAGCTCTTCTCGATCCTCGCGCCGGTGCCCAATCTCGACCGTGGCCCGGCGGACTGGACCGCCGAAGCGGGCCCCTACGCCGAGGAGATCCTTTCCGTGGCCCGTGAACGTTTGCTGCCGGATTTCGAACCCGAGTTCACCGAGGTGATCGGTCCCGCCGAGTGGGCGGACCGCGGTCTGGTGGCCGGGACACCCTTCAGTTACGCGCACTCGTTCAGCCAAACCGGCCCGTTCCGTCCTCGGAACCTGCCGCGCGGTACCGAAAACGTCGTCCTCGCCGGTGGCGGGACGGTACCCGGCGTCGGGGTCCCGACCGTGCTGATCTCCGGCAGGCTGGCCGCCGACCGGATCACCGGGACGCCAGGGCGCGGCGCGCGCGTGCTCGACCTCGCCGCGGAGGCGAACCGATGACCAGGCGCGAACTCGACGCCGCCGGTATCCGCGATCCGCGCCTGCGCGCCGCCTACACCTGGTGCCGCGGCCTCAACGCCCGGCACGGGCGCACGTACTTCCTGGCGACCCGCATGCTGACCGCGCCGCAACGGCCCGCGGTCCACGCGCTCTACGGTTTCGCCCGCCGGCTGGACGACATCGTCGACGAACCGGATCCCGAGGCCACGCCGCGCTCACTGGCCGCGCGGCTGTCCGAAGTGGAGGGCCGGTTCCTCGCCGATCTGGCCTCGGGCACCAGCGAGGATCCCTTGCTGAGAGCGGTGATCGACACGGCGGCCAGGTATGAGCTCGAAGAACGCCTTTTCCGCGCCTTCTTCAAGTCGATGCGGATGGACCTGAGCATCACCGACTACGCCACGAGAGACGATCTCGACGTCTATGTGCACGGCTCGGCGGAGGTGATCGGCTTGCAGGTGCTGCCCATCCTCGGCGCGGTGACCCACCGCGAGGAGGCCGCGCCGCGGGCGGCCGCGCTGGGCAAGGCGTTCCAGCTGACCAATTTCCTCCGCGACGTCGCCGAGGATTTCGCGCGAGGACGGGTCTACCTGCCCGCGGACGAGCTCAAAGCCCACGACGTCGACCGCGAACGGCTGGCCTGGTGCGCGGAGCACGGCCGGGCCGACGCACCGGTACGCGCCGCGATCAGAGACCAGATCGCGGTCACCCGCCGCATCTACGCCGAGGCACGGCCGGGAATCGCGATGCTGCATCCGGTCTCGCGCCCTTGTGTCGCCACCGCCGCGACCCTCTACGGCGAGATCCTCGACCGGATCGAGGACGCGGGCCACGACGTGTTCGCCCGCCGGGCGAAGGTCACACGCCGACGCCGGCTCGGGGTCGCCTGTGGCGCACTGACCCGTTCCCTGTGGGCACGCAGGCGGCATCCGGCGCCCACTCCCCCCGCGGTGGTGAGCTGAGTGGGCAAATTCGAATACCTGATCGTCCTCGCGGCCTGTGTCCTGGTGACACTGCCGCTCGAACTGGCGGGTGCCCGCGTCTACCGGCAGCCGAAACGGCTCGCCCGCGCCCTGCTCCCGGTGGCACTGGTCTTCCTCGTCTGGGACGCCCTGGCGATCGCCGGCGGAGTTTGGGGCTACGCACCGGAATTCATGACCGGCGTCCACGCCCCGTTCGCCATCCCGCTGGAGGAGATCCTGTTCTTCGTCGTCATCCCGATCTGCGGCGTGCTCACCTACGAGATGGTCCAGCTTTCGCTCACCGTGGTCCGGCGCCGCGGCGAACGGGCGGTCAGCCGATGATCCCCTGGGGCTACACCGTTCCGGCCGTCATCGCGGTGGTCGTGGTCGTCCTCGCCGAGACCTTCGTGCTGAAGACGGGACTGTTCCGGAAAACCGCTTACTGGCTCACGATGGCCATCGTCCTCGGCTTCCAGATCCCCGTCGACGGCTGGCTGACGAAGTTGTCCGCACCGATCGTCCTCTACGCGCCCGAGCACGTCACCGGCTGGCGGTTCCCCTGGGACATCCCGGTCGAAGACTTCCTGTTCGGCTATGCGCTGGTGACCGCCGTGCTGCTGCTGTGGGAACGGTCCCGGCCACACGAGGAGGCGCGGTGAACGCCCTGGCGCGAGACGGCCTGCCGCGCGGCGCCGTGCCGTCGGCCTTCGACACCGAAGCCCGCTTCTACGACCGCCTGGTGGGCGCGAATCCCGGTTATCACCGGCATCTGCTGCTGTCCGCCCAGCGGCTCGACCTCCCGTTCGACGGAAACCGCCTGCGACTGCTCGACGCGGGCTGCGGCACCGGTGCGTCCACCGCCGCGCTCGTCTCGATGGCGCCCGGAGCGAGGATCACGGCGTTCGACGCCTCGCGCGAAATGCTGGCGCGAGCCCGGAGCAAGACCTGGCCGGAAGGGGTCGAGTTCGTCCACACACCGGTGGAGGAGCTGGCGGGTGTCGAGGGTCCCTTCGACGCGATCCTGGCGGCCTATCTCCTGCGGAACCTCGCCGACCCCACGGGCCAGTTGCGCCGCCTTCGCGGCCTGCTGCGGCCGGGCGGCCGGATAGCCGTCCACGAATACTCGGTCCGGGACTCCCGGCGAGCCCGCTGGGTCTGGAACGCGGTCTGCGCCGCCGTGATCATCCCTCTCGGGAAGGTCACCACCGGCGACGCGACGCTCTACCGCCACCTTCGCCGCAGCGTCGCCGAGTTCGACGGGATCGGCTCTCTCACCCGGCGCCTCACCGACGCCGGCTTCACCGACGTTCACACCGCCACCGTCCCCGGCTGGCAACGCGACATCGTGCACACCGTCGTCGGCACAGCTCCCCAGGAGAATTCGTGACCTCACCCCTGGACCGCCGCCTGGTCACCTATCCGGGGCGGCGTGGCCTCGCCGACGCCGGCCTGCTCGGCGCGCGCCCCACGGTGGCCGTCGTGGGCGGTGGCATCGCCGGGCTCACCGCGGCGACGGGACTGGCCGAACGCGGCGTCACCGTCACCGTCTTCGAACGAGAAGACCACCTCGGAGGACGAGTCGGCGGCTGGCGGGAACAGCTGCCGGACGGCACCCCGGTGACGATGAGCCGGGGTTTCCACGCCTTCTTCCGCCAGTACTACAACCTGCGTACCTTGCTGACCCGTACCGACCCGTACTTGGAGCGGCTCACCCCGCTCTCCGACTATCCGCTGTTGGACGCGCACGGCCGCATCGACACCTTCGCCGGGCTCCCTCGCACACCGATCTGGAACGCGGCGGTCTTCGCCTTGCGGAGCCCGACTTTCACTCCCAGGGACCTCTTGCGGCTCCGTGGGCGAGAGGCGTTGCCGCTCGCCACGGTCAGCGTGCCCGAGACCTATCACCGGCTCGATCACATCGACGCGTCGAGCTTCCTCGAAGCGATCAACTTCCCGGCCGCCGCGCGACATCTCGCGTTCGAGGTGTTCTCGCGCAGCTTCTTCGCCGACCCGCACGACCTGTCCGCCGCGGAACTGGCGGCCATGTTCCATCTCTACTTCCTCGGTTCCAGTGAGGGACTCGTCTTCGACGTGCCGACCGAGCCGTTCCCGCAGGCACTCTGGGATCCGCTCGCGAGCTACCTCGCCGGCCGCCGCGTCGAAATCCGCACCGGTACGGCGGTCACCGCCCTCGGCCGGACACCGGCCGGTTTCGAAGTCGAAATCGGGGGCCGCACGGAGGGTTTCGACGGGATCGTGCTCGCCTGCGACATCGCCGGGCTGCGCGACCTCGTCACCGCTTCCCCGGACATCGCGACCGAGACCTGGCGGCGCGCGATCGGTGCACTGCGGACCGCCCCGCCCTTCCTCGTCCGGCGGCTCTGGCTCGACCGCCCGGTCGAGGCACGGCGTCCGCCTTTCCTCGGCACCGGCAGCGTGCCGCCACTGGACAACATCAGCCTTCTCGACCGGTACGAAGGCGAAGCACGGCGCTGGGCCACGCGCACCGGCGGGTCCGTCGTCGAACTGCACGCCTACGCGGCCACCACCGCGGATCACAGCGCCTTGGAGAAGGCCCTCGAACAACGGCTCCACGAGATCTACCCGGAAACCCGGGACGCGCGGGTGCTCGGCGAGAGCACGCTATGGTGCGACGATTGCCCACTGTTCGGCGTCGGCGACTTCGCCCGGCGGCCGACCGTGCGAACCCCCGACCCGCTCCTCACGCTCGCGGGCGACGGCATCCGGATCGACCTGCCGGTGGCACTCATGGAACGCGCGGCCGCCACCGGATGGGCCGCGGCCAACACCCTCCTCGGGCACTGGGGTCTCGCCGGGCACGCGCTTCGCTCGGTCCCCAACCGCGGACGGATCGGCTTGGTGAACCGGCTGGCCGCCTCGAAGTACGTCGGAGTGGACGGGCGACGGCGTGCCAGGGGCGCGACCGGCTGAACGGCCGGTGCGCCTGGGTGATCGGTTCTCACCACAAGCGCACCGGCCGTCGCCGCGTTCGCCTAGCCGTGCTGGGCGGGGCGCTCGACGTCGCCACGCCACGCCCCGGTCTCGGTGCCGTCCCGGTTCTCCAGGAAGGTCTTGAAACGGTCGAGGTCACCCTGCACGCGGCGATCCAGGACGCCGAGCTTGTCGGCGACGTTCTCGACGAAACCCTCGGGGTCGATGTCCATCTGGACCGTGACGCGGCTGTGCGTGTCGTCGATCCGGTGCACGGTCACGACACCCGCGTGGTTCGGGCCCGTGTCGGACTTCCACGCGACCCGTTCGTCGGGATGCTGTTCGGTGATGGTGGCGTCGAACTCCCTCGACACACCGGCGATGGTGACCGTCCAATGTGTATGGGTGTCGTCGCGCTGTTCGACGCGGTCCACGCCCTCCATGAACCGCGGGAACTCGGCGAACTGGGTCCACTGGTTGTACACAGTGGTCACGTCGGCTTCTACGTCGACGGTCTTGGTGATCGTGCCCATGGCGAAGCGTCAGCTCCTTCACGTGGTCGGTTGGTGGTGCTCGGCGGTTACCCGGCACCCCGCGACCACAAACCGATTCGCCTCCGATTCGTCAGAACCCACGGCGGTCGCTCTCCTGCGCCACCACGGCACTCAGGTCGGACAGCCGCTTCACTCCGTCGAGCGGCTGCCGCATACGCGGGTTTCCTTCCAGGCGTTTCGCGTTGCGGTCGAGAAAAGCCCAATACCCGGCGGTGAACGGGCAGGCCGACGCGCCGACGCGTTTCTTCGGGTCGAACACGCACCCGCCGCAGTGGTCACTCATCCGGTTGATGTACGCGCCGCCCGCCGCGTAAGGCTTCGTCGCGACGATGCCGCCGTCGGCGTACTGGCTCATCCCGATGACGTTCGCGGGCATCACCCAGGGGAAGCCGTCGACGAAGGCGGTGGCGAACCAGTCCGTCAGCTCCGCCGGATCGTAGGCGCGCTGCAGAGCGTGATTGCCCAGCACCATGAGCCGTTCGATGTGGTGGGCATACCCGCGGTCACGGACACCCGTGAGCGCGGACCGCAGGCAGGCCGCCTCGACCGCGTCGGCGTCCAGCTCCCACCACCACGACGGCGGCTTCTCGTGCGCCCGGAGCACGTTGCGGTCCGAGTAATCCGGCCCGAGATGCCAGTAGAGATGCCACACCCATTCCCGCCAGCCGAGGACTTGGCGGACGAAGCCTTCGACGCTCGCCAGTGGCGCCGTCCCGTCCCGGTAGCGTTCTTCGGCCTTCCGGACGACGTCGAGCGGGTCGAGCAGGCCGTGATTGAGCGGTACCGAGAGCAGGGCGTGCGACATCGCCCAGTCCGCGTGCAGCATGGCGTCCTGGTGCGGCCCGAACGTGGCCAGCCGGTGATCGAGAAAGCGGCGCAGGGCACGGACGGCCTCGGCGTGGCCGACCGCGAACCGGCGTGGTCCGTCGACGCCGACCGGATGGATCGCCCCCTCGCTTTCCGCGCGATCGAGGTCGGCTCTGACGTCCTGATCGATCGCGTTTTCCTTCGGGTGCCAGGGCGCGGGCACCGGCAGCGTCGACCGGCCGGGTGGCGGGCGGCGGTTGTCGTGGTCGTAGTTCCACTTTCCGCCCACCGGCTCACCGTCCGGCTCGAGCAGGATTCCGAAGCGGCGCCGCTGGTCGCGGTAGAAGTCTTCCATCAGGTAGCGGCGACGGCCCGAGATCCAGGCCGAGAAGTCCTGTTTGGACAGAACGAAGCCCGGCGTAGGCAGGATGTCCGTCACGATGCCCTGTTCGCGGAGCCGCCTGACCAGTGCGTCGGCGGCGTGCGAGCCGGGTTCGTGCACCACCACCGGCTTGCCGAAGCGGCGCAGGCCGTCGGTATAGGTCGGCGCGTCGACGATCCTGGCTCTGCCGCCCAGATCCGCGACCAGCCGCCGCATCCCGGCTTCGACCAGATGCAGTTTCTGCCGGTGGAACCGGCGGCGCCCGAAGGCCGTGGCCGAGCGGATCATCAGGACCTCACGGTCACGATGCTCCGGTGTGCTGTGGAAATGCGGTCCGAGCTGGTCGCCGAACAACCACAGGGCGGGCGGGGAGCTCATCCGGGACCGAGCTGTTCCAGCCGGGCGGCGAGTTCGGGGGCGACCTCGTCGCCCAGGCGCTCGAACTCGCGCTTGAGGAACGGGCTGGCGAGTTTCGCCAGGCCGTGGAGGACGATCGTGGCCCGATAGCGCACGGTGGTCGCCGCGGGACCCGAGTGCAGGGTGAAGTCGTCGGTGGAGGTCGCGGTGCGATTCTGCCCCACCAAGGTGATCCGGCCGGGGTCCAGCCTGGTGAGCCGATACGTCAGCTCGGTCCGCTTGCCACGGAACTCCGAGACGTTGCGCCACCGCGTGCCGACGTCGATCTCGCCGTCGTCGACGCGGACACAAGACACGGTGCCGGGATCCCACTCGACCGCGTGAGCGAAATCGGCGAGATACTCGGCGACGAGCGGTGCGGGCGTGGCGACGGTGAGACTGCGTTCGACGCGGATCATGGGATCTCCCGGCTCAATTCAGGACGAGGATCGCGGCGTTGAGTGCCGTCGCGAACAACGTCCAGGCCAGGTAGGGCACCTGCAGCGCGGCCGCGAGCGGGGATTTCCGGCGGAACACCAGCACGGTCACGACGATCACCAGATCCAGGGCGATGATGTCGGCCAGTGCGGCGGTGTACGCCCCGGCGGCGAAGAACAACGGTGTCCACGCCGCGTTGAGCAGCAACCCGGCCGCGTACCAGCCCAGACCGCGACGGTCACCGCGTGCCCGCCAGTACGACCAGCCGGACACGGCGATCATGATGTACAGAACCGTCCACACCGGACCGAACAACCACGAGGGCGGCGCCCACGCCGGCAGTGTGAGCCCGCTGTACACCGTTTTCGCCCGCGTCGCGGCCAGCGCTCCGGTCACGGCGACCGCCGCGACCACGGCGAGGAAGCCGGCGAGTGCCACCGGAGCCGGAATACCGCGTGGCCTGAGTCGCGCTGTCGTCACCGTTGCTCTCCGATCTGGTGGTCCTTGGAGGTTTCGGGCGCCAAGTTTCGTTGCACAATCGATTCAATACTATCCTTGGTTGCACCCCCTCGCATCTCCGCGGACCGCAAAGGCACGAATCCGCGGGCGGCGGACTTCCGCCGCTTCAGCCCTTGGACGTCGCTTTGGTGAGATCTCACCGGTCCCGCCGGTCACAAATCGCCCGGCTGCCTGGTCCTAGCGGATACATCCGTTCGACGAGGAGGTCTTCCGATGTCATTGACCGTGTTACAGGAGGCGCAACCGCCCTTCATCCCGGAGGGAGCGCATGCGATGACCATCGTCATCGAGTACCCGCCGGGCGACGCGGGTACGCCGCCGCACCGTCACCCCGGACCGGCCTTCGGCTATGTGCTGGAGGGCGAGATGGTCTTCGAGCTCGAAGGCGAGCCGCCGCGCGTCGTCCGGGCGGGCGAGGCGTTCTGGGAACCGGGCGGCGACGTCATCCATTACCAGGACGGCAACAACCGCGCTGACATTCCGGTGCGGTTCACCGTCACCATGCTCTGCGAACCGGGCAAGCCGATGGTGGACCTCGTGACCGAGGAAGAGCTCCGGGCCAAAGGCTGGTCGAGGAAATGAAGTTCGCCGTCATCGGCGGGGCCGGGATCGTCGGCTCACGCTCTTGACCGAGCCGGTCACCGGAAGCGGCCGGTGCGCCGAGGAGGCCGGGCCCGCACGGCGGGTACGTGCGGGCCCGGTCAACGGCGACGGTGCCAGCTGCCCAGCTTCGCTGGGTTGAGCACGATCCAGAGCGCGGTGACCCTGGACCCGGCCGTCTCGGCGGCGACGACCGCGACGGCGCGGGAGGCACGGCGCAGGGCCAGCCCGGCGCGGCCGTTGACGGACTCGACGGTCACCTCGACCCCCGATCGTCCGCAGAGCACGTCCATGACCAGCCGGGCGACATCTCCCGCGCCGTGCGCGGACGCGGCTCCTCCCCCGTCGCACGTGGCGACGGCGCCGACGTCCAGGACGGCCGCGAGCGCGGTGACGTCTCCCCGACGGCAGGCCTCGGCGAATCCGCGGATGACCTGGTCATGCCGATCGAGCACAAGGCCCCGTTCTTTCTCAGCCCACGATGGACACTGCCCCGTTCTTCTCGGGGTTGACGAGCCACAGCAGCTGGTCGATGCCTTCGGTGGAGGCGCTGACGGTGAGCAGGCCGTACACGGCGCCGTCCTGGCATAGCACGGCGGAGGTCTGCCCGTTCGTGATCGCCCATCGCACCTCGACGCCGTCCCAGAACCAGGTGGAGATCGCCTGGAGGAACTTCGCCACCCGCGCCGCGCCGACGAGCGGCGTGCGGGCGATCCCCTTGCGGCCGTTGCCGTCGGACAGGCTGGTCACGTCCGGCGTGAAGAGCCGCTCCAGCGCGGTCAGATCGCCGGAGCGGGCGGCGGCGAGGAAGGTGGTCAGCAGTTCGCGCTGCTCGGCCGCGGTCACCGGCGTGCGCCGTTCGCCCGCGATGTGCTTGCGGGCCCGGCTGACCAGCTGACGCACCGCGGGTTCGGTCGCGGACAGGATGTCGGCGATCTGCGTGTAGGAGTAGTCGAAGGCTTCCCTCAGCACGTAGGCGGCGCGTTCGTTCGGGGTGAGCTTCTCCATCAACAGCAGGGCCGCGAACTCCAGGGCCTCACCGCGCTCGGCGCCGAGGTACGGGTCCGCGCCGGTGTCGACCGGTTCGGGCAGCCACGGCCCGATGTAGGTCTCGCGCCGCTTCCGCGCCGACTGCAGGACGTTGATGGCCAGCCGGGTGGTGATCGTGGCCAGGAACGCTTCCGGGTTGACCACTGTGGACCGGTCATAGGTCTGCCAGCGCAGCCAGACCTCCTGCACGAGATCTTCGGCCTCGGTGACGCTGCTGAGCATGCGGTAGACGATCCCGAACAGGCGCGGCCGCACCTGCGTGAAGACGGCCGTGGCCGTCTCGAGATCGTCCGCGCCGCCGAGTTCGGTACCCACCCCGGAATCCGCCACCCCAAGCCCCATCGTCGTTTCCCGAGCGCCGCCAACCCCACCACTCTACGAGGTCGGCCGGCGAGGGTCCCGGCAGCGCGGCCGGGACCCTCCTGGGCTCATTCGACGAGCTTGCCCGCGGTGGAGACGTCGCGCATGAGCGAGGCGATCTCCTCCGGGATCGGGGGAAGCTCCTCGCGCTCGACCTGTCCCGGCCCGGACCAGACGAGGTTCACCCGCAGCGACTCGTCGGGTTCGGGGTGATCCGCGCGGTTGTGGCAGCCACGTGTCTCGCGGCGCTCCAACGCCGACTCGAGAGTGGCGCGCGCCGCCAGCACCGCGGCCTTGAGGTCGAACGCGTGTGCGAGGTCCTGGAACCCGGCGATGTCGGGATGCACGCCGATGTCCCGCATCCGGCCTTCCAGTTCGTCCAGCTCGGCCAGTCCGGCACGCAGGCCCGCCTCGTCGCGAACCACGCCTGCGTGTTCCGTCATGGTGTTGCGCAACGTCCGCTGCAGGGCACGCACGTTCTCCGAGCCGTCGGCGGCCAGCAACTCGTCGACCTCGCGCCGGGCTTCCTCCATCGCCGACGGCGACCGCTGTTGCGCTCCCAGCTCACGGGAGTAGCGCGCGGCGGCCTCGCCGACGATGCGCCCGTAGACCAGCAGCTCGATCAGGGAGTTCCCGCCGAGCCGGTTCGCGCCGTGCAGGCCGCTCGCCGCCTCGCCGAGGGCGTACAGGCCCTCGACACCGGTTCCGTGGTCCTCCGGCCGGACCCGGACACCGCCCATCGAGTAGTGCGCCGTGGGGGCGATCTCGATCGGTTCCCGGGTGATGTCCAGCATCTGGAGCTCGAGCAGGGTCTGGTAAACCCGCGGGAGCCGGCGCATGATCGTCTCCCGTGGCAGGTGCGAGACGTCGAGCCACACCCCGCCGCCCGGTGTCCCCCGGCCCTCCTTGATCTCCGTGTAGGCCGCCAGCGCCACTCTGTCGCGAGTGGACAGTTCCATCCGGTCGGGGTCGTATCGGGCCATGAACCGCTCGCCGAGCGCGTTGCGCAACACACCGCCTTCACCGCGTGCCGCCTCGGAGACGAGGGTGCCCGCCGCGTTTTCCGGCGCGATGAGGCCGGACGGATGGAACTGCACGAGTTCGGCGTCCCGGATCCGGGCACCGGCCAGCACGGCGAGCCGGAACGAATCACCGGTGTTCTCGTCCCGCCGGGACGAAGTGCGACGCCAGATGCGCGTGTGCCCGCCCGCGGCGAGGATCACCGCGTCGGCGTGGATCACGTACCTCGTCCCGTCCGCGAGGTCGAACCCGTAGGCGCCGAAGACGACGTTGTCCCGGACCAGGATCCGCGTGACGTAGACCGTGTCCAGGATCGGGACGCCGAGCTGCGCGGCCCGGTTGACCAGTGTTCGCTGGATCTCCAGCCCGGTGTAGTCACCGGCGAACGCGGTCCGGCGGTAGGTGTGCGCGCCGAAGAACCGCTGTGAGATCTTCCCGCCCTCCTCGCGTGCGAAGGGCATTCCGTAGCGTTCGAGGTCTTCGATGCCACGGGCGGCGTTTTCGGTCACGATCCGCACGGTCTCGGGATCGGCCAGCAGGTAGCTCTCCTTGAGCGTGTCCGCCGCGTGCTGCTGCCACGAGTCTTCCGGGTCCATCGTGGCCAGCGCCGCGTTGATGCCACCGGCGGCGAGCGTCGTATGCGCGTCCGACTTCGCCCGCTTGCCGACCGCGAGCACGTCGACACCACGTTCGGCCAGCTCGATCGCCGCGCGCAGGCCGCCCCCGCCGGTCCCGATGACGAGGACGGACGTCGCGATCTGATGGTCGGCCATGGTCACTTCGCCGGCGCCGGGTTCAGGGGCAGCCAGTCGGCGAACCGGGTGGCGGACAGCTGTGCGCCGGGACCGGGCAGGAGCATGTCCTTGTCCAGCAGGGCACCGAAGTAGCGCGCTTGCGGGTCGGCGACGACCTCACGGGGGTCACCGCGGAAGGCCAGGCCGGTGCGGATCAGCTCGTCGAGACCGAACTGCTCGGGACCGGCCACCTCGACGGTGCCGTTCAGCGGCGCGCCGACGGCGACCCGGCCGACCGCGGCGGCCACGTCCTCGGCGGCCATGGGCTGGATGCGGGCGTCCGAGAGGCGCACGGTGTTCCCCTCGGTCGCCGACTGGGCGATACCGCCCACGAACTCGAAGAACTGCGTGGCGTGCACGATCGAGTACGGCAGCCCCCCGTCCTTGATGAGCTTCTCCTGCGCGATCTTCGCGCGGAAGTACCCGCTTTCGGCGAGCCGCTCGGTGCCGACCACCGACAACGCCACGTGGTGCCCCACTCCGGCCTTCTCCCCGGCGGCGAGGAGGTTCCCGGTGGAGGTGCGGAAGAAGTCCAGCACGGCGTCGTCGGCGAACGAGGGCGAGTTCGAAACGTCGACGACGACCTGGGCACCGTCCAGTACCTCGGCCAGCCCTTCGCCGGTCAGCGTGTTCACGCCCGAGTCAGGTGACGCGGGGACGGCTTCGTGGCCGTGTTCTCCCAGTTTCCGGACGAGTTTCGAACCGATCAGCCCGCTGCCGCCGATCACGACGATCTTCATGAGTTGCCT
The DNA here is from genome assembly GCF_900105055.1 of Amycolatopsis lurida. Taxonomy (NCBI): domain Bacteria; kingdom Bacillati; phylum Actinomycetota; class Actinomycetes; order Pseudonocardiales; family Pseudonocardiaceae; genus Amycolatopsis; species Amycolatopsis lurida. The sequence continues at coordinate 639,477 of NZ_FNTA01000004.1, forward strand.
TCCGTCCCGCGTCCCGGCCGATCCGGGAAACGTCGTTCTCCAACCAGGACACGACAGGCTCGCGGTTTGTGACAGCCCGGATGTCACAAACCTCCGTGGCGCCCTGTCCTGCCTGGCGACAGTGCTCCGACGAACCGAGGTATCGCATGGACACCAGTGGCGCCCACGCCATCGAAACGATCGACGATCTCCGCCGCCACCTGCAATGGGCGATCGAGCTCGAGCACGCGACGATCCCCCCGTACCTGTGCGCGCTGTACTCGTTGGACCCGGCCCGCAACGCCGAAGCCACCCAAGTCGTCGGCACGGTCCTCGCCGAGGAGATGATCCACCTGGCGCTGGCGGCGAACCTGCTCAACGCCGTCGGCGGCACCCCCAAGCTCGACACGCCGGAGCTGCTGCCGCCGTACCCGCATCCGCTGCCGCACGGCGACCGGTCCGTGCACGTCCACCTTGCCCCGTTCGGGCCCGAAGCCCTCGAGCTGTTCCTGCGCATCGAGCAGCCCGCGGCGGCGGACGCGCCACCGCAGACCGACGAATACCGGACGATCGGGCAGTTCTACGCCGCCATCGAAGCCGGCTTCCGTGTTCTGTGCGACAAGCTGGGCGAAGAGCAGGTCTTCAGCGGCGATCCGGCCCGGCAGATCGGCGAGCTCCACCTCAGGGGCGGGGGTGGCGAGGTCATACCGGTCCACGACCTGAAGTCGGCACTGGCCGCGCTGGCGGAGGTCGTCGAACAGGGCGAGGGCGCCGCGCGCACGGACGTGTGGGACGGCGATCGCGACGTCTTCCACCCCGAGCGGGAAGAGGTCGCGCACTACTACCGGTTCCAGGAGCTCCGGCTCGGCCGCCGCTACCGGACCGGCGACACACCGCAGTCCGGGCCGACCGGCGAGGAGATCGCGGTCGACCTCGACGGCGTGCTGCCGATGCGACCTGACCCGCGGACCGCCGACCATCCGGAGGGGAGCCCGATCCGGGTCGCGCAGGAGGAGTTCAACCAGACCTACAGCCTGCTGCTCTATCAGCTGGAGGAGGCATTCAACGGCAGCCCGGGCGGGCTGCAGGACGCCGTCGGCACGATGTTCGGGCTGCGCAAGCAGGCGCTGGCGCTGATGAAGATGCCGACCGGCGACGGGACGACGACCGCGGGTCCGACTTTCGAATACGTGCCACCCGAGCTGCGGAACTGAAGCACGGGCCGTCGTGCTCGCCGTCACCTCCCGGCCGGCGAGCACGCTCGCTCATGTCAAGCAGGACGCAGGGGACGTCGTGGCTGATCACGAGCGGCGAGGCGGGCAGGTGATGCCCGGTTTTTCGACCGCCACCTCCAGGCTCGCGCCGAGTGCGGCGAAATGCCGTAGTGGCCGTAGCCCCACCGGTAGGACCTCTCGCGGTGATCACGCAGCCAGTCCCCGCCGGTTCCAAGAAGTAAGGCTCGTTCCATCCCCACGAACGATTCCGGGTGGCGATGTCATGTCCGCTGGACGGGGCAAACGCCTGCGGCGAGCCATTTCTCCCGGAGGTCCGTGGGGATGGTCAAGGCGGTGGGTTGTCCATCGGTGAGCGTGCGGACGCTCCCACCGAGCAAGAGATCGCCTGCCTTGTCGAGTACCGCCGTGGCCACCCGGCTGCGGTCCTCTGATCGTTCGAGCAGTCGCATGGCCCGTACGCCCGCGCCGACGGTGCGACCCCAGCCGCGTGAGCGTGGCACTTCGAGCCAGTCGGCGACTTCTGGGGTGACGACCTGGCGGACCATCGCGGCGACCACGCCGTCGAAGGCTTTGCCGGGCACCAAGTTTTCGTAGAGGCGCAAGAGGTTGCGGGTCAGTTCGATGCCTTCCGGGGAGGGGCCGTAGCTCACCTCGACGAGTTCGGCGTTCAGTGCTTGAGCCTCCCGCAGTGTTCCAGGCATGGCTTCGGCGGGAATGCCGAGCATCGCGCCCGTCACCCGCCAGACGTAGTAGTAGTCCTCGGCTTCCCGGTCGGTCACCGTGATGCCCATCCGGCGCATTCCGTCGATGACCTGCACCGAGAAGATCAGCAGTGCTCCCAACATGTCCTGCTGGCACAGCGGGATTCCGTCCGCCTCGACATCCCACGCACCGCACCGGGTGATGAAATACCGGACGGCCGCGTGGATCAGCCTGGTCTTCTGGATCGTGGGGACGAAACTGCCACCGGAACCGAACGGATCGCGGCCCATGAGGTTCAGCACGAACTGGGAGGTCTCCGACAGCCGGCGGTGCGGCTGATTGAGCCGATGGGTCAGCGACAGGACGCGAGACGGACGTGGCTGGGCATAACAGTTCACCATCGCCCCGAACGACAGCACCGAAGCGACGTGCATACCGTCGTCGACGAAGAATTCGTACGCACCCGCGACCCGCTCGAGGTCCGTCCAACCCGGCGGCGCGTCGGTCTCGATCAGATACCGGCGCACCGATTCCGGCAATTCTTCCGGAATGGGCTGGTCGTTGTCCCGGAAATGCGCCAGCACCTCGTTCACCGCAGTCGTCCGCTCGTCGGCCACCAACTCGGCGACGACGGCATCCGCGAGCGGATCACCTTGGTACTTCAGCATTTCCAGGGCAGAGAGCCTCGGCGGCTCGAGCGTTTCCGGCATCGGATCAGCTTTGTTCACGCGGGAAATGCCGCGATAGCGCCGTCCGGGGAAAACTCGAACTCGATCTGATGGTGGCCGCGCTCGCTGTCCGTGACCTGCGCAGGACCGCCCGCTACGGCGCCACCGGCCTCCCGTTGGCGGTGCACCAGGCGTTGGTGTCCGCGTAGCGTCGTCGCCATGTCCAAGGGACAGAAGCGCGCTCTGAGCTTCCGGAGATCGATGGCCCGCCTGGCCGGGTTTTTGCTCGGAGCCTGCTTGACGGTCTTGGCCGTGCTGGCCGTGGCAGGCGACATCACCGTCACGAACGGCGCGGGCGAGCCCACCGCCGATATCACCCGCATACTGGTCGGGCTGCTCTACTGCGGCCTGGGGCTGACCACCATGGGCGCCGCGATCGCCGGGTTCCCCGAAGGGCCGCACAGCAGCAGCGAGCGCGACGACCGCGAAAGGGGCTTCGACGGGGACGACGTCGACTTCGACTTCGACTGAAAGACCCCTGACCGGCGTCGGCGTTCGACCCGCTACGCCGCCTTGGCGCTACCCCGTACTCCGAACGATGGTGCGCGGTCGGCCGGCAGAACCTGAACAGTCGCGGGCCGCGCCCGGCGCGGTCTCACGACCGGAACGGTCACTTCGACGCGTTCCATGATCAGGGCGAACACCATGATCACCAACGGGGTCACCAGCACCATCCACATGGATCTTGAGGTACCCGGCCGCCTCGAGTTTCAACCCTTGATCGATTTTCCGGCCGGAGTCACGTGGGCCACCGCCAGTGGCGTTGCCGAGCAGGCCGAGCGCCGCGCCGGGAACTCGAAACGTCTCGCGATCACCTCTTCGCGGCGATGAACCTCAAGCAGGACCTGTTCGCCTGGAGCTGAGGAGCCGTCGCGGCAATCAGGCCACCCTTTAGGGTGACCGCATGTCGCTGAGGGGAAGGGACGCCGAGCTGGCGCGGGCTCAACGCCTGCTGGCGGACGCGCGTGACGCGCACAGCGGCGTGCTGGCGCTGCGGGGTGCGGCGGGCATCGGGAAATCGGTTCTTCTCGACCACGCTGTGTCGATCGCCGAAGCCGAGGGCATGCGGGTGGTCCGCGGGGCGGGTGTCGAGTCCGATTCCGAGCTCGCGTATGGCGGTCTGCATCAACTCCTGTTCCCACACTTGGATCGGCTGGGCGCCCTGCCCACTCCCCAGGCGACGGCACTGCGGTGCGCTTTCGGCCTGGCCGAGGGAGACGACGCCAACCGGTTCCTGATCTCCGCGGGCACTCTGTCGTTGCTCGCCGCGCTGGCCGAGGACGCCCCTCTGCTGTGCGCGGTCGACGACCTGCAATGGCTCGACCAGGGTTCCGTGGAGGCACTGTTGTTCGCGGCCCGCCGCTTCGTGGCCGACCCGATCGCGATGCTGTTCGCGGTGCGCGAGACGTCGGCACCGGTCGAACTCGCGGGCCTCGAGGCCGTGGATCTGTCCGGCCTCGCCGCGCCCGACGCCGCCCGGCTGCTGGACGACCACGCACCGGAACTCGTCGGACCGGTGCGGACGAGGGTCCTCGCGGAGTCCGGCGGCAATCCACTGGCGATCATCGAACTCGGGTCGTCGCGGCTCGCGGCACGCGATGTCGACGAGTCCGACCCGGCCGAGCAGGTCGGCCCGCTGCCGGTGACCCGCCGTGTGCAGGAGGCGTTCCGCCGCCAGATCGTCGAGCTTCCCGAACCCACCCAGCGCGCGCTGCTGGCGGCGGCGGCGGACACGGCGGCGCCGCTTGCGACGATCCTGCACGTGATCGAAGCCCTCGGCGGCGCGCCCGGCGACCTGGCGCCCGCCGAACGCGACCGGCTGCTCCGGATCGACAGCCGGATCACCTTCCGCCACCCCCTGGTACGGGCAGCCGCCTACCAGGACGCGCCGCTGCACCGGCGGATCGAGGTACATCGCGCGTACGCCGAAGCGTTGCGAGCGGACGCCGATGCCGACCGACGGGCCTGGCACCTCGCTGCCGCCACCACCAAACCCGACGAGGCGGTGGCGGCCGAACTCGAAGAGGTGGCGGAGCGGGCCTGGCACCGAGGCGGCGCGATGGCGGTGTGCGCGGCTTACGAACGTGCCGGCCGGCTCAGCGCCGACCGGGAGCTGAAGGCCCGGCGTATCGGCCGGGCCAGCCAGGCCGCTTTCGACGCGGGCAAGGCCGACCGCGCCGCCCGGCTGGCGGCCGAAGCGCTCGCGCTCACCGCCGACACCGGTGTCCGGGCCGATGCCATCTACACCCGTGGCGCCGTGGAGTACGAACGCACCTCGCCCCGGGCCGACGCGGAGCTGACGCTCGAGGCCGCCGCGTTGGTGCGCGACACCGACCCTGAGCGTGCCGCGCTCACGCTCTACGAAGCCGCGCACGCCGCCCGGCACGGGGCGGCGCACGACCTCCTGCGGCGTGCGGCGGATCTGATGCGCGGGTTCGGCCCGCCGGAACACTGGGCACCCGTCGTCGACGCCCTTCTCGGGTGGGCGGAGCTCTTCGCCGGTCGCCCGGAGCGGGCCGTCGGCCCGATGCGCGCCCTCTACACCGCCTCACCCGGCGGCGGGAACGATCTGATGCAGCGCATCACGGCCGCGATCGGCGGGCTCATGCTCGCGGACGACGACGGCGTCCTCACCGGGACCGAGGACATGCTGGCCGAGGCGCGGGCCACCGGAACGCTGGGGTGGGTCCCGTACATCTTGAACGTGCTCGCCGTGGCGCGGCTGTTCCGCGGCGAGTTCGCGGACGCCCGCGCCTGTGTCGCGGAAGGCGCGGCCGTGAGCGCCGAACTCGGGAACACGACCGAGCGCCTGGCCCACCGTTCGGTGGAGGTGTGGTTGCACGCCGTGTCGGGTGACGAGTCACGCTGCCGGGCCCTTGCCGAGGAGGTGCTCCAGGGGGCCCGGACCCGGCACCGGGTCAACGCCGAGATCGCGGACTGGGGTCTCGGCATGCTCGACCTGTCCGCCCGGCGGTTCGGGGAAGCACTCGACCGGCTCGAAAGGGTGTGCCGGGGACCTGCGAGCCGCGACCTCCTGGTCCGGGCGGTGCCGGATCTGGTGGAGGCCGCCGTGCGCGGCGGCGAGCCGGATCGCGCCCACGGACCCTTGGTGGAGTTCCGGCACTGGGCCGAGCACGTCGACCGCCCGGTCGCCACCGGACTCGTCCTGCGTTGCCGGGCCTTGCTGGCCGACGACGCCGACGCCGACGCGCTGTACGCCGGAGCGCTGCGGCTCCAGGAGCGGAACGGCGGCCCGTACGAACGTGCCCGTACACAGCTGGTCTACGGCGAGTGGCTGCGCCGCCGGCGCCGCCGTACCGAGGCCCGCGCCCATCTCGCGGCGGCGGTGTCCGCGTTCGAGGACCTCGGCGCGGCGCTCTGGGCCGAGCGTGCGCGCGGCGAGCTGGCCGCCTTCGGCGAGCGGGGCGACGAGCCTCGGCGCAGCGGCCCGCTCACTCTGTTGACCCCGCAGGAGTTGCAGGTCGTACGGCTGGCCGCCACCGGTCACACCAACAAGGACATCGCCGCTCAGCTCTTCCTCAGTCCACGGACCGTCGGCCACCACCTCTACAAGGCGTATCCGAAGCTCGGCGTCACCGGGCGCGCCGAGCTGGCCGGCTTCGTCTGACGGCAGGCGGCGGTCGCCGGTGTGCCGGACACCAGTCACGATGACTGATTCGTCGGCGGTGGGCCTCGCCTAGCGTTTCCGGCATCGCCAACGACAAGGAGACGACCATGACGAAGTATTTCCTGAGCCTCCCGCACGACTCGGCCGAGGAGCCGACGATGGAGAACATGGACCCCGCGGAGCTGCAGGAGATCATCGCCGCGGTCGGCGCGTTCAACACCGCCCTCGAGGAGGCGGGCGCGTTCGTGACCGCCGGAGGCCTGCAGCCCCCGTCGACCGCGACCACGGTCGACTACTCCGGGGACACCCCCGTGCTCACCCAGGGCCCGTTCGTCGAAGCCAAGGAATACCTCGGCGGCTTCTGGATCATCGAAGCCGAAAACGACGACGTCGCGATCGAATGGACCAAACAGGCCTCGCGGGCGCTGCGCAGCAAGGTCGAGGTCCGGGCCCTCCAGGAGGAACCCCCCGCCTGAGCGGGCCGACCACACCGGGGCCGGTCATCGCCGGGATGACCGGCCCTGTTCGCGCGGTTTACGTATCGGCCCCAAACCGTTACCCGGGCAGGCGGCAGGCAGGGAAACGCCGGGACGGCATTTCGCGACTAGTACTGCGAGTGACCAGAACGCTACGCGCTTTGGGCTGACGGTTGCGTCACCTTGCCGAGAACTGGTTCCCCCGGATGCCAAGGGATCCAGGTCATGCCGCCGGACGGGGGAGAAAATGCGCCGGACCTTCGTCGTCACCGACGTCGTTCATCCTTCCGGATACGAAAACCGGCTCAAGACGGTGCTCAACGATCTCCACGACGGCCTCGGGCCGACACTCGCCGTGGCGGTGCTCGGGCTGCGCGCCGCCCGCGAACTGCTCGTCCGTGACCGGGCCGGGGCCGAGCGCCTCCTGGCCCGGCTCGAGGAGGAACTCCACGGCGCCATCACCGAATTGCGCCGCATCGTGACCGACGCCCGCCCGCCCGCGCTCGACGAAACGTGCCTCGTCACGGCCGTGCGCCGGTATGCCGGGATGCTCGCCGACCGGGTTCCTGCCGAGCACGGGCCGCTGGGGGTGACGGTCGAGGTCCGCGGTGAGCTGCCGCCGCTGGCGGCCGAGGTGGAGGTCACCGCGTACCGGATCATCCGCGAGGCGCTCGTGAACATCGCCCGCCATTCCGGTGCCCGGCAGTGCGCGGTGCGCCTCTGGCCGCTGGACGGCGATCTGCGCGTGGAGATCGTCGACGACGGAGTCGGCGCGGGCGGCGAGGTGCTGCCCGCGGTCGGCGGGACCGGACTGCGTTCGATGCGGGAACGCGCCGTCGACCTCGGCGGCGGCTGCGTGATGGAGCCGGTGCCCTCAGGCGGCACCCGGATCGCCGCCTGGCTGCCGCTCGCCACCAAGGAGTGAGCGATGTTCCCGCCCCTCCGTGTCCTCGTGGTGGACGACCATCCCGCCTTCCGGACGGCCATCTGCGCGCTGCTCGACGGTACCGACGGCGTCGAGGTCGTCGGCCAGGCTCCCGACGGCCTCACCGCGGTCGCGGAAGCAGGCAGAGCGGAGCCCGACGTCGTCCTGATGGATCTGAACCTCCCGGACCTCGACGGCGTCGAGGCGACCCGCCGGATCGTCAGCGCCTGCCCGCACACCGGTGTGCTCATGCTGACCATGTTCGAGAGCGAAGCCGCGGTGTTCGCCGCCATGCGCGCGGGTGCGCGCGGCTACCTGCTCAAGGGAGCGCGCAACGAGCAGGTCGTCCGCGCGGTGCGGGTGATCGGCGACGGCGAGGCGATCTTCAGCCCGGCCATCGCGAACCGGGTGCTTTCGCTGCTGGGCACGGAGACCCCGCGCGACGAGTCCTTTCCGCGGCTGACCGCGCGCGAACGGGAGATCATGGGGCTCATCGCGCAGGGCATGGGGAACGCCTCCATCGCCGACCGGCTCGTGCTCAGCCCGAAAACGGTGCGAAACCACGTGTCCCACATCTTCCGCAAACTTCACGTCACCGACCGGGCGCAGGCCATCGCCAAGGTCAGGAAGACAGGCGTGGCCCGATCGGAGTAGCAAAACGGGACATATCGGGACTCCGGATCCCTGTTCGCGGAACCCGGTCCGCACGATCCTTGAGAAGGACGAAACGCCGTTGCGGGGAGGGGTTCACCGATGCTCGTCGACCAGATCCCGGTGCTGCTTCATGCCACCGACACCATCACGCACGCGGGTGTCACCGCCGCGCTGCGCTCACGTCCTGAGATCCGCTTCGCCGGCGACTCCGATGAGCAGGCCGTCGTCCTGGTCATCGTCGAGCGGCTGAACGAGGAGGCACGGCGGTTGCTGCGCAGCCTCCACTGCGCCGGCTGCGCGGGGATCGTCCTGGTCGCCGGCGAGGTGGACGACTCGGAGTTGCTGGACGTCGTGGGCACCGGTGTCTCCGCGATCATCCGCCGGGTCGACGCCACCCCCGACACGCTGGTGCGGCTGGTGAAGGCCGCGGCCGCCGGGGAAGGCGCGCTGCCGCCGGATCTGCTCGGCCGTCTGCTGTCCCGGGTGTCCCGGTTGCAGCGGGACGTGCTGCAACCGAACGGCTGGGATCTGGCCGGGATGTCGCAGCGCGAGACCAAGGTGCTGCGGATGATCGCGGACGGCTTCGAGACGAAGGAGATCGCCGGCCGGCTGAGCTACTCCGAGCGGACGGTGAAGTCGATCCTGCACGACATCACCAACCGTTTCCAGCTCCGCAACCGCGCTCATGCCGTCGCGTTCGCCTTGCGCGAGGGGTTGATCTGATCCCGTTCATTCCACTCGGCCGGAGAACGAGACCGACGGGGTGCAACGGCTTCCGCCGCCCGGTGCCTGGCAGCTGACGGCGAGCACGATCTTTTCCCCGGGGGCGAACCGCCATGCCTGCAGCCAGTGGTGGTCGAGGTCGCGGAAGTTCGCGAGCCCCACTTCCAGCAGCACGGTCTTGGTGCCACCGGCGTCGCGCAGCAACCGCAGGGTTCCGTTGTCGCCACGCGGGTTCTGCAGGATCAGGTCGGTGATGACCAACGTTTTCGCGGCATCCGGCAGGGTGTAGGGGAATTCGGCGAACCGGTTGACGTTCGAGTCGACGGCCGCCTCCGCCGCCACCCGGAAGTCGGTCGGTGTCCCGGCGCCGTTGCCCGCCGGGTTGGGGACACCGTTCGATGGCCTGGGGCCAGGAGCCGTGCCGTCGGCCGGCGGGGTCAGCCCGACGGCCTTCATCGCGTCTTCGGAGTTCTGTTTGGCCTGAACGGCGTCCTTCTTCGCCTCCCCCGCGGCGCCACCGGCGTCCTGCGCCGCCTTGATCACCTCCTGGTTCTGCTCCTGAGCGGCTTCCCGGGCAGCCGACTTCACCGCGGGCCTCAGCACGGTGAACCACAGCGCCACCAAGGCCAGCAACAACACCAGCAGCGCGGCCAGCGCCGGCAGCAACCACTTGGGCAGCAACTGGCGCTGCACCATGGTGCCTTCGGTCTTGAGCGGTTCGGCGTCGTCGGCGATGACGAACACCTGGAACCGGTGGCGGACGGGTTGCCCGCGCAGGAACCGTTTCCGCGGCCGGGCCCGCAGGCGGACGAACGCGGCCGTACCCGGCGCGAGGTCGGCCCGGTTCCGTTCGAGCTGGAAGTCGAGTTCGTCTTCGGGGTCGAGCGCGCTCAGTTCGACGGCGACCGGATGGTTCCCGCGGTTGTCCACGGCCACTTCGAAGTCGGCCTTGGCACCGGCCTCCACTTTCGCCGGAACGACTTCGGCGGTCACCTCGGTGAAGGCGGCGAGCTGGAGAGTGCCCTCCTCGACCACCGATCCTGCCGGGTCTTCGCTCGAGAAGACCCTGACACCGAAGGGAATCAGGCCGGCCTGGACTTCGGACGACCGCGGCGGCGAGAACCGGACGACGACCGTCCCCGCCTCCCCTGGCATCAGGTTCACCGTCGCCGGTTCCGCGATGGCCCACGCACCGGGGTCGCCGACCACTTCGATCGCGAACTGATCGACGACCCGCCCGGCATTGCGAATGGTCACCGAGCAGCTGGTCTCCTGGCCCGGTTCCGCGACCAGGCCCGCCTCGGACAGCGTCGCCGTTGCTCCCATACCCGGAAGTCTGCGCGTCCGGAACCGGGCCCGGCACCAGCGGACGGGTGTGCGGCCGTGCGCCGGTCGTTGCCCCTTGGGGCAGTGTCACCTCTCCTCAGCCGCGGGTGATGAACGGCGGCTGCTGGGTGCGGAGCACCACCAGGATCGGATCCGACCGCGCCGTCCCGAATTTCACGCCCCCCACGGAGGTCACGGTCACCGTGCGCGGGCCGATCAGGTCGTGGTGGAAGATCAAGAACGGCGCCTCGAATCTTCCGTCCGCGCGGACGGTGACCAGCCCCGGTGCGGAGATACCCGCCGACCAGGCCAGCCGGACCACCGCGCCCGGCGGGAAGTCCGTTCCCCGCACCCGCGGGACGAAGCCGAGTGTGCCGATCTTCGGATCCAGCCCGACCACCGGCTGCCGGACCACCACGCGCGCGTTCGCCGTGTTGTCACCGGCGTTGTTGTCCGGCCCCGTCGTGCTCACCGCGCCCGACACCGGGCCATCGAAAGCGGCCTTCGCGGCCAAAGAGATCCGGACCGCCACGGTCTGATCGGGCGCCAGCGTCCCGAGCGCGCAAGTGCCGCCGCCCGGCCCACAGCCGGGTGGGGCCGAAGTCGCGGGGAGCCCCGGTGGCAGCTGGGTCACGAGCCGGACGCCCGGCATCGCGGCCTGGGCACCGTTGTGCACCAAGTACGTCAGCACCACATCGTCACCGCCGACGAACAACGGCACCGCCGAGACCGACATCCCGACCGACAAGGATCCGGGGGTCACCGGCGGCGCCGGCTTTTCACCGACCGTCACGACCGCCGTCGCGGAGTTGTCGCGCGTGTCCGCGTCGGGGCCCGTCGTGGTGACCGTGCCGGTCGCCGCCTGCACTCCGGCGACCAGGCCGGTCGCGCTGAACCGCACCCTCACCTCCTCCCCCGGAACGAGCGTGCCGAACGCGCACACCAGTTCGGGAGTGCAGGTGCCCTTGGTGGGAAGGACCGCCGCCTGTCGCAGACCGGCGGTCAGCCGGACGAACAGTCCCACCACGGGTGACGCGGTGGGACCGCGATTGGCGACGACGAACTCGAACGTGGTGAGCCCCTCGAACGGGATCGCGGCAGGCACGGCGGTCGCGCTCACGGCGAGTTCGGGAATCCGCTGGAACGCGGGCTGTTCGGCCCCGCCGGGGCTGTCGATCAGGATCCGGCTCTCGCCGCCGGTGAACGCCACCACCGACACCTGCGGCGGGGACTCACCCGGGAAGTTCGTGTAGGCGACGAGCCCGCCGTCCGGCGACCAGGCCGGATCGTCGACGAATCCCGCGCGCTGCACCAGGATCCGGCCCGGCCCGCCGACGGCGGGAGCGACACAGATCAGCGCGTTGCGGCTCTGGAACGCCAGTGTGGCACCGTCCGGCGAGACGTCCGCCGCTCCTTCCTCCCCCGCACCGCAGCCGGGGCCGAACAGCGACGAAAGCTCACGCTGGTCCCCCGGCACGACGACGTCGGGCGAAGGCTGGGTCAGGGCGACCTGCCACACCGTCTTCCGCCGGGTTTCTCCTGGCGGGACGACGGCCATGGCCGCGGACTCGACGGCGGTGCCGTTCCTCCCGATCGCCGTGCACGTCACCGTGGTGGCTCCGACCGGGAACAGGCTGCCGGACAAGGGTGTGCAGCTCGGGGTGAGCGGGGTCCCGTCCGCGTCCACCGCGCTCACCGGATATTCGATCACCGTGGGGCCGGTTCCGGTCACCGTCCGGTCGTGCAGGGTGATCAGGGGCAGGGCCGGATCTTTGACGCGCACGGTGACGTTCTCGGTGTAGCCCGGCCGCACGGTGGTCTCCCCGTTCACCCGGAACTCCACACGGCAGCGGAGGAAAGAACCCGGTGCGGCCGTCGGGGACACCGTCGCCGTTTCGACGAATCGCGCGTCCGTGCCGCCGGGAACCCGGTGCGGCCCCGGAGGATCGAACGTCATCGTGAGGCCGGGGTCGCAGAAGCTCACCGGCTGGACGCCGACCGGGAGGTCGCCGATGCCGTCGATGATCGCCCGCGCGATCTGGCCGGCGTCGGTACCGGGCGTGAGGACACCGTCGGTCGCCTTGGTGATCGCGGTCGCCTGCCCTCGCGCGTCGAGGCCGTGGTCGGAATCCTCGCTCGACCCGCCGGTGACCGCGGGCACGGCCACCACGCTGATCTCCGCCGCGTTCAGCGCGGCGATCACCGCCGCCCGGACCGGCGAACCCTTCTCCGGTGGGTCTTCATGGCTCGCCGCGTCGCCGACCAGGACGACGATCCGGCTGCTGCCGGGGCGGAAGGTGATGGCTCCGGTCGCGACCTTCTGCAAGGCCAGCAGCCAGTCCTCGGCGGTGTCTCCGCCGCCCCTCGCCTCGATCCGGGCGAACGCGTCGGACAGCAGCTTCCGCTCGGCGTCGGTACCCGCCGGGGTCAGCGGCTGCTGAACGTGGAACGAGCGCGGGATGGGCTGGTTCTTGTCGTCGCCCACGTCGCCGAACGCCGCGACGGCGAAGTGTGCTTCCTTCTCCCGGTCCCGCACGCTGTCGATGACCTGGCCGAGGTTCGTCTTGACCTGCTCGATCACCCCGTCTTCCCCGCCCATGGAGCCGGTCTGGTCCATCAGCAGGACGACATCGGGCAGGGACCGGATCCGGTCGGTCTGCACCGTCTTGGCGATCCGCGCCGAACCACCGCGCCCGACCGGGGCGTCCACCATCGCGGGGTCCACTCTGGACGGTCCCGGTGGCCCGATCCGCGTGGCGGCACGGGTGAGCGTGATCTTGGACCCGTCCGCCGACCACACCGGCTGCGAGTCGTCACCGCGCAGATGCGCCGGGATGGGGATGTCGCCGAGAAGACGGCCGTCCGCGGCGCGCACGAGCCGCACGGAACTGTCGGAACCTTCGCCGACCGTCACGGTCCGGGTGAAGGCGATCTTCGTCGCGTCCGGCGACCATGCCGGATGGCGCTCCCGCTTGCCGTCGCCCCCACCGGTCAGCGGTCGCGGCGCGCCACCGTCGGCGTTCGCCACGACGATCCGGCTGCTCCGGAACTCACCGGTGCCGAATTCCGTGTAGGCCAGCGAAGTCCCGTCCGGCGAGAAAGCGGGATCGGCTTCGTCGGCGTCCGGGCGGTTCGTGAGGTCGCGGCGGTCGCCGCCGCGCGCGTCGGCGCTCCAGATGTCGGTGGTGTCCCCACCGCGGAGCCGGGTGAACACCGGCTGCCCACCGGCGCGGAAGGCCGGTTCGGTCTCACCCACCGCGGGCAGCGCGGAGATCACCGAGACCTGACCTCCGGGGAGGGTGACCTGCTTGATGTCACCGAGCGGATCCGGTTGACGGGTGGTGAAGGCCAGGCGCGCACCGTCCGGCGACCACGCGGGCTCGGACGAGTCGCCGGGCTCCGGCACCGCCCGGGTGAGCGCGCCACCGGTGTCGGCCATGACCACGACGTCCCCCGCGGGATCGAACCTGGTGGTGGTGAACGCGATCCGGGAACCGGTGGGAGCCCAGGCCGGCTGGGTGTCCGCGCCGGGGTCGGCGGTCAGTCGAGTCGGCGCGCCGCCGCTCGCCGGCACGGTGTAGAGGTCACCGGCCGGGTCCTCGCCCGTACCGCTGAACACGAGACGGGCGCCGTCGGGCGACCAGCTCGGCGAATCGTCCGCCGCCGGCCCGGAGGTCACCTGACGCGGACCGCGGCCGTCGACGCCGATCACGAAGATGTCCTTGCTGCCCATGCGTTCCGACACGAACGCCACCGACGAGCCATCCGGCGACAACGCCGGACGCGTGTCGGCGGTCGCGTCGTCGGTCAGGCGCACCGGAACCCGGGCGCCGTCCCGCAGGTACCAGATCTCGCCGTCCCGCTCGGCACCGTCGCGGACGGCCCGTTTGCTCACCCACACCAGGCCGCCGGTGCCCGCGGACGCGTCGGAATCGACGCCCCCGGCGCCCGGCGGCAGCGCCGTCACCGCGCCCTCGCCGGTGGCCTGGGCCAAATCCGTCGTCGCGGCGCTGACGTAACCGACGCGATAGGGCGCGGCGGGTGGTGCGGGCTGCTGCGCCGCGGCCGGCGCGAACACCCCGGTGATCGCCGCTCCGCCCAGCACCGCGACCAACGCGATCGCCGCCACCGCTCGGTTCGGGCGCATGGTCATCCGGTCCTTCCTGCTGACATACCCCGGCACCCGACCCGAGCACTTCGTGCCGTCTCGCGCGGGGGTCGTGAGTGGTGAAGAGGGTTATCGAGAGGTAAGTCGACCGTGGCGTGTTGCGAAAGCCACTTTCGCAACGTTGAACGTTGGGAAAGTGGCTTTCGCAGCGTCAGCGGCCTGCCCAGGTGGCTTAGGTGCCGGACATCCAGCGTGATCCGACTGTCCCTTGTGGATGGTCGAGGTCGTGATCGGCCCCGCAGGCTGGTCTCCGGTTCGCAACACGACACGTTGTCTCCTCAGCCTGCCTCGAACAGCTCGATCTCGGAGATCGCGACGTCCATGCCGTCCAGCGAGCGGTGCAGCCCGACCACGTGCAGTTCGACGCCGGTCGCCCCCGCGCTGTTCTCGATCGTGACTTCCTGTGCGTCCGGCGTATCGGCCAGCACCATGTCGTAGGTCTTGCCGGTGGAGAACACGAGATGCAGGGTCTTCGGCCGGTGCGCGGCCTGGAAGTTCGCGCCGTCACCGGAATGCACGATCGCCTTCCGCAGGTCCACCGGCCGGTCGAAGGTGAACACCAGTACGGGCTCACGCTGGGCGGCCGCCGACCAGAAGGTGTTCTTGGCGTTGTCGCTGACCAGGTTTCCCGGATGGGCGGGCGACTCCGCGCTCGCGGTCACCTTGCTCGGGCGTACCGGGTTCAGCTTCGTTTCGAAGATCCCCGTCGCCTGACTCCACAGGCCGAGCGCGGCGGTGTTGATCGCGCCCCGGAACGGCTGGTAGAGCGCGTAGATCAGCGCCGAGAGCACCAGCATCACGGCGATCACCCGGCGGACGGCCTTGCCGGCGCGGCGTCGCGCGGCACCGGCACGGCCGGCGCGACGGCGGACACCGTCCTTGCCCGGCCGCTCCCCCGCCTTGTGTTCCCGGGGACCGCGGCCGAACAGCCGTCGCCACCATGAGGTCTTCACGACCTCCGACTCGGCGAGGGAGGCGCCACAACGGCCGCAGAAGTTGCGGGTGGGCACGTTGCCCTTGCCGCATCTGCCGCAGATCAGGTCGCCTGGACGGAGAACCTGCTCCTCGGCCGTCCGCTGCTGAGGCTGCCGAACCGGAGCGAGCTGTTCCGCGGGCTGCACGAGCTGCTGCTGGGCGGCCGGTTGGCGCACCGCGGCGGGTTCCTCGTCGTCCCATTTCAGGTACCGGCCGCATTCGCCGCAGAACTCGACGTCGGCGGGGCCCTGATGCCCGCACTCCCGGTAGATGACCATCCGTTACCCCTCCACCACTTCGACCGTGACGCGAACGTGGGCGGGTACCGCGTCCACGACCGTCGCCGTCAGCCCTCGTTCGTCGATCCGCTCCCGCTCGGGCACCCGCACGCGCACGTGGACCCACGGCGGTCCCGGATCCGGGAGCGGCGCTCCGGGTTCCGGCGACGCCACGACACCGCCGCTGTCGGTCACCTCGACCGCGCCGCCGGTCAGCAGTCGCACGTGCTCGGCGAGCCCCCGCTGCGTGCCGCGCCACCGATGCAGCTCGACCGAGCGGAGCACGAGTTCGCGCAACCGGGCCGGGCTCCAGCCTTCGTCGACGCGCAACGCCACCCAGTGCGCCAGCCAGCCGACGAAGTCCTCCGGCGCCAGTGCCGGGTCGAGATAGCCCGAAAAGTTGTCCAACGTGGCGAAGACCGGTGCGAGCACTTCGTCGAGCGCACCGGTGAAACCCTGGACGAACCGGTCTTCGGCGTAGACCGAGGGCAGCTGCTCGCCGATCGGGTAGGGGCTCGGCAGCCCGGGCACGGCCGCTCTCATCCGCCACTCTCCCGGACCCGGACCTGGTGCCCGAACGAGAACGCGAGCGCATGGGGCGGCAGGTCGATCCGGTCGACCTGCTCGCCGCGTTCCCGCGTGACCGGATTGGCCGCGAACAGACGGACGTCCTCGACCAGCTCGACACCGGGAAGCCGTTGCAGCACCGCGAAGACCTCACCCGACTGCACCGGCCGCCCGAACGGCCAGCCATCGCCGTCCGGCCCGCCGGTGAGGGGGTTGAAATAGGCATAGAGCGCCTGCGTCGCCCGCGAGCCGAGGGCGCCGGGAGTGGTCCGGCGGCGCGACCTCAACCGGGCGACGACCGTGACCCCGTGGTAGAACGGCGCTTCCACGGACACGAGGGCGCCGACACAGCGGCGTTCGTCCAGATACCGCTCGATCCGTGTGCGCATCCCGGGTTCGAGCATCAGCGTCGCGAACTTCAGCTCACCGGTGTCGGGAACGGCGGGTACGACGAGGACGCGGATCGCCCCGGTCTCGCGGCCGTCGGCGCCGTGCGCGGGCACGCACCGCACCCTCGCCGCCTCGGGCGCCGCTTCGCGCGCGAGCTGTTCGTAGTCCTCGGCGGTGACGGCGCGGTCGCGGGTGCGCAGCAGCAGCGGTCCGCGTACCGCCGCGTCCTCCACCGGCTCGCCGTCCACCCCGCCGGTCGCCGGACGCCGGTTCACCACGCCGCTGACGAAGGGGATCGGATCCCGTTGCACCTCGAGCACTTCGCGGGCGACGTTCCCCCGCCGCCCACCGCCTGCCCGGTAGGCGGGCACCCGGATCGCGGCGGCCTTGGCCGGAACGGCACCGTAGTACCGGATGCCGCCCTCGGGCTGGCGCACGGCCGGGCCGAACGCGATCTCGCCGGCGACCCGGTCGACCTGGAAGTGCCGATCGTCCGGACCCGACTCGGCGAACGAGGACACCTCCGTCCACTCCTGCCGGCCGTCGGGACCGGACACCTCCACGATCAGCTCGTCCCCACCGGCGACCACCGGACGCCTGCCGAGCGGGAACCGCTGTCCGGGCAGGCCGTCCGAGGTGCCCACGACCTCTCCGCGCACGACCTCGGCGTGCACCGCGCCGACCGTGCCACCGATGGTCGACGCTTCGACCGAGCGCAGCCTCGGCGACCGCTGGAAGAACGGCTGATGGTGTTTCGGTTCCGTCAAGCGGCACCGGATCCAGCCCGCGTGCCTGCCGGCGAGCACCGACACGGTGTGCCCCGGCGGCACGTGCAGAACGACGTCCCCGGGTCGGTTGAACGCGCCTGTGCTGTCCCGGTCGACCTCACCGGCGGCCCAGCCGTGCCCGTCCCAGGCCTCCCACACCCACGGCGGGTCGTGCGGATCGACGCCCTGTCCCTCGACCTCGCAGTCCACCCGCAGCAGCACCGCGCAGCCGGGCACGGCGTCCGACAGTCCGAAGTAGACGGCGTCGCCGGGTGCGGGGCTTTCGGCGAAACACGCGGGTTCGCCACCCACCAGCAGCTCGTCGGTGCGGTCGACCTGCGGCACCCCGGTGTCGGACCCGCCGGTCGCCAGGCCCGCGAGCGAACACGGCACGATCGTCAGAGTCCGCTCCACGGTGAACACGACGGGGTCCTCGACCTCGTCGCGCACACTCGCGACCTGTTTTCCCGCGGAGACGACCACCGGGGTGTCACGCGCCGCCGAAAGCCAGAACGTCACGTCGGCGCGCGCGGCGGCCGGCGGGAACAGCCGCACGCCGATGAGGTCGAGGAACCGCAGGTAGTGCAGGTCCGGCACCCGGTTGAGCCGGTAGAGCACCTGGTCGACCATCTGCGCGAACGTTTCGATCAACGTCACGCCGGGGTCGGAGACGTTGTGGTCCGTCCACTCCGGACAGTTGCGCTGGACCAGGCTCTTCGCTTCGTCGACCAGGTCCTGGAACCGGCGGTCGTCCAGGTTGGGCAGGGGCAGCGACATCACGCACCGTCCTGAGTGGACTCGTGCGCGGGGATGACGTAGAAGGGGAAGACCAGGTTGCGCGGGTCGTTGGTGCCGCGCAGCTGGTACTTGATGTCGATCAGCAGCGTGCCCTGGTCGGCCTCGGCGAACCCGACCACGACGTCGGTGAGCGTGATCCTCGGCTCCCACCGCTCCAGCGCGGTGCGCACCTCGTAGGCGATTTGCCCGGCGGTGGCCGCGTCGGCGGGCGCGAACACGAGATCGTGCACCGCGCAGCCGAACTCCGGGCGCATCGGCCGTTCACCGGGAGCGGTGGCCAGTATCAGCCGGATACTCTCGACGACCTCGCGTTCTCCGCCGACCAAGGCGATCGATCCCGTCGCGTCGGTGCGCACCGGGAACGCCAGTCCCCTGCCGAGAAAGTCCACCTCAGCCTCCGATCAGGACGGTCGGGCAGCCCATGACGATCGGCGCGCCGCAGGCGGCCAGGTCGCCCATGCGCGCTGCGGGCAGGCCGCCGATCAGCACCGTCGGGCAACCCGGCGGTGCGACCGGCGTCGGCGGATGCACCGCGGGCGGCGGGAACGAGCAGGTGTGCAACGTGCCGACGGTGGCGGCGGGCATCCCGCCGATGAGCACGGTCGGCACACCGGGCCCGGCGATGACGCCTGGGTGCCCGGTCGGATCGCCGACCCTCGCGGCTGGTGGCATGTCCACTCCTCAGTTGATCTTGACCACGCTGCCGCGCACGGTCACGATGCCGCTCGCGCTCAGCTCCGCCTGGCCCTGCCCCTTGACCGAAACCGTCGCGCCCTCGACCTGGACGCCCGCCGTGCCCGACAGCTTCAGGCCGCTGCCCGCCTCGACGGTCGCCTCGGTCGCCGACTTCACGGAGACCTTCTGGCCCTTGAGCTCCAGCGGACCAGCGCCCGCGTCGATGCTCACCCCGTTCCGCGCCTTCACCGTGACGCCCTTGCCGCTGGTCACTTCGATCATCTGGTTCTTCTGGTCCAGCTTGACCACCAGCTTCCCGTCCCCGGAAGCGACGACGATGCCGTCCTGTTCGGCGAATTCGAGCTTGTGTCCCTTGCGGGAGACGAAACCCCGTACCGCGATCTCACCGCTGTTGCCGTCGATCGGCGACGCGGTGAACTTCGGGACCGCGTCGGCGCCGTTGTAGAGCCCGCCGAGTACGTACGGGGCTTCGAAGTCGCCGTGCTCGAAGCCTACGAGCACCTCGTCGCCGACCTCGGACATGACCAGCGCGCCCCGCCCGTTCCCGGCGCCGGGGTGCACCGTGCGCGCCCAGTTGCTGGTGAAGTTCTGATCCAGCCAGGGAAAGATCAGCTTGACCCGGCCGAGCCCGGCGGGATCCTTCGCGTCACTGACCACCGCGGGTACCACTCCGGACCACGTCGATGTGCTCGGGCCACCGGCGACCAGGCCGTAGAGGGAGCGTTCCTGCCGTCCGGAGACGGCGAACTCGGTGGTGTAACCGACTTCGGCGTTGAACAGATGCCGGGTGCTGGTGAGCGTGTACTTGCCGGCGAACGGCTTGCCGACACCCGTCAGCGTCACCGCCGCGCCCGCCCGGAGTTTCGGGTTGCCCTTCGCCACCCCGTCGAGTTCGGTGCAGGCGCCGCCGAGCCGTTCGGACAGCGCGATCGCCGCCGCTTTGGCCTCGGCCTGAGTCCGGCGCGGCGTATCCGCCGAGACGTATTTGGGGCTGGAGAACTTGTTCGCGAGCGTGACCGGGTCGACGCCTTCGACCTCGGTCCCGGCGTTCTTCGGCTTTTCGACGGCCACCACGGCCTTCTTCGTTTCGATGTCCCATCCGCGAGCTTCGACCTCGGGCACCTGCTCGGCCGCGGTGACGCTGGCGCGCAGGCTGACCAGGGTCCGGTGCGCCTCGAGCACCAGTGGGTCGGTGTGGGCCTTCGCGGTGGTGGCAGGTGCCGCCGAAGGCTTCTCCGCCAGGCTGAAGTTCAGCGCGCCACCGCGGACCGCGATATGGGCGCCGACCGACTCCGCCAGCCGGGACAAGAACTCCCAGTCGCTGACGTTGTCCTGGCTGAACTGGGTATGCGGGCGCCCGCCGACACCGGGGACCGGATCGATCTTTCCGGCCTTCAGCCCTGCCCGCTGGGTCACCTTCGTGACGACGTCGGCGAGGCTCATCCCCGGGTAGACCGCGACCCGGCGGCCGCGGAACAGCCGGTGCGCGTGGTCGTAGCCGCGCACCTCGGTGAAGGTGCCGATCCGGTCGAGGTCGATCGCGACCGCGGTGACCTCGCCGGAGAGCAGCTCCTGCGGCGCTTCGGGATCGGAGGTCTGGACCTTCAGCTTGATCTCCGCGCCGACCTTGAACTTCCCCTTGTCCAGCACCACGTGCCCGGAGTCGCGGAACCGCAGGACGAACATGTCCGGCAGGTTCCGGCTGTCGTCGACATAGGCGTAGGACAGCAGCGTCTTCACGTCGTCGGGCAGCGGACCACCGTCGACCTCGACGACGAGGTTGTTCGCGAAGCTCTCGTTAGCCATCGAGTTCCTCCAGCGCCGGCACGAGCAGCCGGGTGCCGGGCCGCAGTCGCATCGGGTCGTCGATGTCGTTGGCGTCGGCGATCGCGCGCCACTTCCCCGCGTCGCCATAGGCACGGAACGCCACCGCCTGCAGGGAATCGCCGGCGACGAACACATGGGTGTCCCGCGCCGCCAGCGCGCCCGACGTCGGGTTCTGCCCGCTCAGCTCGCCCGCGATCTCCTCCAGGTTCACCGTGCAGACCGCGCGCACCGGAGTGCCCGACGGGGTGAACAGCGTGTACTTCGCGGTGACGCCGGCGACATAGGCGGGGAAGCCGGTCATGCCACCCCATTTGAAGATCACCCACGGCGGCGAACCCTTGCCGTGCTGGCGGCTTTCCTCGGTGGCGACGCAGCAGGTGAAGAGCTGCTCGACCTTCTTGACGACGGCGTCGTCCATCTTGTCGGTGGCGTCGAGGAACATCTCCAGCGCGAGTTTGCACGGGTCCGAGCCCTTGAACTCGGGTGGTCCGCTCTTCTTCGCGTTGCGCTGCGGGTCGCGGCCCCACTTGGCGTTCTTGGTGAGCGAGAGTTCCTTGGGGTTGAACTGGAACCTGATCTCGAACAGCTTGGCGCCGGGCTGCCCGGTGCCGCCGGACTGCGGAGGCTTGCGGACCTCGAGCAGTGCGCGCTGGAGGTTGTTCGGCGCCGGTTCGCCGGAGCCGTACGCCGCCGGTGGCTGGGATCCGGCGGAGGTGAACGTGACGGGCGAGGACATGGCTAGCCCTTCTTCGCCGGGCTGAGAAAGCCGTGGTGGGCCAGTTCCAGGGTCTCGGTGGCGACCTTCGGCGAGTCGGGCGAAAGTTGCGGCCCGCTCCAGCGCACGGGGACGACACCCTCCAACGACCAGCTGGCGATCACGGTGCCTTCGAGGGTGCGCGCTTCGATGGTCGCGGTCTTGCGCTCGATGCCGCTCGCCATGTCGGCGAACCACTTCGTGATCTGCGAGCTGGCTTCGGTGACCGGGCGGGAAAGCTTGACGTTGGAATACTTGATCCGCGTCGGGAGCTGCCAGACCATACCGTTGTTGCCGCCCTCTTCCCGCTGCTCCATGACGAACTCACAGCCCAGCCCTTCGCAGCTGCTGAATGCGCCGAGGTTGCCGAGGTTCCTGTCGTCGAGTTTGACGACGTAACAAACGGCGACGGCTTCTTCCGCGTCCGGCATCGGCTTCTCCTTCAGTGCGGGCGATCGGTGAGCGCGCCGCGGCGCTCACGGTCGAGACGGAGTTCGGTCTTCAGTCGCCGGAGCAGCGGGTCGAACAGCTTCTTGACGAGTTCCTCGGTCTCCGGTTGCGGGGCAGGCGCAGCCACCGCCGCCGATGGCCCCGCCGCAGCGGGCTCCGGCTCGGCGACCGGCGGCGCGACGGGTTCCGGCGGTGCGACGGGTTCCGGCGGTGATGCTTCCGGCTCGCGCTGGACGACCGAGGTCTCCGCCTGTCGCGTCACGACGACGGGTGGCAGGTCGAGCACGACACTCTTGCCGTGGTCGGCCCGCTCACTCGACGCAGCGCGTCGAACGGTCGGCAAAACGTCCCTTGTGGACGGTCGGCCGTTATGCCCGGGCGGAGTGGCTTCGACGATCCTCGCCACCGGCAACGGTTCGGTTCCCTCGGCGCTCACCGGGCTGTCGTTGCGCGGCGAAAGTGGCCGCGGGGCCGGGTCCGGGCGAGCGGCGATTCTCGAGACCGGGCGTGCCGCCATCAGCGGGTGAGGTGTCAGAAGAACCGTCCTGCTCGCGTGCGGCTCCGCGACGACGGGGCTCGGTTCGTGGGCACGCTGGACCTTCGGCGCCGCCGAGCCGTCCAGGACCCGGACCGACGGCAGCGGGCTCGCGCTTCGCCGAGCCTCGACCACCCGGGACACGGCCGGCGCGGGCAGCTGTGCGCTCTCACCGCGCCTCTCGTCGGCCGGGGCGGTGAGCGTCGGCAGGCTCGCCGGGATCGTCGCCTGCACGGGTGATGCCACGGCCACGTTTTCGACGGCACGCGCCACCGGCAGCGATGACGTCGGTGCCGTCCGCTCCGATGCTGATGAAGCACTCGCCGAGCCGCCCGGCGTCCCGGGCGGCTCCGCGGCTGCGAGGGCATCGAAGGTGGTGCCCGGTGAAGATCGCGACAAGGGGGCCGTCGGCAGGCTCGGTTGCGGCGAGACGGCCCGGGAGACCGTGATCTGCGGGTCTTCCGGGAGCTTCCCCGGCGATTCGTCACGGAGACGCTGCACCGGCTTGAAGACCGGAGCACCGGACGACGGCGGGTTCAGCGCCGGTCCGATGATCGAACGCTGGACAGGCTCCGCCGCGGAGGTCCGCGACACCGATGCCGACGCCGAGCTGACCGGAGTCGGCGTCTCTACCGACGCTGCCGTCGGGATCCGGTCCGCTCCCTCCGCGATCCGTGCGACCGGGCGTGGAACGTCGTCCGCGACCGGCGCGGTTTCTTCGGCGAGAGGCGCGGGAACCACTGTGGTTTCGACGGCACCTGTCAGTGGCGCGTTCGTCTCCGCGGCGCTGTCTGCCGGTACGGGCGCTTCGGGTTCGACGGCGGTCGGCTCGACGGGCGGCGGAACCGGCGTCCGCGTCTCACCTGGGTCCGGCACGATCGGTGCGCCGAGTCCGAGCCGTCGCGGCGATGTCCCGGCCTGCTCGGTCCGTTGGACGACCGGGAGCGCCGGCCGCACCGGCTCACCCGGCGGCGTCTTTCCCGAGGCGGCCGGTTCGATGACGGGTGGCGGTGCGGGAAGCGGCAGTGCCGGGACAGGTGCTGTATCGACAGAGCGGGTCTCAACCGAATCGGGTTCCGGTGTCGAAGTGTCCACCGCCGAGAGCTCGACAGCCGCCGGACTGTCCACAGGGGACTGTTCGATTGCCGCGCTCGGTGGGTGAACCGGGGCGCTCGGGGTTTCCGGCCGGACCGCCTGGACCGTCCTCACCGGCGGGCTCGGCGGGATCACCGACGGACCGGCGGCCGTCAACGGCATCGACGGCCGGTCGGCTTCACGCGATCGGACAGCCACGGACGGCAGTACGAATGCGGTCGTCGGCTCGTAAGCCGCCCCCGGCCCCTCCGGCGAGGGCTCTTCTGTCACCGCCTCCTCGCGCGGCAGCACGGCCGTGGATTCCGAAGGATCCGGTTCGGCGGCGCGCTGCACCGACATTCCCCACAGCCGGGACAGCACACCGCGTTTGCGGGCCGACCGCTGCACGACGGGCAAGTCCGGCGCGGGGGTCTCGGCCGTCCGCGCCAGACCATCGATGACACCCGCGGGTTCGGCCGGACCGACCCGATGGCCCAGCCGCTCCAGGTAGGCAGGGCTCCGCCAGGACGTCAGCGAGGAACTGAAGCGCTGCACCGGGTTGATCACCGGATGCTCGGCGACGACGCGCTGGATCGGCGGCAGGGTACGCCATTCGGCACGGGCCGTCGCCCACGTGGCCGGTGTCGGCGTTTCCGAGGGCGAGCCCGGCTCCTTCCTGCGCCACGTCCACATCGCAGCGTCACCGTCCCTCGCTCATCCGAGTGTTGATCCGGGCGATCTCGGCGACGTAGGTCAACCGGTCGTGGTGTTCGAGGTCGAGGATGTCGTCGAGCGACCAGTGCAGGTGGTAGGCGACGTACGCGACTTCCTCGTGCAGCCGTCCGGCCGCGTACGTCACGATTCCCCCAGGCGGCCGCCGGCGACGTCGACGACGAACCCGTGGCCGCACTCCGGGCAGGCGACACCCGCCCGCGTATGGCCTTCGCTGTTGACGCGCCGGTACATGTCCTGCAGGAACGCCAGATCCGAAGCGAACAGGTTCTCGATGACTCCGGCGTGCACGTCGGTGACGTCGCCGATCCGGGTGATCACCCTCGCCAGCAGCACCACCGTGAGGAAGGCCGAGTTCTCCCGGACCCGGTCGTCCCGCAGCGGGACGAGCTCGTCCCGCGCGGTCGCCAGCCGCATCACCCCCGAGTGGTGCACCTTCCCCGCGTCGTCGACGTACCCACGCGGGAGTTCGAACGCGAACTCGGTCCGCAGCTGCGGCCGAGCCTGCTCCTCCGGCATGACGGAGGGTTCCTCGGCCGGCGGTGCCGACGCCATCACCCTGCGCATGGGCTCACTCGACTTCCATCTGCTCGTAGGTGACCACGAGCTTCTCGGTGAGCACGCTGGTGTCGCCCGCCTTCAGCGCACCGATCTCCAGGCTCTTCGGCCACGCGTTGGTGAGCTTGTAGCGCTTGAGCGCGGTGCCTTCGTAGTCGTAGACGATGATCGCGCCGCCTTTACGAGCGGACCCCATTTTGCCGAAGTGCGCGTCCTTGACCCATTTCTCGAAGCAGCTGTCGTCGGTCAGACCACGGGTCAGCGTCACCTCGCCTGCCTTCGGGCGACCGGGGAGCTTCTTGATGACGTACTTGCCGTCCGCGGTGTTCTGCTTGAGCTCGATGACGTCCTGCTCCATCTTCAGCCCGGAGACCTCGGAGATCTGCTTGATCTGTACGCCGTCGATCTCAAGCCCGAAAGAGTGGCCGACGGCCTTGTCAAGATCGGGAAGTGCCATTTCGGAGCCCTTTCACTATTCGTTGACCAGGCTGGTGCCGCCGGACATCTGGGCCAGCCGGAAGATCACGAACTCCGCCGGTTTCACCGGCGCGATGCCCACTTCGCAGATCACCTGACCGAGATCGATCCCCTCGGCCGGGTTGGTCTCCCGGTCGCATTTCACGAAGAAGGCCTCGTCGGGAGTGAGGCCGAACAACGCGCCCTTGCGCCACTCCATCACCAGAAAAGCGCTGATTGTGCGCCGGATGCGGGCCCACAGCGCGTCGTCGTTCGGCTCGAACACGACCCATTGGGTGCCGTTGAGGATCGATTCCTCGAGGTAATTGAACAGCCGCCGCACGTTGAGGTAGCGCCACGCCGGATCGCTCGACAACGTTCGCGCTCCCCAGATCCGGATCCCCTTGCCTGCGAAGGAACGCACGCAGTTCACGCCGATCGGGTTGAGCAGCTCCTGCTCCGCCTTGGTCAGATGCGTCTCGAGCGCCAGAACGCCGCGGACGACCTCGTTCGCCGGTGCCTTGTGGACACCGCGGGTCGCGTCGGTGCGCGCCCACACCCCCGCCATGTATCCACTCGGCGGCACGTACGTGTTGGTCCCGCTGGCGGCGTCGAGCACCTGCACCCACGGGTAGTACAGCGCCGCGTATTTCGAGTCGTACCCGGCTTGGTCCATGCGCCAGGTGCGGATCTCCTGCGGAGTGAGCCCGGGCGGCGGGTCGACGATCGCCATCCGGTCCCCCATCAGCTCGCAATGCGCGATCATCGCCAGCTGCACGGCCTTGACGCCGTCGAGGTCGATCAGATCGCGCTGGTGGGCGGCCATCAGGTCCGGCACCGCGACCATGGTGATCTCGTCGATCGCCTCCAGGCCACCGAAACCGGTGCGATCGGCGACGTCGCCGACATAGTCGTCGGCCGCGATGCGCCGCGGGACGGGCGGTGGCTGCGGCGGCTCGGTGAGCACGGCGGTGCCACGGTCCGGCTTCGCCACCGCGCCGGCGGTCGCGAGCTCTTCGATCGTGATGAAGTTCGACTTCTCGCGCACCGACGTGACGACGTTCTCCTTGGTGCGCTTGGTGGTCACGTGGTGGGTTTCGACGACCTTGCCGTCTTTCTTGACGAGCACGGTGAACCGGTCGTCACCGGGGTTCTCGCCGGCCGGTTCCGCGACCTCGACGGTGAGCTCACCGGCCTGTCCACCGCTCGGCAGCTCCTTCGCGATGAAACGGTAGCCACCGAGCACCGCCTGGCGCGTCGGTTCCTTCGGCGCCGCGCCGTTGGCCCCGCCGTCGCCCCGCGGGCCGCCGATGCGGACGATGTAGCAGTTCGCACCACCGTTGAGAAAATAGCCGTAGACCGACTGGGCGAGATAGCAGCCTTCGACGAAGTCGCCGAAGGTCTGGGTGAACTGGGTCCAGTTGGACACCAGGGTGGGCGTGTTGAAGGGGCCGTCCGCCGCGAAACCGACGAAGGCGGCGACGGCGGTGCCCACACCCTCGATCGGCCGGGCGCCCGCCTCGATTTCCTCGACGTACACACCCGGGGTGAGATAGGTGGGCATGCGAGCCTCCCTTGTCGGCGCACTCTCTGTCATCGGTGATGCTCCGGTGTGGGCGCGTACGGCGAAACGACCGAGCGGATAGGTCAGCGGGAACCAATCTCTGCCCGAAAAGGCAACTGCCCGTCCGGACGGCGGGGCCCGCCCTTCCGGCTGTCGGCAACCGGCCCGGCGAAGCCGAAAGTGAAGACATGCCGGCGGGCCGGGACAACATGGCACAGACCCCGGCCGCGGAACCCGCGCGGCCGGTCAAGCCCGCGCGCCGCGCCGCCGTCGCTGCTGCGGCCGCCGGCCACCGCGGGCAATGCCGCGGTGACCCGCCTCGTCGGTTTGCGGCGCAGCAGCTGCCCCGCTCCCCCGGTCGCACCCGCCGGTGTGACGCCCGCGTCGGACCCGAAGTTCGGGTCGCTCAAGAAGGACGTCAGCGGACAGGCGAAAGCGGCGAAGGCGCATCCGCCCCCACCGCGGAGGGTCAAGAAGGCGCGGGACGCCGCGGTCGCGCCCGCCGACGACAAGGAAGCGCAAGCCAAGGCGGCGCAGGCGGACAAGATGGCCGCCGCAGAACCGGCGGGGTTCGACAAAGCCGCCTTCGTCGCCGCGGTCAACGCCGCCGTGGCCAAGCAGGCGCCGAAGAATCTCGACGAAGCCGACAAGTTCGCCTCCTCCGGCAAGGCGGACCAGATCGAGACAAGGACGGTGACCCGATTCCTTGAGAGAGTCGCGAGTGGATGGTTCGTGTGCTTCGACCGTACGAGCCGCCGTCCAGACTGGGACGCGCCTACGAGGCTTCTTCTTCGGCCTCTTCCTCTCGCTGCACGTACGTCTGCGCCATCTTCTCCTCTTCGCCTTCCTCGGCCTCAGGAGCTTCTTCGCGCTGAACGTGCGCTTCGCCGTCATCCGCGCACCGCTGGACCGCGGGCCCCGTCGGCGACACAGCAGGCATCGACATCACCCGGTCGGCGTTCGCGACGGCCTCGCGCTCGAACCGATCGGAGGGATCCGAAACCTTCACCCCGCCACCGGCGTCGGTCCCGTCCACCGGCCCGCTGCGTTGCTGGACGACATGGGTCAGCTCGTGCGCCAGCATATGCTTGCCCGAATCCGAACCAGGGTCGTACTTGTCCCGCTGGAACACGATACTCGAGCCCACCGTGTAAGCCTGCGCGTTGACGGACTTCGCCGAATCGTGCGCGGCGCCGTCGGTGTGCACCCGGACGTCACCGAAGTCGTGCCCGAAGCGGCCCTCCATGTCCGCGCGCGTCGAGGCGTCCAAGGGCGCGCCGCCCGAGGTGACCACGTCGTGGACCGGGGAGCGCTCCTCCTCGACCAGGGTGCTCGCCCCCGCGTTTCCCACCGCGCGCTGCAGATCCAGCATGCCGGCGGGGCCGAGGACATCGGTGCGCCCGGCCGCGGCGGCGCGGCCGAGCAGGCCACCCTCGTCCCGGTCCACCCGGTCGCCCTTCGGCCGCAGGCTCGGTTCAAGGTCGTTGTCGTGACTGTGCCCGCGCATGGTCCGCTCCCTCGGGTCGCTACGCCGCCTGTCCAGCTTGCGCCGTCGCCCGGCCGCGCACCAGGCTGCGTGCGCGGCCGAACGGGCGGCATCGGCTGCCCGAACGGGCGGGGTCAGCCGTCGGTCACCATCGCCAGGTACGGGCCGAACTCGCGGTCCAGGCACAGCCTGCCCAGCTTGCGGTATTCCCGCGCGACCGCGCCGACCAGATCCGCCATCGTCACCGGGCGGCCGGCTTCCGCGGCCAGATACGCGCCCGTCACCGCGGCCGAGCGGATGTGGCCCCCGGCGAGTTCGAATGCTTCGGCCAGGAAACCCAGGTCCAGGTCGTCGGCCCGGGGCATTCGAGCGCCGAGGCAGCGGTCCCACAACTGACGCCGCAGCTCGACGTCCGGCAACGGGAAGTCCACGATCACGTCCAGCCGCCGGGTGAACGCCTCGTCGAGGTTCGCTCGCAGATTGGTGGCCAGCACCGCGATGCCGTCGAAGGTCTCCATCCGCTGCAGCAGGTAGGCGCTTTCGATGTTCGCGTACCGGTCGTGTGCGTCACGGACCTCGGACCGCTTGCCGAAGATCGCGTCCGCCTCGTCGAACAGCAGCACTCCGTTGACGCCGGCCGCCTCGGTGAAGATCCGTTCCAGGTTCTTCTCCGTCTCGCCGACGTACTTGTCGACCACCGTCGCCAGGTTCACGGTGTAGAGATCCAGCCCCAGCGAGGCGGCGATGACCTCGGCGGACATCGTCTTGCCCGTCCCCGAGTCCCCGGCGAAGAGCCCCGTCACGCCTCGGCCGCGGCCGCCGCCGGGCCGCATCCGCCACACGTCGAGCACCTGGTCCCGGTAGCGTGCCCGCGCGGCAAGTTCGTCCAAAAGGGACAGTACGCCCGCGGGCAGCACGAGGTCGCTCCAGTCCACCGCGGGTTCGATGCGCCGGGCGAGCCGTTGCAGACCCGCCGCGTTCTGGCTCCGCGCGCCCGCGCGGAGATGGGACGTCCGCACCGGCCCGCCATCGGCCAGCGCCGTCACCGACGCCGCCTTCGCCGCGCGGGCGATCTGCGCCGGCCCCAGCACGAAATGCGCGGTCGCCTCCGCGGGGTCGACATCCGGAGCGAGCCCGCTGTCGAGATGGCCCCGCCAAAGACCCACCCGGCTCGCCACGGACAGGGGGAAGGCATCGAGCTGCAACGGCGGGACGGCGCTCCACCGGGGGTCCCAGGCCCCGGTGCCGTGCACGATCGACGGGACCGCCGGATGCGCGAGCTTCTCCAAGCCCGGGGAGTCGTCGACCGGGCCCAGCACCAACCCCGCGCCGCGCAGCAACGCCTCCCGCACGAGCGAACCGGTGAGCTCGCCCCGTCCGGAATCCGCCTGCCACCGTGCGGCATCGACCACGAGCGCGGGAAAACCGGCAGCGGTCAGTGCCGCGACACCGAGTTCTTCGGCACCTCCGCCGGGATGCTCCCGCAGATAGACCAACGCGACGTGGCCGCTGATCGCACGGGCCAGCCGATCGGTACCGGCCACGTCGGCGACGTTCGTGCCGAGGCGTGCGCATCCGGCGAGTTCCGGGGCGAGCCGGTCGTCGCCCAGCAGGTGGTTCACCACCCGGTCCGGAACACGAAGCGTTCGTGACAGGAAGGGGCGTTCTTGCTCCTCCATGGTGAGCAGGCCACAAGTGATCAGCGGAGCGTCGGCGTCGAGCCGCGCCCGGCCGGCGGCCGACGCTTCAGGGATGCCGCACAGGCGCAAGGCCAAGCCCGCTGTCGCCCGGCGTCGGGTCACGTCGTCGTTGAGATAGCCGTAGAACTGCTCGAACCGGCTGTCGAGGTCGGGCGCGAGCGCGACCAGCAGCAGTTCGACGTCGACACCGGTGAGTCCCGCGCGCTCCGCCAACGGGCGCAGGCGGCCGTCCGGCACGGAGTCCGTGAACGGCGGGAACGGTTCACGGTGGCCCTCCAGCAGCGCGTCGATCGTCTCGTTCGACAGGTACAGCCCGCGGAAGGGGTCGTCGGGGTTCGGGTCGGCGGCCCGGCGGCTCTCGACCGCGTCGCGGATCCGCTGTTCGAGCCGGGCCAACCGCTCGAACAGGTATTCCAGGCTCATCGGGGCTTCCGGTGGGTACGCGCCATCGCGACCCGGCGTTGCCCTTCGACCGCCCCGCTCTCCGCCACATGGTGCCCGATCAGCTCGCCATCGCGGGTGTCGAGCTTCAAGCCTTCCCGCGGCGGCCGTTCGGCCGGGTATACCCGTCCACTGTGGACCGGCGCGGAGACGACGACGTCCAACGACGGTTTCAGCTCGCCGCCCAAAGCGGTCCAGACGTCGGCGAACGCGCGGTCCTCCGGCGGCGGCAACGCGACCGTCATCGGCACCGGCAGTCCCATTTCGGCCAGCGACCCCGTGAGCGCCGACTCCGGGACGGCGTCGTGGCAGAGCAGGCCGAGCAACAGGTCGGACAGCACGCGGTGCTCGTCTTCGGGACGCTGCGTCCACGCGGTGACCAGATAGGACAACTTGATGTGCCGGGGCGGAAGGTGCCGCGCCGAGACCTTGCCGAGCGGGTCGTACTCGTTGAGCAGGCCCCGCGAGCGGCGCCGCAGATCCTCACGTACGTCGTAGAGATAGACGTTCACCGCGGGAGCGTTGCGCCGCGCCGCCCATTCCTTGGTCGGCGCGTCGAACGCGACCTCGATTTCGCTGCCGCGCCGGGCCGCGTCCCGCACCAGCCGCCGCAGCGCCTCATCGACCTCATGGATCACGCGGACCTCCTCGGACGGCGGTCTTCCCACGATGATCGCGGCGGCGCCGACCGGCCAGCCGCCCAGCGGCAGACCTTCGGGTACGCCGGGCTGCCCGTACGGGCAGCGCTCACGACCGATAACGAAACGCTCCCACGTTGGGCGACAGGAGGTCCTCGGCTATAAGCTCACCTTCGAACCCTCATCTTGACCCATGACGACCGGCCCTGGCTCCGCCGCGCTTCACCGAGGCACTCAGCTGACCTCGGCGGCAGGTACGCCGGCCCACCACGCCGGGTCAAGCCCTACCTCGGCGGACAGGCAACGGGCCTGTCCTCGGCTGACGGCACCGGTTCCCTCGTTCCACCCGCACACCACAGCCGGTCATGGCCGGTCCGACTCACTCCACAGGAGATCCTCCATCAGTGTCCCCGTAGTTCTGCCGTACGCCGTCAGCGCTCCTCGCTCGCTCACCGATGTGTACGGTCCGGGCATCGCCGTCTGCGCGCGGCCCGAGCTCGCCGCCGCCGAACCAGTGAACAAGCACCGCCACAGCCGTGACGTCGTGTCCGCACGACCGATCGCCGTCGCGGCCGACCTGCCGGTGATCTGCAGCGCCGGTGGCACGGACCCGGACCTGCTGGCGCTCCTGCGTGACAGCGGCCTGCCGGTCGGCACCGATCTGCGCGCGTTCCGGAGCGAAAGGGAGTTCGCCGCCCGCGTGACCGAAGCGATGTCCGACGGTCTGCTGATGTCGATGGAGTACCCCCAGCCGACCACGCTGTGCCCGGACGAACGCGCGCTCAAAAGCGCGCAACTCGTCGGCTACTTGAACAACAAGGCCAGCATCACCACGCTGGTCGATCCCCGGTTCCAAGCCCACCGCAGCGTCGTGACCCGTGCGCAACTCGCCGAGGCGGCGCCGTCGGAGAAGTCGTGGGTGCTCAAAGCCGCGACCAACGACGCGCACGGCGGCAGCCTCGACGTATATCTGCACCGGGCCCACGAGCCGATCACGCTGCCGGCGTTCACCGATGTGCTCGGCGAGTTCGTCGTCGAGGAGTACCTGCGGATCCTGCGCAACTGGGGCCTGCAGTTCTACGTGGGCGCGGACGCTCGTGCCCGCCTGCTCGCCGTGACCGAACAACGCGTCGACGAGACCGGGATCTACGCCGGCGGCAGATTCGGCGCGGTCACCACCCCTCCCGCCGAGCTGCTCGCCGAATGCCTGGCGATCACCCAGCGCGCGGCCGATGTCGGCTACCGCGGCCTGTGCAGCCTCGACTGCGCCCAAACCCTGGACGGCCAGCAGGTCGTGCTCGACCTGAACTTCCGGATCACCAGCGGCTCGATCCCGTTGCTGGCGATGCAGTCCGTCCGGCCCGACGCCCTCGACCACCCCGCCGAGTCCGTGAAGCTGACCGTCGCCGGCGCGCTCACCGACCTGCTCGCCGAGCTACGCCCGGCGCTGGCGGACGGACGCCTGCTCATCGTGGCAGGCCATGACACCGGCCACACGGACGATCCGATCAGGCGAAGTACCTTGCAGCTGCTGGTCCTCGGGGACGACCCCGACGAGGTGGCCGCTCGACGCCGTGCGCTGGAAGAGAAGACCCGCCGGTAACGCTCGTCGGGAACGTGTCGCGAAAGCCACTTCTGGTGGCTTTCGCGACACGCCCCGGCATCAGGCCACGGCCGCCTCTCGGCTCGTCTGCTCGGCGATCCAGTCCTGGTACACCGTCACATCGGTCCAGATGCCCAGACCGCTGGCGCATTTCGGATCCGCGTCACCATCGCGGCTGGTGGCACCGACCAGTTCCCATTCACCCGGCCTGCCCTTGATCTGCGGTCCGCCCGAGTCGCCATAGCAGCCCATCGCGTCCGGCGTGTCGGAACCGGTGCAGATCTCCTTGCCCGTCGCCAGATTGCGGCACTCCTCCGCCGGCCTGACCTTGGTGTCCAATTCCTGGAGGATCTCCGGAGCGCCGCAGTTCTGCTCGGCGCAGTGCTCGCCCCAGCCGAGGATCCGGGTCGCCGTTCCCGCGTCGCCCACGGCTTCGGCGATCTTGATCGGCTGCTCGGTCACCGGTTCGTCCAGCCGCACCAGCGCGATATCCCCGCCCGACGGCTTCTGCCGGTCGAAGTCCGGGTGCACGATGATCCGGCTGACGCCGGTCTCCGTGCCCCCGCTGTTGTGCTGCCGTGCCCCGATCCTGGTCCTGACCTGGTCCGGCCGCGCTCCCTGCACGCAGTGCGCCGCGGTCACCACCCAGTTCTCACTGATCAGCGAGCCGCCGCAGAAGTGATTCCCGTCCTGCTGCAACGACACCATGAACGAATAGTCCTCGGTGGCGTCGTGCCCGCCGATGACGTAGGGCGTCGGCCCGTCGGCCGCCGCGGCGATCCCCGGTGCCAGCACCGCTCCCGCCGCGGCCAACCCGACCATCAGTACGCCTGTTTTGCGAAGCATTATCGTGAACTCCCCGTAGACGACGAATTGCTGACAGTCGTCACGCTATGGGGTGATGATCACGGCTGGATCGGCTCATCGGCCGGGTGCTCATCGGCCGAATGGCCGACCCAGCGTGACGTCGCACCACGAGAAGCAACCCGATGGTGAATGCGCGTCTCGGCAGAGGCCGGGGATGACCTTGCTCGGGCAGGCCGGTTACCCTCCAGCGGACCGTGCAACAGGGGGAGACAGCGTGTCCAGCCACTTCGAGGCGATCGGGATCGGCGTCACCAGCGAGGACGAGTTCAGGGAGAGGGTGGTCTCCCTGATCGGCGCGGGCACGGCCCGGCAGATCGACAAGAAGATCAGCGAGCACGTGTGGACGGATTCCTCCGGCGCCCGGCTGGTCGCGCAGGTCCGCAAGGGCGAGATCGACTTCCTTCTGCCGTGCCTGGCCGGCACGGCGCCCGCGGTTTCGGTGAGCGGCGTACGCCTTGTCGATGACGAGACCGCGATGCTCGACCTCCTCGACGGTGACGGGGAGATGGTCTGCCCTGTCGCGGTCGAACTGGAAGACCGGGCGGTTCTCGCCCAAGCCGGCGGGCGACTCGAGTCCGGCTCCCTGGTACTGGCGGCGCTGGCCGAAGACATCACCGTGCACGCAGACGCCGATGCCTACGAGGCCTCGCAGGACGAAGACGGGCTGAAGTTCGCCGCCGACCACTTCATCCCGTCCGGCACTTTCGCGCTCGAGGACCCTTCGCCCGGCTGGGCGCCCTCCGCCCACGCGCTGTTCGCCGGCGAAGTCGTCGAGGTCGCGACTCCCGTGAACACCGTCACCGGCGAGGCATTCCATCGGATCCGGGTCCGGACCATCGCCGCGATCGAACTCGACGTCGCGATCGCGACCACCGATCTGGAGCGGCCGCCCGCGCGTGGCAACATCGTGACGGGAACCTTCTTCCTGACCGGAAGTTTGGGACTTCAGCCCGCCGACGCCACGGAAAAACGGCGCCGGTGGTTCCGGCGGTAGTCCTTCACAGCGGACGCTAGGCCGACCGTTCGCGGCGATAGTGACGAGCGGCTTTCGCCCGGTTGCCGCAGGTTTCCATGGAGCACCATCGCCGGGTGCCGTTCCGGGTCGTGTCGTCGAAGTACAGCGTGCACGCCGGATACGCCGAGCACCGCTTGATCCGTTCCGGACGCGCGCGAAGCAAGCTCAAGTAGCCGTATGCAGCGAGCCACGCGGGTCGCCAGGCCGCTTCGTCGACCTCGATCGCTTCTTCGGGCCCGCCTCGCCGCAGCTCCGGCCGCAACCGCCCGCGCGCCAGCACCTCGTTCAGCGCACGCTCGGCGGAAGCGCCGGGATTCTCGAGCACCTCGCGCAGGACGGAACGCGTGTGGCGTAACGGTTCCTCCGCGCCCGGCGTATCCGGAAGGTCCCACTCGGCCAGCCAGGCGCCGACGCCGCCGGGTTCGTCGAAAACGTCCTGCTGCGCACCACGATCGGGCCACGTGGTGTTCAGCAGGTCCAGAGCGATCGGCTCGCCGACCAAGGGGCGTTGAGGCACAGCGCCATCCTACCCTCCGTCAACCGCTTGACAGGTTAGGTCCCCGCATGCTTCTCTCTAACCGTTCAAACATATTTAGACGGTTAGAGCAAAGGAGTACCCGACATGTCCGAAGCAACCCGTTCCGCCGGCGAGGTTTTCCACCGCACGGCGACCATCGACGGCCGCGGCGTGTTCTACCGGGAAGCAGGCGACCCGACCGCGCCGACCTTGGTGCTGCTGCACGGTTTCCCCACGTCGTCGCAGATGTTCCGCACGCTGATCCCCGCACTCGCCGACCGCTACCACGTCATCGCCCCCGACCACATCGGCTTCGGCCACTCCGACGCCCCGCCCGTCGACCGGTTCGACTACTCGTTCGAGAACCTGACCGCGATCACCCTGGGGCTCCTCGACGCGCTCGACCTGGACCGTTTCGCCCTCTACCTCCAGGACTACGGGGCACCCATCGGGCTCCGTATCGCGAGCCGGCACCCGGAGCGGATCAGCGCGCTAGTGGTGCAGTCCGGCAACGCCTACGTCGAAGGCTTCACACCGTTCTGGGATGTCCTGTTCGCGCACGCCAAGGACCGCGAAACCCACGAAGAAGCCGTGCGCGAGCTCCTGGAGCCCGCGGCGACCCGCTGGCAGTACACCCACGGCATCCCCGCCGACCGGCTGGACCGGCTCACCCCGGACACCTGGACCCTCGACCAGGCCCTGCTCGACCGCCCAGGCAACAAAGAGGTGCAACTACAGCTGTTCTGGGACTACCAGTTCAATCTCGACGCCTATCCGGCCTTTCAGCAGTACTTCCGCGAACATCGCCCGCCGACGCTCATCACCTGGGGTGAACACGACGAGATCTTCGGCGCCGACGGGGCCCGCGCGTTCCTTCGCGACCTGCCCGACGCCGAACTGCACCTTCTCGACGCCGGACATTTCGCACTGGAGACGCACGGTCCGGAGATCGCGGCCCTCATCAGGGACTTCCTCGGCCGCACCGTGCGCTGACCGCCCGGCGCCTCCGTATCCTCGAGGCGGGACGGAGGTGTGAAATGACGGACGAACAGCTGCTCATCGAATTCGCGCTGACCCGCATGGACCATCCCGAACTCGACCTCGAGGAAGTGGCGACGCTGACCGTCCGGCGTCTCGGTGAGGACCGGATGCTGGACTTCGCCGGGCGCACCCTCGCCAACCGCGGCGAACTACGCGGAGCCGCGTTCCCGGCCGCCGTCGAGCACGTTCTCCGGGTGGTCCTCACCTTGCGCGGCCCGGACGACTGACCCACGGGTCAGGAGATCTTGCGACGACAGCTGATCGTGGCCAAGACGTACGCGAAGACCAGGAGACCGGCGCACCAGGCCAGAGCGATCCAGATGCCGGCGCCGACCGGTCGCTGGGTGAACAGGTCACGGAGGGCGTTCAGGAGAATGCGCTCGCCCCGTCGACGGATTTCGCGGAGGGGCCGGGATGACGGCCGGCCACGTAGGTCTCCTCGCCGCCGACGATCTCAGCACATAACCCTCGAGCGTGCCCTTCAGTGGCACTGACTACCAGGAGAAAGTGTCACCGAGTACCGGAGTCGCGCCGGAAGGCGGCCCGATAGTCACCGGGTCGCCTTCCCGTGTGCTTCGCGAAGAGGGCGGCGAACGTCCCCGGGTCCCGATAGCCGACGGCGGCGCAGATTCCGGCGACCGTCCGGTCCGTCGTTTCGAGGAGGTGGCGGGCGCGCCGGACGCGTGAGGAATGCAGGTATTCGAGGGGCGTCTGTCCGGCCTCCTCCGCGAAGCGCCGCAGCAACGTCCGGGTGCTGACGTTGAAACGTCCGGCCAAGGCGGTGAGGTCGTAGCGGACGGCGAGGTTCTGGTCCAGCCATCGCATGACCCGGCGGGAGAACGCGTTGCCCGGACGCGGCAGGAGCCGCGTGTCGACGTAAGGCGTCTGTGACGACCGCGCGTCGTCGACCAGCGCCACCCGCGCCGTCGTCCGTGCCACGTCGGCGCCGCTGTGTTCGCGGATCAGTTCGAGGGCGAAGTCGTACATGGCGCTGAACGCCGCCGTCGTCGTGACACCCCGGTCGGTGACGACGAGACGCTCGGGCCGGACTTCGGCTTCGGGGCAACGCCGAGCCAGTTCGTCCGCGAAAAGCCATGAGGTGGTGGCGCGCCGACGGTCGAGCAGCCCGGCCGCGGCCAGCAGGAACGCGCCGACACAGAGCGAGACCACGACGTCGCCCGCGGCGGCATGCGACCGGATCGCTTCGATCTCAGGTGCGAGGTTCGCGATCCTCGCGTCGATGTCCTGTCCCGGCGTGAGCTCGAATCCCGGCACGACGAGGACGTCGACTTCACGCAGCGGTGAGACGGTCACCACGACACCGCCCGACGCCGCGACCCGGCGACGAGGGGAAACGACGGAAACCTCGTATCCGGCATGGTCCGGGCCCGCGACGTGCGTGGCCATAGTGAGGAGATCGGGGACACCGAACACCTCGGACGCGAAACAGCCCGGGTAGGCCAGGACCCCCACTCGCAGCATGTGGCGAGATTACCCCGCTATCCGGCGATCTGGCCTATCCCCGCGAAGGCCGCGCCGGGCGAGGCTTTCGCCATGCACGGACACCGGGACGATCCCCTCACCGACTTCTCACACCGGCTCGTGGAGGTGGACGGCGTGCCGAAGACGGTGCACGTCGCGGGATCCGGGCCCGGCGTGGTGCTGATGCCGGAGATGCCCGGTATCAGTCCTGACGTCCTTCGGTTCGCACGGTGGGTGCGAGACGCCGGCTTCACCGTCTACGTCCCTTCGCTCTTCGGGCGCGACGGCGCGTATCCGACCGCGGAGGACGGGGAGGAAGTGGTCCGCCGCGCGTGTGTCAGCGCCGAATTCCGGGCGTTCGCCGGCGGGGGGACCAGCCCCGTCACGCGATGGCTGCGGGGACTCGCGCGCATCGTCCACGCCGAATGCGGTGGGCCCGGGGTCGGCGCGATCGGCCTGTGCTTCACCGGCAACTTCGCCCTCACCATGGCGCTCGAACCCGCCGTCATCGCCCCCGTGGTCAACCACCCCTCGCTCCCGCTGGACGACCCGGGCGCGCTCGAACTCGCCGAAGAGGACGCGATCGCGGTCCGGGACCGGATCGTGCGCGACGGCCTCAAGGTGCTCGCCTACCGTTTCGACGGCGACCGCTGGTGCACCGGTCAACGGTTCGCCGCCTACCGGGCCCTCCTCGGCGGCGCCTTCGACGGACGGGTCCTGCCGGACAGCGCCGCGAACACCGACCCGCCCCCGTTCTTCCGCGACCTGGTCGGCACGCCGCACAGCGTCGTCACCGCCCACTTCGTCGACTCCGCCGGGCATCCCACGCTGCGCGCCAGGGACGAGATCCTCGCCTTCCTCGCCGATCGGCTGGCGACACGGTAGAACGGTGTGGCGTCAAGATCGCCCGGGAGGAGAACGCCCATGTCCGAGCCGCGCCGAGCACACGTCTCCGACCACCGCGCGATCGTCGACCGCGTCCAGGCGTGGTGGGGCGACTCGCGCACCCCTGCCCAGGCCCGCGAACTCTCCCTGCTGCTCCCCAAGCTGTTCCTGCAGTTCTTCTCCGGCACGAGCCTGGTCATCGAGGACGGAACCGGAATCAGGGCGTTCCTCGTCGGCTTCCACTCCCCCGACGACGACGTCCAGGCGTACATCCACTTCGTGGGCGTGGACCCGGAACTTCGCGGACAGGGGACGGCCCGCCGCCTGTACACGACCTTCTTCCAGCGCGCCGCGGAGGCGGGCCGCACGGAAGTCCGTGCGATCACCTCGCCGGGGAACGCCGGATCCATCGCTTTTCATCGCGCCATGGGATTCACCCTCGAACCCGGGGATCGGGAGATCGACGGGCTCCCCGTGCACGGCGACTACGACGGGCCCGGCCAGGACAGGGTCTGCTTCGTCCGGAAGATCGCCTAGCCGTAGATCGAGGCCGCCCATTCCGGGTGGTCGATGAACGGGTTGCGGTTGTGCTGGAACTGGTCGTGGATGACCTGGTTGCGGCGCTGTTCGGTGGCGTCGGGCGGGTCCTGGGTGTGCCAGCTCAGCAGGACCGAGATCCGGCCGATGTGGGGTTTGGACCCGTTGTCGACGGCGTCGTTGGGTTCGAGGTCGGGAAAACCGTCGGTACCGTCGTACCGGACGCCCATGTACAGGATCATGCGGGCCACGTCGCCCTTGACCGCGTCGCGCGGCTCGAACGAGTCGTCGTCGGTCAGGCTCCCGGGTGCTTCCTCGACCGGAGAACCGCCGGCGTCGAAGTCCTTGTTCCCGCGAGTGCTGTTGACCGACGCGTCCTCCGCCCGCAGGTGGTGCAGGTCGGTACCGGGGCCGACCGCCGTGCCCAAGTCGCCGTGCGACTTGGCCCAGACGTGCTCCCGGTTCCAGTCGTCGACTCCCCCGCCGTTGGCCGTCTTCGCCTGCGAGCGGCCGCTGTAGAGCAGGACGACGTTCGCCTTGTTGGCCGGATCCTCGTCGGTGGCCCTGATCCCGTCCCACACCTGCTCGTACGTCAATTTGGTGCTGGTACTGATGATCTTGTGCAACGCCGCCTTGAGCTCGGGGCCGGTCTTGCCCAGCGCGTCCTGGTAGTAGTCGTCACCGGACGGACCCGCGAGGGTCGGTGACGCGAAGGCGATCCCCGCCGCGACACCGAGCGCGAGTACGACAGAGATACGGCGGGCTGGCCGCATGGACAGTTCCTCTCCCCAGAGGCGCCGGCCCGGATCGTCGTCGTCCCGTCTCCCACAACCCCGGCAACGCACAAGTCGTATGGTTGGAAAAATACTTTCATGTATGTCAAGGGGCGGCGCCAGGTGCGACAATCGTCGTCCCGACTCACTGGAGGGCCCCGTGGCCGAGCTGAGCGAGCAGATCCGCGACTGGATCGCGGCACCGAGGTTCTGGCACCTGGCCACGGTGAACCAGGACGGTTCCCCCCAGGTGTCCCCCATGTGGATTGACGTCGAAGGCGATCACATCGTGTTCAACACCGCCGTCGGCCGGGTGAAGGAGGAGAACCTGCGCCGCGAGCCTCGGGTATCGTTCTCGTGCCTGGACAACGAGAATCCCTACGACCGGGTCGTCATCCACGGCCGGGTCGTCGAGTTCGTCGAAGGCGACGAGGCGGACCGGTGCATGGACCGGCTGGCGAAGAAGTACGTCGGAACCGACCGTTTCGAATGGCGGATCCCGGGAGAACGCCGGGTCAAGGTCCTCGTCGAGCCGACCCGCTCCAGCCATGTCGTCGGCGTCGAGCCGTTCCGGCGCGGACATCGGCCGTAGGGCACACTCGGTTCTGTCCATTTCGGACATACGGTCGGACCGATATCGCTTCGAGACCCGAACGGCGCAACCGAGGGAATGGCTCGCTACGTCCACGTCGCATGAGATGGATCGTGGTGTGCCTCCTACTGGCCGTGACGGGATGCGGTGCCGGTGCGAGCAAAGGGCAGGTGGAGCTCGAGAACTTCACGACACTCGGCTCAGCCCCCGAACTGGCGGGTCTGGGACCCGCGGAGCTGGGAACAGCCGGCTCGCAGGAGCTCCAGCGAGCCCTGGAAAGCGCCAAGATCTCGAACCTGGACGAGGTCCGTGCCACCCTGTCGTTCGCGCCGCCGGCCGACCGGCGCGGTTTCGCCTTCGTCGAGCCCGGTTGCGCCGAGGACGGCGCGGAACTGACCATCGAAGGCGATACGGTGAACGTGAATCTCACCGGCGGGGAGAACGTCAACTGCGCTACGGCGAACTACTTCCTCGCCGTCTTCACCGTCGACCGTGACTCGATCCCAGCGGCACCGAAGCTGCGCCGCTAGCCCATGTCCTGCGATTCTGTTCGATGGGCTTCGGGATCCTGGCGATTCGGCCTCGTACCAACCTTGTCCGAACGCGAATAATCGGACGACGCCTGATTATTTGCATTCAAATCACCCGTCAGTGGTAAACGCGCCCATTAGAAGTTACCCAAAATTACGAACACGTGTTCGATGAATCGCGGTATTCTGGGGGTGTGTCCGAGACCTTCCTTCCCGAGTTGCCGCAGGAGTTGTGGCGCGCTGGCAAGCTGGAGCTTGCTCATGGCGTGCAGCACTCTTTGCGGGTGATTCGGATGGCCACCGCGGGTTTGGGGCGGTATTTGGCGGAGGTCGAGTCTCGGGGCGTGAAGGATTTGTACGGGTATGGCCGTACGGCTGCATAGTTCGCGGATGTCGCGGGGTTGTCGGTCGGTGAGGCGGGTGCGGTGGTGAAGCGGGCCATCGCCCTGAATCCCAGCCGCGCGTTGGACGGCACTGAGGTTCCGGCCGCGCTGCCCGCGACTGCCGCCGTCGCTGCCGAGGGGTTGGTCGGGGACGAGCGGATCGATCAGATCCTGGAGATTCTGAAGAGACTCCCGGCCGAGATCTCGGCCGAGGACCGCGCGAACGCGGAGAAGATTCTCGCCACCCTTGCCCGGGACGCTGGTCCTCGCCAGTTGGCGGACGCTGAAGCGAACCTCCTCGCCTTGCTGGACCCGGACGGGAACGAGCCCAAAGACCCGGAACCTGCTGAGCCGCGCCGGGAGATCACCCTGGAGCGCCGCAAGGACGGGTTCTGGAAACTCACCGGCCTCCTGGATGACGAGACCGGTGCCCGCACCGCCGCCGCACTCGAGGCCTACGCCCAGCCACGACCCGTCGACGAATTCGGCCAAGCGGACCTGCGGATGAAATGCGAGCGCATGGGCGACGCCTGGGTCGACCTCCTCGACCTGGCGATCGCCTGCCCCGACCAGCCCGGTACCAGCGGCTACCGGACGTTGGTGAACGTCACCATTGGACTTGAGGAGTTGAAGTCCGGTCTCGGGACCGCGTGCCTGGATTTCGTCGGGACGATGACCGCGAGGGAAGCCCGGCTCGTCGCCTGCGACTGCCTGATGCTGCCGGTCGTGCTGAGCGCCGCGGCTGAACCCCTCGACGTGGGGCGACTCAGACGCTTCGTCACCCCAGGCCAACGCCGGGCACTGAACATCCGCGACGGCGGCTGCGCCTTCCCCGGCTGTCACCGGAAACCCAAGAATTGCCACGCTCACCACATCCATCACTGGGCAGACGGCGGACCGACGGATCTCCGGAATCTGGTGCTGCTCTGCGGATTTCATCACCGGTTGATCCACCACGGTGACTGGGAAGTCCGCATGGCCCCCGACGGGCTACCGGAATTCATCCCACCCCAATACCGAGACCCGCTCCGACATCCCCGCCGCAACACCCTGCATCACGTCTGAACCCCGAGGAGCCCGCCAGCCACACCGGCGACGGGCCCCTCGGCATGCCCACAGGTCCGGCGGCGAGCTGAGCACCAAGACCATCACTGTCATCCGTGAAGCTCGATCCACGCCATGCCAGTGCCGCGTCAAGGCGAAGTGGCGGTTGCGCCAGCGGAGGCAGCTTCCTGCGCGCCTACGGCTGACCTCCTGTCCCCCGCGCGAGCTACGCGCAGGTGCCCTCCGAACGAGCCCGTTACGGCTGGACCAGCGTGGTGTTACGGACGTAACATGATGATGTGACAGATGAATCACGCAGAGAGGGCTGGCTGGTGATCAGCGTGTCCACCGCCGGCGCCCCGGACTCGCTGAGAGTCCAGGTTTGGCGCAAACTCCGTTCCCTCGGCGCGCTCTACCTGCAGCAATCGGTGTGCCTGCTTCCCGCGCGAGCGGAGGTGGCGCGGGAGGTTCGCCGTCTCGTCGACCGGGTCCGCCATCAAGGCGGGACGGCGCGCGTGCTGCCGATGGCGTTCACCGACCCGGCCGAGGAACAGTCGGTGATCGCCGAACTGAACGAGGCCCGCGACGCCGAGTACGCCGAAGTCCTCGAGCGGCTTCCCGAACTGCGGCGGGAACTCGCGGACGAACAGGCCCGTGGCAACGCCACCTACGCGGAAGTCGAAGAATCCGAAGCCGACTTGAACCAGTTCCGCGGCTGGCTGGGCAAGATCACCGCACGCGACTATTTCGCCGCTCCGGGCGGTCAGGAGGCCCGCGACGCCGTCGAGCAGGCCGCGGTCGAACTCGCCGCCTTCGAGGAAGCCGCGCTGCATGCCGAAGCCCCCGCACCCAGGCCGCGATGACCGGGTCGTTCTGGTGGGATCTGCTGCTCGGCCTCGCCGGCGCGCTGCTCGTGGCCTGGCTCGCGCTCGTCGCGGCGCTCGTCCTCGCCCGGCCGCGTGGCGGACTGCTCCGCGAGGCGCTGCGGCTGCTGCCCGACGTGCTGCGGCTGATCCGCCGCCTGGCCGCGGACAAGACGCTGCCGCGGGGCGTCCGGATCAGGCTCACGCTGCTGCTGGCCTACCTCGCCCTGCCTCTCGATCTCGTCCCCGATTTCATCCCTGTTCTGGGCTATGCCGACGACGCCATCATCGTCACCGTCGTCCTGCGTGGTGTCGTCCGCCGCGCCGGGCTCGACGCCGTCCGCGCGCACTGGCCCGGCACCGAAGACGGATTCGACGCGCTCGCCCGCCTGACCGGTCTTCCCACCGCCACGGGCTGAGCGCGGAACGACCTGAGGCAAGTAATGCCGAACGGAGGACGCCGCCCTGCCGTGACCGTCTCGTTTCTCGCATACGCGTAACAACTTTCGGCCTTCTCACGGCATACCGGAGAGCCGTCTTTTCCGGCCGGTCCCTGCGCGGAGGAGTTCGTGTGCTGAGTTCCCGTCATTTCCCGTTCCCCCGAAGATCACGGCGCGCGCTGGCGGTGGGCGTGGTCGGCCCACTGGTCGGCGCGCTCGCGGTCGGTCTCGTCACCGTCGCACCCGCCGAAGCGGCGGTGCCCGCCGGCTTCACCGACACGGTGGCGATCGGCGGGCTCAGCTCGCCGACCGCCACCGCGTTCGCGCCGGACGGGCGCGTGTTCGTCGCCGAAAAGAGCGGCCTGGTCAAGGCCTTCGACTCGCTCGCCGACCCGACGGCGACGGTGTTCGCCGACCTCCGCACCCAGACACAGGACTTCTGGGATCGCGGCCTGCTCGGGCTCGCCGTCGACCCCGCCTTTCCCGCCAGGCCGTACGTCTACGTCTCGTACACCCTCGACGCGGAGCCCGGCGGAACCGCGCCGCGGTGGGGTGACACCTGCCCGACCCCGCCCGGCGCCACGGACAAGGGATGCGTCGTGACCGGCCGGGTCTCCCAGCTGACGATGGGTTCGGCCGGCACGGCCGTCAGCGAAAAGCCCCTGGTCACGGGGTGGTGCCAGCAGTAC
Source organism: Amycolatopsis lurida (assembly GCF_900105055.1). NCBI lineage: Bacteria > Bacillati > Actinomycetota > Actinomycetes > Pseudonocardiales > Pseudonocardiaceae > Amycolatopsis > Amycolatopsis lurida. The sequence continues at coordinate 683,968 of NZ_FNTA01000004.1, forward strand.
CCCAGCCACTCGGTGGGTGCGCTCGCCTTCGGACCGGACGGAGCCCTGTACGCGGGCGGCGGTGACGGCGCCAGCTTCACCTTCGCCGACTACGGCCAGGCCGGGAACCCATGCGCCGACCCGCCCTCGCCCGCCGGCACGAACCTCGCGCCGCCGACCGCCGAGGGCGGCGCGCTGCGTTCACAGTCGCCGCGGCGCCCCGCCGGGCAGCCGGTCCTGCTCAACGGAACGGTGCTGCGCATCGACCCGGACACCGGCGAAGGCGTCCCCGGCAACCCCTTCGCGAACAGCGCCGACGCCAACGCCCGTCGCGTGATCGCCTACGGCGCGCGAAACCAGTTCCGGTTCGGTTTCCGGCCGGGGACCAGCGAGCTCTGGGCCGGCGACGTCGGCTGGGACACCTGGGAGGAGATCAACCGCGTCGCCGACGTCGGTGACGGCGTGGCGGAGAACTTCGGCTGGCCCTGTTTCGAAGGCAATGCCAGGCAGGCAGGCTACGACGGAGCGAACCTCGACCGCTGCGAGTCCCTGTACTCCTCCGGCGGGCACGCCGCCCCGTACTACGCCTACAACCACCGTGCCAAGGTGGTGGCGAGCGACCCCTGCCCCACCGGCGGCTCGTCGATCAGCGGCATCGCGTTCGAATCCGGAAGCAACTATCCCGCCGAGTACTCCGGCGCGTTGTTCTTCTCCGACTCGTCCCGTGGGTGTATCTGGGCCATGCAGGCCGTCGGCGGCCAGCCGAGCCCGAGCCGTCTCGTACCGTTCGTGACCGGCGCCAACGTCCCGGTGCAGGTGCTCACCGGCCCGGGCGGCGACCTGTTCTACGTCGCGCTGGGCAGCGGCGAACTCCGTCGCGTGAGCCATCCCGGCGGCACCAATCGGCCGCCTTCCGCGGTGGCGACGGCGAATCCGACGAGCGGGCCCGCGCCGCTGACCGTGCAATTCGACGGCACGTCGTCCACCGACCCGGACGCCGGGGACACCCTGTCGTACGCCTGGGACCTCGACGCGGACGGCGCGTATGACGACTCATCGGCCTCCGCCCCTACCTGGACCTACGCCGCGGCAGCCGCGGTCGATGCCGGATTGCGGGTGACGGACTCCCAAGGCGCGAGCGCGACCACGACCGTGCGGGTGACCGTCGGTAACCCGGAGGGCCTCGACCCGGTGCCGGTCATCGACAGCCCGGCAGGAACGTTGACCTGGTCCGTCGGCCAGAACGTGTCCTTCTCCGGCCGCGCCGTCGACGCCCAGGACGGACAGCTCCCGGCGTCGGCGCTCTCGTGGCGGCTCGCGATCCGGCACTGCGCGACCAATGGCACCTGCCATACGCACAACGTCCAGGACTTCCCCGGCGTCGCGGCGGGCTCGTTCGTCGCACCGGACCACGACTACCCGTCGTACCTGCAACTGACCCTCACCGCGACCGACTCGACCGGCCGGACCGGCAGCAAGACGGTCGACCTCCAGCCGAAGACGGTGTCGCTGAACTTCACGTCCAGTCCCAGTCAGGCGATGCTCACCGTCGGCGGCACGCAGCAGCGCACGCCGTTCTCCCGGACGGTGATCGCGGGCTCCACCAACTCGATCAGCGCGGACAGCCCGCAGAATCTGCCACCACTCAACCTGAAGTACGCCTACACCGGGTGGGCGCACGGCGGCGCGCGGACGCAGAACATCATCGCGCCGGGTACGTCCACGACCTATCAGGCGAAGTACCGGCTCTGCTGGCTGCTGCAACCCTGCTGAGATCCACGGCGGGTTCGCGTGTCACGCGAACCCGCCACAGCATGCTTTTCCTTGTCGCGGAACACGTTCCGCGACAACCGTAAGATCCCCGAAAGGGTCGGAACCCACCTCGGAAACACCTCGTCGGATCGCCGATCCAGATCCGCACGAAAGGTGAATCCGATGACCTGTCCAAGCCTGCCCGACCAGCAGAACACCCAGTCGTCGACCGTCAAGCCCGGTGTGGCCATCGGGATCCTGGTCGCGGTGATCGTGCTGGTCGCCTTCTGTATCACCGGCTTCGCCGCGCCCGGTTTCCTGCTCCGCAAAGGGCCCGGAATCTCGCTGCCCGCCCCGCTGAACAGCCCGACGACCACCACCTTTTCACCCACGAGCACCACGGAAAGCCCGACCAGCACCAGGGTCAGCCGTCCGAGCCGCCCGCGGATCACCATCACCAGGCGCCCGGTTCCGCCGCCGGAGAAAGGTGTTCAGGTGGTCGCGGACTTCCTCTCCGAGATCGCCGCCGGGGGACAGGCCGTCGGCGATCGCGCTCGCTTGCGAGGCACAGAAGAGGTTCATGGACGACAAGATCGATTCTCTTCTCCCGCTGGGTTCACGCGTTCAGATAACGAAGACCGGCGGGACGGCCAAGTTCGTCCTGGCCGACGTCGCCGGAGTCGTCAAAGGACGGTCCGCCAGGGGTACCGTGATCGCGGATCGCACCGAGGACGGCGGATTCTGCATCACGACGTTCAGCATCCGCGACGCCCGCTGAACACGGCCTCAGTCGAGACAGAACTCGTTGCCCTCGATGTCCTGCATCACGATGCACGACTCGTTCTCCTCGTCGGCGAGCATGACCCGCTCGCAGACCGCGCCGAGCGCCTCCAGGCGGGTGCGTTCGGCCTGAAGGGCGGCGAGACGTTCGTCACCGACGAGCCCGGTGCCCGCCCGCACGCAGAGATGCACGCGGTTCTTGACGACCTTGCCTTCGGGGACACGCTGGAAGTACAGCCGCGGGCCCACACCGGTGGGGTCACTGCAGACGAAGTTGGCGTCCTGCTCCTCGACCGGCAGCGTGCGGGTGTAGTCGTCCCAGGTGGCGAACCCCTCCGGCGGCGACGGCACGACGTATCCCAGCACTTCGCACCAGAAACGGGCGAGCCGCTCGGGTTTCGCGCAGTCGAACGTGACCTGGACCTGTTTCACCGACACCATCAGACCACCCTAGTCGCTGTCGAACCGATCAAACCCGCGGCGCGCAGATCGGCCCAGACCTGCGCGGGCACCTCCGCGGCGAAGGACTCCACGTTGCGTCGTGCCTCTTCCGCGGACCGCATCCCGACCGCGATACCGGCGACGGCCGGGTGCTGGAGCGGGAAGGCCATGGCCGCTTGGGGAAGCGTCACGCCGTGTGCCTCGCACACGTCTGCGATCCGGTTCGCCCGCTCCACGACGTCCGGTGTGGCGGTCTCGTAGTCGAAGTGCGCTCCCGCGACAGGCCTCGGCACGGCGAGCAATCCGGAGTTGAAGATCGATGCCGCGATCACCGAGACACCGCGCTTCTCGCACGCGGGCAGGAAGGTGTCGAGCGCGCTGTGATCGAGCAGCGTGTGGCGGCCGGACTGCATGATCACGTCGACATCGGTCTCCTCGACCAAAGTGGTCAGCATGTCCGTGTCGTACATTCCGGCGCCGATCGCGCCGACGATCCCTTCCGACCGCAGCTCCGCGAGAGCCGGGTAGCCGTCGCGCAGCGCGTCGCCGAAGAACTCCTCGGCGTCGTGCAGGTACAGCACGTCGATCCGGTCGAGGCCCATCCGCTCGAGGGAATCCTCGACGCTGCGCCGGATCCCGTCTCGTGTGAAGTCGCGTACCCGGCGGTGCGTCGCGGGGACGTGGAAGCCCGCCGGATCCCTTCGCCCGGCCGGATCCTGCGGAACCAGCAGGCGGCCGACCTTCGTCGAGAGGACGAAGGAAGCACGCGGCCGCGAGCGCAGGAACTCGCCGATGCGGCGTTCGGAATGCCCGATCCCGTAATGCGGTGACGTGTCGTAGTACCGGATCCCGCCGTCCCAGGCCGCGGCCAGCGCCCCCGCCGCGGTCTCGTCGTCCAGTGGCGCGAACAATCCGCCGAGCGGCCCGCCGCCGAACCCCAGCCGCGTCACCTCGACAGCGGTACGCCCGAGTCGACTCGTCTCCATCTCCGCCCCCTTGATCAGGTCGGCGACCACGGTGCCACATCCGGGCGATCCGGTCCCGCGATTTATGCGCCGCCGACGAGCCACTCCGCGCACGGCACGACCTCGAAGCCCCGGCTCGGGAACACCTTGTCGACGAAGAAGCCGTGCATCTCCGGATCACCGTCGGCACAACCGTCGCGCAGCACGGTCACGTGATAACCGCGGTCCGCCGCGTCGTAGGCCGTCGCGGCCACCATGGCGCTGGTCGCGACTCCGGCGATCGCGACCGTGTCGACGCCCCTGGCGCGGAGCACCAGGTCGAGATCGGTGCCGGCGAAGGCGCCGGCACGGCGCTTCAGCACGACCACGTCCTCCTCGGCGACCGGCAGGTCGATCTCCGTCCCGGCCGAACCCTCGTGGAAGGTGTCCCCCGCGCCGTGGAACGACTCGAACAGCGCGTTCCCGGGCGGCAGATCGGCCCCGTTGCCGCGGAGAGCGAAGTGGACGAACACGACGAGCGCGCCGGCCGCACGCGCACGCGGCAGCAGGCTCTTGATCGGCGGCAGAACTGTTCCGGTGAACGGGTAATTACCCGTGATACCTCGCTGGAGGTCACCGATGATCAGCGCGGTGGTCATGACCGGAAGCTACCCGATCTACTGTGCCGCGCCTGAGCGCGTTCAGGCGACGAAGACGCAGAACGGATGCCCCGCCGGATCCGCGTAGACGCGCAAGGGTTCTTCCAGGTCGTCGCTGCGGTCGAGCCGGAGCCGCCCACCGAGTTCGAGGACGCGGGCGTGCTGCACGTCGAGCTCCTCGACCGAGTCCACGGTCAGGTCCAGGTGCAGTTGCTGGGGCACCGGCTCGGCGTCCGGCCAGCTCGCTTCTTCCAGCCGGTCGACCTGCTGGAACGCGAGTTGCGCCCCACCGTCCGGGTTCCGCAGGACCAGCCAGTCCTTGTCCTCGGTGCCGGGCGGGGGCGCTTCGTCCCCTGGCCGGTAATCCCAGACCAGCAGCCGCCGGTAGAACTCCGCCAAGGTGCGGACGTCGGTGCCGTCCAGCACCACCTGACGAAACCTCGGACCTGTTTTCCGCTCAACCATGCCGTTCCTCTCCGGCGCGCCGATCGAGTACCGCGAGAACCATCTCGCACCAACGAATATTCTCCTGTTCGAACGCGATCCCGCGAGCGAGGGTCAGATACGGCCCGACGCGGGGCGCTGTGGCGAGGAAATCCGCTTCGGCGGACTCGCCGAGCAGACGCTCACGAAGGCGCTCGAACCGCTTGAGTTTCGTCTCGGCTATGGCCATCTTGTCCGCGACCGCGCACCGGACCTCCTTGTCGTCGCCTGCCTCGATGGCTTGGACCTGGACCAGCAGCTCGTCACGGATCGCGGTCGGCTTCGGCGCCCGGGTGGTGAATTCGGCGAGTTCGGCCGCACCCGCGTCGGTCAGCGAGAAGAGCCGCTTGGTGGGACGCCGCCGCTGTTCGACGACTCGCGCCGCCACCAGGCCTTGCGACTCCATTTTGTCCAGTTCGCGGTAGAGCTGCTGCGGTGTCGCGGTCCAGAAGTTGGCGACCGACGCGTTGAAGCTCTTCGCCAGGTCGTAGCCCGAGGACTCACCGTCCAGGAGCGTCGCGAGGATCGCGTTCCGCAGCGCCATGGCGCGATGATAGTGCCGCGCGGATTAGTCGCAAAGTTGACTAGACACTTTGGTGGACACTGACGCGGTGATCACCTACGCTCGGCGCATCTACTCAACAAGTTGACTATGAGGAGATCGTCCATGCCCACGTTCCGTGAAGCGGTCGAAGCGAAGGACGCCGCCGCGATCGAGGCGTTGCTCGCCGACGACGTGGTCTTCACCAGCCCGGTGGCGTTCAAGCCCTACCAGGGGAAGGCGATCACCGCGGCGATCCTGCGCGGCGTACTGCGCGTGTTCGAGGACTTCCGCTACGTCCGCGAGATCCACGACGGGGCACACCACGTGTACGAGTTCGAAGCGACCGTCGACGGGCTGGAGATCAACGGCTGCGACCTCCTGACCTTCGACACCGACGGCAAGATCACCGACTTCAAGGTGATGGTCCGGCCGTTGCGGGCGGCCGAGGCGCTCGCGGCACGGATGGGGGCCCAGTTCGAGGCCATCAAGGCGGACGCGCTCGGCTGAGGCTTGGCACCTGGACGCACCACACGCCTGCGCGACCTGGCGCGGGGGGTCGTGAGTGGCAAGTGTCGTTCTAACGCTCCTTACCACTCACGACCCCACGCGCATTCGCCTTGAGCGCCCAGATCGGACGCTCAGTCACGCCTGCCGTCGCACCATCTCGGCGATCCAGGCGGGCGCGAACGGCGACGTGCAGTTCGGCGGGGTCGGATAGTCCTTGAGCACTTCGAGGCGCTCCCCGATGTCGATCGCCCGGGCACGGTGCTCCGCGTGGTCGATCCCGATCTGCGCCAGGCAGTGGTTCATCGCCCACTGCAGGCGGTCCGGCGCGGTCTTCAGCTCCGCTTCGATGACGTCGAGCAGCCGGGTGAGGTCGAGGCCCTCGGGCTTCTTCGCCACGCGTTCGGTGGTCAGTGCCCAGCCGGCGCTCGCGACCACGGGATCCGGATCGGCGGACCACGCCAGGCGCAGCTCTTCGGCGTGCGGGTTCTTCTTGACCACGTAGTTCACGAGCCAGTCGTGCACCTTCGGGGTCCGCGCCTCGCGCACCATGCGGTCCAGCTCGTCGCGGTCGAACGCCTTCGGACGGCAGATCAGGAGCGCGAGCAGTTTCGCCGCCGTGTCGTCCGTTTCCCACAGCTCGCGGGCGAGGTCCTGCTGGGTTTTCAGCCGCTTCGCGATCGCACGAAGCTTGCCGAGGTTCACGCCGTGGTCGTCGCCGTGTTTCTCGTTCACCTGCCGCGCGCGCGGATCTTCGAGCGCCGCCAGTTCGGCCAGCAC